>CAYTMU010000024.1:8032-56127 GCA_964438975.1 uncultured Roseivirgaceae bacterium | reverse complement strand
ACCGGCAACTTGTCCATCCGCGACATATTTTTCAGCACATACAGCCATCGGTCCAGGTCGCTCTTCAACTCCCCTTCGTCCTTAACAAAATTAACCAATTCCAGGTAGAAAAATTCAAACTGTTCATAGAATACCTTGCCCGTATGCCGGTCGCATAAGCAGATGTCGTGCAGGTATTGTTTGGCTACTTTGCTGTCCGGCATACGGAAGCCATCCATCAGCACGATGATATAAATTTCGCTTATGGCATAACCCCACTCCCTGCGTTTTCCTTTAGGGGCCTGGTCGGCCACGAGTTTGCTCCCGTAGTAGAGTATACGACGTTTGAAGTTGACCTGTGAAGTCCGCTGTACCTCGATGACAAAACGTTCTCCATTGCTGGCGGTACACGTAAGGTCGAGTATGACAGCGCCAAGTTCTTCGGTATCGCCAACAAATTCATTCTTGTCGTAGGTAAGATCAACCACCGTCTTACGTCCATCGAACAATCCGTTGATGAATGCGATGAGAAGGTCCTTGTTTGGTTCCGAAGCAAATATCCGCTTGAAACCAAAATCGCTGGTCGGGTCAATGTAACGAGGGTTATCCATCGGTGGTGGATGTTACAGAGACGAATGTAAGCGGGTGAAATACCGGATACTATTTTTTAGAAAACAGAAAACCGGATATTCTTTCGTATGAAATATTGATTATTCCCTGTACCATAAGGTCGTCCCGATGGGACTTAACGTAGCATATTGATAACATTCTTGCTACCATAAGGTCCCCCTTAACGGGCTAACGTAGCATTGTTGATAACCACCTGCCACCGTAAGGCGCCTCTACCGGGGCTTTCGAAGATGCCGCTTACACGAACTAATCTGTCTCTTCGGTATCGTTCACGTTTGCCGGCAGTTTGCGTTCCCTTAGGGGATCTCTCCGTGCCCGGAAACCTTGAAACCATTCAGCAAAGAGAGAAATTGTTCACATGCCTCAATCGTGATAAACCAAGCGTACCTCCTCACCCAACAGACACCACTACTGGAATTCCTTTTCAATACACACCAATACACACGAACCTTATTCCCTTCGTAGAAGCACGATAGATCCTACATCATCAACCTTATTCCCAGGAGCGTCTTCAGATACACCCTTGATTACCATCCTCAATCCGTGCGGCAGGGTGAGGTGATAAGATTGCTTCCTCAGATATACCGCTCGCGGCATACCGACTACCGATCACTGATCACCGACTACCGATCAATCTACAACTTCGCCAGCGTATTAATATACCGTTCCGGTACTTCCCCTTTCACCGCGGTCTGGTAATCCGAATAGCTGCACGGTACGATACTGTTGCGGGCGTACTTCTCCATCCCGGAAGGATTGGGTACTTCCATCCACCACTTTTCACTGAATTTGCTTTTGTAGAACGACAGCGTCTCGGGTTCGACAGGCATGGACACCGTGTACTTGAGGAAGTCGTTGCTGCGGAAATTCTGTTCGTTCTTGCGGAAATAGTATCCTTCTATGAAGTACCAGATCATCGTCGCAATTACCGATGCTGTCTTGTTGTGCTCGTCATCCCAGCGCGGATTGTATTCATAGAAGCCAATTGAGCTCAGTTTTTCGTTTTGGCCGGCGTACCAGCAGATCTGGCAGGCTTCTTCACCGGTGAGTCCAAATGGCTGGGCGTTGGCATTGCCGGGAGCGTCGGCCGAGCGGATGGCGGTGATGTCGAACGAAAGCATGTCGGCGTTGCGGATCGCGGGTTCGATCTCCTGCATGTTTGTCCGCATTTGCCCGATGCGAAACGCCTCGAAGTAGAGTTTTTCGAGCACCGATACAGACAAGGGGTCGATGAGATAACTCTGGTATGCGAGATGCGTGTAGCTGAACAGGTAGTTCGGCTCGTGCAGCAATATCTTGTGTATATGCTTCCGGTTCTCCGGCGAACGCTCCTGATCCTCCAGGTCGAGAAAGGCATCGACATTTAGAAGGCTGACGAGCTTTTCAAGAGTTTCATAGCCGCAGTACTGCCCGTAGTCGACGTCGTGGGTTCCCCCGATAATGACGGGTAGAACATTGCTTTCCAACAGAATGCGACAAACCTCACTCACCCGGGTATAGGTCTCCCCCAGATCGTGCCCGATATTCAGATTGCCGAGATCGACGATCCTGTACGATCCGGTGCCGCGTTTCAGGTTGTACAGTTTTTTTCGAATCTCATCCGCTGCCTGCGCCGCTCCTACATTGCCAAGATTTCCACGCTCTTCCTTTACCCCAAAAATCGCGATATGGGCTTCCCGGTAATCGGGCATCTTGTCTCCAAAAATCCGAATGCTTTTATAAAAGCTGGTATTCGAAGTTATGTCAGCAAAGACGGAGTCATCAATTGGGGAAAACAGGATGGTCAGGTCCATAGTTGAGTCGGATTCCGGCACCAATATACGGCTTAACACCTCAACTCACCCTTTGCCCTGCATTCAGCCGCTATCTGAGTACAGCTACCGGCAATTTAACCGCCATTTCGGCGGCCGGTCGGCGGCCGCTAGGATCGACGCATAACAACTTCGTATACTGCTGGTCTATTTTTCATTATCAACTGAGCATGAGTTTTTTACCGGCAAGTGTTAAATCGCTGCTTAAATACAATAGGGACGCGCAGATCGTCTCTGTAGCGGTGGCATTTTGCGCGTCAGCATGCCTCGGCTATTTTTTGACATTCGACCAGAAAATACCCATTCCGGTGTGGCCTCCTGCCGGGGTAGCTTTTGCACTCATCATCTTAACCGGCCGGCACGCGTGGCCTGGCGTGACCATTGGGTCGCTTTTTTCAACTTTGATCGCGTTTGGTAATGATTTTTCCATCCCCGCGCAGTCAATTCTGGTGTTATCCACGTCTGCAGCGGCGGCTCATACACTCGAAGTACTAGTCGGATCCTTGTTGATGAAATACTGGATCGGCGATAATTATCCCTTTACCTCCTCGAAAGGAGCCTTTCAGTTCCTGTTCATTGCTGGCCTGATGTGTCTGGCGGGTGCTTTTGTGGCAACCTCAGGACTATACTTCGGCGGGGTGACCCCTGCTGACGACATCCTGAAGACAGGGGTCTCGTGGCTCGTTGGAAATGTGGTGGGGGTTCTGCTTTTCACGCCCTTTATTCTGGCGCTGGCCAAGAACAATTCAATTCGGTTTTCAAATGAAAAGACTGTGGAGACCAGTCTTTTTCTGGTTGGGACGGCCGGAATTATTTTCCTTCTCCAGGTTGAGTTTTTCGCAGGGGCTTTGCAGCGTGCAATGCCATTCCTGATCCTTCCGTTCTTTCTCTGGCTGGCATTCCGGTTTCGGCTTATTGTGGCAGTTTCGGGTGTGCTAACGGTCTCCCTCGTTGCGATCTACTTCACTGTTCAGGGGCAAGGTCCGTTTTTCCTGGAGGATGTGCATGCAACAACCTTGTTGTTGCAGATATTTGTCGCGGTTCTGAGTATTTCTACGCTTGTCTTGTCGGCAACCGTTAACGAAAGGAGCGTGGCGCAGCGTACGTTGCTCGAGTTCAACGAGAACCTGGAAACCAAGGTCTCGGAACGGACCAAAGAGTTGAACGAAGAGATCGCGACGCGGAAAAAGGCCGAAGCAAAGCTACAGCGGACGAATCAGGAGTTGAGCAAGCGCAATTCGGAGCTCGACAATTTCGTATATAGCGTTTCTCATGATCTTCGCGCCCCCATAGCCTCGGTTCTCGGCTTGACAAATCTGGCCAAGAAGGATAAAGACGCTGCGATGAAGGATACTTATCTTGATATGATCAATACGAGTGCGCGTCAGCAGGACCACTTCATCCGCGACATCCTCGATCAGTCGCGCAATGCCAGGCTGGAGATCAAGCGCGAGGAGATCATGTTCGAGCCAATTATCGACGAGACATTCAACCAACTCAGTTGCGTCACTCCCACCGGGAAGATGGTCGAGAAGATCGTCTCAGTACACCAGGACAAACCTTTTTATTCAGATCGGTGGAGATTAAAGGTTATTCTCAATAACGTTATCTCGAACGCGATCCGGTACCGAAACGGTCGTGATCCGGTGATTAAGGTAAACGTGGATGTTACCGAGAAGGGCGCTCAAGTGAGGATCGAAGACAACGGAAAAGGTATTGCGCGGGAGCACCTGAAGAACGTTTACCGCATGTTCTACCGGGCGACCGACGATGGAGCGGGGTCAGGCCTGGGGTTATACATTGTGAAAGAAGCCGTTGATAAGTTGAACGGTTCGATTACGATTGATTCCGAAGAGGGAAAGGGCACCACTGTGCAGCTTTCCATTCCTGAAATCGCTTCGTAACCGTCGGTGTCAGGCCACCGACCGGGATATTGATTTATTTCCTTCCTCCCTTGAGTTCAGCAAAGCACCGGGTGCCAGAATTACTCCGACCCCCTCGATCTTCGACCAGTTCTTAAGCTTTTCCAGAGAGACTTTGCCAACCATGTATTGTTTGCCACCGGCTGCGTAGCCGGAGTGAAACTCCTCGAATTCATCGATGGAGATCGACACGCCGTCGTCGAAACTTACGTAAGCTTCGGTAACCAACTCGTTTGAAAACTCGAGCCCGTGCTCCTGTTGGAGTTTTTTGTACTCGTATGCGTAGTCATAGGTCAATGCACCGATATCAGACAAGACAGCGGAACCTGTCGGGTAACTGCCCGCACCTTTTCCGATGAAGATCTGCGTCTCCGCAAAAGCGCCCTCGACTTGAACGGCGTTGTACTCGTTGCGGACCGCCGCAAACGGATTTGTAGCATCGATAAACTGTGGTGCGACGAAGCCGTAGATCCGGTCGCCTTCCTTGAAAGCGCGGGCAATCAGCTTGATGGTCAATCCATTCTCACGTGCGAATTTCAGGTCAAGATCTGAGATCTTGTCGATGCCTATGTTGATGACGTCTTCCGGCTTTACAAAGACACCGAATGTATGTGTGATCGCGATGACAAGTTTGTACTTTGCGTCGAACCCCTTGACGTCGAGCATCGGATCACTTTCGGCAAATCCGAGTTCTTGCGCTTGCCGAAGGGCAGATTGATAGCTCTTTTTCTCTTCAAAAACCTTTGTAAGGATGTAATTGGTCGAGCCGTTGAAGATCCCTTCGATGCGTTTGATGAGATCGTTGTCGTAATATTCTTCGAGGTTTCGCAGTATCGGAATACTTCCGCAAACGGATCCTTCGTACAAAACCGGCTTGCCATATTTGCGCTGCAGGTTGTATATCTCTTCCAGATGTTCGGCGAGCATTTTTTTGTTGGCCGTAACAACTGCTTTCCCATGTTGGAGTGCGCTGTGTACGATATCGAATGCCGCGTCAGCGTCGTCGATCAGTTCGACGATGATGTCGATGTCGGGGTCGTTGAGGATCTCCTCGCGGTCATAGGTGAAGAAATTCGCCGGTATCGGACGTGTCTTGTTCCGGCTCTTAACACATATCTTCTTGATCTCGGCCTTGACGCCGTGAGTCTCGTGCAGCACGTGATATAACCCCTGACCAACACAGCCGAAGCCAAACAAGCCGAGTTTTAACTTTCTTTTCATATCAGAACCTTCGTAAATGTTTTTGTGAAGTAGTGGTGAATGATCTCTCTCATCCGTTCGAATTCCACGAGGAAACCATCGTGTCCATAACTTGATTGGATGACTTCCAGGGTAGCTCCGGGTATCGCATGCGCGAGGTGCTCTTGTTCCCGCAAGGGGAAAAGGACGTCTGTTTCAATACCAATGACAAGCGTTTTCGCAGCGATCGTTTTCAGGGCAGTCTCCACCCCACCGCGATGACGGCCGACATTATGACTGTCCATCATCTTGGATAGCAACCAGTATGTGAAAGCATTGAAGCGGTTCGCGAGTTTCAGACCTTGGTAGCGCTGATACGTGGCGGCGCGAAATTCATCGATTTTTTCGTCTGACTTCTCAGCTTGTGTTTCAAGATAGGTGTCGTAGTGCCGGTAGGACAACATCCCTATCGCACGCGCCGCCTTGAGGCCTTCCGTTCCTGCGCGCGGATCGTTCTCTTTCCACGTCGGGTCGCCCTCGATGCTGAGGCGTTGTGCCTCGTTGAACGCGATGCCCCAGGGAGAATGCCTGGCGTTGCATGCGATTGGAATGATGTGTTCAAATACATTGGGTTGGTGGATCGCCCATTCCAGTACGTGCTGACCCCCGAGTGAACCTCCGATGATCGTGTATATTTTCTCGATCTTCAGTTCACGTCGAAGCAGATCGAATGCGCGCACGACGTCGCGGTTAGTCAGCGTCGGGAAATCGTGATAATAGGGGCGTCCGCTTTCCGGGTTGTGGCTAAGAGGTCCGGTCGAACCATAACAACCCCCGAGCATGTTCGCGCAGATGATAAAATACCGTGAAGGATCGAAGGGGCCGTCAGGTGAAAACAATCCCGCCCACCAATCAGTAAAATCCGAACTGCCCGTCAGGGCGTGGCAGATCCATACGACATTCGTGCGATCCGCGTTCAGATTTCCAACGGTAGTGAACTTAAGCTGGAAGGAGGAGAGTTTCTCCCCTGATTCCAGCTCAAATTCTTCGTTATGATGAAAAGTGTGATCCGTCTTCAGCATATTCTTGATCCGCGCAACAAAAATAATTATACAACGAGTTCCCCTTGGAACACCTTTTCAAAGGCCTGCTGGAAGTCCGCCTTGATATCATCGATATGCTCGATGCCGAGGGAGACCCGAAGCTGGTTAGGAGCTACGCCTGCAGCCAGTTGTTCTTCGTCCGTAAGTTGTTGGTGAGTCGTGGCAGAAGGTTGAATGATCAACGTCTTCGTATCGCCGACGTTTGCCAGGTGGCTAACGAGCTTCAGGTTGTCAACCACCTTCGTGGTATGTTCCTTGGAGCCTTTCAACGTGAATGATAATACGCCGCCAAATCCGTTGCGGAGGTATTTTTTGGCGAGTTTGTGATAAGGGCTGCTTTCAAGTCCGGGGTAATTTACACTTTCGACCAGTTGATGTTTCTCCAGCCATTTCGCCAGTTCAAGCGTGTTGTCAACTGTGCGTTGAACGCGTAGCGATAGCGTTTCGAGCCCCTGAAGGAACAGGAAAGAGTTGAACGGACTCAAAGCGGGTCCGAAGTCGCGCAATCCCTCTACGCGGGCGCGGATGATGAACGCGATATTTGGCAGTCCCAAAGGATTGTTTTCACCGAATACCTCCCAGAATTTCATCCCGTGATACCCTTCTGAGGGTTCCGAGAACTGCGGAAACTTGCCATTCCCCCAGTTGTAATTGCCGCCGTCGACGATGACGCCTCCGATGGAATTACCGTGGCCACCGATCCATTTCGTAGCTGCCTGGACGACTATGTTGGCGCCGAACTCAATCGGACGGCACAGGTAGCCTGCTGCTGCGAATGTGTTATCGACGATTAGCGGAAGATCGTGTTTCCGCGCGAGTGCGCTGATGGCTTCAAGATCGGGAACGGTGAATCCCGGATTGCCGATGGTCTCGAGGTAGATAGCTTTTGTCTTGCTGTCGATGAGTTTCTCGAACGATGCGGGCTGATCATCCTTGGCAAATCGTGCGTCGATACCCAGGCGCTTGAAGGAGACCTTAAATTGGTTGTAGGTCCCGCCATAGAGGAACGGTGCGGTGACGAAGTTCTCTCCTGTTTGCAGGATATTGTTGAGCGCGATGAACTGAGCGGATTGACCAGAGGCGACGGCGAGCGCTGCGACGCCACCTTCGAGCGCTGCTACACGTTTTTCAAATACATCGGTGGTCGGATTCATGATCCGTGTGTAGATGTTTCCGAATTCCCGGAGGGCAAAGAGGTTTGCTCCGTGTTCCGAACTCTTGAAACCAAAAGAAGTAGTCTGATAGATGGGTACGGCGCGTGCGCCGGTGGTGGGGTCGATTTCCTGACCTGCGTGAACCTGAAGTGTTTCGAATCGTAAATTAGACATGGCTTGATTAGTTTATATTTTCCTGGTTGTCTGTGAATGTATGAAGTATAGAGACATATAGCCGTAACCTTTGCCTGTCACATGACAAGGTCATAAGCTATTCGTTGCCGGAGGCGCTTCGCCGGAGATCAACGGCAACAAGGCTGACAACAGCAACACATGCTGGTGAGGCCACGGAGGGAGTGGGAGGATCCTGCGGATGGAAAGCGGAGACTCTGTATGCTGTCAGCGTACAGTGGTTCCCTGAGGTTGTCGACGATATTTTTCATCAATCAATCGGTTTATATATCCCGGTCCGGACTTTCCGAATCGGAGTCAGGATTTAGCACCTTTTCTTCCCGGGAATGGGAGGAGGGTTGCTAGCGCTTCACAGAGCCTGTCTCTCCGCGCTTCTTTATAAATCGGTAAAGCGATATGCTTTTGCGACTTTGCTAGTGCAAACGTAGAACCTCAACCCCTGGTTTCCAAGTGGAGACCGAATTTTTTTTCGGTCACGCACTGACGGACGTTAGGACACGACCTGGGAATCCAGGATGAAAACGGGCTTAAATCGTTTGCTACGCGTAAATCGCTGTGCGATC
Source organism: uncultured Roseivirgaceae bacterium (assembly GCA_964438975.1). Taxonomy (GTDB): domain Bacteria; phylum Bacteroidota; class Bacteroidia; order Cytophagales; family Cyclobacteriaceae; genus Chryseosolibacter. The sequence goes on along the minus strand of CAYTMU010000024.1, from coordinate 47,594 downwards.
AGGTGAGCATTCCGCCATCTACCTGAATGACCTGCCCGGTGATATACGATGACATTTCGCTCGCGAGAAACACACAAGCATCGGCAACATCTTCAGGTTTGCCACCTCGTTTCAGCGGTATGGCGTCGCGCCAGAGTTGAATAGTCTTCTCATCTAATTTATCCGTCATCTCCGTTTCGATAAACCCTGGCGCTATTGCGTTGCAGCGGATCCCGCGTGAACCGAGTTCGAGTGCGACGGATTTTGTGAACCCGATAATACCGGATTTCGACGCGGCGTAATTGGCCTGGCCGGCGTTTCCTTTGATACCGACTACCGAGGTCATATTGATGATGGAACCACTCTTTTGTTTCATCATGGGCTTGGTGGCTGCTTTCACGGTGTTAAAGCAGGATTTCAGATTCACATTGATTACGCGATCCCATGCCTCCTCTGTCATGCGCAGCAAGAGGTTGTCCATCGTGATCCCCGCATTGTTGATCAAAATATCGATCGACCCGAAGTCGGCGATAACATCGTTGATCAGCTTCTCGGCTTGCGCGAAATCTGATGCGTCCGAGCGGTAGCCCTTCGCCTTGATACCTTTTGCCGCCAACTCGGTTTCCAGGGCCTGACCTTGTTCAACACTGGACAGGTACGTGAACGCGACATTTGCGCCTTGCTCCGCAAATCGAATGGCGATAGATCTTCCGATTCCTTTAGACGCCCCGGTTACGAGCGCATTCTTTCCCTTGAGTAGGTTCATTGATTATGGTTTTGATAGCTATGTTCGGGTCTGCCGCCAAAAATAGGTTTTTTTCGTGAGGCGTGAGTGGGTGAGTAGTGAGTGGTGAGTCGTGAGCGTGCCTTTCCAAGGAAAACTTTGCCTGGGCTATCTTAAACCATGCTCGCATGCTGAAAATCTCTTTTTCCTGCTCGTGAAGCACGATGAGAAGACATGAGAAGCACTACTGACGCCTCACGCCTCACGCTTTTTATTCCCCGCTGCACGGTTTATCTTTGGCAGCAAATTTAAACAATCCCTTATGTCTAAATATGATCTGATCGTCATCGGAAGCGGCCCCGGAGGATACGTCGCTGCAATTCGCGCTTCTCAGCTTGGTATGAAGGTAGCTGTCGTAGAGAAGGCTGAAATTGGCGGCATTTGCCTCAACTGGGGATGTATTCCGACCAAGGCTTTGCTTAAAAGCGCAAATGTGTTTGAATACATCAGCCATGCGAAGGATTATGGTATCGAAGTAAAGGATTCGAAGGCGGACTTGCCTGGTATTGTCAAACGTAGCCGTGATGTAGCAGCCAGCAATAGCAAAGGAGTTCAGTTCCTCATTAAGAAGAACAAGATTGATCTCATTGAAGGTACCGCAAAGATCAAAAAAGGTGGCAAGGTGGAAGTTGCTGACAAGGCCGGGAAGAAGACGGATTACGAGGGCAAACACACAATTATCGCTACGGGAGGTCGCTCGCGTGAGTTGCCGGCAATGAAGATCGATGGTAAGAAGATCATCGGCTATCGCGAAGCGATGATGCTGCAGACTATTCCCAAGAAGCTATTGGTTGTTGGCTCGGGCGCGATTGGCGTTGAATTCGCATACTTCTACAAGATGATTGGCTCCGATGTGACCATCGTCGAGTTCCTGCCGAGGATTGTTCCCGTCGAAGATGAAGAGGTCTCAAAGGCCCTGGAAAAATCATTCAAGAAAGCGGGAATGGAGATCCATACAAATTCTGAGGTGACGAAAGTCGATACATCGGGCAAGGGGTGCGTTGCCACGGTGAAGACCCCGAATGGTGAGATCAAAGTTGAGGCTGACATTGTTCTTTCAGCCGTGGGCATTGCGACCAACCTTGAAGGCATCGGCCTGGAGGAAGTTGGTGTTAAGACAGAGAAAGGGAAAGTGGTTGTTGACGATTTCTATAAAACAAATGTCGCAGGGGTTTACGCGATCGGTGATATCGTCAAAGGACCAGCCCTGGCGCACGTTGCTTCCGCAGAAGGGATCATCTGTGTGGAGAAGATTGCCGGGAAAGATCCACGACCCCTCGATTACAACAATATACCGGGCTGTACATATTGCTCACCCGAGGTTGCCTCGGTGGGATACACCGAAGAAGCTGCGCGCAAGGCCGGCTATGATATCAAAGTCGGAAAATTTCCGTTCAGTGCTTCAGGTAAAGCGAAAGCCGCCGGGGCAACTGATGGCTTCGTGAAGGTAATATTCGATGCCAAATACGGTGAATGGCTGGGCGCTCATTTCATCGGCGCAAATGTGACCGAGATGATCGCGGAAGTCGTCGTTGCCAGGAATCTCGAGACCACCGGTCACGAGATCATCAAGTCAGTGCATCCGCACCCGACGATGAGTGAGGCCATCATGGAAGCTACCGCCGCGGCCTACGACGAAGTCATACATCTTTAGAATATAGATTCAAATGCCAGGTCCCGTGAACGGGACCTGGCGTCTTTGTTAGAACCCCGATCTGTCAAATCCACCCTGATTGCGGAATGCTGCATAATGCCGGTTGTACATGGCTTCCAGTTTTTCCGCCAGTTCTGTTTCCCCGTATTGGAACATCACTCGCTGTAGCTGTCCAAGCAGGACAATTGGGATCTGCAGATCCCGCCCGTATTCCCGCCTGCTGACATAATAGTCTGCCAGCTCGTCTGAGCGGACGCTGACGATATTAACCATTGAAAGCGCCTGTTCTCTCTCGCCCACGGCCAACAGCAGTTCTACAGTTTGCGGGCTTGTGTAATCGAATGGTACTCCGTGGTCCGGCATTTTGTTAATGCTGTGTAACAAAACTTCTCTTGCGCGCGCGCTGTCGCCTCGTATGATCAGCGCCGACGCCAACGAGTTCAGGCTGCTTCTGTGATTCTGTACAAAACTGCGATAGTCAGGAGAGAAGTAGACGGATGGATCATCCAGTCCTCGGAATTGGAAATGTTCCATGACGTTGTTGTAGCTCTTGTCGGTGTCGACGAGTTCAACTTCCGGATCCGAATTTTGTACTGGCAGTATGCGGTACGCATTCCCTTCCTGTACTACATAAGGAGACAGGTCGACGTTGAACTGCGATAGCGATGTATTGTTCACATATAAGGGGCGTTCCCAGTTCGCGGTTGCCAATACGTCAAGCATCGCGAGGTCTTTTTTCTCCAGACCGTTTCCTCGCAGGCGCAAGCGCATCTCAGGCACGATCAGGCTATCCAACTCGGGAGGCACGATTCCCAGCGAACGGACTTTGTCGACATCGACCTTGAGTGTCAGTTCCCGTGTCGGGATCGCATTCGCTGATGCGTACATGCGAAGGCCTTTGTGATCACGCTTTAACAGCTCTAGGTACTGCGGCAATTCAACTGAATTGATTTTTGCATCGTAGAATGGAAGATAATCGTTGGGCCCTCCCTGTCGGTAGTTTTCGGAGGTGAGTGTGTAAGGGAACGGCTCTGACTCATAGGTCTGCCGCATGGTCTGCTTGATATACCAATCGGTATTGTAATAACTCAGAACGACGACGCGCACGTCTGTCCGCACGCCTTCCACCTCCTGTGCGTACCAGAGCGGGAATGTATCGTTATCGCCGCCGGTGAAGAGGATGGCATTCGGAGCGCATGAGTGAAGGTAATTGGTAGCAGAGTCGACTGAGAAATAGCGACGCGAGCGATCGTGATCATCCCAGCCATCCTTGGCCATTAATGCGGGTGCGGAAAGGCAGATGAACGTTGCAATGATGCCGGCGGTCTTGAGGCTTCGGGTTGACTTCGCCAGCGCATCGGCGATTGCTATGACTGCGAATCCGATCCAGAAACTGAACGCGTAATACGACCCTGCGTAAATGTAATCGCGCTCGCGAGGTTCTGTCGGCGGAGAATTCAGGTATATGACCAGTGCGACTCCAGTTAGAACGAACAGCAGTGCTACGACGGAGAAGTTCCTGGTGTTGTGGAAGGATTGATAAAACATCCCTACGAAGCCTAGCACAAGCGGGATCATGAAGAAATTGTTGCGGCCCTTGTTGTTGGCCAGTGCATCCGGAACCTTCTCAAACCATTGCCGCGGCCCCAGCCACTCGGCATTTTGATTGTCGCTCTGGCGACCTGCAAAGTTGAACAGGAAGTACCGGACATACATATGACCGATCTGGTGTGTGAGCATGTAATAGATGTTGTCCCGGAAGAACTTCGGCTTCTCACCTTCAGGTAGGTTCAGTAGTTCGCGGTAGATCTGCTGGTGCTGTCGATCTGTACTCCAAATGCGGGGCAATATCGTCTGATCGCGCTCCGAATAGTCGTAAGAGATCCGGCGGTCACTGATCTCGTATTTGTCTTTGCCTTTGATATATATCGGCTGTCCTTCCTTATAGCCCGTTATCTCGGCAGTAAAGTACTGTCCGTAAAGGAGAGGCCTGCTTCCGTATTGTTCGCGCTTCAGGTAGCGCACGAAGCTCATGACGTCGGATGGATCGTTCTCATTGATCGGAGGATTCTGATTTGCCCGGATCACGATCATCGCGTAAGATGAATACCCGATGAGAATAAACGTTGTCGATAGCAAGAAGGTATTGAGGATAACCTTATTGTGTTTCTGCGAATAGTAGATCCCGTAAACCAGTGCTCCGATCAGAAGCAAAGAGAAGAAGATGATTCCCGATTCGAAGGGAAGACCGAGGCTGTTTACAAAGAAGATTTCGAAGTTCCCTGCAATTGTCGGGAGTCCGGGGATAATGATGTTATTGATGAAGAATATGATGAAGAGGCTGATGATCATCGTCGCTACAATTCCCCAGGTGCCTGGTTCGTGCTTTTTGAAATAATAGATCAAAGCAAGTGCTGGAATCGTTACGAGGTTCAATAAGTGAACACCAATGGACAAACCCATCATATAAAAAATTAGAATGAGCCAGCGATTGGCCTTTGACTCATCTTCAATGATATCCCACTTCAGCATCGCCCACACAACGAAGGCTGTGAAGAACGACGACATCGCATACACCTCTGCTTCTACATTTGAGAACCATGCCGAATCCGAGAAGGTGAACGCGAGCGAGCCGACAATACCAGCTCCCATTAACACCCACGTGCGGTCAACAGTAAGATCTTCGGCGCTGCGAACTTTCATTAGTTTACGGCCAAACAGAACAACTGACCAGAAAAGAAAGAGCGATGTGAATGCGCCGGCGAGGACGCTTAGGAAATTGATCCAGTAAGCTACCATTGACGTGTCTCCGAACGACAAGAACGAAAACATCCTGCCAATCAGGAGGAAGAGGGGTGCTCCGGGAGGGTGTGGTACCTCGAGCTTGTACGACACAGCGATGAATTCTCCGCAGTCCCAGTAACTGGCAGTGGGTTCCATCGTCATCCAGTATACTGCTAGTGCGATGGCAAAAATCGCCCACCCTGTCAGATTATTGATCTTTTGAAAGTTGTGGTTCATGTTATGTCATTCTAAGCCTAGGCCGCGAAAATAAATAGGAATATCCAGATTTCTGGCCTTTTTATGGTTCAAACCAGCTGCTTCGCCCAAAAACGACCAGGAACCTGATGGACGGTTGTCCGGTCCGGATTTAAGGTGTTGCGAGTAATGGTCGCTATATCCCTACTTATATACGATTACATAAAATACCAGCCACAGGAAGAAGAGCAGGACATATGAACATACCACGATCAACCACACGATCCGCTTCTCCTTGCGCGCGTGGTGGTGGATACCCGCTACCAGGAGAAACCAGTATACGACTTCAAATACGTTCAGCGCGCGTAGAGGATACGCCCATCGCCGGTCCAGGGTATAGTAGTCGAAGAAATGCATAAGAGAGAGGGGATAAAAGGCGCGTATGTCGTGATATCCGGGATCGGTGTCGATGAAGACGAACCACAGGATCTTGAGGAGTTCCGGAATCAGGAAAATAAACTCGGCGCCCAGAGCAACACCCCAGCATTGCGAATAAGTCACCCGATAGCCAAACATGAAACAACCGACCCATATCACAAATGCGATCACTGTGAACTTCCAAAGGTACACAAGCGGGATCGAGAGGTACTTGAGGCCGTTGATCACACGAAGAACAGTCCCTTCTGGTCGATCTTGTAAGAATTCAAACGCTGCGGTTTCGTTCTCGATGAACGAGATCTTCACGAACAACAGAGCCAGCGTGCATAGACAAAGCAGAATGAATAGCAGTTTTTTGTCGGCAGCAAATAATGACTTAGTTTCGCTTTCGTTTAATTGTGAGGCGTCTTGCAAGCGGGTCGGTTTATGAGTTTTTATGACAAATATAACAGGTTAGGCATGTTTCGTGTCTTCGCTAGCAAGTGTCTCGTTACCGCTTTTTTTTTGTTCCTGGCCGCGTCTGTCACCGCGCAGATCAACGACGGGAGGGATACAACTATTATCCTGCTAGCCGATAAGGACGTTCAGCTGGAGTGCACACAGAGCCTCAATGATCTATATAACTTCAGGTTCGACGCAGCGGAGGCTGAATTTATGAGGTTGAAATCGCGGTACGGGTGGCATCCCCTGCCGTACTTCCTCATGGGATTGAGTGATTGGTGGAAAATTATGCCGGACACGCAAAACACGGCATATGACGATTCATTCCTCGCTTACATGGACACGACTATCCAAGTCGCAGAAAGGCTTTACAAAGGGTTTCCTGCGTACAAAGCCGAGGCTGCCTTCTTTCTTGCAGCGGCTTATGGCTTTAAGGGGAGGTTGTATTCCGACGAGGAGCGCAAGAACTGGCGAAAAGCAGCGTCGGTCGGAAAGAGCGCCTTGGATTATCTCGAAGAAGGTCGCGGCAACCATCACCTGAGTCCGGAACTGGTTTTTGGCGATGCCCTCTACAATTACTTCTCTGTCTGGGTTCCTGAAAATTATCCCGCTCTGCGACCGCTGCTTTGGTTCTTCCGCAAAGGTGACAAGCAGTTGGGTTTGCAACAGCTGAAGGAAGTATCGTACAATGCTTTCTATACACGCACCGAAGCAATGGTGTGGTTGATGCGTATCCTGAATAGTTACGAAAACGATCGGTTTCAGGCTCTTCAGATCAGCGAATACCTATTCGAGAGCTATCCCAACAACCCTTATTTTCACCGATATTATGCCAGGATGCTGTACTCAGTCGGTCGGTATGCTGAAGCGGAGCCGCTCTGCCTGGATATTCTCGCCCGGATCGATGGTGGGATGACAGGTTATGAAGCGACGAGTGGTCGCTATGCTGCCTTCTTTCTTGGACAGATGTACGAAGCAAAGAAGAATCTACCCGACGCGCGCAAGTATTACGAATTGTGCGCGAAGTTCGCAGAGGAGGCAGGGGCCTTTGAATCCGGCTACTATCTGTATTCACTGATCGCGTTGGGTGAAATCCATCAGGCGCAGGGCGACAAAGCTGAGGCCAGGCGCTACTTCCAGATGGTGCGAAAGCAGGCCGGTCGAAAAGATGAGGCTTTCAAGGATGCCAAGCGCAGGCTCAAACGGCTGGAAAAAGGAGACTAATGGAGCTTCGCGATCTCATAGTGACCCCGATCGTTCTCTGTCTGGTGTATGTGATCGCGTATTTCATTCGCCCATGGGTAACGGACGATTTGAACCGCAGGTATTTCTTCCCAGCGTTGACAGCGCGGATACTCGGTGCGCTTGCCGTCGGATTCGTCTACCAGTTTTATTATGACGGAGGTGACACCTTTGCGTATCACGCGCACGGAAGCCGGCCGCTTTGGGAGGCAATCATCACCTCACCGCTGAACGGGTTCCGTCTGCTTTTTGCGAATGGCGAATATGGTCCGGGAATATGGGATACCGCCAGCCAGATTTGGTACTGGAACGATCCGCAGTCGTTTTTTTTGATTCGGATTGCCGCGATCCTCGATCTCCTAACGTTCTCGTCTTATTCAGCAACGGCGGTCTTATTTGCCGTCATTGCTTTTGCGGGAGGATGGATGCTGTTTCTTACCATTTACCGACTTTATCCGGCTGCGCATCGCTGGATAGCATTCTCCGTACTTTTTATCCCATCGGTGGTTTTCTGGGGTTCCGGTATTTTCAAGGACACGATCACGTTGGCGGCACTCGGTGCGGCGACGTTTGGGTTTCATCGGGTCGTCATACAACGAAGATTTCGGCCTGGAGCGATTATCCTCGTGCTCATATCCTTCTGGGTAATCTTTTCTATCAAGAAATACATCTTGTTGTGCTTTCTCCCTGCATTATTGTTATGGGCAGTCGCGACCTATCTTTCGAGGATCACTTCGATGATGTCGCGAATGGTTGTTGCGCCGGTTACTCTGATCGTTGCTGCTTTACTCGCTTACTATGCCGTGACGAAGGTCGCGGAGGATGACGGGCGTTACAGTGTGCGCAATCTCGCGGAGACTGCGCGTGTAACCGCCTACGATATTCGCTATGGATGGGGTGCACGCGCTGGAGAAGGGTCGGGCTACACATTGGGGCAGCTGGATGGATCATGGCAGACCATGCTTGGCCTGGCACCTCAGGCGATTAACATCACCTTGTATCGACCCTACTTATGGGAAGTAACGAATCCTTTGATGTTGCTGTCATCACTGGAGGGATTGTTTTTACTGGTGCTCACCGTCTATATTTTGTGGAAGGTAAGGCAGCGATTATTCCGGTACGTGTTGCTTCCCGATGTCCTCTTTTGTCTGGTGTTTGCACTGGTATTTGCGTTTGCCGTTGGTGTGTCGACCTTCAACTTTGGAACGCTTTCACGTTATAAGATTCCGATGATGCCGTATTTCGTACTGGCCCTTGGGATCATTCACACCTATTGGAAGAGTGACGCGAAACGCGACGATTGGGCATCGATCGAGTAACGCTCCCTAACTACCTGCCTACCGGACTTTCCCATTTCTTCCCGGAGTTTGTGATCGGCGATCAGAAGCCCGAGCTGTTGCTCCCACTCGGAAGGGTTCTTGCACAAGTAACCTTCTCTGCCGTGTTCAATGATTTCGGTGTTGACGCCGACGGGTGACACGATCGCAGGGATTTCCAGCGCCATGTACTGAAGTGCCTTTAGTCCGCATTTTCCCTTCGTCCATTCGTCCTCCGGTAATGGCATGAGGCCGATGTCCAGCTGTGCCAGGTCTTTGATTTCAGTTACCGGATTCCATGGAATATACCGGAAACGTTTCAGTGGTAATTTGGGATTTACATCGGCGATCACCACGATCTCGATTTGATCATGCGCGGATTCTATCGCCTGGAGCACGTCAATAATGCTTTCCAGGTACTTGATGGTCGTGCGTGATCCCGTCCATCCGACGATGAGTGTATCAGCTACACCGCGCCGAGTAGTGCGTTGTCCTTCTACTGCGGCCATGTTGATTGTTGTCGGAATGATCACAACGTCGGAATTGTATCGCCTGGCATAATCGGACAGGTACCGGTTTCCGCAGCAGACACGATAACTCCACCGACAGATTGTCTTTACTTTGCCCCGCCAGCGGAACAGCGCTGTGAGCGCCGATTCGTTGCGGTTGTCGGTGAGCCAGATAGCATCGTCGAAGTCATAGATGATCTTCTTTTTCATTACGCGCGCGAGCCACCATTCGATCACCGGTGGTCCCACCGGAGCTGCTTCTCGATGGATAAAGAGAACATCATAGGAGCGGGCTTCAAATAAAAGTGCGACTCGCCGAAGGAAACTTCCGGTAATAGCACGTATTTTTGATAATGAACTTCTGCTTTGGTGGAATGCGGCATATGCCTTCTCGCTGAAGAATGGCTCTACGGTAATGCGAAAGCCGTTTTCCTGCAAATGGTGAAAATATTGTTCAAAGCGAAATCGCTGCGACGGGGCCAGGCCTGTGGGATAAGGACAGATAAACAGAATCTTTTTCACGATGGCCAGGATTGTCGTTGATGCAAATAAAGGCAGCTTTTCGCTGAACATAAAGGAATTGCTTTCCTACCGGGATTTGTTTGTGATCCTGGCATATCGCGATCTGAGAGTCCGCTACGCCCAGACTTTCTTGGGACTCACCTGGGCGGTGATCCAGCCATTGGCTACCCTTGTTATTTTTACGCTTGTATTTGGTCGTTTTGTGCGCGTCGACACCGGAGACATTCCCTACCCGGTTTTCGCTCTGTGCGGGATGGTGGCCTGGACGTATTTCTCTTTTGTGATGAATCAATCGGGGAATTCGATAATCGTCGCACAGGAGATGGTCAAGAAGATCTACTTCCCTCGCCTGGTGATCCCTTTATCGAAGGCGGTTGTCGGTCTCGTTGATCTCGGTATTGCCATGTTGCTATTGGTGTTGCTTGTCATCTTTTACGATGTACCAATTTCATCCAACATTGTTGTGCTTCCTGTGTTTCTCGGGTTGATGATTGTTTCCGCGTTGGCAGTGGGAATATGGCTTAGTGCTTTGAGTATCCGGTTCCGGGATTTTCAACACGTAACTCCTTTCCTGGTACAGATAGGATTGTATGTCACGCCGATCGCTTATCCCGGCGAGGTGGTGATCGATAGTCTTTCTGAGACGGGTGTTTTTCTTTTCTATCTCAATCCGATGGCAGGTATCGTTGAGGGGTTCCGTTGGTCTGTCTTTGGGTACGGGAGTTTACACGACGCGTCTCTCATCTCATTTGCCATGGTGCTGGTGTTGTTTGTTGCAGGATTGTATTATTTCAAACGAGTGGAACGTGTAATGGCTGATATTGTATGAGCGAATCGGTTTTACGTGTAGAGGATCTCGGAAAGCAATATATGCTTGGGCATCAGCGCAGCGGCGACTTGCGTCAAACACTGCGGCAGGTCGCGCATCGCATGGCAGGCTCGCGCGAAAATGGAAGAGGGTTCTGGGCATTGCGCGATGCGAATTTTGATGTCAGACGCGGGGAGGTTGTCGGGATCATCGGTCGTAACGGCGCTGGTAAGAGCACGCTGCTGAAAATATTGTCCCGTATCACTCATCCGACGACAGGAAGGTTTGAAATGGACGGGCGGGTCTCATCCCTGCTCGAGGTAGGTACAGGGTTTCATATGGAGTTGACCGGACGGGAAAATATATTTTTGAACGGAACAATCCTGGGTATGCGACGCACGGAGATCAGGCGTCGCTTTGATGAGATTGTGGCTTTTAGCGGAGTTTCGGACTTCCTCGATACTCCTGTGAAGCACTATAGTTCCGGAATGCGTGTACGGCTGGCTTTTTCGATCGCTGCGCACCTTGAGCCGGAGATCATGATCATCGACGAGGTATTGGCCGTCGGCGACGCGGAATTTCAAAGGAAATGCCTTGGCAAGATGGACGAGGTAAGCAGAAACCAGGGACGGACGATCCTTTTCGTGAGCCACAACCTCGCGGCCGTCGAACACCTCTGTTCAAAAGCACTGTTGCTCGACCATGGCAGAGTAGTCCTGGAAGGGCCGGTATCGGAAGTTGTCAACCAATATGTACGCCTCGATGCAGGCCAGTCGCGTTCTCGTGTCGAGAACGTGTCGCTGGGGGAAGGAGTGTCTGTGAAGGTTTTCGAGCTATCCCGCACAGCTGTATCGATGTTCGATGACCTTGAGTACCAGATCACCCTGAACAGTGAGGGGCCAAATGCGTTCACAGAACTCGTGATCCTGATTTACAATCATCTCAATGAACGTGTAGGAATTGTCGATCTCCGTCATCGCGACCTTGAGAAGAAGTCCGTACTCTCCCCCGAAATCACCGTGCGCGGCAAATTGACGGACCTTCCCCTGATGGAAGGGACCTACCATTGCGGACTTTATGTATCTTCGGCATTGTGCCGTGGAGACTTTCTGAACATTGCTTCTTTCGAAGTAAAGAGGTCGGCTGGCGAGTATGTGCCGTTTTTGATGAAACACCGGGGATACCTGGAATTCAGGAACAGCTTTCAAATCCAATGACCGTTAGAAAGACAACCCCGTTGATCAAAGGGCTGATCCGGAAAATTCTCGTCCGTTTCATCAGCCATCCGTGGGAACGGAAGGCTTTTGATCTCCGTCAGGATTTTCCTGCCGACGTCGTTTTACGCAGAGACTCCTTGACCCTGGAGAGTCTGTCTTTGATCATTCCGAGACGCTCGTTTGAATTTCTGCTCGACGCATATAACCTTGCAGTTGACTTGCGCAAAAGGAATGCCCGCTTTTTTCTAAGAGACGAGTTGCTATTCATTACTATCGAAGGTATTACGCTGAACTTGACCACAGCCGAAGAGATATTCATTGTACATGAGGTTTTCTTTAAAGGTGTTTACGCAGTTGATATCAGCGGTTCGTGTTCGGTTGTGGATGTGGGAATGAACGTAGGGATCGCGACCCTCTACTTTGCTGCCTTGCCACACGTCAGGGAGGTTTTCGCGTTTGAACCGTTTATTCCAACATATCAGCAGGGTTTTCAAAATATCAGTCTCAACTCGGGTTTATCCGGTAAGATTGTCGCTGAAAACTTTGGCCTTGCGCAAACTGATCAAACTCTCGAGGTAGAATATGACTACTCAAACAAGGGGCAGGTGGGAATCCACGGCACTGACCTTATCCGTTCGTCGGTGGAGAAGGTTGAAGCCCAACGTATCGCTCTCAGGCGCGCGTCAACCGTGATCGCCAGTGTGCTCGGGCGATGTACTGGATCGCACCTTCTGTTAAAACTCGATTGCGAGGGGTCTGAGTACGGGATTGTTGAAGACCTCGCGGAACAGGGACTCCTGGAAAAGTTCGATACGATCATGGTCGAATGGCACGAACGGGGATACGAACAGATCCTGACCCACCTGCGGCGGACAGGGTTTACTTCGTTTTATCAACAGACGTCACCAAATATCGGGATGATCTATGCAACAAAGTAGCCCGCTGTTAACAGTCATCATGCCTGTATTCAACGCCGACCGGTACGTGGAGGAGGCAATCGAGAGCGTGTTGGATCAGACGTTCACAGATTTCGAATTACTGGTAGTCGATGATGGCTCGACCGATAACAGCGTGGAGGTTGCTCGCAGGTTTCAGGACCCGCGTATCACTGTGCTTGCACACGCGCGCAATGCCGGAAAGGTTACGGTGTGCAACCATGCAGTGATGAGAAGCAGGGGCAAGTATGTGACGGTGCATGATGCTGATGACTACTCTGCACCAGACCGCTTCCAGGAACAAATTGCCTTTCTCGAGAAAAACCAGGAGTTCGCCATGTGCGGGACGTGGTTTTACGAGATCGATCGCAACGCCGCGATCATCCGTAAGGTGAATCTCGAAACTGACCCCGATCAGCTTCGCGACCTCATCCGGGCTGACAGTCAATTTCACGGTCCGACGATGGTCTTCCGACGAGATATCCTCAACGGGATCGGTGGGCTTTATCGCAACTTCCATAATAAAGAGGATGTGGATTTGTCGATGAGGATCGCGGAGAAGTATCCCGTAAAGAACCTGGACCAGCATCTTTATTATTACCGACTGTTGCCACAGGGTATCACGAAGAGGAATTTTGACGTTCTTCGATTTGAAGGACTAAAAGTCCTCCAGGTTCTCGCCGAACAGCGGCGTCTGAGCGGACAGGACTGCCTGATGCGTGGTGATCACGCAGAGTATGAACGCATCGTGGCGGAGGTTAGTGAACCCTATGTCGAGGACCCCTCTCTTCTTTATCGCAAGGGTGTATCGCTCAACGTGTATTTTCGGTTTTGGCGGAATGCGTTTTACTATGCAGTGAAGGCGATTGTTGCGAATCCGTGGAAACTCGTTAATTATCGCGAGTTTTTATACGTTGCAAGGAGATCTCTTTCATATACCTTATTTGCGAAACAGTGATTGTCATTTGATGTATGAGGGTTGACGCAGATCCATGGGAAGTATTCAGCGGCGCTGAAGAAGCAAGGCTGGGCCGGCGTGCAGACGGCCGTGTGCTGCACTCGGCGCGTACCGCCTCGCATGTTGCTGAGCCTTCAGTCTCGCAGGTATTGTTCGCTAAGGGATTTCGACCACATTATCCAATGGGTCGGAGTTTTGCGGTTTGTGTTTCGCACGATGTCGACAACCTGTTGCGGCCGCACATGAGCTTCTACGAGCGCACCAGGTTGGCAACGAAGGAATTGCTTAGCCTCCGCCTTCGACGGGCCTGGCAGTATCAAGGAGGCAAACATCCGATTAACCCGGACTACAACATCGACATGCTTCTGGAAATTGAGCGTAAGCTGAATGTCGTATCAACATTTTATTTCTTGTCGCTTTCAGCGGGCGACAGAGATTTCAATTATGAGTTGGACAACGTTCCGGAGGTCATTCGACAAGTGGTTGATGCGGGATGTGAAATCGGATTGCACGGAGGGCACGAAGCTTTTCGCGACACATCAAGGATGAGAAAAGAAAAGTTGAGGCTGGAAAGTCACATTGCTAATTCTATTAGCGGCTATCGGAATCATTTTCTGAAATTTGACGTGCCAGATACGTGGCTGTTGCTGGAAAAGAATGGCTTCAGTTACGATTCGACCTACGGCTTCCCTGATATGCCGGCGTTCCGGAACGGGATGTGTTATCCTTTCTTCCCGTTTCTGGAAAACGAGCAGCGATATTGCGATGTGCTTGAGATCCCATTGTTGATCATGGATGCTACGTTTATTTACTATCTTAATTACGATGAAAGGAAGGCGTTCACAGCAGCAAAGGCTGTAATCGACAAGACACGTGCCGTCAACGGTGTGGTTACGCTTTTATGGCATAACAACTACCTATTCAGCCCCTGGAGAAAGCTTTTTGAGTCTATCCTTAGATATTGTCGGGACTCAGACGCGTGGTTTGCCACTGGCGATCAAATCAACCGGTGGTGGCGCCAAAATGATTTTTGCAGCAGTTACCCGGAATTTGGGTTGTACCCTAAGACGTAAGATGAAAAACATCCCGCGCGTCCTGCATGTTGTCAATTGGTATCCCAACCCGATCGATACGATCGAGGCTGGTTTTGTCAAAGGTCAGATCGACGGACTTCACAAGAGAATCCCGTCCGATGTGCTCCTCATTCAGGTCCGCTATGGGAAAATGAAGATCATCAGTGCTGATCTCTCCGAACGCGAACGCCTGTGGCTTTTGCAATGCCCCGTGCGATCGTGGTTCATTAAGGAGATCCTGACGTCACTTGTGCTTTTCTATTTTCTAGTCTTGCGATACGATCTCTCAAAGTATTCTCTGATCAACTTCCACATCGCCTACCCTTTGTTGACTTACTTCCACTGGTTCAAAAGATGGATCCGGATTCCGGTGGTAATTACTGAACACTGGAGCGCGTATCACTTCAACTTCGGCGTATCAAAGGATCTCCACCGTATCAAGCGGATATTCGCCGGGCGAGTTCCGGTGATCACGGTTTCGCAGTCGTTGACGCGGGACATCGAGCGTTTCTCGGGTGTTTCGTTACAGTCATACATCTTACCGAATGTTGTGAACGACCGGATCTTTCGACCAGTTGGTCATGCACCCGATGTACCGGTACAGTTCTTCATGCTAGGCTGCTGGCAATTCCCAAAAGTACCAGAGGTGATCGTCGGCGCACTTCATGCACTTTGGAAGCAGGGATTTACATTTACTCTTCGAATCGGAGGTTATGGTCCGTACGAAGATGCGCTCAAGACCCAGGTGTCGGCGCTGGAAATGGATTCAGTAGTATCCTTTACTGGAAAGCTGACGGCAGATCAAGCCGCTTTGGAGATGCAACGGTGCTCGTTCTTTGTACACGCCAGCGAATATGAAACATTTTCTTTGGTGTGTGCGGAGGCTATGAGCTGCGGTGCCCCTGTTATTGCATCTGCTGTAGGAGGAATTCGCGAGTTGGTGGACGACACGAATGGAGTCCTGGTTCTACAGAACTCAATTGATGCATGGATATCCGCGCTAAAGAAGGCCTTCACCATAACGTTCGACCGGACCCAGGTAGCTGATGCTGCACACCAGCGGTTTTCCACTGAATCCGTCGGGCAGCGGTATCGCGATATTGTCTGTGAATTAATTGCAAGGGAGAATGGAAAGTGCTGACTACAAAACTTTTTGGGACAAGATGGACTCGCCAGTTCACGCACATTCTTCATCGGCGTGGTTCGATCGGTATGCGTTGGAGATAAGGATGTTCCTTTCAGGGGCAGAATCACTGGTGGATGCCGGGTGTGGGAGTGGAGAAATTCTTGAGCGTATCGCGGGAGATTTTCCAAAGGTCACTGCGATCGACTACTCGCCGTCGATGCTGGAGCGCGCGCGCGCGCGAATGGAGTCGCGAGGGTATGCGCATGTCCGACTTTTTTGTGATAATATCACGGCGATAGCAAAATACTGCGATGAGCCCGTCGACGCAATTTACTCTAGTGCTGTGGTGCAGTATTTAAGCCCCACTGAACTCGATCAGTTCCTGGTGTCATGCGCCCGGATACTCAAACCGGGTGGCAGGGTAGTTTTATTGAATATCCCGAACATAAACTGCCGCACGCTGTTTCTCCTGGGTTTCTACAAGCACGAACGTCCCGTTCCGTTCTTTCGATTCCTGAAAGGACTCCCGGGACTCTGGATGAAGATGGTTCGATACTGGATTAGTAACGGATTTCGCAAGTATGACGATGGCATCGGAAACTGGTTCAGTATCGACGAGATCAGAAAACGTGCGGTCACGCATTCTTTTAATGCCGAGATCTACGGTGCATCGGCGGTGGAATACCACTACCGGTTTCATGCAGTCCTCACCCTAGACTCCAGCGTATGAAGGCCGAGACATCAAAGGAATATTACATAGAACACCTCCCAGAGGGGTTGCCTATATTCTACCAGCCTTTTTATCTGGACGTTATCACCCGGGGACGATGGGAGATATGTTACTATCGCGAGGGTGATAACATTCTTGCATCCATGCCATATTTTCTATCACCTTCCAGGTACACACTGATCCGACAGCCGCCATTCGCCATCTATCAGGGACCGTACTTCAGCAACGGTAGGGATGTTGATCTGGGGAAACAAATGGAAATCCTGGATTCACTGGAGAATTCCCTGCAACCGTACGACTACTACAATCAGAACTGGCACCCGACATCCAGAAACTGGTTGCCATTCCACTGGAAAGGGTATCATCAGTCAACTCGCTATACATACGTTATCCCGGCATCGGCAAATACTGATCAGGTTCGAGCCGGCTATAATGAGAATGTGAGGAGAAATCTGAAGAAGGCATCGGCTCTCCATGTGGAGGAAGGTGAAGACTTTGGATCTCTGCTGGCAATTGTAAAAGCGACCTTCACGAGAAAGGGTCTTGAACATCCTTATGACGTCGCACTTTTTCGCGATATGGTACAGGTATGCTTAGCGCGGAGATGCTCTTCCATCCTGATTGCGCGCGACGCTGGCGGGAGTGTACATGCCGGCATGTTCATTGTCTGGGATACTCATCGTGTATATTATATGGCAGGGGGTGTCGATGAACGGTTTAAGAACAGTGGTGCGATGACCTTGTTGTTCGACCGCGCGATCCGGTTTGCGATGTCGACTGGCAGAATCTTTGATTTTGAGGGATCGATGATTCGAAATATCGAACGGTACTTCCGATCATTCGGTGCTGTTCAGCAGGAGTATTTTGTCGTGACGAAGGTCAACTCGCTGTTGTTGCGCGGTCGCATGGCATTGGCAAAGATCCATCCCACACTCAATCCTTTCTAACCTTGGAATTCCTTCGACAAAAACGGATATTGATCATCTCGCCAGAGCGTTGGGATCACGCTTTCGTATCGAAACACCACTATGCTATCAGCCTGGCCAACCGGGGAAATACGGTCTATTATCTCAATCCGCCGACGAACCGAGACGCGGTTACGCCGCTGGAGTACGATGACCTGTTTCTTGTGGAATACAAGCAAAGGATCCCGGGTATTAACCGTTTGCCCCGGTTACTGCAACGCCTGCTCACGAGACGCCTCGTGTCAGTCATTTGTGCGATCGCTGAAACAGAATTCGACATTGTCTGGAGCTTTGACGTCTACCGTCTCCAGCATCTTGATTTGTTTGGAGCAGAAACGTGTATCTATTTTGCAGCTGACGCGCATGGATCCATAACACTCGAGCGTCTGGTGGCGCGTCACGCACACATCGTTCTGAGCCCTTCGTCTGACTTGCTCAGCACGCTTGCGACGCCTGCTCCAAAGTATTTTATCAACCACGCTGTCGCCGATCATTATCTAAATCCGGCGCGGCGCATGGATATGCCCGGGAATAACAAGTTGAAAGTCGGTTACGTTGGAAACCTTCGATCGCACTACCTCGACTTCGCCCTGTTAAAAGCAGTCGTGACTGCGAATAGCCAGTGCGATTTCGTGTTTGCGGGCGACAACTCATCAGCGGCCATGGATGAGCTAAGGGAATTCTCCAACGTGTTTTTTGTCGGGGTACTTGGTTCATGCGATGTTCCGGCATTCCTGCGCGGGTGCGATGGATTGTTGGTGTGTTATGATACTGACCGATATAAACGGGAGGCTTCGAATGCACATAAGATCATGGAATACATGGCTTCTGGTCGTGTTGTCATGGGAACGAGGATAAACCAGTACCGCGACCGTCCAGATCTCTTTGCAATGCCTCAGTCAAATGCAGCATTGCCGGAATTCGTGCGCGACGTGATGGATCGGCTTCCGGAGTTCAACGACCCTGTTTCGCAGGCGCGGCGCCAGGCATTCGCCTCGGAACATACCTACAGCAGACAACTCGATCGCCTGGAAGGATTGATCGGTAAAATAAAGCAACGACTCCAGGTTCAATAATGAAAATCCTGTTCATAAGTATTGCGTTTCCTCCGAAGAATGACCCTGAGTCGCTACAGGCAGGCCGCTATGCGAAATATCTTGTCAGGAATGGGGCAAGGCTACAGGTTGTTACTTCGCGTATTCCAACGCTTTATATGCCTTACGACAAGACGTTGGAAGAGTATTCGCATCGCGACGGAAAGGCGATTGAACTTCCGGTCATCGAAACCCGCGTATCGAACTTTGTCATGCGAAAGATAAGCCCCATAGGACTTGATTACCCGGATTCAAAGTTCAGTTTCCCGCTTCAATGGCGAAGGGTGACAAGGCGTGTAGACGAACGGCCGGACATCATTTATTCGCGGTCGAACCCGTTGAGTTCGTCGTTAATGGGCTATCACCTTGCGCAGCACTTCAAAGCACCGTGGGTAATGCACATGAGTGATCCGTGGGTTGATTCACCGGCCAGGAACTACACCCGGAGCGAATTTCGCTTCAACGCCGGGTGGGAAGAGAGGTGCATGCGCCTTGCCTCGCGTGTGAGTGTCACTACTTTGGAAACCATGCGTTATTACCAGCGAAAGTATCCGGCATTTGATAGCAAGTATTTCCTTTCACCTAATGTGTACGATCCCGAGAAGGTCGGTGTCAGACTACCGGACTTCGGTGAGCGCATGCGGATTGTGTACACGGGTGGACTCGCCGGGAACCGAACCCCGGAATTTTTTCTTGACGCATGCCGACAGGCACTAGCGAAGGATGCCGGCTTCGCGAATATCGAGGTCATCTTCGCAGGGCCGGCTGACCGCCGGAACAGGGCGATACTGGAGTCCGCAGATCTCGACTTCGTCAGATACGTCGGAAATGTGTCGTACGCCGAAACACGCGAACTCCAGCAGCATGCGCATCTCCTGCTCACGATCGATGAGCCCGTTGCTGACAAGCAGAGGGCGATGTTCCTTCCATCCAAGATCCTAGACTACTTTCTGACGGGTCGACGGATCCTCGCCATCACGAACGAAGGAAGCTCAACCTCCGCGATATTGACGACATGTGGCGCACTGGTCGTACACTATCCAGACGTGGCACTATTAACGCACCATCTCCAACAGGCTAGAGAAGCATTTGAGCGACGGGACGCATCATATTTTTCACAGGAACAGCTTCCGCAGCAGTTTAGCGCTTCGGAGAATGCGGGAAAGCTGATCACATTATTTGAAACACTTTGAAAAAGATACTGATCATAGCGGGTACCAGACCGGAAGCGATCAAGCTGATCCCGGTATATACAAGTCTGAAACCGAAGTACGATGTCCGTATCGTCTCATCAGGACAGCACCGCGAGATGCTTGCGCCTGTTTTTGAGTTCTTCGGTGCCTCCCCTGATCACACGCTCGATGTGATGACATCCAACCAAACGCTGGCTGAGATAACGTCCCGGTTATTGACGGCGCTTGACGGAGTCATAAGAGGGGAGAACCCTGACCTCGTGATCGTGCAGGGTGATACGACCACTGCTATGGCCGGTGCGCTCAGTGCATATTACAACGGAGTTCCTGTCGCGCACGTGGAAGCAGGACTCAGAAGTTTTCACAGGTATGCTCCCTATCCCGAAGAGGTGAACAGGAGGATCATCACACAGATTGCCGTGCTTCACTTCGCACCCACAGCAGCCGCAGCTGGTAATCTGAAAGAATACGATAACGTTCACATCGTAGGAAATACAGCGGTTGACAGCCTGCGCATTGCTGCCGAGAGGATGGGGGCTCAGGCACTGAGCCGTTTTGGCTTTGGCGACGACGAACGCATTGTTTTGCTAACCGCTCATCGCCGGGAGAATTTCGGCGAAGGCATAGCCAACATCTGTCGTGCGATCAGTATCCTGACGGAAAAATATCCATCGCTTCGCTTTGTCTATCCTGTCCATTTGAACCCCAACGTCAGAGAGCGTGTCTTTGCGGAGATCGGCGACCTTCCCGGGGTTTTACTGCTTGATCCGGTGAACTACGACGAAATGATCTGTCTGATGAAGCGCGCCGTGCTCATCCTCACCGACTCAGGCGGCGTCCAGGAAGAGGCACCAGCATTGAATGTTCCGGTAATTGTGATACGGGACGTCACGGAACGTCCCGAAGGTATTGAAGCTGGTTGTGCAGTTCTCGCGGGAACTTCTACAGATGGGATCGTCAGAGCGTTTGAAGAGGTCTACGGTGATCCTCGAAAGTACGAGGCGATGAAAGCTGCTCCAAATCCCTACGGCGACGGCTATTCTGCGGCGCGAATCGCAGCGGTATTAGAAAACTTCCTATGAGAGTATTATATCTCGGATATTGGGGAAGTAAGGACTCGTTGACAGCATCTACCATTCTGCCAAGCCTGCGCGTACTTGGGGCTTTCCCGCAGATTACGCAGATAATCTATTGTTCGATTGAACGCTCTGGAGAAGGCGGTATCATCGCGCTGCCAAAGGTTGAGCACGTGGCCATCCCTTCGCGGGATATGGGAAGCGTTGTGCTGACAAAGGTGCGCGACTACCGGGTGATCTATGCGACGTTGAGACGCTTGTGCGAAAAATATGCTATCGACCTGATGATTTGTCGTTCGTCCCTTGCCGGTGCGTTTGGCCACCGGATCAAGCGGAAGCTAGGTACTCCATACATTGTCGAATCATTCGAACCCCATCGGGATTATATGGTTGAGTCGGGGGTGTGGTCTCGTTATGATCTTCGCTCGTTCATCCAATCATTGCATGAGGGTCAGCAAAAAGAATCGGCCGACTTTATCCTACCTGTTTCGTCGAATTACGTCACTAAGCTGATAGGCGAAGGCATTGATCAAGACAAAATCTCGTTGCTGCCTTGCTGCGTGGATCTTCAAAAATTCAGTTTTGACACCATCGTACGCAATGCTATGCGAGATCTCCATTCCTATCACGATAGGGATGTCGTGGGAATTTACGTTGGGAAGTTCGGGGGGATATATTACGACAGGGAAGCGTTCCGGATATTCAGGGAAGCTTTCGACTACTTCGGGGTGCGCTTTCAACTCATTCTGTTGTCGAGTGACGAGCATGACGGAATCAGGATGCGTGCCAGCCAGCACACAATTCCATTGGAGCGTGTGGTTATAAGATCCGTGCCGCACGACGAAGTAAATTCGTGGCTTTGCGCTGCTGACTTTGCATTCTGCACAGTGCGACCTGCGCCCTCGAGAAAGTTTTGCTCGCCGGTGAAGAATGGGGAGTATTGGGCGTGCGGACTGCCCGTAGTAATTGAGCCAGGCATTGGAGACGACTCGGATATCATTGCCGGCGAAGGTGGAGGAGTTGTTGTCCGGGAGGGGAATTACTCCGCTGCGTTCCGGAAAGTGGAGCAGTTGCTCGCACAGGGACGCAGCCAGTTGGCGGAGGTAATTCGTTCGATTGCAGTTCAACATCGCGACCCCAGGCGGATTGTTGACATTTATCGCGAGATGTTAAACAGGCTTTTAGCAAGGAGGTAGCCTTTCCGCAATTAATATGGAAACTTCCGGGTTTGCCCTTTTTACATTACTTTTGCCCAAATAAAATTTGGTAGGACTATATAGCTGCGATATAAAGGCTAATCCAAATGCCCGCCGGAAAACACACCCCCATGAAACCGAATCCAAAACTTGACGCGACCGACCGCAAGATTCTTGAGATACTTCAGGCAAATTCCAATATCACGAATGCACAACTCGCGAAGGAGATTGGTTTATCACCGGCACCGACGCTTGAACGCGTCAACAAACTCGAGGCCTCGGGCGTTATACGCAGCTATCATGCCGTTATCGATCCGCATCGCGTCGGGCTCGGCGTCAGCACATTCGTAATGGCCTCACTCAAAGGACATAACAAAGATAACATCGAGAAGTTTATCGCTGCCATCAAGAGGATCCCGGAAATCATCGAGTGCCACCACGTAACAGGGGCGGGGGATTTTATTCTTAAGATCATTTGTGTCGATATAGCTGCCTATCAGCAATTGATGTTGGAACGGGTTTCGAATATAGACGTCGTGGACAGCCTGCAGTCGATGGTGATTCTCTCTACGTTCAAGGATAGTAAGTCGTTGCCCATACCCGGTTGATTATGGTTTCAGAAAGGACTTTGATTCTCGATTCCGTCCAGGTCAAACAGAAGATCAGGCGGATGGCATATCAGATATATGAGTATAATTTCAACGAGAAGACCGTTGTTGTTGCCGGTATCGACGGACAAGGCTATGCGCTTGCCCGCTTGCTGATCAAGGAAGTCGAATCAATCTCACCCATCAAGACAATACTCGTTAAGGTTACACTTGACAAGTCTGCGCCACAGCAGTCGGACGTCGCCCTGGATTGCAATGTAAAAGACCTTCAAAAAAAGTGTATCATCCTGGTTGATGATGTGTTGAATACGGGCCGTACATTTGCTTACGGCTTGAAGCCATTTCTTAGCATTGAAGTCAAGAAAATCGAAACAGCGGTTTTGGTGAACCGCAGTCATACACTTTTCCCGATCTATCCCCAATACACCGGGTATGAGCTGGCGACCACTATCCGCGACCACGTGGAAGTAGTGCTTGGCAAAGAGACGGCTGTATACGTCAGATAAGAAAGCCAACAAAGCGAACCATGTCAGTACATAAGCAGGAAATAAAAAAAGTCACTACCCATCAGCTTCAGGAAATGAAGAATCGGGGTGAAAAGATCGCCATGCTGACCGCCTATGATTATAGCATGGCGCGAATTATTGACGCGGCGATGGTGGATGTCATCCTGGTCGGCGACTCTGCTTCGAACGTTATGGCAGGGCATGAGACTACACTGCCTATCACACTCGACCAAATGATCTATCATGCCGCTTCCGTTGTGCGTGGCGTGAAGCGAGCGCTTGTAGTCGTAGACCTTCCGTTCGGTACGTATCAGGGAAATTCAAGTGAAGCGCTGCGTTCCGCGATAAGGATCATGAAGGAGGCAGGTGCGCATGCCGTTAAGCTAGAAGGAGGCCGCGAGGTTAAGGAGTCAGTCGAGCGTATTCTCAGTGCAGGAATCCCGGTGATGGGGCATCTCGGGTTGACACCGCAGTCCATCTACAAGTTCGGCACTTATACCGTGCGCGCGAAACAGGAAGACGAGGCGACAAAACTTGTAGACGATGCACAATTGCTTGCGGCATGCGGTTGCTTTGGCATCGTCCTGGAAAAGATCCCCGCCGTTCTCGCGAAACAGGTCTCCGATTCCGTTCAGATTCCTACGATAGGTATCGGCGCCGGACCCGATACTGATGGGCAAGTTCTTGTCATGCAGGACATGCTGGGTATCAATAAGGAGTTCAAGCCACGGTTTCTTCGCCGGTATGCAGATCTGGATTCGATCGTGACGGATGCTGTGCGCAACTACGTGACGGATGTAAAGTCTGGGTCGTTCCCGAATGAGGAGGAGAAATATTAGTTGGCAATCGCCAGTTGGCCGACTAATTCTTCCTGCACACTTCCACTGTAACGGAATCGCTTACTTCCCCAAACCACACGATACCATACTCTTTGTAGAGGCCGATCCCGATTGCCTTCCATGTTGCCTTGCTCCAGATTCCCTCATTTACGATCAGTGGGTCGTGAGCGGGACTTTTCTTCCAGCCTTCAAGACCTTCTGCTGCTGAAGCTCCGACTGAACTGTAGTAGGCGATTTCATATCCGGGTCCTTCGTAACCGGCGATCTCTCTTGGCTTGTTCCACATGCACTCTGCCTCCTTGTGATCATTGGTGTAGCAGCATGAAGTCCAGTTTCCTTTCGAAGACCAACTGTGCGGGTTGCATTTGCTCTTCGGGTCAAACTGATAGTTGTCTGCAAGGTCGCGCGCGTGGGTCTGAGCCACCAGTGTAAGTTTTGCGGACAGCGGGATCGGTTCCAGGCCTTTTGACTTACGGTACGCCATCATCAGGTCGTACAGCTTCCTTTCTTCCTCGGAAAGGCACACCACGGGTTCAGCCTGATCGAAGCCCCGAAGCAGGAAAATGATGGAAACAATGAAAAGCGACCGCATAGTTTTATTTTTTGCACGACTTGTGCCGACTCAACGGTTGAGTTCTGGCAATATTGTCGGAGAACGTCCACGCCTTACATCAATCGATTTAGTGACGGAGAAACGCAGTTTATCAGACAAAGGTAGTCGTTCTACACGAGCTCGATTCGCCACATTGCGAAACATAATCCTCTGAAAGGAGCTTTTTTTACCATCAGGAACGCAAATCCCGTTAATACTGACTATTTTTGGGCGCTTTTTGAAAAGCCCAGTATAACCTTAAACAAGCGCATAATGAGTGATCAGAAAATCACCATCAGCAACGGCAAGCTGGTGGTTCCCGACAACCCGACCATACCTTACATCGAAGGCGACGGCACTGGCATTGATATCTGGCCCGCATCCAGATTTGTATTTGACGCAGCTGTTGAAAAAGCCTACGGCGGAAAGAGGAAGATAAATTGGAAGGAAGTGCTGGCCGGCGAAAAGTCTTTTAAGAAACTTAACGACTGGTTGCCTGCTGAAACACTTCAGACCTTCCGCGAATATCTGGTTGGTATCAAGGGACCGCTGACGACTCCTGTCGGAGGTGGAATCCGCTCGTTAAATGTTGCCTTGCGTCAGGAGCTGGATCTCTACGCGTGTGTGAGGCCTGTAAGGTGGTTCAGTGGTGTTCCGTCACCAGTGAAAGAACCGCAAAAGACGGATATGGTCCTTTTCCGTGAGAACACGGAGGATATCTATGCGGGTATCGAATTTCAGGCAGGTACTGAAGAGAACAAGAAGTTCCTCACATTCTTCGAAGAAGCTTTCCCTAAAGGATTCAAAAAGATAAGATTTCCCAAGTCGGCGAGTATTGGTATCAAACCGGTTTCGCAAGAAGGAACGGAACGCCTGGTGCGTTCGGCACTTGAGTTTGCTCTGGCAAACAAGAAGCCCAGTCTTACGCTTGTGCACAAAGGAAATATCATGAAGTTCACGGAAGGAAGTTTCCGCGACTGGGGATATGCCCTTGCCAAGGACGAGTTCGGAGCGAAAGATCTCGACGGCGGCCCGTGGCAGGTAATCGAGAAAGACGGCCATAAACTGATCGTCAAGGATGCTATCGCAGACGCGTTCCTGCAGCAGATACTCCTCAGGCCCGATGAGTATTCAGTGGTTGCTACGTTGAACCTTAACGGCGATTACATCTCCGATGCGCTGGCGGCTATCGTCGGAGGTATCGGCATTGCCCCGGGAGCAAATATCAACTACGTTACCGGACATGCGATCTTTGAAGCTACTCATGGCACAGCGCCGAAGTATGCGGGTCAGGACAAAGTCAACCCAGGATCTGTAATCTTGTCCGGTGCGATGATGTTTGAGTACATGCGCTGGCAGGAAGCCGCTGACCTTATCTATAAAGGATTGGAGAGTGCGATCGCATCAAAACGCGTGACGTACGACTTCCACAGGCTGATGGATGGAGCTACGTTGCTGAAGTGCTCTGAGTTCTCTCAGGAGATCGTTAAGAACATGTAAGATGGTTAGGGGTAAGACGCTGAACAAGAGTCTTACCCCCGCCTTCGCTAAAGCTACGGCGGGCGAAGCCCCCTAGCCCTTATTCCCCTAGTCCCTTAGCCCTTATTCCCCTAGCCCCTTAGCCCTTATTCCCTTAGCCCTTATTCCCCTAGCCCCCTAGCCCTTTTACCCCCATACCCCTAACCCCCAACATCTCCACCGCAGTAATTGCAGCTTCTTCACCCTTGTTCCCATATTTTCCACCGGCGCGTTCAAGCGCTTGTTCCTTGTTAAGCGTGGTGAGCACGCCAAAGATCACCGGTTTTTTCGTTCTGAGACCAACGTCGGTAATGCCATGCGCAGCTGCCTGGCAGATGTAATCGAAATGAGGGGTCTCACCCTGGATGACGCAGCCGAGGCAGATGACCGCGTGTATGTCCTTTCGTTCAGCCATCCAAAGAGCCCCGAGCGGAAGTTCGAAAGTTCCAGGTAAAGTAGACCGGATTATGTTTGCTCGCTTGATGCCCGACGCGATAAGGGATTCGAATGCGCCTTCATATAGGGCCTCCGTTATTTCTTCGTTCCACGATGCTACGACGATCGCAATCTTCTTACGCGAGAGATTGATCTTGCTCCTGGTCGCTCCCGATCTCAGAATGCCGGCCATTGATCATTATTTTTGAGGTCCTAACAAAAAAAAGGGATAGCGACGCCATCCCTTTTCCAAAATTTTATGACTGCGATTCAAGTCGCGCTTTGAACTTTCGCGCCTTCTGGAATTCAGGTGATTCAAAATATTCATTGATGATCTTATCGTAGGCATCGATAGCTTTGTTCTGCTCATTATTCTTTTCGAATGCGAGCGCGGCCTTCATCAGATAAGTCGGAGAGAAATACTTATTCGGTTTGTAATTAGCGGCTTTGGCATAGAAAGCTGCCGCCTGAGGGTAGTTATTTTCCTCCATATACGTATCGCCGATCAGGCTGTATGCCCGGGCCTGAATGAGCAGATCGTTCGAACTGAAGTCTTCGAGGTAGAGTCGCGCCACCTGGAATTTTCCCTGCTTAAGATAAGCTGAGCCGGCATAAAAGTTGGCCAGGTTCGCGGCGTCAGTGATTCCATATCCATCAATGATGTCGATAAACCCAAGGTTGTTGCCGTCGCCGCTGAGCGCCAGATCAAGGCTGTCGGCCTCGAAGTAATACACCGCCTGGAACATTTCCCGCTGCGCTTCTGCCTCTTGATTGTCTTTGTAGTATTGGAACCCGAGATAGCCACCGACAATGAGGACAACTGCGGTCACGATCCCGATAACGGCCTTTGGATGGCGTTCTATCCAGTTTTCAGCACCATGCAGCTTTTCAGCGAGCGCTTGGGGATTCTCGATCAGTTCGTGTTTAGGTTCTGCCTTTTTAGCCATTGTTGTTTTTTTTCTATTCCGCCAAGCAAAAGTTGGGGCGCAAAACTACGAATTTGCCCATACTAAAAAAAGAGGCTTCGGTGGCGGATTTCCTTTTGTTGCGAAACCATTACTCCGCAATCAATCGACGATGTAGGGATAATCGGTTTGTGCGTAAATATCTTTTAGTGCCTCGGATGCATCGGGGTATTTGGATTCCTCTGCGAAACGCACGCTCTTCTCAACAATTTCCATGATCGACTGGTCAATCGCCTCGAGGTCCTTTTCTGTTGCGTGTTTCTTTTCGAGGATGGTTTGCTTCACAACTTCGATCGGGTCGCGCTGTTTGTATCCTTCCAGTTCGTCCTTTGTGCGGTATTTTGCAGGGTCCGACATCGAGTGGCCTTTGTAGCGGTAAGTCCGGAACTCAAGTAGCGTTGGTCCTTCACCGTTCCTGGCACGCTCAGCCGCGCGGGCGACGGCTACATGGATGGCTTCGACATTCATCCCATCGACAGGTTCCGAAGGCATATCAAATGCCTCGCCCAGTTTGTAAAGGTCGGTGACATTGGAGGTGCGCTCCACGGATGTACCCATTGCATATCCGTTGTTTTCGATGACGAAGATCACGGGCAGTTTCCAGAGCATTGCATAGTTCAGCGTCTCGTGGAAAGCACCCTGACGAACTGCGCCATCGCCCATGTAGCACATGCACAGGTTGGTGGTTCCGTTGTATTTTTCCGCGAAAGCAATGCCAGCTCCGAGCGGTATCTGGCCGCCCACAATTCCGTGCCCGCCAAAGAAGTTGTGTTCCTTGTCGAACAAGTGCATGGAGCCACCCTTACCTTTGGAAACTCCCGTTTCCTTGCCGTAGAGTTCCGCCATGATCGCGCCCGGATCAGTTCCAAGGCCGAGGGGATGCGCGTGGTCCCGGTATGCCGTGATCCACTTGTCGTCTTTTGTCAGCGCACTAACGGCACCGGCAACACAGGCTTCCTGTCCTATATATAAATGACAAAATCCTTTGATCTTCTGCATTCCATAGAGCTGGCCCGAACGCTCCTCGAACTTCCGCATTAACTGCATGCTTTCATACCAAGTGAGGTAGGTATCCTTGCTGAACTCGGTTTTTGCGCCTTTACCCTTATTTCCCTGCGCTCCTGAAGGGTTCTTCGCTTTGGTTGTCGTAGGCATATTCCTAATTTTGAACTGCGAAATTAACTCCCTTACGAACATTCGCAAAACTTTCCTTGTAAATACTATATGCAACTGAAAACGCTCCAGCTGAACAATTTCAAGAATTACGCTGAAGCACGAGTGACTTTCTCACCAAAAATCAATGTTCTGGTTGGGCCGAATGGCAGCGGCAAAACTAATTTATTGGACGCGATTTACTATTTGTCGATGACCCGCAGTGCCATCTCGCCAGCGGACGGTTACTGTATACGGCAGGGGGAGCAGCATTTCTATATCCGTGGTGCGATTGAGACGGCCCGGGGCGAAGCCGAGATTTCAGTCGGTTTCCAGTCAGGGGCGAAGAAAATATTTCGAGAAGGTGTAAATGAGTACCAGAGGGTTAGTGATCATATCGGAAAATATCCAGTTGTTCTAATAGTACCCGATGACACCGATCTTGTCAAAGAAGGGAGTGAGGTGCGCCGTCGGTTTTTCGACAGCATTATTTCGCAAATCGACCGGTCCTACCTCGAGTCGCTTATTCAGTACAACCATGCGTTAAAGCAACGCAATGGGCTGCTGAAAATGTTTTTCGAAAACCTTCCCTTTGATCCCGCTGCGATAGAAGCATATGATCATGTACTCGCCCGGCATGGGACGTACCTTCACCAGCGCAGAAAGAAGTTTGTGGAAGAATACCTTCCGGTATTCCAGCGGTATTACCGGTTCATCGTTGCAAACGAGGAGGCAGGCTTACATTATAATAGTGAGTTGAACGCGACTTCGTTCGAAGCCGGGTTGCTTCAGCGGCGGTCGCGTGACCGGGCGCTGCAACGGACGACCTTCGGAATCCACCGGGATGACTATCAGTTCACGCTGGGTTCGGGAGACCTGAAGCGACTGGGGTCGCAGGGTCAGCAAAAGTCCTTTATTATCGCCCTGAAACTAGCACAGTTCGACCTGGTGAAACAGCAGAAAGGGTTTCCGCCGCTGGTCTTGCTCGACGACATCTTCGACAAACTTGATGACTTCAGAATCGAGAAACTGCTGCAGTTGATCAATAATGACGAACTCGGACAGTTGTTTATAACCGACGCGCGGCCTGAGCGCACCTTGTCATTTCTGGAGAAAGCGCGGGCAGACGCTGCCGTGTTCAGAGTGGAACAGAATACCCTTGTGCGGGAGTCATTTTGATGAAGCACACGTATTTTGTTTAAATTGCACGCCCCCTGAGAAAAGTATCATGGCACCTCCTAAGAAAGATTTCCAGACAATGGGCCAGGCAATCCGCGACTTGCTCAACTCTTACAGGCTTTCCACCCGGTTCGACGAGGCCAACTTGATCAATTCCTGGGAACGGATCGCCGGAAAGCCTATTGCCCGCCGAACGAGACGGCTTTATATACGCGACAAGGTGCTGTTTGTCGAGTTGGAATCACCATCGATGAAGCAAGACTTTTCGCTGCACAAGGCTCAGGTTCTCGAAATGTTCAAGAAGGAATTCGGCGCGGGTATCATCAGCGACATAATTGTGATGTAGTTTTTGCTTCCCGATCCAAAAAGTACGAAAATCGGCGTTTAAGTTTTGAAAAAGTGTAAAACGGTATAATTTTGCACTCCTGTTTTTCCAGTAGGGAAAAACTCGTCCTTTATTTTATTCAGTTGCGGGGGAATACCAAAGCGGCCAACTGGGACAGACTGTAAATCTGTTGTCTTATGACTTCATAGGTTCGAATCCTATTTCCCCCACCGCGCGCGCCGTAGCTTTGGCGAAGGCGGGCAAAGAAACGATCCGCCTTCGCGCAAGGCTTCGGCGGATTAAATGCGGGAGTAGCTCATCCCGATATCCCGATAGTTATCGGGATCGGGAGGTAGAGCGATAGTTAGAATTGATAAAGAGCAAAATGCGGGAGTAGCTCAGTTGGTAGAGCGATAGCCTTCCAAGCTATAGGTCGCGGGTTCGAGCCTCGTCTCCCGCTCTTGGATCACCAGAGCGTGTCTTTGGTTTAATGTCAGATGAGTGGACAAGTCGTGTTCGCCGGCTGACAGCCGTTTTCGCTGAAGGGTCACCGGATCGGTGGTCCGCTTTCGGCATTTAGGAACGTGGTGCTGGAAAATTTTTAGCTGGTGCCGGAGCCAAATGTCACGGAATGCCGTTGTAGCTCAGTGGTAGAGCACTTCCTTGGTAAGGAAGAGGTCGTGAGTTCAATCCTCATCAACGGCTCCAGAGCGTGGAGGGTTTGATCTCCAAACGGATTGATTCGCTGGTAGCGGATCGCAATTTTTACCCTTATTCAAAAGGCTTAAAATGTTTAGGGTGTTCTTCTCGCGAGAGAGGTTTGCGTTAAAAACAATTGATAACTATACATTTTAAACTTTTAACTGGAATTTTCAAATATGGCTAAAGAAACATTCGATCGGTCGAAACCTCACGTCAACATCGGCACCATCGGTCACGTTGACCACGGTAAAACCACGCTTACAGCTGCGATCACAAAAGTTCTTTCCACAAAAGGACTTGCTTCAATGCGCGACTTCTCATCAATTGATAATGCTCCTGAAGAAAAGGAGAGAGGTATCACTATCAATACGTCGCACGTTGAGTACGCGACTGAAAAAAGACACTATGCACACGTTGATTGTCCGGGTCACGCCGACTATGTGAAGAACATGGTTACGGGTGCTGCTCAGATGGACGGCGCGATTCTCGTTGTTGCAGCTACTGACGGACCTATGCCACAGACACGTGAGCACATTCTGCTCGCGCGCCAGGTAGGTGTTCCCGCCCTGGTTGTATTCATGAACAAAGTAGACCTCGTCGACGACGCCGAATTGTTGGATCTGGTTGAAATGGAAGTGCGTGAGTTGATGTCCGCTTATAGCTTCCCTGGCGATACCATGCCTGTCATCCGCGGTTCTGCCCTGGGTGCGCTGAATGGCGAGCCGAAGTGGGTTGAGAAAGTGGAAGAATTGATGGCCGCTGTGGATGAGTACATTCCCATCCCTGTTCGTCTGATCGACAAGGATTTCCTGATGCCGGTGGAGGACGTATTCTCTATTACTGGTCGCGGAACGGTTGCTACCGGCCGTATCGAGCGCGGTGTGATCAAGACGGGTGATCCGGTTCAGATCCTGGGTATGGGTGCTGAAGACCTCACTTCGACTATTACTGGTGTTGAAATGTTCCGTAAGATCCTCGACAGAGGTGAAGCTGGCGATAACGTAGGGCTGCTGCTCCGCGGTGTTGAAAAAGAGCAAATCAAACGCGGTATGGTTATCTGTAAGCCTAACTCAGTGACTCCTCACCAGAAGTTCAAGGCTGAAGTGTACGTACTGTCAAAAGAAGAAGGTGGTCGCCACACTCCTTTCTTCAACAAATACCGCCCTCAGTTCTATTTCAGAACAACTGACGTGACCGGAGAAATCATGCTGCCTGCTGGGGTGGAAATGGTTATGCCTGGTGATAACATCTCTATCGAGGTGGAACTGATCAACAAGATCGCCATGGAAAGAGGGTTGCGTTTCGCGATCCGCGAAGGTGGTCGGACTGTTGGTTCCGGTCAGGTGACTGAAATTATTGATTAATAATTCATTACGACGCCTGAAAATGGCGTAGATGAAACGAAGCGTTTCCCAGATTTTTCTCGGAAACGCTTTTGTTTTTCTGGTGCTTTCGCCTACCTTTGCAGTCCTTTTGGGCTGAGTGTACGGGTGCGGCTTGGGAGGTAGGGTGAATTCCCAAAAAAAACGGGGACTAAATGCGATATGATGGTTCTGGTACCTGGACATTACAGATTCCGGAGGCCGGCGACCTGATACGTTTAAGACCCACAAACGGGTGTAGCTCAATTGGTAGAGTAGCGGTCTCCAAAACCGTTGGCTGGGAGTTCGAGTCTCTCCACCCGTGCTGATAACAGTGGTTTGACAGATTGGCGGCGGAATTGGGTCTTTTTCCCGGAAACGGGGGAAGCGTAGAAGGCCGCCTCCGCAAGTGTTTTTATAGAGATTTACGGTTGGCCTGATAAGTCACAGTCATGGAGAAATTAACAACCTACTTTACGGAATCATGGAACGAGCTCAGGCACAAAGTGACCTGGTCTAAGTTCAGTGAATTGCAGTCCAGCGCTGTACTGGTGCTTGTTGCGTCCACTATTTTTGCGTTGCTTATCGGTGCTGTTGACTGGGTGTTCAAGACGACTTTGCAGGCATTTTATACTGGCTTTTAATCGTTTTTTCACAATGGGTGAATTGAAGTGGTACGTTCTCAGGGTCGTAAGTGGCCAGGAAAAGAAGGTAAAATCTTACCTGGAGACGGAGATCGAACGCTCAAAGCTGGTTGAGTTTATTCCCCAGGTGCTCATCCCATCGGAAAAAGTGTACGAGATGAGGAACGGGAAGAAGCGTGTCAGGGAAAGGAACTTCTTCCCTGGATATGTCCTGATCTCCGCCGACCTTTCCAATGGAGAGGCCTACCACGCGGTAAATAATATCCCGGGTGTAATTGGTTTCCTTGGAAACAATGGCACAGGGTCATCGAAAGACCCGGTTGCCCTCCGCCAGTCAGAGGTGAACCGGATTCTCGGCAAGGTTGACGAGATCGACGAATTCGAAGTGAAGCTGGAGACTCCTTTTATTAAAGGTGAGTCGGTGAAGGTGATGGATGGCCCTTTCAGTGGCTTTACCGGAACTGTGGAAGAGATATTCGAAGACAAAAAGAAACTGAATGTGATGGTGAAGATATTTGGCCGCAATACGCCGGTAGAACTGAGTTACATGCAGGTTGAGAAATTAGACTAAGATTCGAGCTAGAATATGGCAAAGCAAATTACAGGTTACCTTAAACTACAGGTAAAAGGCGGATCGGCAAACCCGGCGCCTCCAATTGGCCCCGCACTGGGTTCCAAGGGTTTGAACATCATGGACTTCTGCAAGCAGTTCAATGCCCGGACGCAAGATAAGCCCGGCCAGGTACTGCCGGTGTTGATCACCATTTACAACGACAAGTCGTTTGATTTTGTGATCAAGACACCTCCTGCTGCCATATTGATCCTGGACGCAGTGAAGAAACAAAAGGGTTCTGCTGAGCCCAAGACGGTTAAGATCGGTTCCATCAGCTGGGATCAGGTCAAGACGATCGCGGAAACAAAAATGCCCGACCTGACTGCCTTTACAATCGAGGCAGCTATGAAGATGATCGCCGGAACGGCAAGAAGTCTTGGTGTGTCGGTTTCGGGAACAGCCCCATGGGAAAAATAACATTCAAATAGAAATGGCACGAAGAATCACAAAAAACAGAAAAGCTGTTTTAGCAAAATACAGTCCGGACAAAGTTTACACTCTGGAAGAAGCAGCGCAGGTTCTGAAAGACATCAGCTTCACAAAGTTCGATAGCTCTGTTGATCTGGATGTGCGCCTCGGTGTCGATCCGAAGAAGTCCGACCAGATGGTGCGCGGTGTCGTATCGCTGCCTCATGGCATCGGCAAGACCGTTCGCGTGCTTGTTCTGGCAACTCCTGACAAACACCAGGAGGCAAATGAAGCCGGTGCTGACCACGTTGGGCTAGACGATTATATTCAAAAGATTGAAGGAGGATGGACAGATATCGATGTGATCATCTGTACGCCCACCGTCATGGCAAAGGTTGGTAAACTCGGTAAAGTACTGGGTCCACGCGGCCTGATGCCAAACCCTAAATCAGGAACTGTTACGCTCGAAGTCGGCAAGGCTGTCAAAGAAGTGAAAGCCGGAAAAATCGACTTCAAAATTGATAAACAAGGTATCATCCATGTCGGCATTGGCAAAGCTTCCTTCCCGGTTGAAGCAATCCGGGACAATGCTGCAGAAATGATCCAAACGTTGGCCAAACTGAAACCAGCTTCGGCGAAAGGCGCTTACTTCAAGAGTATTACGCTTTCCACGACCATGAGCCCGGGCGTTACGGTTGACGCGAATTCAATTGCTGGTATTTAAGATCAACAACGATGACCAGAGAAGAAAAAGCAAGTATTATCGAGGAGCTGACAGAAAAGTTTGCGAACCACCCTCACTTTTACATCACAGATGCGTCCGGTTTTACGGTCGCTGAGGTGAATACTTTCAGGAGGATGTGCTTCAAGAACGGATTGGAGTACGGTGTGTATAAGAACACGCTGATCCGAAAGGCGCTTGAAAGACAGGAGGGCACGGATTATTCCCCTTTGTTCGACGTGTTGCACGGTTTTTCCGGAGTAATGTTCTCCAAGGAGATCGGCAATCTGCCCGCGAAGGTGATCCGCGAGTTCCGCGTCCGCAAGGAAGGTAAGCCTGTCCTCAAAGGAGCTTCGATCGACGCTTCCATCTATGTCGGCGATGAGAACCTGGGCATGCTCAGCGAACTCAAGTCGAAGAATGAATTGATCGGCGATGTGATCGCCCTGCTGCAATCTCCTGCGAAGAATGTTGTCTCTGCTCTGTTGAGTGGGAAGCATACTGTTGCAGGCCTGGTTAAAGCCCTCGAAGAACGCAACAAGTAGTAAAAAAACAATTAACGAATCCTGAATCAATTAAATTTTATAGAAATGGCTGACATAAAAGCTCTTGGAGATCAACTCGTTGAACTCACTGTTAAAGAAGTAAATGAATTGGCTTCCTATCTCAAGGAAACGTATGGCATTGAGCCTGCAGCAGCTGCTGTAGCTATTGCTGGTCCTGCGGCAGGAGCTGGTGGCGGTGCGGCTGCCGAAGAAAAGACCAACTTCGACGTAGTGTTGAAAGCGCCCGGCGCTAACAAGCTCCAGATCGTTAAGCTGGTTAAAGAACTTACCGGTCTCGGTCTGAAAGAAGCCAAAGACATGGTTGACGGTGCTCCCAAAACCATCAAAGAAGGTTTACCCAAGGACGAAGCTGAGAACCTTAAGAAGCAACTTACGGAGGCCGGTGCCGAAGTTGAGTTGAAGTAATCCTTCTTGACGAAGAATTATTCCCTTAAGGCTTCGGTTAGACCCCGTGTCTGCGTTCTGAAATGCGCCAAAATCGCTTTCGAATGAGACGGGGTCTATCCCTGTTTATGCCTAGTGGCACGCTGAACCCGAAATCCTGATCGTCGTTGATTGTTTCGGGTACAGGATTTAGAACCTAAAACGAAACACACCTTGGCAAAGAAAAGTAATAACGGTCGAATTGACTTCTCTTCCATCGAGAAGATCCTCGACTACCCTGATTTTCTGGATCTTCAACTCCAGTCTTTCAAAGATTTTTTACAGATTGAAACGCCGGCGGAAAAAAGACAAAATGAAGGTCTTTACAAGGTTTTTGCTGAGAATTTCCCGATCAGCGATTCCCGCGAGAACTTCGTGCTCGAGTTCGTGGATTACACGATCGACCCGCCGAAATACAACGTCGATGAGTGCATCGACCGTGGTCTCACATTCTCCGTTCCACTGAAAGCCAAGTTGCGCCTTACCTGCAACGACGAGGATAACGAGGATTTCGAAACGATCGAGCAAGAGGTGTTCCTCGGCAATATTCCGTACATGACGGAAAAAGGGTCGTTTGTGATCAATGGCGCCGAACGCGTTATCGTATCACAGCTGCACCGTTCACCGGGCGTGTTTTTCGCGATGAGCAAGCACACGAACGGCACGAAACTGTATTCTGCCAGGATCATTCCTTTTAAAGGTTCGTGGATAGAGTTCGCGACCGACGTCAATGCCGTCATGTACGCATACATTGACCGTAAGAAAAAATTCCCTGTCACGACCCTGCTCCGTGCAATCGGTTATGGCTCGGACAAAGATATACTCGACCTTTTCGGTCTGTCCGAAGAGGTTGATGCCAGTAAGAATACTCTTAAGAAAGTTACCGGCCGCAAACTCGCTGCCCGGGTTCTTAAGACATGGACAGAAGACTTCGTTGACGAGGATACCGGAGAGGTAGTCTCGATCGATCGCAACGAGGTGTTGCTCGAACGCGACCATATCATTGAGGCGGAGGATGTGGACATCATTCTTGATTCAGGTGTCAAGTCCATTATCCTTCACCGTGATGATATCAACATCGCGGATTATAACATCATCTTCAACACGCTCGCGAAGGATACGTCAAACTCCGAGAAGGAAGCTGTGGAGTATATCTACCGCCAACTTCGGAATACCGAGGCACCGGACGAACAGACGGCCCGCGATATCATCCAGAGCTTGTTCTTCAGCGAAAAGCGTTATGATCTCGGTGAAGTTGGTCGCTACAGGATTAACAAAAAACTCGGGCTTGACCTGGGCTACGATCAGCGGGTTCTGACGAAAGAGGATATCATCCTGATCGTTAAATACCTGATCGGTCTCATCAACTCGAAGGCTGTTGTCGACGATATCGATCACCTTAGCAACCGCCGCGTGAGAACCGTAGGCGAACAATTGTATTCCCAGTTCGGAGTAGGTCTGGCTCGTATGGCCCGGACGATCAAAGAACGGATGAATGTTCGCGATAACGAGGACTTCAAACCGGTTGATCTCATCAACGCGCGGACGCTGTCATCGGTCATCAATTCATTCTTCGGAACGAACCAGCTTTCGCAATTCATGGATCAGACCAATCCGCTGGCGGAGATTACTCACAAGCGCAGAATGTCTGCGCTCGGGCCAGGTGGTCTTTCCCGCGAACGCGCAGGCTTTGAGGTTCGCGATGTGCACTATACGCACTATGGTCGCCTGTGTACCATCGAGACGCCGGAAGGGCCGAACATCGGGCTGATCTCCTCTCTTTGTGTTCATGCGAAGGTCAATAAGATGGGCTTCATCGAAACACCTTACCGCAAGATTGAGAATGGCAAGGTGAAGGTGAAGGATCCGGTTGTCTACCTGACTGCCGAAGAAGAAGATACGAACTATATCGCGCAGGCAAATGTCGCGATCAAATCTAACGGCGAATTCAACGATGAGAAGGTTAAGTCGCGCTTTGAAGGTGACTTTCCGGTCGTTGAACCGAAGGATCTGAGATACATGGACATCGCGCCGAACCAGATTGTGTCGGTTGCTGCTTCGCTGATCCCGTTCCTGGAACACGATGATGCAAACCGTGCGCTGATGGGATCGAACATGCAACGCCAGGCGGTACCGCTGATGCGGCCGGAAGCGCCGATCGTGGGGACCGGGCTGGAAGGCCAGGTTGCGCTCGACTCTCGTGCGCTGATCCTGGCGGAAGCCAACGGCGTGGTCGAAAGTGTCGACGCGAAGAAAATAACGATTAAGTACGACGTCACCGACGAGCAGAGACTCGTCAGCTTTGACGATGAATTCAAGACGTATAACCTCATCAAGTTCCGCAGGACGAACCAGGATACCTGTATCAACCTGACGCCTCTGGTGCGTAAGGGGGAGAAAGTAGTGAAGGGTCAGCCGCTTTGCGAAGGTTATGCGACGCAGGATGGCGAGCTCGCACTCGGACGTAACCTGCTCGTGGCATACATGCCATGGCAAGGTTACAACTTCGAGGATGCGATCGTTATATCCGAGCGTGTTGTACGCGACGATATCTACACCTCCATCCACATCGAGGAATTCGAACTGGAAGTCCGCGACACAAAACGCGGTGAGGAAGAACTGACGTCGGAGATTCCGAACGTCAGCGAAGAAGCTGTTAAGCATCTCGATGAAAACGGTATTATCCGTATCGGAGCGGAGGTGAAGGAAGGCGATATCCTGATCGGTAAGATCACGCCGAAAGGTGAGACTGACCCGACGCCGGAAGAGAAACTTCTGCGTGCCATCTTCGGCGACAAAGCCGGCGATGTGAAGGATGCGTCGCTCAAGGCACCCCCATCATTGAAAGGTGTCGTGATTGATACGAAGCTGTTCTCAAGACCGAAGCGCGACAAGGACATACGCACTAAGTCTAAGAAGGAACTGGACGCGCTGAAGAACAAGTACAGCAAAAGCCTGACTGACCTTCGCGATGAAATGGTGAAGAAACTCACGACATTGCTCAACGGCAAAACAAGTAACGGCGTTAAGCATAAGTTCGGGGATGAACTTATCAGCAAAGGCGTGAAGTTCTCAGCGAAGGTTATCGACAACAACCTCTTCCCTGACAAGAATATTTACCGGGACGAGAGCAACTATAATGTTCCCGAGGAAGTGAACCTCATCGCTGACATCAGCCTTGAGAACTGGACTTCGGATGATCATACCAACGAGTTGATCGCGCAAACGGTGAAGAACTACCTCAACAAGCGCAACAACTACGCCGGGGAATTCAAACGTGAACGCTTTACTTTGGAAGTGGGCGACGAATTACCGACAGGCATTGTACAACTCGCCAAGGTTTACGTGGCGAAGAAACGCAAACTGAAAGTGGGCGATAAGATGGCGGGTCGTCACGGAAACAAAGGCGTGGTAGCGCGTATTGTACGCGAAGAAGATATGCCGTTCCTCGAAGACGGAACTCCAGTTGACATCTGTCTCAACCCCCTCGGCGTACCATCGCGTATGAACCTTGGGCAGATTTATGAGACAGTCCTGGCATGGGCGGGTCTCAAGCTTGATCGCAAATATGCGACCCCGATCTTCGATGGGGCGTCACTTGAGGATGTTCAAAAGGAATTGAATGAAGCGTCGCTCCCTGAGTTCGGCCGGACGTACCTTTACGATGGGTTGACCGGTGCGCAATTTGATCAGCCGGTAACGGTGGGGATCGCGTACATGCTGAAACTCGGCCACCTTGTGGACGATAAGATGCACGCACGCTCGATCGG
>CAYTMU010000024.1:0-7932 GCA_964438975.1 uncultured Roseivirgaceae bacterium | reverse complement strand
ACGATATGTCTTTCAGAAAAAATAAAAAGATCAACAACGACTTCTCCAAGATCACCATTAGCCTGGCTTCTCCAGAGTCTATTCTGGAGAGCTCGCACGGTGAGGTAACGCAGCCAGAGACTATCAATTACCGGACATACAAGCCTGAAATGGGCGGGTTGTTTTGCGAGCGGATATTCGGCCCCGTGAAGGACTGGGAATGTCATTGCGGCAAATACAAGCGCATTCGTTACAAGGGTATTATCTGCGACCGGTGCGGTGTTGAAGTGACGGAAAAGAAAGTCCGTCGCGAGCGCATGGGCCACATTGAGCTCGTGGTGCCGGTAGCGCATATCTGGTACTTCCGTTCGCTTCCCAATAAGATCGGATACCTGATCGGACTCCCTACTAAGAAGCTCGATCAGATCATTTACTATGAGCGCTATGTAGTCATTCAGCCAGGTATGAAAGAGGAGGATGGTATCAACCGCCTTGATTTCCTCACCGAAGAAGAATACCTCGATATCGTGGATAAGCTTCCTCGTGAAAATCAATTGCTGGATGACAACGATCCGAAGAAATTCATCGCCAAGATGGGTGCTGAAGCACTTGAAATGTTGCTGGCCAGAACGGATCTCGACACATTGTCGTACGAACTGCGTCACCAGGCTGCCACAGACACATCACAACAACGCAAAGCAGAAGCGCTGAAACGCCTGAAGGTTGTCGAAGCGTTCCGCGAAGCAAGGACCCGTATTGAGAACAGACCGGAGTGGATGATCATCAAGATGGTGCCTGTCATTCCGCCGGAGCTGCGTCCGCTTGTGCCGTTGGATGGCGGTCGGTTTGCGACTTCAGATCTAAACGATCTTTACCGTCGTGTAATTATCAGAAACAATCGTCTGAAAAGACTGATCGATATCAAAGCTCCTGAAGTTATTCTTCGCAATGAGAAGCGTATGCTTCAGGAAGCAGTCGATTCATTGTTCGACAATTCGCGTAAGGTCAACGCGGTTCGGTCGGACGGTAATCGCGCGCTGAAATCCCTTAGCGATATGCTGAAAGGAAAGCAGGGACGGTTCCGCCAGAACCTTCTCGGAAAGCGGGTCGACTATTCAGGTCGTTCGGTTATCGTCGTTGGCCCGGAATTGAAACTGCACGAGTGCGGGCTTCCCAAGGATATGGCGGCGGAATTGTTCAAGCCGTTTATTATCCGGAAGCTTATTGAGAGGGGAATCGTGAAGACGGTCAAGTCGGCGAAGAAGATCGTCGACCGCAAAGATCCTGTGATCTGGGATATCCTCGAGAACGTTCTGAAGGGACATCCTGTGATGCTGAACCGCGCTCCAACGCTTCACCGTCTGGGTATCCAGGCGTTTCAGCCCAAGCTGATCGAAGGAAAAGCTATTCAACTTCACCCGTTGGTGTGTACGGCGTTCAACGCCGACTTCGACGGTGACCAAATGGCGGTTCACGTGCCGCTTGGCCAGGAAGCGATCCTGGAAGCTTCCTTGTTGATGCTTTCATCGCACAACATTCTTAACCCCGCGAATGGCGCGCCGATCACGGTACCTTCGCAGGATATGGTGTTGGGCTTGTACTATTTGACAAAGGCGAGGAAGAGCACGCCGGAACTCGCGGTCGAGGGAGAAGGAAAGAAATTCTTTTCTGCGGAAGAGGTTATCATCGCCTACAACGAGGGTAAGGTGTCTAAACACGCTGCCATTAAGGTGAGGGTAAATACTCGCGACAAGCAAACGGGCAATATCGAATCGAAACTCATCGATACAGTTGTCGGTCGCGTAATCTTTAATCAACACGTTCCGGAGGAAGTTGGTTTTGTAGATGAACTCCTGACTAAGAAGAAGCTCCAGACTATTATTTCGGATGTGTTTAAGCACGCCGGATTGTCGAAGACTGCAAAGTTCCTTGATGACATCAAAGACCTAGGGTTCCAGATGGCGTATAAAGGAGGACTTTCAATGGGGCTCAATGACGTCAAGATCCCCGTTGAGAAGGAGAAACTTGTCGCCAACGCTCAGGAGGAAGTTGATGGTGTGTGGAACAACTACATGATGGGTCTTATCACAGATAACGAGCGCTACAATCAGGTGATCGATATCTGGACCAGGACCAACACGCTCCTGACGAACACGTTGATGAAGCAACTTGAGGAAGATCATCAGGGCTTCAACTCGATCTATATGATGATGCACTCCGGTGCGCGGGGCTCCCGGGAACAGATCCGCCAGTTAGGCGGGATGCGAGGGTTGATGGCGAAGCCACAGAAGAACCTCGCGGGGTCAGTTGGTTCGATTATCGAGAACCCTATCCTGTCCAACTTTAAGGAAGGACTTGATGTATTGGAATACTTTATTTCGACGCACGGTGCGCGGAAAGGTCTCGCCGATACTGCCTTAAAAACTGCAGATGCGGGATATCTGACCAGAAGGTTGGTTGACGTAGCGCACGATCTTGTGATCACCGAAGCTGATTGCGGAACGCTCCGCGGTCTGAAGGTCACTGCTCTGAAAGACAACGAAGATATCGTTGAGCCGCTGTCCGAACGCGTTGTCGGTCGCGTAACGGTGCATGCCGTGTACGATCCATTGACAGACGCTATGATCCTGGATGCAAACGAGGAGATAACAGACGAGATCGCCAAGAAGATCGAGGAGACGGCGATCGAAGAAGTTGAAATCCGGTCGCTGCTGACGTGTGAATCGAAGATCGGTGGTTGCGCGAAGTGTTACGGACGGAATCTTGCCACCGGCGAAATGGTTCAAGCCGGCGAAGCGGTTGGTGTAATCGCCGCTCAGTCGATCGGGGAACCCGGAACACAGCTTACACTCCGTACTTTCCACGTCGGCGGTACTGCATCGAACATCGCAGTGGAAGCGAATATCAAAGCGAAGTTCCCGGGTATTGTCGAATTCGAAGGAATTCGCGTTATCGGCACGACCGATAGTGAGAACAAACCTGTACAAGTCGTCATGGGCCGCACTGGGGAGATCCGGATCGTCGACAAAGAGAAAGGACGTGTGCTTATCAGCAACAACGTTCCTTATGGCGCATTCCTGAAAGTTAAGGAAGGACAAGCCGTTGAAAAAGGAGACGAGATGTGTTTCTGGGATCCGTATAACGCTGTTATTCTCTCGGAGTTTGATGGAACAGTTGAATACGAGTCGATCATCGAAGGTGTCACCTTTAAGGAGGAGTCCGATGAACAGACCGGCCACCGTGAGAAAGTTATCACGGATACCCGCGACAAAACGAAGAACCCTGCGGTTGTCGTGAAAGGAAAGAGTGATGTAAAAGGATATAACATCCCGGTAGGCGCTCACCTTGCTGTGGACGAAGGAGACAAGATCAAGGCTGGGCAAGTGCTTGCCAAGATCCCTCGTACGATGGGCAAA
Source organism: uncultured Roseivirgaceae bacterium (assembly GCA_964438975.1). Lineage (GTDB taxonomy): Bacteria > Bacteroidota > Bacteroidia > Cytophagales > Cyclobacteriaceae > Chryseosolibacter. The sequence goes on along the minus strand of CAYTMU010000024.1, from coordinate 4,537 downwards.
TCCCGGGATATTACAGGCGGTCTGCCGCGTGTAACGGAGTTGTTCGAGGCGCGGAATCCGTCGAACCCGGCGGTAGTAAGTGAGATTGACGGTGTGGTGACCTATGGCGGTATCAAGCGTGGTAATCGCGAGATCTTTATTGAATCGCGCGATGGCGTTCAGAAACGTTACCTGGTGCCGCTGTCGAAGCACATTCTGGTTCAGGATAATGACTTTGTGAAGGCAGGTCAGCCGTTGTCTGACGGAAGCATTACGCCTTCGGATATCCTGTTGATCAAAGGTCCTACTGCGGTGCAGGAGTATCTTGTGAATGAGATACAGGAAGTATACCGTCTGCAAGGGGTGAAGATCAATGACAAGCATATCGAGGCGATTGTAAGCCAGATGATGCAGAAGGTCGAGATAATCGATCCGGGTGATACGAACTTCCTCCCAGGCGAGTATGTAGATAAATTTGTTTTCCGGGAAGAGAACGATACCGTCATTGATAAGAAGGTGGTGGTAGACGCTGGCGATTCCAAGACGATGAAGCCAGGTCAGATCATCACGGGTCGTGAGTTCCGGGATGAGAATTCCGTTCTGAGAAGAAATGATCAGAAGCTCGTAGAAGTACGGGATGCGCTGGCGGCCGTTTCCAGGCCGACCCTTCAAGGGATTACGCAGGCATCGCTGAAGACAGAAAGCTGGTTGTCAGCTGCTTCCTTCCAGGAGACGACCAAGGTCCTGAGTGAGGCTGCGATCCGCGGTAAGACTGACTGGTTGATGGGGATGAAAGAGAACGTGATTGTCGGTCACCTGATTCCTGCCGGAACAGGGCAGCGCAGGTTTGCCGACCTGATCGTCACTCACAAGGAGGAGTACAACGCCCTGACAAGTCCCGAGCCGCCTAAGACGAAGGAGAAAGAGCTTCAGGAGTAGTCCACGGTCTACAGTCGACGGGTCCACAGCATCGGTGGACTGTCGGCTGTAGACCTTTATCCCACTACAATGGCAGAAGAAGACAAAAAACAGGTGCCCCAGAACCAGATCAACATTGAGTTGACGGAGGAGATTGCTGAAGGCATCTATTCCAATCTGGCGATGATCGCGCATTCGAACAGCGAGTTCGTTGTTGATTTCATTCGTCTGATGCCGGGGGTTCCGAAGGCCAAGGTAAAGGCGCGGATCGTGATCACCCCCGAGCACGCAAAACGGTTCCTGGCGGCTTTGAAAGACAATATTGAGAAGTACGAAGCCTCGTTTGGACCCATTAAGCGGACTGAAGACATGCCCAAATTTCCGATGAATTTCGGAGGAACCATGGGAGAAGCCTAACCGTGAACTTTAGACCATAAACCCTAAACTTTAACCTCGAATTTTGAACTTGTTTCGACTTATTATACCTTTGCAGTCCTAAATTTCGAAAGGTTATAAATTTAACATTATAAATGCCTACCATTCAACAACTTGTAAGGAGAGGGAGAAAGAAGCTGACGTTTAAGTCAAAGTCTCCTGCGCTTGATTCCTGCCCCCAGCGCCGGGGTGTATGTACTCGTGTGTACACGACAACCCCTAAGAAGCCCAATTCGGCTATGCGCAAGGTGGCGAGGGTTCGCCTCACAAACAGCAAAGAGGTGAACGCCTATATTCCTGGCGAGGGGCACAACCTTCAGGAACACTCCATTGTATTGATACGCGGAGGCAGGGTCAAAGATCTTCCCGGTGTTCGTTATCACATCATCCGGGGCGCGCTCGACACGGCCGGTGTAAATGGTCGGGCACAAAGTAGGTCCAAATACGGGGCAAAAAGGCCTAAAGCTGGTGCTGCTGCAGCTCCTGCCAAGGGTAAGAAATAATTATTGATCAGTCATGAGAAAGACAAAACCTAAAAAGAGATACTTACTTCCCGACCCGAAGTTTGGCGACACGTTGGTAACAAAATTCGTCAACTACCTGATGGAAGACGGAAAGAAGAGTGTAGCCTACACGATTTTCTATGATGCAGTTGCCCTGGTTGAGAAAAAGACCAATGAAAGCGGCCTCGACGTCTGGAAAAGAGCGATGAGCAACCTTACACCTGCGGTAGAGGTGAAGAGTCGCCGGGTTGGAGGAGCAACTTTTCAGGTTCCGGTTGAGATCCGCCCCGAGCGGAAAACCAACCTCACCATCAAATGGTTGATCGACTACTCCCGCGCACGCGGAGAGAAAACGATGATGGACCGACTGGCCGCTGAGATCATTGCTGCTTCAAAAGGAGAAGGCGCAGCGATCAAGAAAAAGGACGATACCCACCGTATGGCTGAAGCCAACAAGGCATTCTCGCATTTTAGATTCTAACAGCGATTAATCAATGGGAAGGGACTTAAGATTCACCAGGAATATCGGTATTGCGGCACATATCGATGCCGGTAAGACAACAACGACCGAGAGGATCCTCTATTACTCTGGTGTAAACTACAAACTCGGCGAAACGCACGAGGGATCAGCCACGATGGACTGGATGGCGCAGGAACAGGAGCGGGGTATTACCATTACCTCCGCTGCCACGACTGTCCACTGGAAGTATCGCGGAGACGAGTACCACATCAACATCATCGATACCCCTGGCCACGTTGACTTCACAGTTGAAGTAAACCGGTCTTTGCGCGTACTCGATGGACTGGTTTTTCTGTTCAGTTCGGTAGATGGCGTCGAGCCTCAATCGGAAACGAACTGGCGACTTGCAGATAATTACAAGGTTGCACGTATCGGTTTCGTCAACAAGATGGACCGGGCAGGTGCGGATTTCCTTGGCGTGTGCAAGCAGGTGAAGGAAAGACTCGGTAGCAACGCCGTTGCCTTACAACTCCCGATTGGTACGGAAGACAACTTCAGAGGAGTGGTTGACCTGGTTACCAATAAGGCGATCATCTGGAATGAGGCGGATAAGGGAATGACCTTTGAGGAAGTTCCGATCCCCGAGAATATGAAAGAGGACGTCGATGTTTATCGTGAAAAGCTTCTGGAAGCAGTAGCTGAATACGATGAAACACTGATGGAGAAGTTTTTCAATGATCCCGCTTCGATCTCCGAGACAGAAATTCTCACCGCGCTGAGAAAGGCGACGATTGATATGAAGATCGTTCCGATGGTTTGCGGATCGTCCTTCAAGAACAAAGGTGTTCAGACTCTGCTTGACTACGTAATGGAGCTGTTGCCTTCTCCGATGGACAAGGACAACATTATCGGGCACGATCCGGAGACCGAGGCTGAGATCGTGATCAGGCCAGATCCGAAAGAACCTTTTACAGCCCTTGCATTCAAGATTGCAACAGACCCGTTTGTCGGTCGCTTGTGCTTCATCCGCGCGTACTCCGGAGTACTCGAGTCCGGCTCATATGTGTACAACACGCGTTCAGCGGCGAAGGAGCGTATTTCGCGCGTCTTCCAGATGCACTCGAACAAGCAGAACCAGATTGAGCGTTTGTCTGCGGGTGATATCGGTGCCGTTGTCGGATTTAAAGATATTAAGACAGGAGATACCCTTTGCGATGAAAAGCGCAAGGTTGTCCTCGAGTCCATGGTGTTCCCGGAACCGGTTATAGGTTACGCGATCGAGCCAAAGAAACAAACTGATGCCGACAAACTCGGTATGGCAATTGGCAAGCTGATCGAAGAAGATCCCACGCTTCGTGTGAATTCAGACCAGGAGACAGGTCAAACCATCCTTCGTGGAATGGGTGAGCTTCACCTCGAGATCATCATCGATCGTCTGAAACGCGAATTCAAGGTTGAGATAAACCAAGGTGCACCCCAGGTTGCATATAAGGAAGCCCTTACGAAGTCTGTCGAGCACAAAGAAGTTTACAAGAAGCAGACGGGTGGTCGCGGTAAATTTGCAGACATTGTCTTTGAACTTGCCCCGCGCGAAGATGGTAAGGACGGTCTAGAGTTTGTGAACGACATCGTTGGTGGTGTAATTCCGCGCGAATTCATCCCGTCGATCCAAAAGGGATTCCAGCAAGCCATGGTCAACGGACCGCTTGCGGGCTACCCGGTGGATTCGATGAAGGTAAGACTGTTCCACGGCTCTTTCCACGACGTTGACTCCGATGCACTGTCATTTGAACTTGCCGGAAGGCTCGGCTTCAGAGAAGCAGCCGCGAAGGCAGGTCCGCAGTTGCTTGAACCGATCATGTCGGTAGAAGTACTTTCTCCGGATGAGTACACAGGATCCGTCACGGGAGACTTGAACCGCAGAAGAGGATCTCTGAAGGGTATGGACACGCGTGGTGGCGCTCAGGTTATCAAAGCCGATGTTCCGCTGTCGGAATTATTCGGATATGTAACCGACCTTCGCACCATTACATCAGGTCGTGCTTCCGCGTCGCTGACGTTCTCACACTATGCTCCGGTTCCGAAGAACCTGGCAGACAAGGTGATTGAAGATATGAAAGGCGCAGCAATAGTGAGATAGTATTGATTAGACAAATCAGGATTTAGACGATTTCCTCAACGCGATTATGAACCAGAAAATTAGAATCAAACTGAAGTCTTACGATCACAACCTCGTAGACAA
>CAYTMU010000023.1:51526-57193 GCA_964438975.1 uncultured Roseivirgaceae bacterium | reverse complement strand
CATGCTACAGGAATGTTCCATAACACAGCAATGCGCAGCAGCGCTTTGATATCCTGGTCGTGCGGAAGGGGATGCAGCGGGTCCCAGAAGAATACGAGGATATCAATACCGCCTTCCGCGATCATCGCTCCGATTTGTTGATCCCCGCCGAATGGGCCACTCTGAAGTTTTGTTACCGGCAACTCGAGGGCGGTCTCCAAAAGCCCCCCGGTGGTTTTCGTCGCATATAACACCGACGAGGCAAGCCTTTCACGGTTAAACCTCGCCCACTCAATCAGATCATCCTTCTTGTGATCGTGGGCTATTAAAGCAATACGTTTTCTTTTAGTCATAATAGTATCTTATTCAATTATATAAAAAAAACATGACCCTCGGCATCTTACCCTCGCGACAAAGGTCCGTCCCTCCGGTTCCGGCCACTCACCACGCACGAAAGCAGCCAGGTAGGATTAGATTCCCCGATTTCCGCTTGCACCTTGTCGCGCTTATCCTATTTTTGCCTCCCCTAGAAAGGATTATGGAAAAGGAAAACATTGCCCGCTGGATAGAGCAGATTACCCGGGAATTCTCACTTCAACACAAATACGTTAACGCAGTGGCTGAACTCCTCCTGGAGGGCGCTACGATCCCGTTTATTTCCCGGTACCGGAAAGAATTGACCGGTAGCATGGACGAGGTAATGGTCGCAAATGTCAGGGACCGGCTTGAGCAATTGCGAGAGCTGGACAAACGGCGGGAAGCGGTGATTTCGTCGATAGAAAAACAAGGCAAGCTGACGCCGGAACTGATGCAACAGATTGTTGTCGCCGGTACCTTGGCGGAGCTTGAGGATATTTACCTGCCTTTTAAGCCGAAGAGGAAAACGAGGGCGTCTGTGGCCAAAGAAAAAGGACTGGAGCCTCTCGCCCAGCGACTGTTCGACCAGGAGAAATTCGACCTGTCCGAATTCGCGGGTTCGTTCGTAGACGCAGAGAAAGGTGTCGCAAATTCCGACGAGGCGCTTGATGGCGCACGTGATATCATCGCCGAGTGGGTCAGTGAAAATCCGGAATCGCGGAAGAACATCCGGGAACTGTTCTGGAAAGAAGGTATCGTCGAAGCGCGTGTCATGAAGGGGAAGGAAGCTGAAGGCGTCAAGTACAAGGACTACTTCGAATGGAAGGAGCCTATCGCAAAGACGCCATCTCACCGATTGCTTGCCTTGCGCCGCGGAGAGAAAGAGAGCATTCTCGCGCTTGACATCTTTCCTCCGGAAGAAAACGCGATCGCGTCACTGGAACGCCAGTTCGTTAAGACCGAGAACACAGCTGCGGAACAGGTGCGCCTGGCTATCCGCGATTCCTACAAGCGTTTGCTCCGACCTTCGCTTGAAACGGAAATCCGAATGGAGTCGAAGGTCAAAGCTGATGAAGAGGCGATCAAAGTGTTCGCTTCCAACTTAAAGGAGCTCTTGCTATCTGCGCCGCTAGGTCAAAAGAATGTACTCGCATTAGATCCGGGGTTCCGCACGGGTTGCAAACTTGTCTGCCTCGATCGCCAGGGGAAACTTCTCCATTATGAAGCGATTTTCCCCAACGAACCCCAAAAAGATGTCGTGAAATCCGGTGCGATTGTCCGGGCACTGGTCGATAAGTTCGAGATCGAGGCGATCGCCATCGGCAACGGTACGGCTAGTCGTGAAACAGAATCTTTCGTGAGGGGCATCGGACTCGACAACCGCATCATCATCGCCATGGTAAACGAGAGCGGCGCGTCGGTCTATTCGGCATCGGAGGTCGCCCGCGATGAGTTTCCGGATCAGGATCTCACCGTGCGGGGCGCTGTCTCGATCGGCAGGCGATTGATGGATCCTCTCGCGGAACTTGTAAAGATCGACCCTAAGTCGATCGGTGTCGGCCAGTATCAGCACGATGTCGATCAGCAAAAACTCAAACAAGGACTCGACGATGTCGTCATGAGTTGCGTGAACTCCGTCGGCGTGGAGATCAACACGGCGAGTAAGGAGTTGCTGTCGTATGTCTCCGGACTGAGCTCCTCGCTCGCCCGAAACATAGTTGAATACCGTAATCAAAACGGGCCATTCCCTGACCGCCAAAGCCTGATGCAGGTGCCACGTCTCGGTGAGAAGGTATTTGAACAGGCTGCGGGTTTTCTGCGCATTCACGACGCACCAAATCCGCTCGACGCCAGCGCTGTCCATCCGGAGAGCTATCCGATCGTAGAGAAGATGGCCCAGGATATCGGCTGCTCGGTGAAAGATCTTATGAGTAAAAGCGAACTGACAAAACAGCTCGATCTGAACAAGTACATATCGGAGAAAGTGGGTATCCCGACGTTAACGGATATCCTTACCGAATTGGAGAAACCCGGGCGAGACCCTCGCGACACCTTCGAGGTGTTTACCTTTACCGAGGGAGTAAATTCTATCGGCGATCTCAAGATCGGCATGAAACTCCCGGGCATCGTAACCAATGTCACAAACTTCGGCGCCTTTGTCGACGTGGGTGTTCACCAGGATGGACTCGTGCATATCAGTCACCTGTCTGACCGCTTCGTCAAAGACCCGAAAGAAGCAGTAACCGTACAGCAAAAAGTGATGGTTACCGTTGTCGAAGTTGACGTACCGCGGAAGCGGATCGGACTATCGATGAAGAGTGATCCCTTCGCAGAAACCCCTGCGCCACCAGCGAGAGCCGGCAAGCCCAAAACAAACAAACCCCGCGAGAAGGAAGTGAGCATGGAGGAGAAACTCGCGATGCTGGTGAAGAAGTTTAAGGCGTGAATGATGAGTGGTGAGTGAGCTTGTGCTGCTGTACGGGATTCGCCCTGGCGGAGTGAATGCTGCTTGACGGGATCTTAATTATGGCGGGAATATTATTGACGGGTTGTTCTGTCCGAAGGGCTTTGCGATATTGGCGCTAAAAAACTTCACTACTCACTACTCACGATTCACCACTCACCCCTATGTTTCCATCCAACGATCCAACTAGTACTGCAGCGTGGCGAAACCTTGAAATGATCTTCCTGACAATGCAGGCAACGCATATGCGGGACTTGTTCGAGGAGGACCCGGACCGTTTCAAGACCTTTAGTGCTCAGTTTGAGGATATCCTGCTTGATTATTCCAAGAATCTTATCAACGAGGAGGTTATGCGCCTGTTGGTCGAGCTCGCCCGTGAGGTGGAGCTTGATGCGGCGATCCATGGCATGTTCACCGGCGCAAAGATCAATCGCACCGAGAACCGGTCTGTTCTTCATATCGCCCTGCGAAATCGCTCCAACACGCCGGTGAATGTTGACGGGGCGGATGTCATGCCTGAAGTAAACCGGGTGCTTGAACAGATGAAGGTCTTCAGTACGCAGGTGCGGAGTGGTGAGTGGAAAGGATACTCAGGCAAGCGTATCAAATCGATCGTCAACATCGGGATCGGCGGTTCGGACCTCGGCCCTGTCATGGTAACGGAAGCGCTGCGCCCATACTGGTCAAACATCACACCGCACTTTGTTTCAAATGTAGATGGAACACACATAGCGGAAACACTGAAGACTGTCGATCCGGAAACAACACTCTTCATCATCGCGTCAAAGACATTTACCACCCAAGAGACCATGACCAACGCCGAGTCGGCGCGTGCGTGGTTTCTGGAGAAGACCGGGAACCGTGGAGAAGTGGCGCGGCATTTTGTCGCCGTCTCTACCAACCGCGACGCTGTGACAGCATTCGGCATTTCTCCGGAGAATATGTTCGCATTTTGGGATTGGGTCGGCGGTCGCTATTCGCTCTGGTCGTCTATCGGACTTTCAATCGTCTGTACCATCGGCTACGACAATTTCGTGAAGATGCTGGAGGGTGCTCATGCCATGGATAAACATTTTCGTGACACGCCGTACGAACGCAACATCCCGGTTATCCTTGCTATCATTGGAATCTGGTACAACAACTTTTTCAACGCCGCCTCTGAAGCGATCCTTCCCTACGATCAATACCTGCATCGTTTTGCCGCATATTTTCAGCAAGCGAATATGGAGAGCAACGGAAAGTCCGTAGATCGCAGCGGGCAACCGGTGGGTTATCAGACAGGCCCTATTATCTGGGGCGAACCCGGAACAAACGGTCAGCATGCATTTTACCAACTGATCCACCAAGGAACCAAGTTGATCCCGTGCGATTTCATCGCTCCTGTCGCAAGCCACAATAACTTGTCTGATCATCATGAGAAACTGCTGTCGAACTTCTTTGCGCAGACCGAAGCGTTAATGCTGGGAAAAACAGCAGAGCAAGTCGAAGCTGAGCTCGGGAACACGGGTATGTCCCCCGACGATATAGCATTTCACACCCCTTTCCGTGTGTTCGATGGGAACCGACCAAGCAACACGATACTGTTTCATCAACTCACGCCCAGGACACTCGGTTCATTAATCGCGATGTACGAACACAAGATATTTGTTCAGGGAGTTATCTGGAACATCTTCAGTTTCGATCAATGGGGTGTGGAACTCGGGAAAGTTCTGGCAAAAAAAATACTCCCGGAACTTGAGGATGGATCACCAATTGACACGCACGATGTTTCGACAAACGGCCTTATCAACTATTTCAAACGTTTGAAGTTTGGATGATTGAATTGTTTATGGTAAAGTGAAATACATACGGTAATTTTGTTGAATTTTAAATTGTTCAATGGATAGCAAAATCGGTAAGATCGGTGTATTCACGTCGGGCGGCGATGCGCCGGGAATGAATGCCGCCATTCGGGCAGTGGTTCGTGCATGTGCGTATTACAAGAAGGATGCCTATGGTATTATGCGTGGTTATGAGGGGATGATCGAAGGGGATTTTGTACGACTTGGTCCACGTTCGGTGGGTAATATCATCCAGCGGGGCGGAACAATTCTCAAGACAGCCAGGAGCGAAGAGTTTCGGACGGCCGAAGGAAGAAAACGTGCGTACGATAACCTTATGAAGGAAGGGATTGATGCGCTCGTCGCCATCGGCGGAGATGGAACATTCACCGGCCTTCATACATTCTCTCAGGAGTATGCGATACCGGCGATTTGTATTCCCGGTACGATCGACAATGATATTGCCGGCACTGACTTCACTATTGGATACGATACGGCAACCAATACTGCAGTGGAAGCGATCGATAAGATTCGTGATACTGCCTTGTCGCACAACCGACTATTCTTCGTTGAAGTGATGGGACGCAACTCCGGATATATCGCGATGAACAGTGGCATCGCCGGCGGTGCTACCGCAATCATCCTTCCGGAAGAGAACACCACGTTCGATCAACTTTTCGCGATCCTCGGCGCGGAAAAAGAGACAACCAAGAAATCAAATCTTGTTGTCGTGGCCGAGGGCTCCAGGATCGGCGATGCCAACACACTCGCCAAGCGTGTAGCGGAACGATCTTCGTACTTCGATATCAAGGTAACGATCCTCGGACACTTACAACGGGGTGGTACGCCGACATACTTTGATCGGGTACTTGCCAGCAAATTAGGTATTGCTGCCGTAGAAGGTTTACTCAAAGGCGAAAGTGACGTGATGGTGGGCGTCAAAGACAACAAGATCGTGTATACCGATTTCGGCAAGGTCAAGGAATCGGGCTATCACGAGATTGACGCAGAATCGCTGCGGATCGCCAGAATTCTTTCCATCTAAAA
>CAYTMU010000023.1:0-51426 GCA_964438975.1 uncultured Roseivirgaceae bacterium | reverse complement strand
CCAGAATTCTTTCCATCTAAAAACTGAACGTTTACATGACGGAGCTAACAATCGGGATCGACATCGGAGGAACAAATACCAAGTATGGTATCGTGAACCGCGAAGGCCAGGTGGTGTATCAGGGTAATATCAAAACAGCTCATTACGACGAGTTCCGCGACTTCTTTAACGGCCTTGCACAGGCGCTCCGCGACGCGATCGCGAAGATCGATATCGAGCACAAGGTCCTGGGCATCGGAGTTGGTGCCGCCAATGGAAATTATTATAAAGGAACGATCGAACGCGCTACAAACCTTCCGTGGAAGGGTATTATTCCCCTCGCGGATATGCTGAAGGAGGAATTCAACATCCCGGCGATCATTACCAACGACGCCAACGCAGCCGCTGTGGGTGAAATGGTGTACGGCTCAGCCAAGGGAATGAGAGACTTCATCGTCATTACGCTTGGCACCGGGCTGGGCAGTGGATTTGTCTCAAACGGCCAACTCCTCAATGGAAAACACGGTATCGCTGGTGAAGTCGGTCATACCAGTGTAAATCCCGCGGGCCGTTATTGCAACTGCGGAAAGCGCGGTTGCCTGGAGACATACGTGTCCGCAACCGGGATCCGGCGCACGGTGTACAAACTATTAGCCGACCACCTGGAGGACAGTGAACTGCGCGGGATAAGTTTCGATAATCTCAATACCAAGATGATCACCGACGCAGCCGTTAGAGGCGACGTCGTCGCATTAGCAGCATTCGAATACACCGGACGTATCCTCGGAATGAAACTGGCTGAAACAGTCGTTCACACAGATCCGGAGGCGATCTTTCTCTTCGGCGGACTATCCCTGGCAGGAGATCTGATCTTCAAGCCCACCATCCGGCACATGGAAGCGAACCTGATGCCGCTCTTTCGCGGCAAGGTAAAAGTACTTCCTTCTGGCCTGCAGAATCAGGCTGCGCCTATTCTGGGGGCAAGCAGCCTGGTCTGGAACTATCTCGACAACGAGCAATCTAACCACGCCTCTGCTCCGGCGGATGTGATTCAGAATTGACTGGAACGACCCCAAACGGCATAATTTTTTTCTCATAGTTGGTTCGAAGCGGCTCACGTTAGCGCGCTTGATCAATCCTTATGAGATCTCTGTCACTTTTTTTTGTCGCCTTCCTTCTCGCGTATCCGGCCCTTTCCCAGCCTAACCGAAAGCCTGTCATAACAGGGCAACAAGAACTGAGTGTCGACGAAGACGCGAGCATCGTCATCCAGATGAGCTATCTAACGGTAATCGATCCCGACAATTGGTTTTATCCCTGGGGATTCACCCTGCGAATCCACCCCGGGAAGGATTACACTTCCCAGGGAAACATCGTCACACCTGCTGCCGACTTCCACGGACCACTCCTTGTCAAAGTGACGGTCAATGATGGTCAACACGATAGTGATCCCTACGACCTCAGAATTACTGTCATACCGGTAAACGACAAACCGGCGATCACCGGGTCCTCGAACCTCTCCGTCAACGAGGGACAACCGATAGCCATCCAGTTCGAACACTTGACCGTGACCGATCCTGACAATACGTACCCAGCCGACTTCACCCTGATGGTTCACAATGGAGATAATTACTCCGTTGTCGAAAATGTGGTGACACCACATATCGGTTTTACCGGTACCCTGTTGGTAAACGTGTCAGTCAATGATGGTGCGATCAGTTCCGATCTATTTGCACTGCCCCTCACTGTCAAGCCGATCGAGCGGATTCCTCGCATCGTCGGTCAAGTCGATCTGGAAATCGTTGAAGAAGGATCTTTGGAAATCCTCCTCTCCTACCTGATCGTAGTAGACGAGGATGATGACTACCCAATGGGCTTCACCTTGAATGTTGCGCCGGGAGAAAACTATACCGTCGGAGGCACGATCATCACCGTTAGTCAGGACTTCGCCGGAACCCTGTCGGTTCCCGTGACGGTTAGCGATGGAGAGAATATCAGCACTTCCTTCAATCTCCTCATTGTCGTGACTCCTGTAAATGACGCTCCGATACTGACCGACTTAGAGACAGATCCTATCCCTTACAATGCAACGACCGGATTGACAACAGTCACGCGATCCCTGCGCATTCACGAGCCCGATGGTGACAGTATTGTATCAGCCGAGATCGGGCTTCAACCTGAGACCTACCAGATGAACATTGATCAACTTGTCTACTCGCCTTCAGGAGAGTACGCGAACATCGGCGGTGAATTCGATACGGAGACCGGTATACTCACACTTGCAGGGCCTGCGTCGGCCGAGAGGTTTGAAGCCGCTATCCATTCGGTTCAATATGAGCGGCTCGGCCCGTCCAACCGTATCCGGAAAGCGATCTACATCTCTGTCCACGATGGAGAACTTGCCAGTGAACAGGTGGTCCGTGAAGTCCTGTTCGGCCAGGTTGTCATAGGATTGGATATTCCGTCGGGATTTACTCCTAACGGCGACCATGCAAATGATACCTGGTTGATTGTTCCATCTTCCGATAACGACATGTATCCTGAAGCTCGCGTTCGGGTCTACAACCAACAGGGTATCCTGGTGTATGAAGCAGTCGGATTCGACGCAGGATGGGATGGCACCTTCCAGGGAACGCTTCTGCCTGCAGGTCCCTATTTTTTTACGATCGATCTCAACATCGATGCTCCGGAAGGCTATCTCAAGGGCGTCGTTACACTGCTTCGCTAGGCTTTGAATTGCCGCGAACTACCCCATTTCAAACTTTAACGCCCATGTTCTCACCGAGCAATGTAAACTGCTGTAGCCATGCTGGCGAGCGCGCATCATTTGTTCTGGATATCTCAAAGAACAGATTCTGACTCCGGTAAAGATTTGGACGAAGGTTGAAACGCACCAAAAGAGGAAATAAACGGTTAAGACGTTCCACTCGCTTGAGACTGTCGCGTTCGGCGCCGATTCGCTTGAGCTCCTTAAAGATGCTCTCTCCGGCCAGGTGCTCAACTTTCCCCGGATCCTCTATTGCAAGATCCCAGGTCGCCAGTTCAGTCATCACGCGTTCGACTTGTCGGATGTTGATCTTCTCTCCCCCGAAAGACTTCAAGAGATCGGCGTTCAGGATATATTCAAAGGTCGCACGATAAGCATTGGGGATAGGGATGTCGTTATTCGCGAGCGCCGTCACCAACGGATAATCACGGTTGTAGATCCGGCGGAGTGACTCCTCGAGATCGAGTAGACTTTGTTGAGTGATAAAATTGAACACCTTTCGCTTTTCGTCCTGAAACAGCTGCCAGATGGTATAAGTCTCCGAACCGAAATACGTTTGCATCAATCCGATGACGTCGGCGAGTCTGGACTCCTGGAACGCGGCAATCACACGCGCCTGCATACTTGCGAACCGATCCTCCTCCATCTCAAGCGAAATGTTTCCGATAATATTATGCTTGCCGAGATAGATGGCAACAAAGGTAAACCTCTGTTCCGAGCGCGTCACATTCGATCGTACTTTGGTAACTCCCAGCACAAGTCTCTGTTCGCCCGCAGCTTTGCGGACAAAATGCTCGTTCGCAGTCGCATAATTGAATACCGGAAATGACTCCAGATCCTCTTCGAAAATGGAAGCCACTGCGTAATGCATACCCACCCTTTTAAGGTTTATCTTTGACGGCAGCACAACCTTATTGTAGATGGCGGCTCCATTGCCGTATGCAGGCACGTTACTCGGCACATCATGAAGTCGTGTGAGGAACTCACGCTCGAGGTTGCCCTGACTGATCTGAGACGTCAACTGCATAGCCCTGCACGCATACTCAAGGATCTGTGTCGTTTCTATACCGGATACTTCATCGAAAAACCAGCCACAACTTGTGTACATCAGCATCGCATTTCGCTGCACTTCCATGCAACGAAGAACCGTTTGTTGCTCAACCGGCTGGCTGCAGTGCTCCCGCATGAATTTGCGAATGGTTTCATCGGAGCGTTTGAGAATGACATTGATATAATCGTTGCGGGCGGCGACAGGGTCCTTGAACATTAGAGCACCCGTCTGCTCGAATATCTTCCAGAGCTCTTCGCGGAGCCAATCGAGCGTATCGCGCAATGGCTGTCGCCACCTCTGATGCCAATCCGGCTTCCCTCCGGTATTACACCCGCAATCGTTACGCCAGCGTTCGACTCCGTGCACACAACTCCACGAGCTATTCTCATGGATCTCGATCTCATATGCGGGTGCGACCAGCGAAAGGTACTGCGCATAATTGGTCAGCTTCGCGTCTGAATTTCGTTCGATATAATCCAGGCAGAATGCCAGTGCCATGTCGCCGTGCTTGTGGTGGTGGCCATATGTTTCACCATCGGTTGCAATGTGACATAGTTGGACTTCGTCAGCGGATTCATCAAACCCCGCCAGCAAACGGTCGGCAAGTAACCGGCCGTCATTCAGAAGGCCATTGAAAGCCACCGCCTGTGAAATATCTCCGTCATAGAAGAACAACGTAATAGTATTCCCGGAAGGCAGACGACAAATGTAGGGATGCCGCGTACTAAACGTCTCGTCTGCACTGGTCCATACTTCCTCGCCCAACTTACGAAAACTCTTCGCTTGCCGCGGAGCGAGTATTGTAAAGCGAATGTCGTTGCGAACCAGAACTTCAAGCGTTTCAGTGTCGACCGCGGTTTCGGCAAGCCACATCCCCTCCGGCTGTCGATTGAACCGATGGACGAAGTCGCGAATACCCCATACGACCTGCGTTTCCTTGTCGGCGCTGTTCGCGAGCGGCATGATCATGTGGTTGTACACCTGCGCCAATGCCGATCCATGGCCAAAGGTCTGAATACTCAGACGGTCGGCTTCCAGGATCGCATCATATGCTTCCCGGTCATTCTGCTCCATCCAGGACAGCAGCGTAGGGCCAAAGTTGTAACTGATCTTGGCGTAGTTGTTGACGATATTGGTAATGGCACCTTCCTCGTTCAGAATACGCGAGGCGGCATTCGGCCCGTAGCATTCCGCAGAAATTCGCTCGTTCCAATCGTGATATGGATGTGCCGAGTCCTGGACCTCTATCGCTTCAAGCCAGGCATTTTCACGCGGCGGCTGATAGAAATGCCCGTGAATACAGATATACTTTTCCAATGATTATGCGTTTTGATTGTGGGAGGTTGTCTCAATTTCAGTTTATGTTCCGATATCCTGCAACTCAAACTCACTGACTTCCTTTTCAAGTTTGAGGACGGACAGCGCAAGAGGGGGCAAATTTAGTGAAACTGAGTAGTCCCTGCCATGAAATTTCACAGGTGCGGTGTTCATCAGTGCCTGATTCGACACACCGCTCCCGCCAAAGCGCGTTTCGTCGGAATTGAATATCTCTCGCCATTGACCGCGGAACGGAACCCCTACCCGGTAGAGATATCGCACCGCTGGCGTAAAATTGCAGACAATGATCAGGACATCTTCTTTGATGTCCGCATTCCGTTGATAGATGATCACGCTGTTGTTTTGGTCACCATAGTCTACCCACTGAAATCCGCGATGGTCAAAGGGGTATCGGAAAAGCGCCATCTCGGCCTTGTAAAGTGCATTCAACTCGATGACCAACCGGCGGACACCCCGGTGGCCCTCGTAGTCGAGGAGATGCCAGTCAAGGCTGCGGTCGTGATTCCATTCCGCCGACTGTCCGATCTCAGCTCCCATGAACAGCAGCTTCGTGCCAGGATGGGTGAACATGTATGCAAACAGCAACCTGAGATTGGCAAACTTCTGCCACTCGTCTCCAGGCATCTTGCCCAATAGCGAACCTTTGCCGTGAACGACTTCATCGTGTGAAAGCGGAAGCATGAAGTTCTCGGTGAACGCATACATTAAACTGAACGTGATCTCATTTTGATGAAACTTGCGATGCACCGGATCCAATGAAAAATATTTCAGCGTGTCATGCATCCAGCCCATCATCCATTTCTGCCCGAAACCAAGACCACCGAGATAGGTAGGACGCGATACGCCTGACCACGAAGTGGACTCTTCAGCGATCGTAACAACATCGGGAAAGTTGAGGTAGACGACCTCGTTGAATTCCTTGAGAAAGGTGATGGCTTCGATATTTTCGTTACCTCCATACTGGTTGGGAATCCATTCGCCCTCTTTTCTCGAATAGTCGAGATACAGCATTGACGCGACAGCGTCAACGCGAAGGCCATCTACATGAAAGCGGTCGAGCCAGAACAATGCATTGCTGATGAGAAAGGAACGGACTTCGCTGCGGCCGTAGTTGAAGATGTAGCTCTTCCAGTCTGGGTGAAAGCCTTTGCGCGGGTCGGCGTGTTCGTAAAGGTGGGTGCCATCGAATTTGTAAAGGCCGTGTGCATCACCGGGAAAGTGCGAAGGAACCCAATCGAGGATGACACCGATTCCTGCGACGTGGAGACAATCGACGAGGTACATGAAGTCCTCAGGTGAACCGAAGCGGCTGGTCGGTGCAAAGTAGCCGGTGAGTTGATATCCCCACGATCCATAGAACGGATGTTCCATCACGGGCATCAACTCCACATGGGTAAAGCCCATTTCGACAACGTACTCTACCAATTCACGTGCGAGATCGGGATATGACAGGAAGTCGTTCCCATCCTTCCGACGCCACGACCCCAGATGCACTTCATACACTGAATAAGGTCTCGGAGCACCAGCGGTGGCTTTCCTTCGTTCGAGCCACTCGCCATCGCGCCAGTCATATCGAGGCCCCCATACGATGGATGCAGTTTTTGGTGGCATCTCGGAATAAAATGCAAACGGGTCGGCCTTGTCAATGACTTCTCCGTCGCCAGATTCGACTGCGTACTTATACGCATCACCATGCTTTACGTCGGAAAAGAAACCTTCCCAGATACCGGATCTGTCCCAACGCGGGAACAGTTTATGGGCTCCTCGTTGCCAGTGATTGAAGTAACCCAGTACGGAAATGTTCTTTGCGTTCGGTGCCCATACAGCGAAATAGGTTCCCTCCATGCCGTTGTAGTTCACAACGTGGGATCCGAACTTCTCATGTAGCTTGAAGTGTTTGCCGGACCGAAACAAGTGAACATCGTAGTCGGTAAACAGACTGAAGCTGTCATGTACGAATTTATCCTGCTGTTTCTTTGCTGCCATGAGTGTTTGGATTACGCTGGCCTTGGCCGATCACGGTGCCCTAGATCTCTTCTTACCAGATATTGAATGCCTTTCAGCGGTATCTTCACCCAGTCGGGGCGAGCGTTTAACTCATACCCGAGTTCATAAATCGCTTTCTCCAGGAGAAAGGTACGAATCAACACGGTATTTTCCGTTGAAAGGTTGCTCCCGAGGTCCGCATGTGCCATGTACGATCCGAGAAAAAAACGACTGACGTAGTACTGCCATTGCTCCGCTGCCTTCTCCAGGATCGTGGAGTCCTCGCTGCGGTACCTTTTATCTAAAAGGATCTTGCCATACGCTGCGTAGTGAAAAGAACGCATCATCCCGGCGACGTCCTTCAGGGGACTGCGCTTGAGGCGGCGATCGCGAAAGGAAAGTGCCGGTTCGCCTTCGAAGTCGATGATAACGAAATCATCACCGGTAAACAACACCTGACCGAGGTGGTAATCGCCGTGGATCCTTGCTTTCAATGCAGATACTCCCGCTTGCTTCACCGTCACCGCGAGTTCCTCAATGTGGTCACGGTATGACAGAATCTCGTTGGCGAGCGCACGTGTTTCCGTATCAAAGCGTTCTAGGGAGTCTTCCAGCATGCCGAACCTATCGTTCAAAAGGTGGGTAAGAGCCGAATACAGAGCCTCCTGATCGTGGTGTGTAATAGGTTCCGGCGCGAATGCCGGATCGGTGAGCTCAGACGACAATGCCCGGTGCATTTCCGCCGTTCGCTGCGCTAGTAACATCACCCGATCTGAGAATGCACGTCCGATGAGTTGCCTTATCAGCGCCGGTGCGTTGTCGAAGGACATCGTGTCCGATTCGATCAATGCTGGAAATTCCGTGTTAACCGGAAGACCCATAACCGCATCGTAGTACTCAGTCATGGCACCCATGGTCATGACCCATGCATCGCCCAGGTTCGCTACGTTCTCCTGAAGCATGCCGAGCACCATTGTACTCGCGTCCGCACGGAGATACTCCACACTGCCTGCATATCGCGGAGCGTGCCTGAAGGTTGTGCTTTCGGTAAGAAAGCGGATGATCTCCAGATCAGGATTGATCTCCCGTTCCACTTTCCGGTATATCTTGAAGAAATACTGATCGCCATAGATTATCGCCGTGTTGCTCTGATCGGCCTTCAGTATCCGCGACGCCTGTTCGGCATTGGCGATCGCTCCGGCACTGAATACCAGAATTCCATTGTCCTCGTCCAGGAGTTGGCGGCCTCTCTGCATACTTGTGAAGAGGAAGTTGCGGAATTCGTGGCGGTAGCTACTGTCAGTAACACACCCCGTTTCTCCATTCAGATGCGCGCGACAAATGAGGCTGTGAGAAGTGTATTCATCCAACGCAGCGAGTGATCGCTCACGAGCAAAGGACACCGGCAGAAAGTAGTACTCCGTCGTTCGTTGCTGATAATACACTTCGAGGATGAGAAGGTAGTGCGTCTCCCCTTCCACGTCCAGCGATATGTGCTGCTGAATTTTCATGTCGGTGATCACCTTCGCCTTTCCGCCGAACCATCGACATTTCTTTATGAACACCGGCAATATATCTCGCTCGAACACTTTTACGTCACCGTCACCTTCAAACAGCCGATCCCAGCCAGATGATGTTGCCATCAATGGCAGCTCTTGAAAGATCGCATCTTCAAAACGTGGAGATTCGGCGTGCTTCATAAGCAGTATCCCTTACAAGTGCGACTCATGGACGCGAAGCTTAAATAAGTGAAATGGCATTTTGTACGGATCCAGTTCTACATAATTCCATTCCTGGGTCCATGTATAATGTTCATCGGTCAATAGATCATGCAGTTTGACGTTGATCTGGTCGCGCAGTCCCAGTCGCTCCAAAGGCAGCTGCACAAATCCGGATCGCTGTTGATGCGGATCAAGATTCACTACGACAAGAAAGATGTCAGACAGGTCATCTGTAGTCTTCAGATACGCCAGAAGGTTGTCATCCTGGATCGTGCAAAACTGAAGGTTCCACGTCGACTGAAGCGCGGGGTATTTTTTCCGTGCACTGTTTATCGTGGTGATGATGTCTGTCATACGGTTCACCTTTTTCCAGTCATGTTTCCTGATCTCGTACTTTTCTGAATTCAGATACTCCTCCCGGCCTGGTACCGGCTGGTTATCATAGAATTCATAGGCGGGACCGTATATCCCGTAGGAAGAAGACAGTGTTGCAGCCAGTGCGACCCGGATGATGAAAATGTTCTCCTCCTGATATTGAAGATGAAAGGGAAGGATATCAGGGGTATTGGGCCAGAAATTCGGACGGAAGTAGTAGCGCGACGGACCGGCTAATAGCTCGTTCATATATCCGACGAGTTCATCCTTGGTGACTCGCCAGGTGAAATACGTGTACGATTGGGTGAAGCCGACCTTAGCGAGCGATGCCATCACCTTTGGCCTGGTGAACGCTTCTGAGAGAAAAATTATGTCCTCATGCTTTTTGTTAACTTCAGCGATGAGCCATTGCCAAAACCTGATTGGCTTGGTATGAGGGTTGTCAACACGAAAAACCTTCACCCCCTGACCTATCCAGAATTCAAAGATCGAGAGCAGTTCCTGCCATAGCTTTTGCCAGTCCTCGGTCTCGAAATTAAAGGGATAAATATCCTGGTACTTTTTCGGGGGATTTTCTGCGTACTGTATACTACCATCGGGCCGCTGGCGGAACCATTGCGGATGTTCTTTAACATACGGATGATCTGGCGCGCATTGCAATGCAATATCCATCGCGATAGCGATCTGAAGTTTTCGCGCCTCCTGGATCAGCATCCGGAAGTCGTCTTGTGTGCCGAGTTCCGGGTGGATGGATTTATGTCCACCTTCGTCGCTTCCGATCGCCCAGGGTGAACCCGGTTCGGCCGGCTCGGCGCGAACACTATTGTTCTTTCCCTTGCGATTGACCTTTCCTATCGGATGAATCGGCGGGAGGTAGAGAATGTCAAAGCCCATTGACGAAATCCTTGGCAGAAGGCGAACAACATCTCGAAAAGTACCATGCCTGTCCTCGAGCGATGCTGACCGGGGAAAGAGCTCGTACCAGGTACTGAAGTTTGCTTTCCGGCATTCGACGACGATAGCGATCTCCCTGTCGTAGGCGGTCTCGTGCTCAATCAACGGGTGCTCGTGAACCAGGCTTGCAAATGGAGGACTCATTACTTTCTGTACAGCTTCAGAATACTTACTCTCATCTTCCAACTCATCTGCGAGCGACTGAATATACGGGTCACCTTTGCCCACTCTCCTGAGAAACGCGGCGCCTTCCATCAGTTCGACGCGTACGTTAAGAGCGGCTTCCGCCTTCTTTTTGAATCCATCGTACCATGTCTCGAAATGATCGATCCATGCCTGAATGGTAAAAAGGTGGTAACCCTTTTCAGTTACCTGGAACGATGCAGACCAGGTATCGTTCCACTCAGGTTTCAACTCACGTGTAGACCATGACTCGCTGGAGGCTTTGCGATACAGAACCTGCGCGCGGATATGGTCGTGCCCGTCTCCGAAGATATCGGCGGTGACACGTACGAACTCGCCCACTGTGTACTTCGCCGGATAGTGGCCACCGTCTACCTGGGGCTGCACATTCTCGATTATTGCACGGGCCTGACCTTTTCGTTCACTCATTCCATAAGTGGTTATCTTTTCTTCTTCGCGGAAACAACCGTACCTGCAATATACAGGATCGGTCTTGTCATTCACTTATCTCAAATTCCTGAGGACTTAAATAGTTGATTATCAAATCATAGTATTGATTCATATCAAGTTGTACTTTATTTGATTTTTAAA
Organism: uncultured Roseivirgaceae bacterium; assembly: GCA_964438975.1. Classification (GTDB taxonomy): domain Bacteria; phylum Bacteroidota; class Bacteroidia; order Cytophagales; family Cyclobacteriaceae; genus Chryseosolibacter. The sequence continues at coordinate 40,481 of CAYTMU010000023.1, read as the reverse complement.
GAAAACGCCACATGCCTGCGAAGAATATGCGTCTTACCCGACGGCAGGTCAAAAAAAAATGGCAGCGTTCTGAGGCTGCCATTTTTTCGTCGCGTTAGCTGTAAGCCTTGCGGATCCTGCGGTACGATATCCAGTGCATGATAAGCACAGCGATGCATATCAGTAATCCCAGAAATTCCCGCGACTCCTCAATGTAAGGGTATTGCATTTTGGCCAAGTCGTCAAACAAAAGCGACCTGTCGTCCGATTGCAGCCAGTCTAAAACACCGGGAATATAAGTGACCGCACATGCCGCAAACAGCAGTATCAGCACGACGAGCGCGATGGGGTAGTAATACCTGAAAGCCGCCAGAACACAAGCGACGGCCATAGCGCCGTAGACCAAAATCCAGAGTACAGGGTCCGGATCGTTGATCTGCACAAAGGCAAACAGCAGGAACAGTACTGCAAGTACCAGATTCAGAACTTTCATAAGGTCCGCAACTCGTGACTGCACAACGGTGTCACAATGCACGCTGTGCGAATGAAAACAGTTACAGTTTCGGCTCTTCGCCGTCCAGTGACAGTACGTACATCGCCATTTTCTCAGCATCCTCAGTTGACAAATCTGCGTGTGGTGTCATTGGGATTTCACCCCATACGCCGCTGCCACCATTCTTGATTTTGTCAGCCAGGTAAACAACGTTTTCCTTAGTGAACTCATACTTCTTTGCTACTTCCTCGTGTGCGGGACCGATCAGTTTGTTGGTCTGATGATGGCATGTCTTACAATCACTCTGGTCGATCAATGACTGACCTTGCGCGATGAGTTCCGCTGGTGATGCCGGTTGTGCCTTCTGTCCGCCACCATTCTGTTCAGCAGTTTCGTACTCGCCGTACTCGCCGTCTTTTGCACTCTGATCCTGCTTTCCGCCGCAAGACAACATTGCGCAGGTGAACATTCCAACCACGGCAATCGATAACACTAACTTTTTCATTTTATCCCAATTTAGATTATACCTAATACTCTCTTGTTGAATTTTTGATCCTTGCCGGCGGCCGCGAAATCGTCGAATGCCTTCTCGGTGACCCGTATAATGTGATCCTTGATGAACGGGGCACCCTCGGCTGCGCCCTGCTCGGGATGCTTGATGCAGCATTCCCACTCCAGCACTGCCCATCCGTCGAAGTCGTATTGCGCGAGTTTCGAAAAGATGGACGCGAAGTCAACTTGCCCATCCCCCAGCGAGCGGAAACGCCCGGGCCGGTTGATCCAGTCCTGGTATCCACCATAGACACCTGATCTTCCGGTAGGGTTGAACTCAGCATCCTTGACGTGAAACATCTTGATGAACGAATGATAGATGTCGATATACTGCAGATAATCGAGTTGCTGAAGAACAAAGTGACTTGGATCGTAAAGGAGATTGCAGCGGACGTGCTTGTCAGTAGCTTCCCAGAAGCGCTCGAACGATATCCCGTCGTGAAGGTCTTCGCCTGGATGGATTTCGTAGCAAACATCTACACCCACCTTGTCGAATGCGTTCAGGATCGGCAGCCATCGTTTGGCGAGCTCCTTAAAGCCATCGCTCACCAGTCCGACAGGCCGCTGAGGCCACGGGTAGACAGTGTGCCACATCAGCGCACCGGAAAAGGTCGCATGCGCCTTAAGTCCTAAGTTCTTGCTCGCCTTGGCCGCATACTTCAACTGCTCAACTGCCCATGCCGTCCGTTCCTTTGGCTTACCGCGCAGTTTTTTCGGCGCGAACCCATCAAATAATTCGTTATAAGCGGGATGAACAGCGACCAACTGTCCTTGCAGGTGTGTGGAGAGTTCCGTTACCTGAAGTCCGGCGGATTCGATAGCACCACGCCAATCGTCGCAATAGTCCTTGCTTTCCGCAGCCTTCTGCAAATCGATACAGCGCGGATCCCAGGTTGGTACCTGCACGCCGACATAGCCTAGCGACGCCGCCCATTTGGCGATCGTCTTGATATCGTCGAAAGGTGCCTGATCGCCCATGAACTGCGCCAGAAATATCGCGGGACCTTTGAGTGTTTTCATGACAGATGTGTTTTAGTTAAGGAACTGGTATTACCCTCTGCCAACCATCACTTGAGGACCGTCCACTTACGCGTTGACTCCGACGATTTCACGGCGGTCTTGACGAAATTCATGCCTCTTACACCGTCTTCCACATCCGGGAAGTCGTACTTGGCAGGGTTTATCTTCTTTCCTGGCTTGTAGTCGCGCACGGCCTTTGAGAACGCCCGGTAAATGTTTGCAAAGGCCTCGAGATATCCTTCCGGGTGTCCGGCAGGTGTGCGGGTAAATGCTTTTGCCTGGTCGGAAAGATATGCCTGCCCCGTTCTCAATACTTCCATCGGCCTGTCCAGCCATTTTGCCACTAATGTATTGGGTTCGTGCTGACGCCACTCCAATCCTCCTTTTTCTCCGTACACGCGGATGTACAGATTATTCTCCTCGCCGGCAGCGACCTGTGTTGCCATCAGGATTCCGGTTGCACCGTTATTGAACTTGAGAAGCATGGAGGCATCATCATCGATCTTGCGACCTTTTACGACTTTGTTAAGCGTCGCACAGATCTCCGTGATCTTTGCACCGGTGACATACTCGGCTAGATTCGCGGCGTGTGTTCCGATATCGCCGATGGCACCACCGAGTCCGGATTGCTTCGGGTCAGTTCTCCAGGACGCCTGTTGATTGCCGGTCCCTTCCAGGAGTGTTGACAACCAACCTTGAGGATACTCGACATAGACCTTTCGTACTTTTCCGATCTGTCCGGTCGCAACCATGTGTTTTGCATGTTTCACGAGCGGATAACCCGTATAGGTATGGGTCAACGCCAGTATGCGTCCCGTTTTTTCAACTGTCTTCTTGAGAGCTTTTGCTTCTTCCAGGGAGAACGCAATGGGTTTTTCAACAATAACGTGAAAGCCATTTTCAAGCGCCATCTTCGCAGGTCCGTAGTGGACGTGATTCGGCGTCACTATCGACACGAAATCCATTCGTTTGTCCGCAGGCATCTCTCTCTCCTTTTCGAACATTTCCTCGTAGTTCTGGTAAACACGTGATGGATCAAGACTGAGTTCGGCACCCGTTTGTTCGGATTCACCTGGAATAATGCTGAAGGCCCCGCAGACGATCTCGATCTCCCCATCAATGCCTGCCGCTTTCCGATGCACCGGACCAATGAATGACGTAGGACCACCGCCTACCATACCCATGCGAAGTTTTCTTTTCATTTGTTTTTACTTTTTTGGTTGGTGCAGATCAATCCTTGCTCGAAGCCGATCGATCTACTGTTAATACACCGCGTCTCTTTACCGGCGGTAAATTTATAGGTATCTGGAAATTAAACCCCATTCTTTAGCTTAAATAAATTTGCTGATCAGGTTTTCGAAGTACTCCTGACGGCCACTCCGTTGCTTCGGTTCACCGTTCTTAAGCGCCAGGGACGACAAAGCGTCCAGCGTTACCTTGCCCTGAGCGAACTGCTTGCCTTTCGCGCTATCGAAACTGGCATAACGTTCCTTCCTGAGTTTCAGGTACTCACCGTCGTTGAGAATGGCATTTGCGACCAGCAGCGCGCGCGCAAATGTATCCATTCCGCCAATGTGAGCGTAGAAGATATCTTCCAGGTCGGTCGAGTTCCGCCGGGTCTTGGCGTCGAAATTCACGCCACCGTTCTTGATCCCACCAGCTTCAAGAATCACCAGCATCGCCTCTGTCAACTCGTAAACATTGTTCGGAAACTGATCCGTGTCCCATCCGTTTTGGTAATCACCGCGGTTCGCATCGATGCTTCCGAGGAGGCCCGCATCCGCAGCTACCTGCAATTCATGTTGAAAAGTATGCTGCGCCAGGGTCGCATGATTGACTTCGATATTAAGCTGGAAATCATCCATCAGGTCGAACTGGCGAAGGAACGCAATACACGTGGCAGCATCGAAATCATACTGGTGCTTGCTCGGCTCCATCGGTTTCGGTTCGATAAAAAACGTGCCCTTGAAACCGTTCGTCCGTGCATAATCTTTCGCTGCATGGAGAAACCGCGCGAGATGCTCCTGTTCCCGCTTCATATTCGTATTGAGAAGAGACATATACCCCTCGCGTCCGCCCCAGAAAACGTAGTTCGCACCGCCCAGTGCGATCGTTGCATCGAGTGCGTTCTTAACCTGTGCACCTGCATAACAAACAACATCGAAGTCGGGATTCGTCGCGGCGCCATTCATATATCGCGGATGGGAGAAAAGGTTCGCGGTGCCCCAAAGCAACTTTACGCCCGATGCCTTTTGTTTCTTCTTTGCGTAGTCTACGATATTTTCCAGACGCCGGCCCGATTCCGCGAGCGTGTCAGCCTCTTCGACAAGGTCATAGTCATGAAAACAGTAAAATGGAACACCGATCTTCGTGATGAACTCAAATGCCGCGTCCATCTTATCGTACGCGCGTTGCATCGGGTCGTCACTTAATGACCACGGGAAGATCTTTGTTCCGGGACCAAACGGGTCTCCACCGGTTCCGCAGAAGGTATGCCAGTAGGCGATAGCGAAGCGGAAATGCTCTTCCATCGTCTTCTTACCAACCTTCTTCTTTGCGTCATAATACCTGAAAGCCAGTGGGTTGTCTGACTCCGTTCCTTCGTACTTGATCTGGCCTATGCCTTTGAAATACTCTTTGTCCCCTAGTGTTAATCTCATAAGATTTGGTTGAGTTTTGATTTCCATTGTGAATATGCCTCCAGATATTGCTGTGAGAGTCGTTCCTCCGGCGCTTGTACACTGATGGTCTTCAGTCCCCTGAACGCTGATTCGCGTGAGTCGAAGATTCCGGCTCCCAGGCCCGCGCCGATAGCGGCACCGGTAGCTCCATCAGTGTTGTATAATTCGAGCGGGGCACCGATGGTATTGACAAACGCTTCCCGGAATACCGGGCTTAAGAACATGTTCGCATGGCCCGCCCGGAGCACGTTTGTTTCAAGTCCCATTTCACGGAGTATTTCAAATCCGTACTTCAACGCGAAGACAATTCCTTCCTGAGCTGCACGGAATATGTGCGCCTGTGTGTGGTGATTGAAATCCAGCCCCAGGAAGGAAGCGTTCACGGTCCGGTTTTCGAGGACGCGTTCGGCACCATTGCCAAAAGGAAGTACGGTCAGTCCGTCTGATCCCACCGCGACGTCGGCGGCGAAGGTATTCATAGTATCGTAATCAAAGGCAGCGCCTGCTCCCTTCGTGTGCTTTCGCAGCCAACTGTTGAGTATACCCGTACCGTTGACGCAAAGCAATACACCGTTCGAACGGCTTCCCGGTCGGTTGTTTACGTGAATGAAAGTGTTGACGCGCGACTTGAGATCGTATGCGTTCTTATCGGTAACACTGTATATAACACCGGACGTGCCAGCTGTTGCCGCCGTCTCCCCCGGTTTAAGCACATTCAGTGAGAAGGCATTATTCGGCTGATCACCCGCCCGGTAAGAGATAACCGTTCCGGCCCTGATCCCGAGCGCCGCTGCGGCTGACGCACTGACTTTACCCTGAACCCCAAACACTGGCACGATATCCGGGATCATTCCGCGGTCAACACCATAGTGATCCAACAATGACTGGGATATCCCCTCCGACTGGTAATCCCAGAAAATACCTTCGGACAAGCCGGTATCTGTCGTCACGATGTCGCCGGACAGACGCATGGCGATATAGTCACCCGGGAGCATGAACTTGTGTATCCGCGCAAAGGTCTCGGGCTCGTTGTCCTTCACCCACTTCAGTTTCGACGCTGTGAAATTTCCGGGAGAGTTAAGCAAGTGCTCGAGGCAATAGCGCTCACCCAGGGCGTTTAGCGCAGACTGACCCGTTGCGACCGCCCGGCTGTCACACCAGATGATCGAGGGACGTAATGGTTGTTGGTCGCGATCGACGATCACAAGTCCGTGCATCTGATAAGAAATACCAATGGCCTTCACCTCGTCTGCCGATGCACCCGCCTTCTTCAAAGCATCATGCACGCAAATGACGGTGTTCTCCCACCACATTGCCGGATCTTGCTCCGCCCATCCCGGTTTCGGCGCGGCCATCTCCATCTCTTCGGAAGGTGATTGGGTAACAGCCAGTGATTGCCCGGAACTGGAATCGACAACCGAAGCTTTGACGGATGAGCTCCCAATGTCCAGGCCTAGCAAAAGTTGTCTCATAACTGCGATTTTAGACCAATATTATTCAAATAGTCAATTTGACCATAATTTATACAATTATTTTATACCTTCAACATCCATTAGTAAATTCTGCGCATGGCAACCGACCAATTTTCAAACGAGATCATTGAAGCATTGTCCATCGACTGCCTGATCTTTGGCTTCCGCGATGGCGAGTTGGAGGTGTTGCTCATCGAGCACGGGGAAGGGATAAGCAAGGGAAAATGGGCTCTCCCCGGTGGATGGATTCGCTACAATGAGAGTATCGACGATGCTGCAACCCGTTTGTTGACTTCCTTGACGGGAGTGTCTGATATCTTCCTGGAACAGCTTCGGGCGTTTGGAGAGGTGAACCGATACCCCGGCAAGCGTGTCATCACCCTCGCTTACTACGCATTGGTGAACGCCGAAAATTATGCTCCCAGTGCGGGGTTCACCGCATCGGACGCAAAGTGGTTTGGCATCAGGAAGGTTCCCAAATTACCGTATGATCACCGCCAGATACTTAAAACGGGTTTCGAACATCTCCAGCACAAAGTCCGGCATGAGCCAATAGGCTTCAACCTGCTTCCGAAGAAGTTCACCCTTCACCAAATCCAGCAACTTTACGAAGCTATTCTCGAGACACCGCTCGACAAACCAAACTTCAGGAGAAAGCTCCTGAAGATGGATCTATTGGTCCCTTGCGATGAAAAGCAGCAAGACGTATCGCACCGCGCGGCAAACTATTATCGCTTTGACAGGCGAATCTATACGAAGCTCGCAGATAGTGGGTTCAATTTCGAGTTATAGGTCACGACTACTCCACGATTTCTCCCAAATCGCCCTTTTCTGCTTTCTTCTTTAGTTTGTCATTTGCAAAGATGGCGACCTCTACCCGACGGTTCTGCTGACGCCCGTAGTCCGACTGGTTATCAGCGACCGGCTGATCCGGGCCGTATCCTTCCGTCGTCAATCGCTTCGCCTGAACTCCGAGGCCTTTGAGATAATTCGACACAGACTCGGCGCGCTTTTCAGACAGGGTCATGTTATACTCCCGTGTACCGCTAATATCAGTGTGGCCTTCAATGAGCACATTTGTATCGTCGTACTTTTTCAGCGTGCCCGCAAGTTCATCAAGGTTAGAACGGGAGGTTTCCGACAGCTCGGCAGAACTGAGCGCGAACTGAATACCGTCGCGAAACGTGATTTTGATACCCTCACCTACGCGTTCAATTTCCGCCCCTTCCAGATCCTGCTCCAATTCTGCCGCTTGTTTGTCCATATAGCGACCGATGCCATACCCGGCTGCGCCACCGACCGCTGCTCCCAGGATCGCGCCCATAGCAGTATTGCCGGCTGCATTTCCTATCGCAGCGCCTGCTGCAGCACCCGCACCGGCACCGATGTACGTGCCTTTTTGCGACTTACTCATGTTCTTACAGGCTGCAAAGACAAGGCAGCATGAAATCACAACAGCAGTAATAATTCTTGAATTGATCCACATCCGTTTCATAATCATTGCTTTTGTTCCTACGGCAGCTCCCGTTCGGGACTACCGGCAAGCAATGGTCACTAAAAACGCATGCCCGGCAAGCAGTGGTATCACGCATTCAACTTGTTTTCGCAGCAACCGACAGTTTTACAACCTGATCGTTCAGATAGATCTCCATAGGTTCACCTGACTGCAGGGTGGTTTCTACTTTGTCGTGTGCGACGTTTACTGTAACGACGCGACCTTTGAACTCAATGCGGAATGAGTACGATTTCCATTGGTCAGGCAAGAAAGGGCTGAAAGACAGTTTCCCCTCCTGTATTCTCATGCCGCCGAAGCCCTTCGTGACACTCAGCCAAGTGCCGGCCATGCTCGTGATATGACAGCCGTCTTCGGTGTCGTTATTATAGTCGTCGAGATCCAGCCGGGCAGTCCGCAGGTATAGCTCGTAAGCCTTCTGCTTATAACCAAGTCTTGAGGCAAGGATCACATGGACGCAGGGCGACAGCGATGACTCATGAACGGTCATCGGTTCGTAGAAATCAAAGTTCTTCCGGATCGTCGCGATGTCGTAGTGATCTTCAAAGAAGTACAGTCCCTGCAGCACATCAGCCTGTTTGATGTAACACGACCTCAGTATCCGGTCCCAAGACCAACGCTGATTGATCGGCCTGTCCTCCGGTCGCAGGTCCGACACCGTCTTGAGTTCTTTGTCTAGAAAACCATCCTGTTGCAAGAACAGACCTCTCGCCTCCTCTTCGGGATAATACATTTTCCCGATGATCTCATTCCACTTTGCGACCTCCCGCTCCTCGTCAAACGAGATCCTCGCCACGAGTTGTTGATAAAGGGCACTATTATCATCCTTGACGAACCCGATGGCTTCGCGCGTGTACTTCAGCGTCCATACTGCGATGGTATTGGTATACCAGTTATTGTTGACATTGTTTTCGTATTCATTCGGCCCGGTAACACCGAGTATAACATATCGATTACGGTGGTTCGACCAATTCACCCTTTGTGTCCAGAACCTGGCGATGGCGATCAGAACCTCCAGTCCATGTTCCGTGAGGTACCGGCGGTCATCGGTGTATCGGATATAATCAAAGATGGCATAGGCAATTGCGCCGTTCCGGTGTATTTCCTCAAAAGTGATCTCCCACTCGTTGTGGCACTCTTCGCCATTCATCGTCACCATCGGATACAGCGCCGCACCATCGGTAAATCCGAGTTTCGCGGCGTTTTCAATTGCTTTTTGCAGGTGCTTGTAACGGTAGATGAGCAGATTCCTCGCTACCTTCGGCTCAGCTGTTCCGAGATAAAAAGGGAGACAATAAGCTTCTGTGTCCCAATAGGTGCTCCCCCCGTACTTTTCCCCCGTAAATCCCTTCGGGCCGATGTTCAATCTCTCATCTTCTCCGGTGTACGTTTGTGTGAGTTGGAAGATGTTGAACCGGATTCCCTGCTGTGCCGCTATATCTCCTTCGATAGTGATATCGCACTCTTCCCACTTGCGTGCCCACACATCAGCGTGTTCCTGGTATAATACATCAAACCCTTTGGCCACCGCCTCGTCAAGTATCTTGTTGCAATGCTCGACCATTTGCCCTTTCGGGTGATTTTCGGACGACAGGACAGCCGCGTATTTATAGATTACCGTTTCCTTTTCGTTCTTAAGATTCAGTTGCACAACGTTACCAGCGTACTTCTCTCTCTTTTCAACATTGATGCGGTCAAGCCGTGCCTTCGCTCCATCCGTGTAAATCTCGTAATGTATCCCCGTTGTTACATGAAACAACGTCTTCTTGGTCTGCGCCGTCACCAACGCACGGCCTTCAGTGGCCTCCTTATACACTTCTTCCCAGAACTTTTCATCATAGTTCGCGTCCATATTGACAACGTCGGCGTCAGTATAGATCGAGAACGTTGCCTTTGAAGAAAAGTTCAGCGGTGTTATGGCGTACCGGATGGCGCCGATCTCATGGTGTGCCATGCTGCAGAATCTCCGCGCTTCAACGTGGACTTTCTTTCCGTCGGGGAAAGTGGCCGCAAAGCTTCGCGACAACAAGCCCGTGCGCATGTCAAGAACCCGTCGAAAATCCTCTACCTTGCACTTGGCGATGTCCAGCCGTTGGTTGTCAATGCTGATATGCACCCCGATCCAGTTGGGTGCATTGAGCACCTTCGCGAAGTATTCCGGGTATCCGTTCTTCCACCAACCTACCCGGGTTTTGTCAGGGTAATACACACCTGCCACATAGCAACCCCGTAGGGAATCGCCGGAATAGTCTTCTTCGAAGTTGGCACGCTGGCCCATCCTTCCGTTTCCAATACTGAATACACTCTCAGATATCTTGTTGTAGTGCGGATCAAATCCCTCTTCAATGATTTGCCACTCATGATGCTTAAGATAATTCTTCATATCGCAACTATTAGGGCGGGATATTAGCTTGGGGAGGCTATTGCACAACCCGGTTTGAACGTCTATCCCGTATAGATCCTCAAACTCGTCATAGTTGAACCATCGTCAGGAGCGCTCGTATCGCTGCAGGTGTAACGTCAGAAGTCCGGGCGAACACGCGGTCGGCCCGACCAAGTGTGTCCGCCGAACCTATACCAATGCACTTCATTCCTGCAGCAATCCCCGCCTGTACACCTGCCTCGGCGTCTTCGACAACAACGCAAGCGTTCGGCTTCACGCCCAGCATCCGTGCCGTCATCAGAAATATCTCCGGATCAGGCTTCGTATGACGAATCATATTCCCATCGACTACTGTGTCAAACTGATTCTCAATATCCAGTTGCCGGAGGACGGTCTTCGCATTCTTGCTACTGGATGCCAGTCCAACTTTCATACCTTCCACCTTCAACGCCGAAATCAATTCCTGCACGCCTGGAAAAATATCAGCGGGTGTCATCTGTGAAATGTAGTCGTTAAACCAAGCGTTCTTCTTATCCGTCGCCACTCGCTTATGTTCGTCGGTCAAGGTCAAGCCCGCCAATCCAAGCAATATGTCAAGCGACTCCATACGACTTACACCCTTGAGTTGCTCATTTTCTTCGATCGTAAAGTTGTAATTGAATTCACCTCCCAACCTTTTCCATGCGAGAAAATGGTAATGGGCCGTATCTACTATCACACCGTCCAAATCGAAAATACAGGCTGTCATCACGCTTCAGAATAACTTCGTTACCGCGACCTTCCCAGGATTATAGTCAGCCGCGTTGTTCACCATACGTTTGCGCAATGAGTTGATCTGTCTCTTCCAGCGACTTGAATACGGAAAACGTTTTCCCCTGTGTGCGCAATGCACCTAGGGCGTTTCCGTACTGCGCCGCCCGAATATAGTCATTTGGTCTTTGAAGCAACCCAAAGCCGAGACCCCCGGCAAAAGAGTCGCCACAGCCTGTCGTATCGACGACGTGATCAACGGGCACCGCCGGAACCACTTCCTCCTGCAAATTTCCCTCAGCATTGTAGAAGACGACGCAACCGCGAGAATCCATCGTAATACAAACACACTTCACGCCACGCGATAAGCAGTGGGATGCAAACTTGCGCATTTCGTCACGTGTGATATCCTGGTCAAAGTCCGAACTCTCATATTCCTTCTTAAACCAGGAGGCATGTGCCTCCTCGAGATTCATCTTCAGTACATCAATGTACGGTAGCCACAGATCGCGGTCGAGCCAGAATTTTCGCTGACGCTCTCCTCGGAAAAGACACGCCGTCGTCGGACCGTGCGCATCGAATATGACAACACTATCCGGAGACGCTTGCTTAAGAAACTGAAGCGACTGAAGTGAGATCTCGTAATCGCTGATAGGGATGAATACGAAGATATCACAATGCGGCAGGTCTTTGAAGTCATTCGCCACAATGGGATCCATGAAACCAGTCTGACGCTCGATCCGGTTGTTCAGATCTAGAAACCGTAGACTGATCACGTCTCCCTGGTCGTTCTCGCTTGTGATAAAATCGAGATTGATTCCCTTGTATCCGTTGAATACTTCCCTGACGTTGTCGAGATCTGTCATCCGCACATGCGAAACCGGAATAGTTTCAACCGCATCTCCAACCATCGTCGAGATCGCAATGACCGGATGTGCCACGCATCCCCATTTCTGTATAAGATCACCAGTATGTGTGACGATGTGATCCCTCGGAATGGGTCCTACGATGGCGATGCGTTTCATAGTTATTGTGGACTATTTGCCAGAAAGGCGGCCCCGAACACACCGGCACTGTCTCCCAGCGATGGTTTCACGATCGGTGTTTCAAGTCGGTTGTTAAATACATATTTCTGAACGGATGCAATTCCCCGGTCATACAGTAAATCGATGTTCCCAACTCCGCCCCCGATAACGATCACATCGGGATCCAGGATATTGATGATAGCACTCAGTGACAGTCCGAAATACTCCGCGAGTCGCATCATCGTGCGATGTGCTACCGGATCCGTCCCTGACTCTGCCGCCGCAACGATATCCTTCAAGCCCTTCTTCTCACCGGATTCATTGAAATAATATCGTTCCAACGAAGGACCTGAGATGACGGTTTCTACACAGCCGACCTTTCCGCAATAGCAGGGGCCGCCGGATTCATGCACGAAATTATGGCCCCACTCACCGGCTATGCCTTGCAAACCCATAATAGGCTTGCCGTCAACGACAATACCTCCGCCAACGCCAGTTCCCATAATGACGCCGAAGACCACACGCGCCTTTGGAAATTTCTCTTTAACCACGCCAAGTTGTGCTTCGGCAAGCGCGAAGCAGTCAGCGTCATTTGCCATCTGAAGCGGGATGCCCAAGGACTGCTCGAGGTCGCGCTTCATAGGTTTGCCATTCATCACAACCGTGTTACAGTTTTTCATCGTGGCTAACTGCGGATCGAGTACGCCGGGTGTTCCGATACCCAAAGCTCCGGGCCTCCCTCCTGCCGAATCACACATGAGATCAAAGAGCTTTTTCACCTGGCCGACAAGATGTTCGTATCCCTGGTCTGCCTCCGTGGGCACCCGGTCGCGGAAAAGTACTTCCGGTTCACGGGCCGACTTCAAAATGACTCCTTCTACTTTTGTGCCACCGAGGTCCATGCCCCATAGTGAGTTCGATAAATTGTGTTGCACTTCCTGAGTTCGAATTTAGTTTGAGAATAAATTTAATTAAGAGCGTTAGGTTATTCAAGCCAACCCATAGTTCGTTTTACGGCTTTTTGCCAACCATTGTAAAGTCGGTTGCGTGTCTGCTCGTCCATCTCTGGTTTGAAGCACTTCTCAATTCTCCGGTTGCGCTCGATATCCTCCTTTTTCCAGAGCCCGATCTGAATAGCGGCGAGATACGCCGCACCCATCGCTGTCGATTCGATGACAACTGGCCTGTCTACTTCCGTTCCGAGGATATCCGCCTGGAACTGCATAAGGATATTATTCGCGCATGCCCCGCCATCAACTTTCAGGCTCTTGAGTTTCAGACCTGCGTCTTCCTGCATGGCATTAAGCACGTCCTTGGTTTGATAAGCAAGCGATTCGAGGGTCGCTTTGATGATGTGTTCCTTTCCGGTGTCCCGAGTCAGTCCGAAGATCGCACCGCGGGCATACATATCCCAATACGGAGCACCAAGTCCCGCGAACGCGGGAACCACGTATACTTCGTTTGACCCGAGCGCTTTGTTGGCAAAATATTCCGAATCCTTTGATTGATCGATCATTTTCATACTGTCGCGCAACCATTGTACGGCTGCGCCGGCGATGAATACGCTTCCTTCCAGCGCGTATTCAACTTTATCGCCAATGCCCCAGGCGATCGTGGTAACAAGCCCGTTGTTCGACAGTTGAATCTTTTCACCAGTGTTCATGAGCATGAAACAACCCGTGCCATATGTGTTCTTAGCCATCCCCGGATTGAAACAAGCTTGCCCGAAAAGTGCAGCTTGCTGATCGCCAGCGATCCCTGTAATGGGAATACGCTTGTTCCGGATGACGAAATCGCCGAAATGACTCGCACAAGGTTTCACTTCCGGAAGCATCGACTCCGGAACCTCCAGCTCTGACAGCAGGCGTTTATCCCACGTGAGTTCGCGGATGTTGTAAAACAGTGTGCGCGAAGCATTCGTGTAATCAGTGACATGCACCTTCCGATCGGTCATGTTATAGATCAGCCAGGAATCTACTGTGCCAAAGGCCAGTTCGCCCCGGTCTGCTTTAGCGCGTGCGCCGGGCACGTTGTCGAGTATCCACTTGACTTTTGTCCCGGAGAAATAAGAATCGATAACCAATCCTGTATTCTCCCGAACGTACGGCTCAAGCCCTCTTGCCTTGAGGTCTTCACATATCGGCGCCGTTCTTTTGTCCTGCCACACAATAGCGTTGTAGATTGGCTGACCAGTGTTCCTGTCCCAAACTATCGTTGTCTCACGCTGATTGGTAATACCGATAGCAGCGATTGACGATAATTCTACTCGTTGCTCCTCGATGAGTTTGTGAAATGTGCCGAGTTGGCTGTTCAGGATTTCGATCGGATCGTGCTCGACCCATCCTGAATGGGGAAATATCTGTCGGAATTCCTGTTGGGCAATTCCGCGAATGGACCCCTGTTCATCGAATAATACAGATCGCGAACTGGTCGTACCCTGATCCAGTGCAATAACATATTTCGCCGCCATGGTTAAATGAATAATGCCTTAAACAACAACGCTCCGATTACGCCGCCTAGAAAAGGTCCAATGATCGGGACCCAGCTATACGACCAGTCGGAATTTCCTTTACCTGGTATCGGGAGGATATAGTGTGCAAAGCGCGGTCCCAGGTCACGCGCGGGATTGATCGCAAAACCTGTTGTTCCGCCCAGACTCAAGCCGATGGAGACGACCAATGCTCCTATGAGAATTGGATTCAGTCCTGCATAATAATTGTTCGCGCCTATGAACAACACCGCGAGGACCAGGACTACCGTTGCCAGTGTTTCACTGACCAGGTTGGAAATGGGACTTCGGACGGCGGGACCTGTGCAGAACATGGCTAGTTTCGTCGCAGCGTTGTCGGTGCGACGCAAGTGGGAAAAGTAGTGCATCCAAACGAATATCGATCCGGCGAATGCACCGGCGAACTGGGCAACGAGGTAGCCGACCACCATGTCTCCGGGGAAATCACCACTGACAAACAGCGCCAGTGTAATGGCCGGGTTGATATGTGCTCCGCTGATGCGCCCAAACCCATAGATAGCAAGTGTGACAGCAAGTCCCCATCCGAGCACTATCGCGAGCCAGCCGGCGTTCTCGCCTTTTGAATCTTTTAACAACACACCGGCGACCACACCGTTGCCTAACAAAATAAGAAGCATTGTTCCCAGAAACTCAGCAAGGTATGGCGACATAATTGGTGGTTACTTCTGCTAAACATACCACTATTTTCCCGGAAGAATCAACAAAAAGGAGCGACAGTATTTCACGGCGATTCGATTTGACGCTGTTCATTCGTTTGCGGTGTTATCGCTAAAAAGTTGCGCAACGAGTTGCGAAGCTGTTGCGAAAAAACAGTAGCTTTGTTGACGTAGCGAGAGCCAGACGCCAAATGACTCCCGAGACAAACTAACCGAATAAGCCGTATGAAGTACAATCAAGTTACAATCAAGGACATTGCCCGAGAGTTGGGCATTTCTCCTTCCACCGTGTCGCGCGCGCTCAAAGATCACCCGGACATCAGCCCGGAAACCAAGAAAGCCGTCAACGAACTGGCGGAAAAATTGAACTACACTCCCAACATCGTGGCACTGAGCCTGCGGCAGAGTAAGACCAACACGATCGGCGTCATCATCCCGGAACTCGTACACTTCTTCTTCTCCACCGTTATCAGTGGGATTGAAGACGTTGCATACAAGGCGGGGTACAATGTCATTATCACGCAATCCAACGAGTCGCTGGAGCGGGAGAAAACCGATATCAAAGCTCTTTTTAACAGCCGGGTTGACGGCATGCTGATTTCCGTTTCCCGGGAAACCAGCACCTTCGATCACATCGATAACATTCTTGCAAAAGGTGTCCCGATGGTATTCTTCGACCGCGTATATGATACACCCAATTCCAGCAAGATCATCGTTGACGACCTCAGCGGCGCGAAGGAAGCCACCGCACATCTGATCGATCAGGGATGTCAACGCATTGCCCATCTCGAAGGACCCCCCAACCTGGAGATCAGCAAGCAGCGGCTTGAAGGATATCTGCAGGCTCACCACGATCGCAATCGAGAAGTAGACAGACGGCTCATCGTGCCGTTGTCATTGGGTACGATCGAAGATGGGAAGGAAGCCACGCAGAAGCTTCTCAGTCAGACACTACGGCCCGATGCAATCTTCGCGACAAATGACCCCGCGGCAATGGGCGCTATGCAGGCAATCAAAGAGGCCGGGTTGAAAATTCCTGATGACATATCTGTCGTTGGATTCAGCAACTGGTTCTTTACCGCCCTACTCGATCCGCCGCTGACATCAGTGGATCAGCCTGGTTTTGAAATGGGACAAGAGGCCGCCAAACTGCTCATTCGCCAGATCGACATTCGAACTAAAGATCGCGACGCCGACGTTCAGCCGGAAACCAAAGTACTGAAAACACGACTTCTTGTCCGGGAGTCTTCACTTAAGAAAGGCTAGACGCTTGAAACGATGTCCGGAACATTTCACTCCCGTCTGAACCAACACTCGGGAAGGATATTGCACTGGGAGAAGGATGACGCAGGGATTTCAGGCTCGACTGAGCACGCGCGTTTCCGCATCCGCCTTTACGGCGATAGTATTGTACGCGTACAGCTAACTCGCGAAGATTCGTTCGAGGACTTTTCGTATGCTGTGATCGCCGAGCCCGTGGCATTGAACGCAACTGTCTCGGACACGGCAGATGCTATCAAAGTGGCGACACCACGACTGGTAGTCGAGATCGACAAGAACCCCCTGTCGATACGTTTTCTGACGCCGGATGGGGATACCATCAATGAAGATGATCACGCCTTCGGGACCAGTTGGATCGGCGAACAGGTCACCACGTACAAGAAGCTACAGGAGGGCGAAAGATTTATCGGGCTCGGCGAAAAGACGGGCCCGCTTGATCGTCGCGGCAACGGCTACGTTCACTGGAATACTGACAATTACGGATACTCTTCCGGTGCCGACCCACTGTACCTCTCGACTCCCTTTTTCATCGGTGTACATCACGGGCTCACGTACGGCATCTTCCTGGATAACACACACAAGAGCTATGTCAACTTTGGTGCATCGAATAACCGATTTGCGAGTTTTGGTGCTGACGCGGGGGAGATGAACTACTATTTCTTCCATGGCAACACAGTCGGGGATGTCATACGGGAATACACGCATGTCACCGGGCGGATGGAGATACCGCCGCGGTGGAGTATTGGTTATCAACAATGCCGCTATAGCTATTATCCCGATACCGAGGTGATGACCGTAGCCAACACCTTTCGCGAGAAGGACATCCCGGCAGATGTTATTGTACTGGATATTCATTACATGGAACAGTACAAGATATTCACCTGGAGCAAACGTGATTTTCCGGATCCTGCGGGACTACTCTCCCGGCTGAAAGCCGCAGGCTTTCACGTCGTGGTGATGTGCGATCCTGGCATCAGGATCGAAGAAGGTTATCACACGTATGAGGACGGGCTGAAGAATGATGTCTTCATAAAATATCCCGACGGTACACCTTATGCCGGCGAAGTCTGGCCCGGCTGGTGCCACTTTCCTGATTTCACACGTCCGGCAACGCGAGTGTGGTGGCAGCAACAATTCCAGGAATACGTAGACCAGGGTGTAAGCGGATTCTGGAATGATATGAATGAGATCGCAACATGGGGTAATATGCTGCCGGAGCATATCGAGCTCGACTTCGAGGGCGAGCGGGCATCCATGCGCCGCGGCCGGAACATTTTCGGATTTCAAATGGCGCGAAGTACTTATGAAGGAACGCGAAAGCTACTCGGCAACAAACGCCCCTTCAATCTTACCCGTTCCGGGTTCTCAGGAATTCAGCGATACGCAGCGGTATGGACCGGCGACAACGTTGCCTATGACGAGCACATGATGCTCGGAGTTCGCATGGTCAGCAGCATGGGGATGGCGGGCATCGCATTCGCCGGATACGATGTAGGAGGTTTTGTCGGCGACGCTAACACAAGGCTCTTCGCCCGCTGGTTGTCGATCGGCGCATTTTCTCCTTTTTTTCGTGGACATTCAGCAATCAATACCCGCGATTCGGAACCATGGTCCTACGGAGAAGAAGTAGAGCAGATAGCGCGGAACTATATCCGCTTCCGATACCAGCTCCTTCCCTATCTCTACGCACTGTTCTTTGAAGCCGCGACTACCGGAATGCCTGTCCAGCGATCGCTCGCCATCGAATATCCACACGACAGTCGCGTGTACGATCACACATTCCAGCACCAGTACTTGTTTGGGCCTTCGATTATGGTCGTGCCGGTGGAAAGTACCAAGGACTTCACACGCGTATTCCTCCCCCCAGGTAATGCGTGGTATTCACTTTACGACGGATCGCGCTACTTCGGAGAGTCCGAAGCGATTGTTGAGTGTCCGCTGCATCGCCTTCCCGTCTTTGTCAAAGCGGGAGCAATTATTCCCATGCAACCCGCTGTCTCGCATACCGGTGAGAAGAGTGAACTACTGATCATCCACCTTTACGCCGGGGAGTCGGAAAGCGAATTCCTGTATTACGACGACGATGGCGAGTCGTTTGAGTATCAGACCGGGGCTTTCCTGCGACGAATACTCCGCTACGAGGCCCTGGACGACAGGTTGATCATCGGGACGGTGGAAGGCTCCTACCAGACCGCCGTCAAGAGAATCAAAGTGGTGATGCATGGCTTCCAGCCCATCGCGGACCTTGAGGTCAATGGCAAAAAGCACGACATTTTACCAGAAGTCAATCGGTTTTTCACAGGCCTCGAGAAGTTCGATCCGATCAAAGACCCCGAGCCCGGTCCGGTAGAAAACGTACAGAGTGTCGAGTTTCCTTTTGAGCACCGCGCTGTTATCCTGAGCTGGTGACGCGCCGACCAGCGTCAGGAACCGGGAATTAGAGCAATTTCATTACATCGTGTTTCCTGTGTGCCCATTTGCCATTAAATTGGACATCCGTTTTGATTTCAGACCTTCCAAACACTAGCTATATGAGAATTGTACATGTACTGATTTTTTTCTTCCTGCTTGCCATCCTGGCCTGTAGCTCGGGCAAGAAAGCATACGAGCGTGGAGACTACTACAGTGCGGTCTCAAAGGCTGTTAGCAGGCTCCGACAGAATCCTGACCACAGCAAGTCGCGCGATATCCTGAAGGAAGCATACCCCTTGGCGCTGTCTTATTACGAGACGCAAGCAAAAAATGAGATCGCGTCTAACTCCCAGTTCAAATGGAAGAATGCGATCCAATCGTACAATCACATTAATCAGCTCTATGAAGAGATCCGGCAGTGTCCGGGCTGTCTGCGCGCAGTGCCAAACCCGAAGAATTATTACTCGGAAATCGGCCCTTTGAAGGAAAATGCAGCGGAAGAAAGCTACAACGCTGGCATTCTTGCATTAATGAAGGGCACCCGCAACGACGCCCGCCAGGCCTACTACAATTTTGCCGATGCGCAGGCATTTGTTCCCGGCTATAAGGACGTTCACTCCTATCTCGACAGAGCGCGCGAGGACGCGACGCTGAAAGTGATCCTTGAACAAATACCGGTGCCGGCACGCTACAATCTCAGCGGCGGTTTTTTTCAGGACCGCATTGAAGAGTATCTGCACACAACGTACACCGACAAGAGCTTCATCAGGTTCTTAACTCCCGCGGAAGCACAGCAGGTACAACTTGCAAAAGTGGATCAAATACTTCGCATACAGTTCGATGACTTTACGGTTGGCAATACTGCATTACGAGAAAGGGAAGAGGAAGTCAGCCGCGATAGCGTCAAGGTGGGGGAAGTAACCGTCGAAGGAAAGGTAGTGCCCGTCTACAACACGGTAAAAGCGAAGTTGACCACCACACGTAAGGAATTGTTATCGGCGGGCCTACTCAGCATGGTAGTTGTGGACGCCCGGACAAATGGAGTATTGTCGCACAAGAAATTCACTGGAGAATACCTGTGGGTGAACTCATGGGCGCGTTTCAACGGCGACGAGCGAGCGTTGACGGAGCAGCAACTCCAACTCTGCAAACAGAGAGAGATTCAGCCACCGGACGCTCAGACCCTATTCCTCGAATTCAGCAAGCCGATATACAGTCAGTTGATCCCGGGACTCCGGTCTTTTTACCAGGATTTTTGATGGAGAAATCCCTTCAACCGAACTATTTACTGTCGATCGGACTATAGTATATAGGAAAACCCATGACAAGTCGGGAATCCATGTCCATGTCAACTGCTGTGAATAGTCAAAGAAGACCCGCCACACGTGCGAAGCGCCGGCTACGCGTAACGGTATGGTTATTGGTAGTATCGCTAATGAGTATCCACGCGAGCTGTCAGAAAAAAAATCAAACAATGAAACCAACAACAGAACCAGGACCTGGAATGGAGATCGCAACGTTTGGATCCGGGTGTTTCTGGTGTACCGAAGCGATCTTTCTAAGTGTCGATGGCGTCCGTAGCGTGGAGTCCGGGTACTCCGGCGGCCACGTGAAGGACCCTTCTTACCGCGAGGTGTGCACCGGCGACACGGGACATGCGGAAGTTATTCGGTTAACCTATGATCCGGTAAAGATCAGCTATGAAGATCTGCTCGAAATATTCTGGAAAACTCATGATCCCACGACACGCAATCGCCAGGGTGCAGATGTTGGTACTCAATATAGATCGGTGATCTTTTACCACAACGATGCACAAAAGGCGTCTGCGGAATTTTACAAACAGCGACTGGATGATGAGAATGTGTTCGACAATCCAATCGTTACGGAAATCACGCCCGCAGCAGAGTTTTACAAAGCCGAAGACTACCACCAGAATTACTACAGCCTGAATAGTAACGCTCCTTACTGCACATATGTTATACAACCGAAGCTGGAAAAGTTTAAGAAAGCATTCGGCGAACGGCTTAAGAAACCCAATTGATTTTTTTTGATTTTTTCACCGGAAACCGAAACCTATCAATCTGACTGCCGTTATAGTTGTTGAGTAGATTAATTCTTCTCATAGGTTTAGGTTTAGGTAACAAAAAAGCTCCGGGACGCGGGGCTTTTTTGCATTCAAACCATCTCATACCTTTCCGGTAAACTTTTGCCTTTCATCCGGGGTTATTACCTTGTACACAAACGAAACACTATGTCACCCAGGTGCAGTGCATTAATCACCGCAGCCTTGCTGGTGCTAATACTACCGGCGTGCTCGCAAAATGAATCAAACAAGATGGCAAGTATGAACGAGGAACCTAAGATCCGGAAATCGGAGGAAGAGTGGAAAAAGGAACTCACACCCGAGCAATACTATGTGCTTCGGAAAAAAGGCACCGAACGGGCTTTCACGGGCAAGTATTGGGACAATCACGATGATGGGGTCTACTACTGTGCCGGTTGCCAGGCTAAACTGTTCTCATCTACAACAAAGTACGAGTCTGGTACCGGCTGGCCAAGCTTCTACAAACCGTTGCACGACTCCGCCGTGAGCGTGCATATTGATCGCAGCGTAGGAATGACACGGGACGAAGTGGTGTGTGCAAACTGTGGCGGACACCTCGGGCACGTCTTTCCAGACGGGCCTCAGCCGACGGGACTGCGCTATTGCCTTAACTCGGCTTCGCTTGAGTTCCGGCCCGAGGATAAGTAGATGTAGCCTGACCTGGACGATCAGACTGGCGCGCTTTTCCGGAACGCGATCAATTCCTTCGTGATGAGATATGTGAAAGGAAAAAAATTCAGCGGCGTATTTCGCAATATTCCCATTGAGTTCAGTTTTGTATGGCTGTACCTGAAAATGCGCGTCAGATTGAATGGCACCAGGAACGACATCAGTTTACGGTGTGTCATCTGATTGAGTTCCCTGTATTCGGTCATCAGATCATGGCGGCCTACAAGTTTGCGATTGTTGCGCTCGATCAATGAATCGACGTAGCTGCCGGGTAGAAACTGCACCCATGGAATCTTGATCGCATGATGAAGATGGGATGCATAGGGGCCCTCCCACGGCGGGTAACTAATGAAAAGGACACCACCGTCCTTCAAATTCCGACGGATCAGCGTATCCAGGATTCCCGGAATCCAATCCTCTTGAATATGCTCTATGACATCGTTCAGCATGATAAAATCATACTGATCGTCAATTGGTGATTCGATTATGTTCCGCAGTTCGAAGGTGACCCCATGCGCCGGATACTTCTGACTCAGCTGGCGAGCGACGGCGATGTGATTGGGATCGAGGTCAAATCCATCCACGCGGGCGGCGCCCATCTCATTTGCCACCCAAAGTGCCGTGCTACCCATCCCGCATCCGAAATCCAGAACGTGTTTTCCACGCAAATCGAAATTCTTACGGAGTATGCTCTTGTCCAGGTAAAGATGTGAGTTCTCGCTCAGCAGGTTTCGTTCAGCATACGCCAGACCCTCCTTCAGTTGCTCCGGGTCCAAAACGGATGACTCTGCCATGGTTGTGGAATCGTTCATATAGTTGTGGTTGATGATTGGTTGCACGGACCGGTTGCACCCTTTGTCTACAGCACTCAGATACACAAACCGGCCGAATTCCTGTCGACTAAAACCGTACCTTACTGACATGCCCAGCAGCGAATCAGCGCCTTCCGGTTTTGGAGTTTCAGGAAGTTTGGAGAACTTTCGGGCAAACTCATGAAGTGACACAAGATGTAATCGTGATCGGTGGCGGAATTGTCGGATTGGCAACCGCGCTGAAACTCCTGGAGAACAACCCGTCCCTCCGCATTCAACTCATCGAAAAAGAACAGGAACTGGCCCGGCATCAAACCGGCAACAACAGCGGTGTAATTCACTCAGGTCTTTACTACAAGCCTGGAAGCCTTAAAGCAAAGAACTGCCTGCACGGGTATAATTTGTTGATAAACTTTTGCCGGGAGCAGGATATCCCCTTTGAGCTATGTGGAAAGATCGTGGTTGCAACTGACGAGGCCCAGATCCCCCTTCTCCGGAACCTCTACGAACGCGGCAAGCAAAATGGGCTGGAGGGGCTGAAGATGCTTGATGTCGACGGATTGCGGGACTATGAGCCCCATGTGGCTGGTGTCGCCGGTTTCCATGTCCCTCAAACGGGCATCGTCGACTACAAAGTCGTCGCCGAACGATATGGGGAATTGATCCGACGGCGCGGGGGAAATATCGCACTGGGCGAAAAAGCTGTGGCTATCGCAACAGAATCAAAGGGAGTTGTCGTCGAAACGACACGGTCGACTTACTCGGGAAAGGTGTTGATCAATTGTGCCGGCCTGTACTCAGACAAGGTTGCACGCCTGGCATCCGGGGAGGTAGACGTTCGGATCATTCCGTTCCGCGGAGAGTATTATAAACTGAAGAAAGACCGGGAGTACCTGGTCAGGAATCTGATCTATCCGGTACCCGATCCCAACTTCCCGTTTCTCGGCGTGCATTTTACGCGAATGATGCGAGGTGGTGTGGAGGCGGGACCCAATGCCGTGCTGGCTTTTAGTCGCGAGGGTTACCGCAAGTCCAATGTGCGTCTCGCAGAACTGACTGAAACCTTGCGTTGGCCAGGATTTCAAAAGGTGGCGGCGCGGTATTGGAAAACAGGAATGGGCGAGATGCACCGCTCTTTCTCCAAAGCGGCTTTTACCAGGGCATTACAGAAACTCATTCCCGAGATCGTTGAATCCGACCTCATCGATGGCGGCGCTGGCGTCAGAGCACAGGCTTGCGACCGGCATGGGGGACTTGTAGATGATTTTCTGATCCTCGGAGAAGCAAACGTCGTCAATGTCTGCAATGCACCGTCTCCGGCGGCCACTTCCTCCCTTTCGATCGGTGAGACCGTGGCCGCAATCGCTTTAGAACGACTTTAGGTCGCGTGGGTAAAGATCAATAGGTCGGGAACTCCGGGTCGACGTCTTTCGCCCAAGCCAGAACCCCACCCTTAAGGTTGTACAGGTTTGTAAACCCGTGATTCTTCTCGAGCCAGAGAAGCATGTCCCCGCTCCTCTTTCCGCTCCGGCAGTGAATGACTACCTGCTTATCGCGCGAGATCTTGTCCACGCTGTTCGGGATGTCCGACATCGGGATCAGATCACCCTGCAGGTTGCAAATGTCGTACTCGTGGGGTTCGCGCACGTCGATTAGCTGAAAGTCCGCTTTGGAGTCCATCAGCTCTTTTAATTCCTGTGCAGTGACTTCTTTCATGGAATCGTTTTTTTGTCATTCAAAGATTTGCTTTTCCCGGCACTTATGCAAAAAGATCCGCATCGGCCTGATGTCTGGCTGTCAGATGGATCTACCCCGATCCGCCGTCAGCGGGTGTCAGTCCCAGAAGTGCCTCTCATGATAACGCACCGAAAAATTATCAGTTCCAAACCGGCTAACCGATCACGCCGACGAGACCCCGATCCAATCCTCTTCAGGGCCGTCCGGCGATGGCGCGCTCAACGTCGCGAATGATATCATCGACCCTCTCAAGTCCGGCAGATATGCGGATCAGTCCCGGCGTGATTCCCACTGTAGCGCGTTCCTCGTCGGTCAGTTTGGAATGTGTGGTAGATGCTGGATGAATGGCTATAGTGCGTGTATCCCCCAAGTTGGGTGTATGCGAGATCATTTGCAGAGAATTCAAAAACCTCCTACCCTGCTCCAATCCGCCTTTCAGTTCGAATGTCACGACGCCGCCACCGAGGCGCATCTGCTTTTTCGCCAGTTGAAACTGGGGATGGGAAGTAAGCATGGGATACCTGACGGACCCGACGGCCTCGTGTTGCTCCAGGTATCGCGCAATCTCGAATGCGTTCTGGCAATGCCGATCCATTCTCACCGACAATGTCTCGAGACTACGGGAAAGCAGCCAGGCATTGAAGGGTGACATCGCAGGGCCGGTGTGACGTGCGAAGAATTTTACCTCCTGGATAAGTTCTTTTTTACCCAGCACGGCACCGCCGAGCACGCGTCCCTGGCCATCGATAAACTTCGTAGCCGAGTGGGTTACCAGATGGGCACCCCAGCGAGCGGGATTCTGAATGTATGGAGTCGCAAAGCAGTTGTCGACATTGAGTATCACACCTTTGCGAGCCGCGAGTTTTCCCAGCCACTCCAGGTCTATGAGGTCCAGTGCGGGATTCGACGGCGTCTCGACAAAGATCATCCGTGTATTAGGTCGTATCTCTGCTTCCCATGTCTCGGGTGCATTGACGTCCACGTACGTGTGCGAAATACCAAATCGCGGAAAGAGTGTATTGAGAATCTGATGCGTCGAGCCGAAGATGGATCGGCATGCGAGCACGTGATCGCCCGACCGCAACAAGGCGGCGAGACTGCAGTACATCGCTGCCATCCCGGAAGCGGTAGCAATGCCGTCTTCAGTACCTTCCAACGCACACATCCGCTCGACAAATTCGTTTGTGTTAGGATTTGAGTAGCGACTGTAAATATTTCCGGGAATTTCATCGGCAAACATCGCCCGCGCCTGTTCAGCATCTTCAAATACGAAACTCGACGTGAGGTAAACGGGTGTTGAGTGTTCGCGAAACGGAGTACGAGTCGATTGAATTCGGATAGCTTCTGTTTCAGAGTACGAGTTTTCCGATGGAGATTCGTCTTTATCCATTCTGTGTAAGTGGTATAGTGGTCTATGGATTGATCTCGAATGTGTGGGTCACCTTCGCTCCCGCCAGTTCAAGGGTTCTGGACACGGAACAATACTTTTCAATGGAGAGGTTGATCGCCTTTTCAACCTTCTGTTCATCCAGGTTTCCAAAGAAACGGAAATGGGCATGTACTGCCTGATAGAGAGACGGAATGGCGCCGGGCTCTCGCTCACCTGTTACAGTGATCTTCAGATCGCGCAGGTCCTGCCGCTGCTTCTTCAAAATATTGATGACATCAATCGCACTGCAACTTCCCATAGCTGCCAGCAATATTTGCATCGGACGCATTCCCATGCCCTCACCACCTATATCGGGGGATGCATCGAAGTGCACTGTATTACCGCTGTCATTCTCCGCTGAGAAATGGAAAGCATCATTCAAACGATTGAGCTCTATCTTTATCATACTTTATTTCATTTGGCCAGAAAGTGCTGCCGACTACCATCGCGCCAAGGCTGACAAGCGTCGCCGGCACGAGCGCCGGCCATTCGCTCTCCGAAAACTCAAAGATAATCCAAGTCAGCATACCAAGCACCATCGACATGAGCGCACCCACACTACTCGATCGCTTCCAGTAAAGCCCCAGCGTTAACGGTGCAAACAAGGAGACCAGACTCAGGATAGATGATTGGCCGACGAGTTCGTAAATATTGGAGTGCATCATCGCCATGATCGTCGCCAGAGCACTGAACACCAGAACACTTATACGCGTGAGCAACAGGAACTCGCGGTCTGTTATCGGGCGTCGGGAAAGTGGGCGTATCAGGTTACCAGAAACAATCGAGGCGGGAGCAAGTATCGCCGAACTCGTGGTGCTCATAATGGCAGACAGCAGAGATCCGAAGAACAGTATCTGCATGGGTATACTCGCATGAGCCAGTACTGCTCCCGGTAAAACCAACTGGGTGTCACCTGCGTAGCTGTCTGGGTAGAGTTGTCGTATACAAAGACAGATGAACAGCGGAAGCATCGCCACCGTGAGATACAGAAATGCCGCGACATAGCAAGACCACGCGGCTACTGACGATGACTTGGAAGACATTGCCCGTTGAAAAACATCTTGAGACGGGATCGAACCCAGTCCGAGGACGGCCCATGCAGACACCCACGCAACGACTTCACGCAAGTCGGGTGATGGCAGAAACCGGAAAGTACCCGCCGGCGCGGATGAAAGTACAGCCGCGACACCGCCAGCCTTAGTCCCGAGCGAAACCGCGAGCACGAGAAGCCCGGCAATGATAATGATCGTCTGAACGAAGTCTGTGATCGTAATTGCCCACATACCACCGATAAACGTATAGACCGTGACAACCGCCGCACTGATAATGATCCCTTCGACAAGTGTCACGCCACTGACGACCTGAAGGATCAAACCCATAGCGACCAGTTGGGCAGCAATATAGCCCACGTAGGGAGGTGCAAGGCAAGCCGATGCAACCAGTTCCGTTCTTCTGCCGTACCGCACCCGGAAGAAATCACCCAGGGTCAGGAGCTTTTTTTTGTAGAGTTTACGCGCGTAGAAAAGTCCGAACAGGAACAGGCAGAGTGAGGCGCCGAACGGATCCTCGATAACATTATATAAACCTCCTTGGACAAACTCGGAAGTCGCGCCAAAAACAGTCTCCGAACCAAACCATGTCGCGAACAATGCCGAGGCTCCAAGCCAAAGCGGGAGACTTCGGCCAGCCAGCATGAAGTCACTCGACGTATTGACTCTGCGCGATGCCCAGAATCCGACAGCGATGGTAAGGAGGAGGTAGACAATGATTGACCCGACTAACAATGCATGAGCTGACTTGAAGCGCGCTAAAGTAAGCAACGGCGTCGGTTTTTCAAGGTCCTGCACTTTCAGTCAGGCTTAAAAAATGAAAATCCTCCTGGTCCTGGACCAAGAGGATTTCATTGTCTATAGTTGGCTTTAATCTTGAAACGAAGATAGTGAGCGTTCGTGCATGAGCAATACCTGAATCGCCTGAGCGAATGAGAGCGGGTCAAATGGCAAAAACTGCCGATAAACGTTTGCAAAACGGTCGCACAGCAGATGAAATTAGCGCGCCGAGTCGGCCGGGATGGTGTCTGCCGGCACCGGGGCGGGGCGATCCCACGGGAAAGTCGTCCGCCTGCCCATGTCAATGACCACCGCAGCCAGAATCAGCACAAAAGCCAGTGCGAAAATGAGAAAGATTTTTTTCGACCTGTTCATATCAAATATACTCCGATATCTTGTCAGCCAGCATAACGTTGTCGGCCAACAACTCGTAAAACTGTTCCTTATTGAACTTGAGTATGACCACGTCGGACTGTGCGATCAACACATTCGTGTTAACAAAGTTCGGCAAGGAGAGCATCTCACCGATAAATTGACCCTGGGTAAACTCCGTCGCCTGCTCGCCGCGCTGGTAGAACTGGACCGTGCCCGAGACAATGACGTAAAAGAATGCATTGGACTTCTCATCGAGCACGAGTGTCTGCGCTTCCGGCATCCTGATCTCATCGCTGATGTCGGAAAGGTATGACAGCGTGAGTCCTGGAATATTTTCAAAAACTGAGATTTTCTGAAAGAATAGTATCTTCTCAAAACGCGTCAATTTTCGGGCGTGAAGTATCAGGTCATCGAGCTCACGTCGGGAGTAGTCTCCCAGACGACGAGCATTCCGGTGATATTCGTCCTGATTGATTTGAAACAAGGCCCACGCCGAAACTTGTTTGATCAATTCATCCGGATTGAAAAGTTGCGCGATCAGATCAAGCTTGAAATCGTCCAGGCGCTGAATACCGATCAGGAAGATCGCACATGCTTTTGTCCAGCGGTTCGATTGCGTGAAGTCGCGGTTGATAATGAACTTCAGAACCAGTTGCGAGTCGAGTTTCACACGGGGAAAGAAATCGTCCAGTCGGCTGATCCGTTCCGTATCAGTGAGGTCGTCCAGAAGCGGAATGACGCGCTGTTTTAGCTGTTCAGCCAGGAACACATCCAGCATCTCGATAGCATACGTGATGCTGTCCGGCGTTCCACTATCGATATTTTCCTTGACAAGCTGAATGGATCTCGTGTCGTATAACATCGCCAGCAGCATGTAGATGTGCTCGATATCATTCTGAACCTCCCACCGGAGGCTCATCTTCACCTGTCCGTTCACCGCATCATCATCAACTTCCTGGATCGCTCCGAGGTTCCAGCGAATATCCGCGATGTCGGCCTCAATGGCGTAGCGGATCCGCGTCGCCTGAAGTAGTCCCGCCTTGAAACCACTCTCACCCAGGGATAGCAGCACCTGTGAAACGACCATTTTATTGGGGTAATCGATCTTGTTCCAGAGCAGATCCTTGGCGCGCGCCCCACCGATCCTTCCCATGGTCTGCAATATCTTGAGCATCCCTTGCGTGTTCTGCCCACTGCGGTAAAAGGCAATCTCCAGCGGGGTGAGCGTATCCTGCCCGATCATGACGAGAGCGTTCATCGCCTGATTGCTGTACATTGGATTGCCCAGGTTGTCAATCAATGCCTGGATGACCTCGTGGTTATATCTCTTGACGGCGGTCTTGATCGCAGTGTTCCGAACCTTCGGCTCCGAATCATTCAGGAGTTCCATCAAAAATGAAACACCTTCATCCTTGGAAGCGTGCAACAACAACTCGGTAGCGTAGTGCCGGTCCTTCGGATTCGACGATTTGGTCAGCTTCTGAATCCTCGCCTTCGTTACATCGCCATCACTCTCAAGCAAGAACTGCAGTTCTGCTTTGGTCAACATGTTCTTTGTGGCCGCTCCATCCTGCCCTGCATCCATGCGGATCACATACTGGTCCGACACTGACAACCCCTTGAGTTCGTTCATGCGATCCTGCGCAAACTGCCGTGTTGTCTCGTTCTCGTTCTTGATGAGCTGATTCACCCAATGCGCCGTTTGTGCAGCGTTGATCTTTTCGAGCAACTTAAACGAGAAGACAGCCTTCTCAGGCTGCGGTACCGTAAGCATTTGTTCAAGACGAAGCGTAACTTCCTTGAAACCCTTCTCGAGCTTCTCCTGTTTCTCCTCGACCGTGGTCGATTCCAGTTTTTGCCGGATCTTGTTTCGATATCCGTGATACAAATTCCCGACAACGAAGAAATAGGCGATCGTCAGTATGACAATTATCACGGAGATATGCACGACGCCAAATCCAATGAAGGCAAAGCTGAAGATCAGGACGCCCGCCAGAAAGCGTGCCGATTCGTTTACCAGTCCCTCGACCTTCGCCTGGATATTAAACTTATAGCGATTGTCCAGCGGGATGAAGAACAATTTGAATACCGGATTTTCGAGTGCATCGCGCAGTGTCCAGTTGAACAACCTGCTCATCGCTACGAACAGGAAGAAGTAGATGTAACTCGTACCGGCCACACCCGCCACAATAATGGATCCCAATGCGAATATGCCGACAATCAACGGCAACATGAAAAGGGAGACCTTCAGACCATAATTGGAAATAATGCGGTTGTTGATAAAGGTCTGCATGATCAGACTTAACCCGTATACGGCACCCGTGAAAAAGGAGTTGAAGTTGGTCAGGTCGCGTTCGTCGGGATATTGCTCGTGAATAAGTTCCTGAAATGCATACTGTCCGAACATCAGCGTCACCATCGAGATTAGGAGGAACAACGACAGCGAGAGAATGTACCGGTCTGAGAAGAGACGGCTCAGGGACGTTTCACGGCGTACGATGGGACCAAACTCAGCAGGGTCATTCTTGGCCAGTGAGAATACTGACGAGATTGCGATCAGCAAGATCGACACCGTAAAGATGCTCACACAACACAGCAGCAGGTAGTTGGAAGTATCGTTTACGATCCCCGATGTAAACGGAATGATAACCAACGTCGCGACGATGGCTGCGATCAATTGACCGGTGTCTATCCACCCGATTATCCGCTTCGACTGCCGGAAGTTGAACAATCGGCCGAAGATGCCCCAGAAACTCAACAACAACACGGCCGTCATCGGACCGCTCATGCAATACATCGCAAAGATGTAACGGTTGTGCCACTCAGGATCTCCGTAGTGGAGAAGTAGGTAAGCCGAGAGCGTAAAGGCAAAGATGAAAAGAACGCTCACGAGCGCGAGCATCGTGAACTTGATCCAGTTCTGGAGAAACGAAAAGATGGCAGTCGAAATGATTCCGAAAGCACCTGCTATCAGGAAAGCCTTGTCCAACTGATCGGCCATCCTGTTGAGGAATAGCGAATCCGCCGTTACCTGGTATGTGGCAATGAAAACCCCCATGAAAAATCCGGTGGTCAACATCAGCCAAATCTTCTGCTGCTCCTCGGACTTGATCTGTAGGGCTCCTATGAAACGGTTCGCCATAGCTTGACCTTCAAATATAGACAAAAAAAGAGACACGATATTCTCCTGTCTCTTTCCACATCCGCGAAGGAATTAAGAATTATTTTGCTTTCGTCGTATCCGCCTTCGGAGCCGGGCCGGTATTCTCAGATTTGTAGGCCTGGTTCAGGCCCGCGATCACATCCTGCGTGATATCGAGCGATTCGACCCCATACAAAACGTCGCTTGTCGGATCGTACTTGAACACAACCTGCAAACCCTTCTGCTGGCCGTACTCTTTCAGAAATGAAGTGATCCGTTCATATAGCTCCTGGTTGAGCTTCGACTCCTCCTGCATCAGTTCCTGCTGAAGGCGTTGTTGATACATTTGGAGATTCTGCTGTTTTTTACCGAGATCTTCTTCAACTGCCCGAACCTGTCCGAGCGTCATCGTCGAGACATTGCGCTGATAGGCGGCGATCTCATCGCGGAGACCAACAGTCCTTCGTTGCAGATCCTCATCCATCTTCTTGGTTTTAGACTCCAGTTGTTCACGGTTGATTTTCAGGTAGTCGTAATACTTCAGAACAGAGTCAGAGTTGATGTATGCGACTGAAAGATCCACTGCCGAGGTGTCTGACGAAGAACCACTTGATTCTACACCTGGGCCCTTTGAAAAGTGGAGAACGTAAAGAATAACGACGGCCACCAGCAGCACAGCATTCAGTATCAGGGACAGGTTCTTCATAGGGTATGCATTGAGGTTTAGCCGGCAAATATGGTCGGAATTTGGCAGATTTCCATCAACGGAAGGCCGAAATTATTACTCAAAAATCGGTGTCCGACTGGAACGAGTAAAGGGTTTCATCCAGCCGGATCGTATCCTCGTTGAACTCCTTGACAAACCTGTCGAGATCTGCAGGTGTGATCTTTTCCCGGTGCAATCCGACCTCGAGCGCTATACCGAAATCAGTGTTGACGTCCATGTCAACATGCTCCTTCACCTTAACGGTTTCCTCCTCCTCAAGCTCGGTGATCACCTCGGCGATGAACAAACCGATCTCCTCGTCAATCGGTTCGGAATTGTCATTGGTATCAGCTTCAGCACTTATTCTGCGGTAATCGGGAAACTGTGCCACAGCGCGTTCCTCGGCGATCTCGAACAGTTCGCTTTCGTGCTGGAGGCGCAACGTATACATCACGACGTCAAAGATCACTTCCTCACCCTCGTGAAGGCCGATAAAATAGAAGTGCGCATATTCGTCGCTGTGCTCGTCCGTCGGATCCATCACCCATGTCGCACCCTGTGCCGCCATCTGGGTTCGGTACGATTGAATTGTATCGGGGTCATACCCCTTGTTCCTGCTCATAAAGCTCTGCTTTCTTTTCTTTGGTTGAACTACTCAGGCAAGCCCGGAATCAGCTCTGATCTTTGAACCATGAAGCATACATCGGGTAGTTGCCGGCAGTCCTGACGATCACTGCTTTCATCTCCTCGCTGATATCCTTTACCCTTTTCGCCGGGACACCTGCGTAGACACTTCCGGGAGGAATCCGGGTACCCGGTAACACGATCGCTCCTGCTGCGACAACTGACTCCGCACCGACCACGGCATCGTCCATGACAATCGCCCCCATGCCGATCAAAACGTTGTCTTCGACTGTACATCCGTGAACGACTGCGTTATGGGCGATCGAAACGTTGCTGCCGATCACCGTCTTTGCTCGCTCATAGGTGCCGTGGATCACGGCACCATCCTGAATGTTCGTGTTGTCGCCGATGGTGATTGAATTTACATCGCCGCGAACTACAGCATTGAACCAGACAGTGCAGTTCTCTCCCATCACCACTTCCCCGACAACCACCGCGGTATCAGCCAGGAAGCAGTTCTTGCCAAATCGCGGTTCAAACCCCCGCACAGTCTTGATTATTGCCATATCCGCCAAATATAGGGGGCTTGCCCCAAAATACTCCTGCCAATATGTCATTTATTCCCGAATATTGTATTTTTGCACCTTGGCTGAATATTATGGCGAATTTGATAGAAGATATCGGGATTTTGGGAAGCGAGACAGCCGAGGGATGTGAGACATTCCAGGTGTCACGGGAAGTCGATACCGGCAAATCCCGCAAGTTATATATTGAAAGCTATGGGTGTCAGATGAATTTCTCCGATAGCGAGATCGTTGCCTCCATCCTGGCGAAGGAAGGGTTTGATACGACATCTGACGTATCACTCGCCGATGTGATCTTTCTGAATACTTGCTCGATTCGTGAAAAAGCGGAGCAGACCGTGCGGAACCGCCTCTCTCACTTTACTTCGATGAAGAAACAGAAGCCCGACATGCTCATAGGCGTGCTGGGTTGTATGGCCGAACGGCTGAAATCCAAGCTGCTGGAGGAAGAAAAGATCGTCGACCTCGTTGCTGGTCCGGACGCCTACCGCGACTTGCCAAAGCTCATCGCTCAGGTCGATGACGGCCACAAGGCGGTCAACACCTTTCTATCGCGGGAAGAGACCTATGCGGATATCAGTCCCGTACGGTTGAACTCCAACGGAATTACTGCCTTTATCTCGATCATGCGCGGGTGTGACAACATGTGCACCTTCTGTGTCGTCCCGTTCACGAGAGGTCGTGAGCGGAGCCGCGATCCTAAGTCGATCGTTGCAGAGGCGACTGACCTTTTCAATCGCGGGTATCGCGAAGTGACGCTCCTGGGTCAGAATGTCGATTCCTATAAGTGGAGCGAGGACGAGAACAACAAGGCCCGTCTTGAAAAGAAGGACGTCGGGGAGATCATCACATTCGCAGGCCTGTTGGACATGGTCGCACAGGTACACCCCGATCTGCGGATTCGTTTCTCGACCTCACATCCGAAAGACATTACCGATGACGTGCTCTACACCATGGCTCGTCATGACAACGTCTGTAAGTACATCCACCTCCCGGTACAGAGCGGCAGCAGCCGCATCCTGGATATGATGAATCGCGGGTACACCCGAGACTGGTACCTGAATAAGATCAGCCGCATACGCGATATACTGGGAGACGAATGCGGCCTGTCTTCCGACATGATCGCAGGATTTTGCTCCGAAACCGAGGAGGATCACGCTGACACACTCACCTTAATGGAATCGGTGAAGTTTGATTATGCCTATATGTTTTACTATTCGGAGCGGCCCGGCACCCTCGCCGAAAAGAAATTCGCAGACGATATCCCATTGGATACGAAGAAGCGCCGACTTTCCGAAATCATCGAAAAACAAGCCGCCCATTCCCTTCTGCGAAACCAGGCTGATATAGGCAAAGTCTTTAACGTTCTTATTGAAGGAAATTCCAGAAAGTCCGACGAGTTCCTGCAAGGCCGAAACAGCGCAAACAAGGTTATCGTCTTTCCGAAGGGAAGATTTACCAAGGGACAATACGTAAATGTGCGCGTCGACAGATGCACCGGCGCAACTTTGATTGGCAACGTAGCTGAATAGACCATGGCAATCACGGAACAGGAAATCCAAAGCATCAAACAGCGGTTCGGAATCATCGGCAACTCGCCGCTGCTGAACAATTCTGTGCGGGTAGCCATGCAGGTAGCACCGACTGATATGTCAGTGTTGATTACCGGTGAAAGCGGGAGCGGAAAGGAATCGTTCTCGAAGATCATACATCATCTGAGTCCGCGCAAGCACGGCCAGTTCATCGCAATCAACTGCGGATCTATTCCGGAAGGTACCATTGATTCCGAACTCTTCGGGCACGAGAAAGGGTCTTTTACGGGGGCGCACGAGGCACGGAAGGGTTACTTCGAAGTGACTGACGGCGGCACGATGTTCCTCGACGAAATCGGTGAAATGCCACTCGGTACACAAGCGCGCCTGTTGCGTGTTCTCGAAAACGGAGAATTCATCAAAGTAGGTTCATCTAAAGTCCAGAAGACGGACGTTCGGGTGGTTGCAGCGACGAATGTTAACCTGATGCGGAATGTGGAGGAGGGAAAATTCAGGGAGGACCTCTATTATCGCCTCAGCACCGTACCGATCTATGTACCTCCCCTGCGGGAACGCGGTCGTGATATCGAGTTGTTGTTCCGGAAATTCGCGTCCGACTTTGCTGATAAATACCGGGTAAAGCCCATCGCGCTGACGGAAGATGCGAAGGACGTGCTCATCCGGTACCGGTTTCCGGGCAACATCCGGCAACTCAAGAATCTCGTCGAGCAGATTTCGGTCCTGACAACCGATCAGCACGAAATCACGGCAGAGGAACTCCAGCGATACCTGCCCAAAGAAAGCAGTCTTCCCGCGTTATATCGCGCGGATATTCCAGACAAGGAGAGTCTGAACGAGCGCGACATTCTGTACAAAGTGCTCTTTGATATGAAGAAGGACATGATCGATCTCAAAAAGATCGTATTGGAACTGCTCAACGACCAGGGCGATAAGAGCAAGATGGCAAAAGACCATGCAGAGCTGTTCGAAGACCTGCACCACGATTCTGGCGCTGTGGCACACGATCATCACCGAGTACTAAATATTCCGACGCCCTCAGATCCTTCTGCAGAAGTGGTCGAGGATGTCCATGACATTGCGCACGAAACCGAGGATGACTCGCTCTCAATCGAAAAGAAAGAAAAGGAACTCATCATTCGAGCTCTCAGAAAGAACAATAACAAGCGAAAATATGCGGCACGGGATTTGGGCATTTCCGAACGGACCCTGTACCGGAAGATAAAACAGTACGAGCTTGAAGACTAAAAAATCGCGGATCGCGACTGCCATACTGGCGTTTGCCCTGCTTTGCGGAAATGCCTGCGGTGTAAAGATCAACTACTCCATGAGTGGTGTCGGTACAACCGCCGAGACCATCAGTATCGCAGAATTTTATAACAACGCCGATCTCGGACCGGCAAATATGTCGCAGGTTTTTACCAATGACCTGAAGAACTACTTCGTGCAGAATTCGAGCCTGCGCGTAGTTGCTGAGGAAGGAGAATTGCAACTCGAGGGGGAAATCACCGATATGCGGATCACGCCTATCGCACCGACTGCGTCCGGCAACCCCATGGAAATCGACCGTGCATCTGCTACGCGACTCACGATCACCGTTCGCGCCACGTATACCAACACCGTCAATGAAGAAATGAGTTTCAAAGACAAAACATTTTCGTTCTACAAGGATTTCGACAACGAATTGAACGTCAGTGATGTCGAAGAATCTTTCATCAAGGAGATCTTTCAGCGGATCGTCAATGATATCTTCAACGCCTCGGTCGCA
Organism: uncultured Roseivirgaceae bacterium; assembly: GCA_964438975.1. Classification (GTDB taxonomy): domain Bacteria; phylum Bacteroidota; class Bacteroidia; order Cytophagales; family Cyclobacteriaceae; genus Chryseosolibacter. The sequence goes on along the minus strand of CAYTMU010000023.1, from coordinate 4,405 downwards.
AACTGGTAATTCAGGTTTCGCTCTATTGCTTTTTTTGCTACTTTTACCCTAAGCCCCTGCTTCGTGGATAGAACTGATTTCCTTGAAATTCTCCGTCGATTTGCCAACACCTCAGTTGATGAGGCACAGGCGATTGCTTCTCTGAAGGCGGAGTATCCATATAGTCAGCTGATACAAATACTTTCGGCGCGGGCCAGCAAAGACCACGGTCTGCAACACCAGCAGCGCGATCTTCAGGTCGCTGCCGTGTATTCGGCCGATCGCGCGCTTCTGAAGGAAATCATTACACGTGAACCTGCGGAGTCAATTCAGCAGGTGGTCTCAAAACATATTGACGCAGAGAAACAGGTAGCCTCTACCCTGGAGTCAGTCGATGTCGCAGATACGGTGATGGATGACCTCGACCGTCTGTCCAAACTCAAGGACACGTTTGAGAATCTGTTCATGGACTACCCGCAGGGAGTCAAGCCCGGTAATCACGGCATTTCCACTGAAACGGAGGAGGCCGAAGAGAAAGCGACCGAAGAGCAGCCGGTAACATCGATAACTTTTAAGGCCGCGGACGAATCTGAATTATCGCCGGTAAAGGCAAAAAAACAGCGAATTATCGAGATGGCGAAAACGCTAACCAAGCAAACCGACGACGACTCCGATGATGCGGTCTCAAAAAAAAAACCGCGCGAAAACCCCGACGAACTGATAGCCGAAATACAAAACTCAAAGGAGGAGATCAGTCCGGAAAATGAGCGGCAAAAGCAGCAGATCGAGATTATCAACCAGTTTATCCGCGTTCAACCATCGATCTCAAACCCGCGCGAACGCGTTCCGTCGACCGGCGACTTCAACACCATCAAGTCGGGCGAATTCGGTGAAAACATTGTTTCCGAGACACTCGTCGAAATCCTGGTGAAACAGGGAAAGAAAGACCGTGCCGTGGAGGTGCTGAAGAAACTTATTTGGAAATATCCTCAAAAAAAGGCTTACTTTGCGTCCCGAATTGAAGAACTGAAGAAGTAAGTTATGTACGCCCTTGTAATCGGCCTTATCGTTTTTCTCTGTATACTACTCGTGCTCGTCATCCTTGCCCAGAACTCGAAGGGAGGAGGACTTAGCAGCCAATTCGGCGGTTCCGCCGCCAGCAACATCATCGGCGTTAAGAAGACCGGAGATCTGCTGGAGAAGCTAACCTGGGGCTTTGTTATCGCGATCATGGTTCTGTCGATGTCGACCAGCTTCATGACTCCTGGATCATCCAGAGGCCCTACGGATGATATCATCCAACGCGCCGGAGAACAGGCACCCGTAACGGCGCCGAACTTTAACCTGGAGGCTCCGGATGCTCAGTCTTCACCCGGAGATACCGTTGAATAACAACTTACTTAAGTAAAAATATTTACAAAGCCCGCTTATAGCGGGCTTTTCTATGATCAGGCTGCCTGCGAAATATGCTTGACGAAAAGGCGCTTCGCGACGGGCATGAGCGTCTCATTAAACGGAAACTGCATCCGTGACAGCAGCAGGTATGCCGCAGGATTCGGCAAGTCGCGATAGCGCTTGATCAGATCCAGTTTGATCTGCTCGTACGGGTGCAGCGCGGACTTGTCAATACGCTCAAGGAAACGGGTATTGAGGCTGCGCAATTGCTCCTGGCTATCGCCGAAAATACTGACCTGGTACCGGTAAACACGCGTCTCCTTTTCCGGTGGCATCGTGACAAACAGATACCCTTCGTTGGCATATAGCGGCGTGACACCTATCGGCGAGATCTCGCACTGTGATTCAACATGCTCATAAATGACCGACCCCTCCTTAAGCGAGCCCTGGATTCTGGGGATGGCGAACTCAATAATCGAGTCTAACTCGCTCATAACCTCATCATCCTCAATTATTTCCTTGTAGTGCAATTCAAGCTTCTGAAGTTCTTCCTGAGATATTTCCTTCGGGAAAGCATCGCGGATGAGCGATTTGTTCTCCTTTACTGACATCAGGTTGCGATAATGAAAGACCAGGTCTGCCAGGAAAGGGTACAATTCCACTTTATCAAAGGATTTCTTGGCGGTTTGCAGGTAGGCCAGCAACAGGTATTTCTTGTACTCGAAATCAATTAGCCCTTGCGTCAGCCAGTCTTTTGACAATTTCTCCATAGAAGCACAATTTGGTAATGAAAATTTACCAGTATTTGCTGTTCGAGTCAACCAATGCGGCGGCGAATGGTACTGCGGGCCGGCCGGAACACTGACAGCTTGCCATAATGCCAGTGAAAACCATGCCGCTTCCGCCCAAATAACGCCGTAAAACTGTCATTGTTTGAAAAAATGTCCGTAATTCGCGTCTCTTTTCGCGCTGGCATAGTTGATGCTAATGCCGCATGCGAAACCCATATGTTCAACCTAAAACAATCGATCGTATATGGCAAAAATCAATTTCAAACCAAATGAGGACAGGGTGCTTGTGGAACCCGCTGAGGCTGAAACCAAAACAGCATCGGGTATCATTATCCCTGACACTGCAAAGGAGAAGCCACAGAGAGGCAAGATCGTTGCCGTTGGTGAGGGATTAAAGGACAAGCCGGTAACTGTCAAAGTAGGCGATGACGTGCTGTATGGTAAGTATGCCGGTACAGAGATCACAATTGATGGTAAAGAATACCTGATCATGCGCAATTCTGACATCTTCGGAATTATCTAATCACTAACCTAAAATCTCAAGAATATTATGGCTAAAGAAATCACGTTTGACACCTCGGCAAGAGATAAGATCAAGAAAGGTGTAGACAAACTTGCGAATGCAGTAAAGGTGACACTTGGACCTAAAGGACGCAACGTCATCCTCGACAAGAAATTCGGCGCTCCTACTGTCACTAAAGATGGTGTATCGGTTGCCAAGGAAATCGAGTTGAAAGATGCTATTGAAAATATGGGAGCACAGCTCGTAAAGGAAGTTGCTTCCAAGACAGCTGACGCAGCAGGTGACGGTACAACAACTGCAACAGTACTGGCACAGGCAATCTATTCACACGGTATTAAGAACGTTGCGGCGGGTGCCAACCCAATGGATCTGAAACGCGGTATTGACAAAGCTGTCGACGCCGTCGTAACGCACCTCCGCAAGCAATCGCGCAAGCTGAAAGATTCAGCGGAAATCGCGCAAGTTGCCACAATCTCCGCAAACAGCGACGACACCATCGGAAAGATGATCGCCGATGCAATGGACAAAGTCGGCCGCGATGGTGTGATCACCGTTGAGGAAGCAAAAGGAACGGAGACTGAAGTTAAGACTGTGGAAGGGATGCAATTCGACCGCGGTTACCTCTCTCCTTACTTTGTCACAAACACCGAGAAAATGGAGGCCGACCTCGATCAGCCTTTCATCCTCATATACGACAAGAAGATCAGCAGTATGAAAGAACTGCTGCCTGTCCTCGAACAGACTGCTCAGACGGGTAAACCTCTTCTGATCATCGCAGAAGAAGTGGAAGGTGAAGCTCTTGCTACACTCGTTGTCAACAAAATCCGCGGTGCACTGCGCGTGGCAGCTGTCAAGGCTCCTGGCTTTGGCGATCGCCGCAAGGCTATGCTCGAAGATATCGCAGTTCTCACCGGTGGAAAAGTCATCTCTGAAGAGCAAGGCTTCAAACTGGAGAATGCAACACTCGATATGCTCGGCCGCGCTGACAAGATCAACGTCGACAAAGACAATACAACCATCGTCAACGGCGCTGGAACAAAGGCTGACATCCAGGGACGGATCGCACAGATCCGCGCTCAGATCGAAACGACGACGTCTGACTACGACAAGGAAAAGCTCCAGGAGCGCCTCGCGAAACTTTCCGGTGGCGTTGCTATCCTCTACGTAGGAGCTGCTACTGAAGTGGAAATGAAAGAGAAGAAAGACCGTGTAGACGATGCGTTGCATGCAACACGCGCCGCAGTTCAGGAGGGTATCGTTCCCGGTGGTGGCGTGGCTTACATCCGTGCGATCGAAGCACTGAAGAACGTAGACGACCTTGGTTTGAACAACGAAGACCAGGCAACAGGCGTGAACATCGTTCGCCTTGCACTTGAGGCTCCTCTCCGCACCATTGCTGAGAACGCCGGTCAGGAAGGTTCTGTGATCGTGAACAAGGTTCGTGATTCCAAGAAGGATTACGGATACAACGCACTCGATAACAAGTTCGAGAACTTCTTCGATGCGGGTATCATCGATCCTACGAAGGTAACACGCCTTGCGCTGGAAAACGCAGCTTCAATCGCAGGTTTGCTCCTCACTACCGAGGCAGTGGTATCTGAGATCCCTGAAGAACACCCTGCACCTGCTGCTCCTCACGGCGGCGGCATGGGCGGAATGATGTAAGCAATCATTATCTATCCAATACGGAGGGGCTCTGCGAAAGCGGGGCCCCTTT
>CAYTMU010000022.1:0-57837 GCA_964438975.1 uncultured Roseivirgaceae bacterium | reverse complement strand
TTGCGAGGTATGCGGCTTGCCCGGAAACAAGGCTATCGATCGGATAAAACGTCGCAGGCGGATTCTGCGACTCGCAGGCCGCCAGCGAGACGGCTACTGCCACCTTCAGCAAAACGAACGCGCAACGTCTCTTAACCCAGCAAAACATCTCCTGTCATTTGTACCGGCACCGGTAATTCCATCAAGTGAAGGATAGTTGGTGCGATATCGCCAAGCTTACCGTCTTTGAGCTTTCCTACATACGTGTCGTCCACGAGGATGCACGGTACCAGGTTGGTTGTGTGCGCCGTGTTAGGACTGCCGTCGGCGTTGATCATCATATCAGCGTTACCGTGGTCCGCGATAATCACCGTAGCGTAACCATTGCGGAGGGCCGCTTCCGTCACATCTTTCGCACACGAATCGACTGTCTCGCAAGCTTTCACCGCCGCCTCAAACACGCCGGTGTGACCTACCATGTCGGGATTGGCGAAGTTGAGGCAAATGAAATCAGCCGAACCCGCTTCCAGTTCCGGAATAATTCGATCGCGAATATCACGAGCGCTCATCTCCGGTTGAAGGTCGTACGTCGCCACTTTCGGCGACGGACACATAATACGACTCTCCCCGGCAAACGCCAACTCCCTTCCTCCGGAGAAAAAGAACGTAACGTGCGGGTATTTTTCTGTTTCCGCTATGCGTATTTGCTTTCGCCCGGCGTTCGCAACAACTTCGCCAAGTGTCATTTCGAGATTGTCTTTCTCGAAGATCACTCGCACATCGCGGAATGTTTCGTCGTATGAAGTAAGGGTTATATAATAGAGATTCAGTTTCTTCATCCCCAACTCAGGGAAATCTTCCTGCGTCAAGACCTGCGTGATCTCCCTTCCCCGATCCGTGCGAAAGTTGAAGCATAGCACTACATCTCCCTCTTGGATCGTCGCGAGTGGGCGTCCGCGCTCATCGGTCATACAGATCGGATTGACAAACTCGTCCGTGACGTTCAGGTCATAGGATTCCTGGACCGCTTTCACTGCGTCACGCGCAGACCTGCCGTTGCCATTTACCAGCAGATCGTAGGCGAGCTTCACGCGCTCCCAGCGCCTGTCGCGATCCATCGCGTAGTAGCGACCAATCACGCTCGCCAGCTGACCAACGTTCCGATGCATGTGCTCAAGCAGTTCCGCAAGATATAGCTTACCGCTCTTGGGGTCTGTATCGCGGCCGTCAAGGAACGCGTGCACAAAAACATTATTGACTTCCTTCTCGCTCGCCAGTGAGATCAATCCCTTGAGGTGCTCGATATGGGAGTGCACACCGCCGTCTGATACGAGACCAATAAAATGTACGTTCTTGTTGGTTCTCTTCGCGTAGTCGAATGCGTCGTTCAGAACTGGGTTATCGTAAAGCTCTCGTTCCAGTAAGGCCTTGTTGACCCGCACGAGATCTTGATACACGACGCGACCAGCACCGATATTCATGTGCCCCACTTCGGAATTTCCCATTTGCCCCTCGGGCAATCCGACGGCAAGCCCAGAGGCTTGAAGTTTACTATGCGGATAGCGCTCATACAAAGAATCGACAAAAGGAGTGTTGGCCTGATCGACCGCCGACACGTTCTTATTTGTGGCGATGCCCCAGCCATCCAAGATCATTAACAAGACTTTCTTATTCATTTCATTGTTTTTCACTGTCAAATACAGGCGCCACTCACCGTGCGTCCTGGAATGTTACACCGGCTGTAAAAAAGTCACACAACCGAAAAAAACACCTTTTTGCTGCTGCATGCTATCACCGTTCCGTTTACCCTCGATTTCAGACCGATAACTGCTCCTTAAAATGGGAAGGCCTCATTCAGAAGGCGCAAATATAATACGTTAACCATTTTCATTACATCCCCACTGCAGGAAGAAACCGCTGAGCATCAGTAAATTTCTTTATCTTTCAACAATGGCATAATTTTCGCCCTTAACGAATATTGTCATGAAGGTGAACAGATTGAAAGTCGTTATAGTTTTCACACTCCTGGCCTTACAAGTGTTCGTAGCTGAAGCACAGAACAACGTGATCTATCAGGTCCGGGAAACTATAAAGGCGGGTAGTTCGAAAGAATTGTCGAAATACCTATTTCAGACTGTCGATGTAACGATCGAAGGCAAGGTACAATCCTATAGCAAAGCACAGGCGGAGTTTGTTTTCCGGGATTTTTTCCGGCAGCACCCCCCTTCCGAGTTCAATATTATCCACCAGGGATCTTCCAAAGGAGGCCAGCCATTTGCTATCGGACAATACAAGAGTGGCGAAGAGACCTTTCGTGTTTTCATGAAGATCCGGTCGACGAACAATCAGCAACTCCTCCACGAGATCTCGTTCTCGAAGGAATAGCTATTTTTGCCCTTGTGACCCCGTCGTACATTACACCCGGTTTTCTGAAGGATTTTATCCATTCCGCACTGGCGGAGGATGTCGGTGAAGGCGATCACTCCACGCTCGCTTCAATTCCGCACGATGCCCTCCAGACCGCACGCCTTCTGGTGAAGGATACAGGCGTAATCGCCGGCGTTTCCCTGGCCACCGAGATTTTCCACTACCTCGACAGCGGACTTGAGCTTGAGGTATTCAAACCCGACGGTGAACCCGTCATACCAGGTGACATCGCTTTAACCGTGAACGGCTCCGCACGCTCCATCCTGACCGCGGAACGGCTCATTCTCAACTGTATGCAGCGGATGAGTGCGATTGCTACCAAAACCCGGCACTACTGCAACCTGATTGCGGGGACAGGCGCTGAACTCCTCGATACCCGAAAGACTACCCCCAACTTCCGGCTTCCCGAAAAATGGGCGGTATTGATCGGCGGTGGAAAAAACCACCGCATCGGCCTGTTCGATATGATCATGTTAAAAGATAACCACATTGACATGGCGGGCGGAATTTCCGCAGCAATCAATCGAACAAAAGAGTATCTTCGCGCCATTGACAAGAAACTGCCCATAGAGGTTGAAACCCGCAATATCGCGGAAGTCCGGGAAGCCCTGGAAAACGGCGGTGTGGACGTGATCATGCTCGATAATATGGATCTGGCTACCATGCGCGAAGCCGTGCAGATGATCGGTGGCCGATGCAAGACAGAGGCAAGTGGAGGTATCAGTGAGCACACGATCCGCGCGATCGCAGAATGCGGGGTTGACTACATATCGGTCGGGGAACTCACCCACGCAGTAAAGAGTCTGGACCTTAGCCTGAAGGCGGTCCGTTAAATACTGTTCGAATTTTATGATCGTAAGAACGAAAAATTACAAACTCGATAAGAAGGTTTACATCCGTCTTGCATTTCAACGCATTATGCGTCGTCAGGGATGGATCGCCGCGCTTGCGGCTTTCGTCATCTGCCTGGGTTACATCTGGGTTCCAAGCATCTGGTGGTTCATCGGGGCCATTGTCGGCCTGGGGCTTTACATGCTTTTCTGGTGGGTACAGTTTTACGGCGTTACGCAACTGGAACAAGGGCGACTTTTGTTCGAGCGATTCTCATACGAGATCAGCAGCCAGCAGATCCTGATGAAGAAGAGCCCCAGGGAAGGTATGCCGCTTAAGTGGGATCAGATCATCGGCGCCGATATCGGAAAAGACCACTTTGTACTGTTTGTCAACAAGGCGCAGCTTATCCATCTGCCGTTTCGCATATTCAGCACCGAGAATGAGCGGAAGTTCCTGGCTAGCGTTCTGAAGAACAAAGGGCTCGTGAAGAGCCGCTGAGGTCTGGAGAACCGCTCCCGATGAAGTCAGTTTCCCCGGAAGAAGCGAGACAAAAGATTCGGCGCTACTGCGCGTACCAGGAACGTTCACATCTGGAGGTCCGGAACAAGCTTTACGAGTACGGACTCTACTCTTCCGAAATAGGCGAAATTATCACGGAACTGATCGAAGACGGATTCCTGAACGAAGAGCGCTTCGCAAAGTTATTTGCTGGCGGAAAATTCAGGATGAAGAAATGGGGGCGAACAAAGATAGTCCACGCGCTCGAATCAAAAGGCGTTTCCGCAAATTGCATCCGCATCGCGTTGACAGAAATAGATGGTGAGGATTACCGATCAACACTCCACCACCTTTTATCTCAGAAGCTGACCTCGCTGGATGAGGATAATCCGTTCGTAATTCGCGACCGGCTGGCGTCGTATGCAATCAGGAAGGGATACGAAGCAGATCTCGTCTGGAAAGTTATCTATTCACTTATTCCCAAATAGACGGTCAGGAAGAAGAGACATTGATATTCGCTCTTCTCAGTTTAAAGTTCTGACCGAGGTATACCTTGCGAACCAGAGGGTCGTTTGCGAGATCCTCGGCGGTACCGGATTTGAACAGCTTGCCATCCACCATCAGATAAGCGCGGTCGGTAATGGAGAGAGTTTCGTCGACGTTGTGGTCCGTGATGAGAATGCCGATGTTCTTTAGTTTTAACTTGGCGACAATCAACTGGATCTCTTCGACAGCAATCGGGTCGACGCCGGCGAAAGGCTCATCGAGAAGCACGAACTTCGGGTCCACAGCAAGCGCGCGAGCGATCTCGGTCCTCCGTCGTTCCCCGCCAGACAGCGACATGCCGAGGTTCTTTCGAACCTTCTGCAAGCTGAATTCCTCTATGAGCTGGTCCGTCTTTTCTCTGCGCTGCTGTTTTGTGTAGTCACGCATTTCCAGCACCGCCAGAATGTTTTCTTCGACCGTGAGCTTGCGGAAAACGGACGCCTCCTGCGCGAGATACCCGATACCGCGTTTCGCACGCTGGTACATCGGCAACCCGGTAATATCTTCGTTCTCCAGAAAAATCTTTCCTTCGTTGGGCTTGATGAGACCAACAATCATATAGAAGCTCGTTGTCTTCCCCGCACCGTTTGGCCCGAGGAGCCCGACGATTTCCCCTTGCTCAACATGTACGGAAACATCGTTCACGACAGTGCGCGACTTGTATTTCTTAAAAAGATGTTCAGCGCGAAGGGTCATCACTGGTCAAATTTAATATCCTTAATACGCAATTGTATGGATGTCGTTCCATTATACACGTTTTCTTCGATCGTAAACGCCATCCGAAAGGATTCGCTGTTCAGGACTGGTTCGCAAAAACTGGCCATATCAAACCCGATAGCCTGGAACATGTTGCGATTGCCCCGCTGGCCAACCCGGAATCGTATGTGCCGGTCCTTAAGCCGTGACGGCGGGTTGACAACATATAAATCGTTAGCCACAAAAACCGGCTTTGTATTCTCTGGCCCAAAAGGACCCATCTGCTTCAACACATTTACGAACTTCGGATTCACTGCATCGAGCATAACGGTGCTATCAATCTCGATCACCGGCGTCATCATGTCGGGTGTCAGCGTTGCCGAGACAACTTCTTCAAACCGTTGCTGGAACGCCTCCAGGTTGCTGACGTCGAGCGTTAGTCCCGCTGCATATTTATGACCTCCAAATTTTTCGAGCAAGTCGCTGCAACTAAGGATTGCCTGATAGAGGTCAAACCCAGTGATGCTCCGCGCCGATCCTGTGATCTTATTATTCGATTCCGTCAGGATTACCGTTGGTCTGTAAAAACGTTCAATACAACGAGCAGCAACTATGCCAATAACTCCTTTATGCCAGGTATTCTTGAAAAGAACGGTTGATTTCAGAGGCTTGATCCGATCATTTGATTCGATCATCGCCAGCGCCTCTTCGGTAATGGAAGAGTCAAAACCCTTTCGCTCCTCGTTCTTGAGGTCCAATTTCGCTGCCAGCGCTGCTGCATCGCTATCCGTTTCCGAAATCAGCAGGTCGACGGCAGCACTGGCGTGGGCTACGCGACCGGCGGCGTTGATTCGCGGCCCAAGCGTAAAGACAACTCCGGATATGTCGAGGTCGTTCTTGATTCCGGCGACCTCCCGGAGCGCTTTGAGACCGGGAAGGGGGTTCTCGTTCAGCTTCCGCAGTCCGAAGTGAGCCAGTATCCGATTTTCATCGACGATCGGAACAACGTCAGATGCAATGCTGACAGCAACGAGATCGAGGTATTCGAACACTTCTGCCTCCTCGCGGTACCGACGCGCAAACGCCTGCATCAATTTGAATCCGAGGCCGCAACCACTCAGGTCCGCACATGGATAGCTACAATCACCCCGCTTCGGATCGAGCACTGCAACAGCCTCGGGGATGTCTTCGCCAGGGAGGTGGTGATCGCATATGATAAAATCAACACCCTTGTTGCGCGCGAGCCGGACGAGCTCAGATGATTTTATACCGCAGTCCAGTGCGATCACCAATCGGTAGTCATTGGCTGCAGCGTACTCCACGCCGGCGAGCGAGACTCCATATCCTTCTGCATAGCGATCCGGGATATAGATATCACACTTCGAATAAAACCGACTCAGGTATTTGAAAACCAGTGATACGGCGGTGGTGCCATCCACATCGTAGTCGCCGTAGATCAGAATCTTCTCACCGCCGGCGAGCGCCGCCTTCAGTCTCTCAACTGCGCGGTCCATATCCTTCATCAGAAAGGGGTCGTGAAGATCCGCCAGGGAAGGGCGGAAGTACTTTTTTGCACTGTTGAAGTCGGTGATACCGCGCTGAAGGAGAATACCTGTGAGAAATGGATTTGTATTGATAGACTGTGAAAGCCGTTCGATCTCCTCCTGTGGGGGAGCCTTCCTGAATATCCAGCGTTTCTGCATCTACTAGGGTTCTTCGAAGAGAATTGTGCCGGCGTCGCCGGGACGTCCGTACGATCCGTCTTTCCCGTTCGGGCCAGTCCTTCCGTGCTTTTTGCCAGGACCTAATCCCGGTTGGCCACCAGCTCCCCGGATTCCTCCGTATCCAAAGGAGCCACCGTTCTGCGCGACCGTGAGGACATTTCCGACGAGTGCGCGAACGATGATTGCGTCGCGGCCGCCGATCGTAAGTACACCTCCCCGACCACCATCACCACCGACTCCGCCGTTGCCACCAGAACCACCCTCACCTCCGTAACAATGTTGAGTACCCGGACTTCCGCCACCGCCTTCTCCACCGTATCCGCCATCACCTCCGTTGCCCCCGGTGATATCAATGGTGAGTTTGCCTTTGATCTGTATGTTATCGATGTACAGGAACAAGTTTGTTCCTGCCCCACCACTCAGTCCTCTCAGTCCATTGCGTCCCGAACTTCCATCCCTGCACGGGCCCGCCGGCGTCTGTCCATGCGCGCCATCAACACCACGTTTGCCATTGATGCCACGGCCATCGATGACACAGTGGTTTCCAAATATCGCGACATTTGTGCGAATAAAGTTCTCCGACTTCAGTCCATTTAACCGGATTGTCGAAGAGTCCATCATGATAAGTGAGTCCGCCACGAGGATATCGGTAGAGTCCATAGTGTAGACCTCGTGAGGTCTGATCACAAGTTTGCTTACCCTCACCTGCGCCTGCACGCCAAAGCAATAAAGGAGAAAAAACAGAAGAGGCACTCTACTCATTCCGACAAAATTAACCCGTTAAACGCCATGGACAAATCCCGGCGCAAGACTCTGGATTCCTTATACCGGCATTTGAACGATGGTTACCCTTTACCAACGTTCAATTTGCGAAGTCCAGTGCCCGATGGTGCAATTTCTTTGAGAGGATGGGTATAAAAAAAGCAGCGGTGCCGGCGCTGCTTTTTCTTACGCATAATGCGACAGTATCAGTTTGCTGCTCCTTCAGGTTTTTCCGCGACAACTCCTTCCAGAACATCCTTAATTTCTACGCGTTGTCCATCGCGATAAGGAACGATCCAAGCGTCTTTTACACCCATTTCGCGCATATATTTTTTGAATTCATCAGCTTCCCAGTAATCTCTGAAAATTCCGATCGTGATCCGCTGCGGCTCATCCTGCTTTACTTCACCACCAAGGTTGGGGTTGTTGTCGAAGTACTTTTGCAGGTCCTTGTTCTTGAACGCTCCGATCTGCACTTTGAAGACAACGCCCTGAGAATAATCCATCTCATTCACAACGGGACTTGATTTCAGTTGAGCAAGCTCTGCGCGTGTGCTTGTCAACTGCGCGCGCGCCTGAGCCAGTTGGTCTTCGAGATCGGCTATGCGAGCATCCTTGTTACTCATGGTTCGCTGCAGTTGTGTAAGGCGATCATTGAGAGATGACACCTGACCTTCCGCAGACTCCTTGTCTTCTGTAAATTGTTTCAGGTTAGCAGGGTTGCGGGCGAATTCCTTGGCCTTCTTCTTCCACTCCTTTTTTTCCTTCTTGGAGAGCTGAGCATAACTTTGAGAAGCTGAAAAAATCAAAGCCAGACAAAAAAATAAAACAAGTCTGTTATTCATATAGATTAAAAATTGAGTTTCCTACTGAGAATGGCGGCGCCAAACCGCTGCCGCACAATGCCTTAATTAGAATAAAAGTACAAATATTTTTTGGATTTAAAATACCATCCTTACTGACCGAGGCTTCCCACCATGTTCTCAGGTCGCACCCATGCATCAAATTGTTCGGATGTCAGCAGCCCCAGTTCTACCGCGGCCTCCCGGAGGGTTTTGTTTTCCTGGTGTGCCTTCTTGGCAATCTTTGCCGCGTTTTCGTAGCCAATATGTGTATTCAACGCCGTGACAAGCATCAGTGAGTTCTCCAGGTGTTGACGGATGACGGGTTTATTCGGGACGATACCTTCCGCGCACTTGTCGTTGAACGACACACAGGCATCACCGAGTAGCGTAGCCGACTGCAGTACATTGGCTGCGATCACAGGCTTAAAGACGTTCAATTCGAAGTGACCCAACGACCCGCCTATGGTCACTGCCGTGTCGTTACCGATCACCTGGGCACAAACCATCGTGAGTGCTTCAGGTTGTGTCGGGTTTACTTTCCCGGGCATGATCGACGAACCAGGTTCGTTGTCTGGGATAACGATCTCACCGATCCCGCACCGCGGCCCTGAACTAAGCATGCGGATGTCGTTACCGATCTTCATAAGAGAAACTGCAACGCGCTTCAGGGCCCCCGATAATTCGACCATCGCATCATGCGCCGCCAGCGCCTCGAACTTGTTCGGCGCCGTCACAAAGGGAAGACCGGTAAGCTCGGCGATCTTCTTTGCCACCAGGACATCGTAACCCTTCGGCGTATTGAGTCCGGTGCCGACAGCCGTTCCTCCTAAGGCGAGCTCGCGCACAGATTCCAGGGCAGTCCGAACTGCTTTCATACCATTGTCGATCTGCTGAACATACCCGGAGAATTCCTGACCGAGCGTCAGCGGGGTGGCGTCCATGAAATGCGTACGCCCCGTCTTGACAATTCCCATATACTCTTCCACCTTTCTGGCAAGTGTATCGCGAAGCTTCTGCAATCCCGGAAGCGTTACCTCTACCACCTCCTTGTAGGCAGCTATGTGCATGGCAGTCGGGAAGGTGTCGTTCGACGACTGCGATTTGTTGACATCATCATTGGGATGGAGGGCTTTCTTCTCATCTGTGAGCTTTCCTCCCTGTATTACATGCGCACGATAGGCAATCACTTCATTCACATTCATGTTGCTCTGCGTGCCGGACCCGGTCTGCCAGATAACAAGCGGAAACTCAGAATCGAGTTTGCCGGCGAGTATCTCGTCACAAGCCTTTGCGATGAGGTCCCTTTTCCCGGCGTCGAGCACGCCGAGTTCGTGATTGGCCAGAGCAGCCGCCTTCTTGAGGTAAGCGAAGGCATAGATGATCTCCTTCGGCATACTCGCCTCGTGCCCGATCCGAAAGTTGTTTCTCGAGCGCTCGGTCTGCGCCCCCCAATATTTGTCGGCGGGGACTTTCACCTCGCCCATAGTATCCTTTTCTATGCGGTAGTTCATAGCGTGCAATTAAATAACAAAAATTCGGAAAGCATAGTAGATAGGTGTAAGGACGACCTTCGTCACACCTCACGCCTAACGATCTCAATTATCCCCTGATCGGAAGTATTTGTCTTCATCAAACTCGTCGCCCTCCTCATCCATTAGCGGTCGCGGAATTGCATTGATCTCGAGAATCTTGAACTCAGTACGACGGTTGCGCTGGCGACCCTCGGGATTATCGGTGCCATCAGGGTTTGTGTTCCGCGCGATCGGACGGAGTTCCCCATACCCTTTGGCGACGAGTCGGTCACTGGATATGCCGCGTTGAATCAAATAATTGACCGCCGACTGGGCGCGTCGTTGCGAAAGATCCTGGTTGTATTCTACGCTGGCTATACTATCCGTATGCGAGCTTAGTTCGATGTTGATCTCGGGGTTGTCTATAAGTATCTGAACAAGTTTATCAAGTTCAACAGCAGCGTCTGGTCTGATATTCGCGCTGTCGAGATCGTAATAGATATTCTCCAATACGAATATCTTATTCAGTTCCATCTTGTCGAGAACGATCGTCGTATCGAGGGTGACATTGGTGACGAGTTGCGTCAGCGTAGTTACATCCACTGCCTTTCCTTTTGTGGTATACGACTGGCGTTTCACCAGATAGCCATCTGTTTCACCGACGAGTTCATAATCCTCATTTTCGTAGACGCGGAAGAAGAACTTCCCGTCTGTTCCAGTAACGTAGTCCTGCATCAGTTCCCCCTCGCCGTCAAGCAGCGACACCCGTGTATTCGGTAGTATCTTCCACCCGGCACTGTCGGGCGTATACGTGATCCCTTGCAGGTAGTAATTAACCACGCGGAGGTCCGGGTCTTCGTTGACAAATGTGTAGATGTCGTCATCGCCTTTTCCACCCTCGCGGTTGGACGTAAAGAATCCACGGTCAGCGCGGAAGAGAAATATTCCAAAGTCATCCCCCGAAGAGTTGACGGGTTCGCCCAGGTTTTCCACCACTGTCTTTCCCCCGGAACGTTTGACGACAAAGATATCGAGTCCGCCGAATCCCGGATGTCCGTCAGATGCGAAGTAGAGTTTGGAGTCATCCGCGACGTATGGGAACATTTCATTTCCCGGCGTGTTGACCTCCGGGCCGAGATTTCGCACCCTGGAAAAACGGCCACGTGAGTCCATCACCGCGGAATATATATCCAGTCCACCATAGGACGCCATATTTCGCGCCCGGCTTTTGCGGTTAGAAGCGAAGTAGAGCGTCCGTCCGTCGGGAGCAAATGCCGGCGACGAATCCCAGGCTTCAGGGTCATTGATGTTGAGGGGGATTGGCTCACTCCATGTTCCATTCCGAAACCGCGACAAATAGAGATCCACGTCATTTGATCCACGTCGTTTACCGGAATTTCCCTTTGCGAACACCATGGTCTTTCCATCCGGTGTGAAAGTGATGCAACCGTCGTTTATACTTTCGTTGTTAATTCCTTCCGGGAGCGGGGCCAGCGTGGCGATGTCAACGATCGCTCCTCGCGAAGCAACCTTGTAGATATTCGTGAATGGGGTTCCCGTGGCCTCGTAGACCTTGCCGTTGCCTCGCGATGACGTGAAGTAGAGTTCATCGTTAAGGTGAAATGGAGCGTATTCACTTGCCGGTGTGTTTACGAGCTCGAGGTTTCGAACCCGGTAGTGGCTCTGCTTTTCGCGGAGCTTGTCCAGATAGTCGAGCGCCGCGATCTTGTCTTCCGCCCGCTCGCGCAACCGCTCAGATTCAGCACTCGTCACAACATCCTGCCAAATCTTACGAGCAGCCTCGTACTTGCCGTTCATCTCGAGCGACTGAGCATAATAGAACTTCACGGTATCCGGGTCGATAGCCCCGCCACGCGCTTTCGCATAGTAAGACTCGGCTTCCTTCAAACGGTTAGACAGCCGGTAGGATTCAGCGACAATATAATTGGCAGGTCCGTTCTCAGGCTCCCGCTCCAGTTTATCCTTTACTATGTTTATCGTCGTCTGATACTTCCCCAGCCGAAACGCCTTCGTAGCTTTCTTTTCTGAGCTGCAAGCGAACAGCAGTGCCAGCATCACGACGATAAGACCTGAATTCCTCATAACCTTTATAAAACTACGAACTCGTTAGACGTTCGCCAAAGCATTTGGCAGATATCGCTTTACCCAGGTTTCGCTTACTGGTAACAACCAGCGGTCTTCCAGCTCTGCCTTGGTGCTTATAAGATTATTGAACGTCAAAGTATGCTCATTCAAGATACCGCCGGTGAATTTTTCTTTCAGAACGTTCAGGGGCCACGCCTCGACATTGTCATCGCGAAGGAATGCTACCTGGTTACGGTCAAGCAGGGTGATGTCAAGACGTATTTCAATCTCCTTCAGCACACGCACCGAACTGTCGATCGAACAACCACTCGCGGCCTGCCGGCTTTCGTCGGCAGCCAGCACGATAAACCGGTTGTGTCGAATATTGTAGGAGGTTTCCATCGGCGTGCCATGCACGGCCCACTCATCGGTGAATGCGCGGAGCGCGGCGTCGGCGGCCTCCATCTCCGGAGCCGTAAGCGGACGGCTAGCCTGAAAGACCCAGACACGCGAAGTAGGCGGTAGCGATTCAAAAGGAACAAACATGATCGATATAATTTAAGACCAGACTAACCGGATAAACCTTGTGCGTCGGCGATTAGTTCTGCCAGATCCCGCACCTTCACTCGCGACTCCATATCCTTACTTTTCACGCCATCGCTCATCATGATCATGCAAAAAGGACATGCCACAGCGATGGTTTCAGCTCCTGTTGCCAGCGCCTCCTCCGTGCGATCGACGTTGATATCCTTCTTGCCCGGTTCTGGTTCCTTGAAGACTTGCGCTCCGCCCGCTCCGCAGCAGAAGCCCTTCGTACGGCTGCGTTTCATTTCAACGAGATCCGCATCAAGTAACTCCAGTACCGACCTCGGAGCTTCGTAAATGTTATTCGCGCGTCCCAGAAAGCAGGAGTCGTGATAAGTGATCTTCTTTCCTTTGAACGATCCGCCCTCCGCGATCCGTATTTTGCCTTCATCGATAAGTTGCTGGAGAAATACCGAATGATGAAGTACGTCGTACTGACCTCCGAGTTCGGGGTATTCGTTCTTAATGGTATTAAAGCAATGAGGGCAGGCTGTAACAATCTTTGTTATCCCGTATCCGTTCAGAACCTGGATGTTGTTCATCGCTTGCATCTGAAACAGGAGTTCATTTCCCGCGCGCCGCGCCGGGTCACCGGTGCAAGCTTCTTCCGTACCGAGCACAGCGAACTTTATCCCGACAGCCTGAAGGATCTTCACAAATGATCGGGTCACGCGCTTGTAACGATCGTCGAAAGATCCAGCGCATCCGACCCAGAAAAGGACTTCCGGCGATTCGCCACGCGATGCCATCTCCGCCATTGTTGGCACATTCATACGTCAACTTATTAATAAATACTATTATTGCTCCTTCGCCCAATTGAACCGGTCGCCGGGTGAAAATTTCCAGGGCGCGAAATTCGTCTCGATGTTCTGGTACATATTATTCCAGGACGCTGGAGCACCCGACTGCTCCATCGACACGTATCTCCTCAGTTCCAGGATGATATCCAGTGGATTAATCATCACCGGGCATGCCTCGACACAAGCCTGACAGCTCGTGCAAGCGTTAATTTCCTCCTTCGTAATGTAGTCATTCAAGAGCGATTTGCCGTCATCGAATCCCGATCCTCCCTTGCGCAATGATTTTCCGACTTCTTCCATGCGATCCCTCGTGTCCATTATGATCTTGCGCGGGGACAATTTCTTTCCGGTCTGATGTGCGGGACACTCCGCAGTGCATCTCCCGCACTCGGTACACGTGTAAGCGCTCATCAGCATATTCCAGGAAAGGTCGTTGACGTCTTTCGCACCAAACCTTCCCGGCTCTCCGGAAGTCGGTTCCGTTGTGGCTTCCGCCAGTCCAAGCATAGCGCGCACTTCGGTAGTAACCACGGGCATGTTGGCCATCTTTCCCTGCGGCACAACTCGCCCGAACCAGGTATTGGGGAATGCCATGAAAATATGAAGATGCTTTGAATACGTTACATACACCGCGAAAGCGAGGATGCCGATGATGTGGAACCACCACGCCACGCGCTCGGTGACGATCAGACTGGCTTCATCTAGCGAACTGAGTGCAGGCATCAGCATCGAGCTAAAGAAAAGGCGACCCGTATCAGGATAGCTGGCGTTTACTGGTTGCAACAACTGGTCAGCGGCGTTCATCGTGAGTATAGCCGCCATCAACGCGATCTCAGTAAGGAGGATCACATTGGCGTCAAGGCGCGGCCAGCTAGTCATTTCATAGTTCCAGAACCGGGGAACCTTCAGGATATTTCGGCGGATCAGGAAAATCACACACGAAACCAGCACCGCGACCGCCAGGAATTCAAAGATATTCATCAAAACAGAGTACAACGACCCGAGAAAAGGTGCGGAAATCCGATGCGTTCCAGCGAGCCCGTCGATGACGAATTCGAGCACCTCCAGGTTAATAATAAGGAATCCCAGATAGACAAAGAGGTGGAGCAACGCGGGCACCGGTCTCTTGAACATTTTTTTCTGACCGAAAGCGATCAGCAACAAATTCCGCCATCTCGCAAAGGGGTTGTCTTGTATAACGGCTGATCGTCCCAACCGGATCGTGTCCCGAATGACGGCTATTCGCTTAAAGAGAAAATAACCGGCCGTAACGAGTATGGCGGCAAATGCTATCTGGCCCATTATAAAATAGTCTTGGTTGCCACTAATTCACGAATTTCCACGTAATAATCCCACCAGTTTTGCACGAAATATAAATTTATCTAGTTTTGTGCCCCTGCTCAAGGCGGGGACCATCCCTGGTGATGTAGCTCAGTTGGTAGAGCAAAGGACTGAAAATCCTTGTGTCGGGGGTTCAATTCCCTCCATCACCACAAAGGCCTTTTCGAAAGGCCTTTTTTAGTCGGGCCGAAATTCGGCAAACAACGCATCCGGCAACCTATCATCTACACGCACGTCTGCGGGACCCGCGTTGTCCGAGCGGTCCGAAGACAGCAAGATTTTCCCATGCCGCCGGTAGTTGTCCCAGGGGCGGACCCAATTGGCCGAATCCTGGTTTGCGCGACGATAAAATGCCCATTGCTTTACGAGGTTATCGCGAAGGTCGACGTAGACCCGGTACTTATTCTCGGGTGTGTCACCCACGTTCCGGAACGTCAGTTCCAAGGTGTTGCAGCGAACTCCGGTCATCGTTGTGTCCTCACCGAGGTATTTTAACGTAACGCCACTGTCTTTCAATTTGAATGGCATCACCAGCCAATAGGAATCGTTGATCCAGATACTCTTCCCCTTGGCCAGCATCTTCGACAATGAGTCGGGTTCTGTGATCTCCACACCGCGAACCTGCACGCGACCCTGAAGGTCGTCAAGCTTCAGCAGATAGATCGTGCTGTCTGGCAATGATTCGATCCTGACTCGCCCACCATTCTTATCCCAAACCAGGTTTCTGCGACCGAAAAAGCTCCATGAAATAAACTGAGTGTCGTCCCAGTTCTTCCTTCCGCCGATGGCCACCATAACGCTATCCGCCAACTCGATAGCTGCAGGATCCGAATGCTCCAGGTCAAAACCTGCCGCAGGTGGGTTGGCCGGCGCTTGCCGACAGGCAGGCAACAACGCGGCAACTAGCAGGAAGATCAAAGCGATCTGGCATATTGTAAGTTGTCGGGACATACTATAAGGGTTGCTTCACCTTTCGCTTTCCGGATCTCTTTTTTCTTTCCGGCTTGGGCGGCGGCGAGATAAAGTTATAAAACTTACTGCCCGAATCCAGTGACCGCAGCATCAGGTTTCGCAAGAACCCTTCCACCGGCAGAATCAGGATCGCGACGACAAACTGAATCAGAAACTCGATATCCGGGCTGTCGTCATTGATAATACTCGATCCGATCACCGTTTGAATAAACTCAATGAGAAGGATGATGGTCATCAGCGAAAGAAAGCGGCTGATGATCCGATAGCGGGTACTGAGGCGAAAAGACAGTATCACCAGTGACGCAAACACCAGAAATTCCACCGCATAGAACCAAGGTTGTTTCCAGTATGGAGGGATCACTTCGAACGACAGAGGCGGAAGCTGGCTGAGCTTTCCGAATATGTTACGGGCCTCGACACGAAGCTTGTAGTCTCCGGGGGGAAGGTACGGGAAGCTTATCTTGTTGTTTGCGCTTGACCAATCCGACCAATCCTGATGCATTCCTTCCAGGAAATACCTGAATTCAATACCCCGGGGGTTGATGAAGTCAGGTTGAACAACTTCGAATGTCACCGCACCCGATGCCTGATCGATTTCTATATGGCTGAAATCTCCGGTCGTCACGGAACTGTTCTGGATGGACTTCAGAAAGAGCGGGAACCTGTTCTGCATCATAGGTACATTCTCCCCCGTGAATTTGATCAGATCGTTGCCCCCGCGAATCATCCACAAGTTCTCAGTATCTCCATCCGTAGTGACAAATCGCAGATTCTGAAACAGATTCAGCAACTGAAGGTTGTTAGAACTTCTGGATGGGCCGAACGTTGCCCACCGATGCTGATCCCGATACAGAATATATCCATCCACCGGGAAGTACTGGAAGGGTTTATCAAGCGAATCAATTCGCACGAGCGCATTGGTTGTCTTTTCAAACCTGTAGAACCCGTCGGAGTTTACGAAGTAGCTCTCACCGTTATAGTGAAGGCCGACCGTCCTCTCAAAGTTCGGGTTTGCCAGGGGAACGGTTTGCATTCGTCTCCCTCCATCAGCACCTAATTGCAACCGATAGGCCTGATCGATACCGCAGAGCCACCACTCACCGTCCGTGCCTGCGAAGATGTATTCAACCTCATCGCCTAGCGCACTGACAAGACTTTCTTGATTCCATCTGTTTCCTTCGAGGGTAAGCGACCAGATCTCGTTGTCGTAGGTTGTCGCGATCACGCCGACAAGCTCCTCCGAGGCCAGAACCGATCTGGCGGGGACACGCATGATCGCCGTTGCCTGAAAATTATCGATCTCGAAAATGCCTTCAAGTCCGGCAGCGACAAGCCTGCCCTCCACTTCTACCAGGTGGGAGATCTTCGCATTGATTCCGGCGACCCGTTTGTAGACATGTTGCGAAGAACGCAACACACGGTCTACACGTTTTTCACGCCGAACGTCTGACGGTTCGGCGGCGATGTCGCCGGTTGCTTCCTCATCATCATCATCATTCGGTTTTTCTTTATCCCGGCTGCGGCGGAGGAAATTGAAAAATCCACGTCGTTTCGAACCAGCCTCCTCCTGTGGCCGGACCGCCGGTTGCACTTCCTCCGCAGGTGTATTCTTCACAGCTAATTCCACATCCACGTAAGTGACGATCTCATCGTACACGTCCTCTTTGTGAAGTTTGAACAGCCCCAGGGATGTTCCGACGTATACATTGTTCTCATGGGAATATACGCAAAGCATATTGCCCTCCAGGCCGGAGTAGTAGCTGAACGACCTGAACGGAAGTGCAGGTGAAATCTGCGTAAAGCCGTATTCATGGGCAACCCATATATTCTGATTGGCATCGACCATCAGAGTAAACACCTCGTTGTCGGGCAGACCTGTCGAGTAATCAATGATCTGATCGCGTTCGCCTGTGTGCGGGTTTACCAGCATTACCCCACCGCGAAGCGTACCCAGCGCAAGCAGGTTATTGCTTACCCATGTCCCGGTAATGATCACATTCGCATCGGCGTATGGCTGATCGTGGATGTTGACTTGCCGGACAACAAGATCCTTGCCGCATGAATAGACACGGTTATCACTCGTTCCAAGAAGATACGTGTCGTTCAGCCGGGAATGGAACAGCACGTTCCCCGAAAAATTCAGTGTGACATAGACGAGCTTGTCGTTATCGACCTTGAAGATCGTGTTGCGTTCAGTTTGCACATACACAACGCCGAAGAGTTCAAACATGCCCGTGAACATGTTCTGCGCATTGCCGGAAATAATAACCTCCGCGCTTGTCCCTTCACCGCGATAGAGGAAGATCCTGTTCTCCGAAAGAAAGTACACATGCCGACCGATGGTCAGCGCCTGAAATACATTTCTTACCGTGGAATCAGACAGGTATTGAATTTCCTTGAGACCCCTTCTGTCCAGCCCGACCTTTCCGAACCCCTTTGCTCCGACCCAGAAGATCTCCCCGGCGTCGTTCCGGTTCAAGGCGTAGACAGCGCCAGCTCCGGGTATCAGGTCCCAGTCACGTCCATCGAATTCAAGTATCCCCGCTTTCATCGCAAAGTACATGACTCCGTTGTTGTCCTGGACGATGTCGAAACAGACGTTGTCGAAGTTTTCTTCCGAGGGGGCGTGGTGGGAAAGGAAATAGCTCCCGCTTTGTGCACCGGATGACAGCGCACTAAGGCAAAACATCCAACAAAAGATCAGCCTTTTCATCGGAGCCAGATATCAAAGTTAATCGGGATTAGGCAAAAAAAAATCGGAAAGCCACCACCGGGCAGCGGTTGTAAGTTTTTCAGCTGATGCGACTCCAATTCATAGCACTTTTCCGCATCGAGGCTATTTGTATCCGGATAACATTGTTTGCCGGCGTTGCAAGTTTCGGGTCAGATTCAAGGACTTCCAAAGCCTTTTCTCGCGCGCGCTGCAGAATTTCTGTATCACGGCCCAGGTCAGCGATCAACAAATCGAGCACACCGCTTTGTTGGGTACCCATCAGATCTCCCGGGCCGCGCAACTTGAGATCGGTCTCCGCTATTTCGAATCCGTTGTTTGTTCGCACCATCGTGTCGATGCGGACTCTCGATTCGCGACTTAGTTTGTAGTCGGTCATCAGGATACAATACGATTGCTCCGCCCCCCGACCAACGCGCCCTCTCAACTGGTGTAACTGTGACAATCCGAAGCGTTCAGAGTTCTCAATAACCATTACCGAAGCGTTCGGCACATCAACACCTACTTCGATAACCGTTGTCGCAACCATGATCTTAGTCTCACCCTTCGCGAATCGCCGCATTTCGTAGTCCTTTGCTTCAGGTTTCATCTTACCATGCAGTATGCTGACCGGAATATCCGGAAAGGCCCTGCACACGCTTTCGTATCCATCCATCAAGTGCTTCAGATCCATCTTCTCCGATTCATCGATGAGCGGATAGACCATGTACACTTGTCGTCCCCGGGCAATCTCCCTCCGGAGAAACTGATTGACCTCGAGGCGATGGGAGTCGAACTTGTGAATAGTTTTGATGGGCTTCCTTCCCGCCGGCAATTCGTCGATGACGGACACATCCAGATCTCCGTATAACGTCATGGCTAATGTTCGGGGAATAGGTGTTGCAGTCATCACGAGTACATGTGGATAGATGTCTTCGTTCTTCTGCCAAAGCTTCGAGCGCTGCGAGACTCCAAAGCGATGTTGTTCATCAATGACTGCGAGTCCCAGGCGTTGAAACTGCACTTCCTCCTCGAGAAGGGCATGCGTTCCAATCAGTATCTTCAGCTCTCCATTGCGCAACGCTTCATGAATCGCGACCCGTTCTTTCTTCCGGGTTGAACCCGTTAGCAAAGCAATCGGCAAGTGCATCATTTCCGCAAACTTGCCAAGGTTCTTAAAATGCTGTTGTGCCAGGATCTCCGTGGGCGCCATCAACGCACACTGCGAATCACTGCCAACGACGAGGAGCATACAGATAAAACCAACGATCGTCTTACCGCTGCCTACATCGCCTTGAAGGAGCCGATTCATTTGCTTTCCTGATTTAAGATCGGCGTATATCTCCCGGATCACCTTCTTTTGCGCATCCGTCAGTTCGAAGGGAAGATGTTTGTTGTAAAACGTGGTGACAAGCGACGCATCGTTAAAGACAAGTCCCCGGTACTTCTCTTTTCTAACAAGTTTGAGCATCAACAGGCGAAGTTGAACGTAGAAGAGTTCTTCGAACTTAAGCCGTTTCTGCGCTGCCGCGAGCGCAGCGTGGTCCGGGGGGAAATGTATAGACGCAACCGACTCGTTCTTCGCCATCAACTTTTCTGCTTGGAGAATATTCTCGGGAAGCGTTTCACGGATCTTGCCGACAGCCTGAGCGATAAGATCCCTGACTAGTCGTGAAAGGACCTTGCTGTCAATCCGCTTCAACCGCAGACGCTCTGTCAACGGATACACTGGATAAAGAACACCTGGCTTTTCCTCAGCAGCGATCGCGACTTCGATCTCGGGGTGCGCCAGACTATAGTGACTGCCAAACTTTACTGGTTTCCCGAACACGATGTACTCAACACCGACTTTGATTTTATCGGCTATCCAAGAGATCCCCTGAAACCAAACGAGCTCGATCGTCCCGGTGCCGTCCTGCAGGTCACACACCATTCTACGTTTAGCACCGCCGCCGACCATTTCTTTCGACGTGATCTTCCCCTTCAGTTGCACATACGGCATCTCCGCATTAACCTCGCGGATCGAGAAGAAGCGCGTGCGATCTTCATACCGAAAAGGATAATGTTGAATTAAATCCCCATAGGTAAAGATGTTCAGCTCCTTGTTCAACAGCGCAGCGCGTTGAGGGCCAACACCTTTCAGATATTCAATGGGTGTATTGAAGAAAGCAGACATAGCGCAACCGGGCGACAATATAAATTACTAACATGACGACAAGCAATTCCTTGAATTTGTATAAATTTGGCCTCCCTAACACAGTACCAGTGCAGGTTGACATAAAGGTGTTACCGTATGAAGGCTAATGCAAAAATTTTCAAGGGAATAGAGTACGTGCAGATCAACGAACTCCCTCATGCTCAGAGCGAAATGCTCGCGCAGACTATCAACCCTGAGCTCTATATCAAACTTTTGATCGACGGCAAGATCGTCGGTGGGTGCTTGCAATACAAGGATTACTCAGTCTGGTATCAAGAGCACGTTACGCAACTTCAATCTACAGCTTCTTCCGCGCAAGCGGTTCCTTCGCGCGAAGTCGGAGGGTTGACGCTGAAAAACGCCTGATCCATAAGCCCGTATCGGGCGGTATTTCGAGAACTTTTCGGGTTTCGGCTAATCCTCCGGAACTCCAGGGCACATCATTTTTTTTGCCGTCAAATAGCCTTCCCAAATTTCCCTTAGAATTTCAGCTGCTGGCTGCACTTTGCTGATCGCTGCGGAAACCTGTCCAATTTCCAGCTCGCCCTCATCCAGATCGCCCTCAAAAATGCCGATTTTCGCCCGGCGCATGCCCAGTATGGTACGTAACTCGTCAATAGTAGCTCCCCGCGTTTCGGCCTCATTGACCCGCTGGTAAAATTTATTACGGATCAGCCTGACCGGCGTGAGTTGCTTGAGTGTCAGCACAGTGTCGCCTTCAGTTGCTTGCGTTACACGCTCTTTGAAGCGTTCGTGAGCAGACGACTCAAGGCTCGCCGCGAAGCGACTTCCTACCTGCACACCATCAGCTCCAAGAATTTCCGCGGCGAGCATCGCCCGGCCATCGGCAATTCCCCCCGCAGCGATCACCGGAATGTCGACTGCGTCCGCGACCATTGGCATGAGGACCATTGACGTCGTTTCCTCGCGCCCGTTATGTCCTCCCGCCTCAAATCCTTCCGCCACGACAGCGTCAACACCTGCGGCTGCCGCCTTCAGGGCGAATTTCACGCTGGATACGACATGCACAACAGTGATCCCCTGGTCCTTAAGTACCCCCGTCCAGGTGTCCGGATTCCCCGCTGAGGTGAAAACGATCTTCACTTTTTCCTCCAGCAGTATTTGGATCAGTTTGTCGATCTCGGGGTAAAGAAGTGGGACGTTCACCCCAAACGGATGGGTAGTATTGGCCTTGCAAGCGCGGATGTGCTCCCGCAAAACATCCGGATACATTGAACCCGCGCCCAGCAGCCCCAATCCACCGGCATTGCTCACCGCAGTTGCCAACTTCCAGCCACTGCACCACACCATCCCTGCTTGTATAATTGGATAGCGGATCCCAAACAACGCGCAAACGCGACTTTTTACTTTCGTCATGCCGGGAAAATTGGAAATCCAGATTACTAATAAAAGGAAATCACTTAATTTTAATGCTGCCAGGATGCCGCGCCGTTTGGAGGCCTCTGAAGTTGTCCACAAAGAATTGATTGAGTGGTTTATCCGTAAATGCCTGTAGAATAGATCATTAATGGCTAATCGGAAAGGCGTGTGGATAACTGCTTAATTTTGTGGATATCTTTTTGAGCTCTTTAGATCGGGGATTTCAGCTTTTTGTTAAGGGAGCGGGTATGGGTTATCATCGCATGTCGCCGCGAACCATAGCTCCGGATATCCGCATTGCCAGGCTGGATGACACCCAGCGTGTAGCCAGAGCGTTCGGACAAACCAAAGGCGTCGCCTGCGGAATCAAATGGCAGAATTCCTGACTGCTGCAGCTACGAACTCGAGACGAGTTTGAGCCCGAGAATCGATCCGATCAACAGGAAGATGAAGAAGATGCGCCAGAAATCGGAAGGCTCCCGAAAGAGAAGGATTCCGATGATCACAGTGCCGACCGCTCCGATGCCCGTCCATACCGCATAAGCCGTTCCTAATGGAATGGCCTGGATGGCCTTGTTCAGGAAATAGAAGCTGAGCGTGATTGACACAAAGAATATGGCAGCCCACCCTTTGTGCGAGAAGTTGTCCGACAACTTGAGGCTCGTCGTGAATCCGATTTCAAAAAGTCCTGCGATGATAAGGTAGAACCAGGCCATGATTTTTTTATTTTTTTGCAAATCTAATCTTTGTTTGTGTTATCATGAGGCAATTTTTGACCAAAACAATGCGGTCCTCCGTCCTGATACCCATCTCCATCGCCCGCCGTATGGAGTGCGCTGATCCAATATGGTCGCTTCGCACGACCTTTGGGGAGAGTCGCGTTCAATCAGTTCACCGAAATACCAGTGATAGGCGTTATTTGATGGGGGCGCTGAGATGGGACTAATCAATTCGATTTTGACCTGGGTCATGAAAAAGCGCATTCATCAGATTGAGCTTTTCATGAAATATCCCCATGACGTGCAGGCGGAGCTATTTCAATATCTGATCGCGGAGGCGAGTACAACGGAGTTTGGAAAGAAATACGGGTTCAGCGACATCGAGACGCCGGAGCAATACCGCGAGCGCGTTCCGGTGTTGACGTACGAGGAGCTTTTCCCCTATATCCAAAGGACCATGCGCGGAGAGCAGAACTTACTCTGGCCCGCTGAAATCACCTGGTTTTCCAAGTCATCCGGTACCACAAATCAACGCAGCAAATTCATTCCGGTCTCGGAGGAAGCGCTGGAGGAATGCCACTTCAAAGGCGGCAAAGACCTGATCTCAATTTACGTAAACAACTTTCCTGAGACGAAATTATTCGATGGGAAAGGGCTCGCCGTCGGAGGTAGTCATCAGATCAACGAGTATGATTCAAGCGACTCCTCTTTCTACGGCGACGTTTCAGCGGTGATCATGCAGAACCTCCCTCCCTGGGCGCAATTCATTCGGACCCCCAGTCTTGAGACTGCGTTGATGTCGAACTGGGAGGAGAAGATCGAAAAAATGGCATTCGAAACGGCGCAGGTCAACGTTACGAATATCTCCGGCGTTCCAACGTGGACTGCACTCCTGATCCAGCGTATTGTAGATCTGAAGAAACGGGACAACATCCTCGAGATATGGCCGAACCTCGAAGCGTTCTTTCACGGAGCCGTGTCGTTCAAGCCTTACCAGAACCTCTTCGAGAAGTTGATACCCAGTTCGTCCATGCGATATGTGGAGATCTACAACGCCAGCGAAGGTTTTTTCGGTATTCAGGACCAGACCGACTCCAATGAAATGCTCCTGATGCTCGACTATGGTATTTACTACGAATTCATACCCGTTGAGGAGCTTGGCAACGAATACCCCCGCGTCATCGGACTCGGCGACGTGCAAGTAGGCAAGAACTACGCGATGGTGATCACGACCAATGCTGGTCTGTGGCGATACAATATCGGCGACACCGTGCGATTCACTTCGGTGTCACCGTACCGGATCAAGATATCCGGCAGAACGCGGCACTTCATCAACGCATTCGGAGAAGAAGTTATAATTGAAAACGCTGAGACAGCGATTGACAAGGCCTGCAAAGCCACCGGCGCCGTAATCGACAATTTTACAGCCGCCCCGATCTTTCTGGACAAAGGTAAAAAAGGCGGGCATGAATGGATCATTGAATTCAAAGTGCTGCCATCAGACGCGGTCGTCTTTCAGCACGTCCTCGACGAGACGTTGCGTCGGGTGAACTCGGACTATGACGCGAAGCGTCAACATGACATCGCGCTGATCGCACCGGTGATCAACATCGCAGCGTCTGGAACGTTTTACAACTGGATGAAGAAGCGTGGGAAATTGGGCGGGCAGAACAAGGTGCCACGATTGTTCAACACACGGGAGTACGTGGATGACATACTCGCGATGATCAATCCCCGCTGAACAACAAACGCTGTCACGCTTTCTTCGCCATACTGAACCACGATGCGATACTCCAGCGCGTCGTCTCCGGCACAATGGCCGATGTTTCCGCAGCGCTTTGAACCCGTTCTACCGTGTAGAAAGCCGTCGGCACCAAATCCTTCAGCGTGTTGAGAAGATTGTCCAGATCTTCCCTCGGCAAGACCGTAAACACAAGATTCTCCTGGCCGTCGGGGCCTTCGGCCTTCACATACGTATATCTGTGAAACTCGCGTCGCAGGTAGCCAAGCACCGGATTGATATCCTTGCGCGTGATGATCCGCACGATCACCTTACCGTACGCGATCTTTTCTTCCATGAGCATGCCAAAGAATATTCCCGCAGCGAAACCCGCCGGATACGCCACGTAGCAGACCCAGTTGTCGAGATGTTCAAAGATCTGGCTGATAGCCATCAACCAGATGAACGACTCAAAAAAACCAAGGATCGTAGAAGTGAGTTTCCTTCCTCCCAGAACATAGATGATCCGCACCGTGTTAATAGAGACGTCGAGGATACGGGCGAAGAAGATCAGCAAAGGTAGTAGCACGAAGGCGAACAGGTCGTGCGAAATTCCCATCGTTTCAACAAAGAAATTTTCCATAGAGGGTTCAAGCGCTTCCGCGGGTCCGAGGACCTAAAAGTAAGCACTGAGCGGATACTTTCAGCGGCTCGTCATCCGAAAAGATCCCCAAAAACTTCCGACAGTTTTCCAAACGACTTTACGGTGATGCGCGTCTTTCTTAGGTCAACAGATTTCTGGCTGTAGCGCGAGATATAGATCTCCTGGAATCCCAGCTTCTCAGCTTCGGTGATCCGCTGATCGATCCGGTTGACGGCGCGCAGCTCGCCGCCCAGTCCCACCTCCGCAGCGAAGCATATCTTATCCGATACGGGAATCTCCTCCATCGACGATATGATCGAGATACAGATGGCGAGGTCGATGGCCGGGTCCTCAACTTTTATGCCTCCGGCCATATTGAGGAATACGTCCTGCGTTCCCATCCTGAATCCGCAGCGCTTTTCCAACACAGCAAGCAACATGTTCAATCGTTTGTGGTCGAAACCCGTCGGAGTACGCTGGGGAGTTCCATAGGAGGCGGGGCTTACGAGCGACTGTATCTCGATCAGTAAGGGTCGGTTTCCCTCGAGAGTAGCCCCGATCGTCACACCGCTCAACTGGCCGTCCTTCTGAGAGATAAGGATCTCCGACGGATTGGAAACCTCCCGCAGTCCGTTGCCCAGCATTTCGTAAATGCCTATTTCGGAAGTTGATCCGAATCGGTTCTTGGTGGTCCTGAGAATGCGGTAGGCGAGATGCCTGTCGCCCTCGAACTGCAGGACAGTGTCGACCATATGCTCGAGTACCTTCGGTCCAGCCAGCATACCGTCCTTCGTAATATGGCCGATAAGAACTACGGGCGTGTTCGTCTCCTTGGCGAATTTCATAAGCTCACCAGCGCATTGACGCACCTGTCCGACACTGCCAGGCACGGACTCCAGTTGGGCGGAGTACAGCGTTTGAATCGAATCAATAATGACAAGCGAAGGTGAAAGCGCTTCTATTGCCTGGAAGATGTTCTTCGTGTTGGTTTCCGTAAGAATATAGAACGAAGGCGATGAGTCGCTCAGTCGTTCCGCACGCATCTTGATTTGCTGTTCACTCTCTTCACCGGACACATAAAGCACTGTTTGCGATTTCAGGCGCAAACCCGCCTGCAACATGAGTGTAGACTTTCCAATACCAGGTTCTCCTCCGATCAGCACAAGGGAACCCGGCACGACACCCCCGCCGAGAACGCGATCGAGCTCACGGTCACCGGAGGTCCACCTGATATCTCCGCTCGTTTCAACATCCTGAAGCGTTCGAGCTTTGCTTTGACGAGCACGTGCGGTTTCCTGCCTCCACTCATTTTTCGGTTCCGTTTCTTTTACAAGAGTCTCCTCCGCAAATGTATTCCACGCTTCACACGAAGGACATTTTCCCAGCCACTTGGCGGATTCATACCCGCATGCCTGGCAATAAAAGATCGTTCTGCTCTTAGCCAATTTGTTTTGCTTATGTAATGTATTGAGGCCCTTTATGCCAAATGACGAAACAAATATTCCTAAAATTGAGGCAATTCGCTATCTTACCATTACCTAACCCTCTTTACCTCATGAAAACCCTCATTGCGGGCGTATGCCTGGCCGTGATCACTTTCACGTCCGTAGCGCAAAAACCACCGATCAAGTTCGGAGATATCACAAAGGAAGAAGTTGCTCTGACATCTTATGACAAAGATACGTCGGCTTCCGCAGTCATTCTCGCCGACTACGGTGTTTCCCTGATTTCCTTTCGGGAGCACAACGGTTTCACGTTGGATTTCGAACGCACTACGCGGATCAAGATACTCACGAAGGAAGGTCTCAGTTGGGGTGACTACTCCATTCCATTGTATAAACGCGGAGCGGACGACGAAAAAGTCCACAACCTGAAAGCAGTGACGTACAATCTCGAAGGAGGAAAGATCGTCGAGTCCAAGTTGAAGAACGATGGTATATTTCGCGAAAATGTCGATACCAACTGGGATCTGATGAAGGTCACCTTCCCAAATGTCAAGGAGGGTTCCGTTGTCGAAATCACGTACCGGGTAAGTTCGCCCTTCCTTTCCAATTTTCAGGACTGGGCGTTCCAGAGTAGTATTCCCACCGTCATGAGTGAGTATCGCGCCAAGATCCCGGAATACTTCTCTTATGACAAGTATATGCAAGGTTACATCTCGCTGGCCATTGCCGACGAGAAGCGAGAGAACAGTAGCATTCGACTCACTCAGACACGGGATCAAAATTCCAGCCAGGCAGTCAACAATATTGACCTGGTTGAACACCATTACCGCTGGGTAGCAAAAGATGTTCCCGCATTTAAGCCTGAGCCGTTCATGACAGCCATTCATGACTACATCAGCAAGATCAATTTTGAGCTCGCGTACATCAAGTTGCCGAACAGACCCATCGAACCCTATCTCGGCAATTGGAAAGATATCAATAAGACCATGTCTGAACATTCAAATTTTGGAATGGAGGTGACAGGGAACGGCTTTCTCAGAAAACAAGTCGAGCAAATCGTTACAGGCGCGGACAACGCCGCCGACAGGATCGCAGCGATCACCTCACATGTCAAACAAAATGTCGTTTGGGACGGCAGTAATCGGATGATCGCGGTAGACCCCATGAGGAAGGTCCTGGATAACAAAAAAGGAAGTTCGGCGGAGATCAATTTGCTCCTGGCATCGATGCTGGAGAAAGCTGGTATCAAGGTCAAGCCGGTTTTGCTCAGCACGCGTGATCACGGCCTCGTGCGTACCGCTACCCCCGTGCTTCACCAGTTCAACTACGTGATCTGCCTTGCAGAAGCAGACGGAAACAGGTGGCTCCTGGACGCCACAGAGAGACTTCTTCCGTTGGGAATGTTACCGGAACGATGCCTGAACGGGCAGGGATTCGCCGTGTCGAAAGATGGTTTCGAATGGATTCCCCTCGATTCCAGATTCAAGACCCGTTCTGTTATATCGGGGGAGTTCGCATTGAATCCAGAAGGTGACATGGAAGGAACCCTGAAGGTAGACTGCAACGGCTATGCTGCGCTGCGCAATCGCAAACGCTTTCTCACAGACGGCGAGAATGAATATGTCAAACAGTTTGTCGGAAGTCATCAATGGGAGGTCAAGTCAACGGCGATCTCTAATGCCGTTGAAATCAATGACAACTTTATCCAGGAACACGAGCTGGTAGTCAGTGAAAACCTCACGGTTGCCGGTGACGTTATCTATCTCGATCCGTTTATACACAACAGCAAGAAAGAGAATCCATTCAAATCGGAAGTGAGATCATATCCCGTCGACTTCGGCAGTCCTTCTGAAGAAACGTTCTATATGAAGTTCACAATACCCGAAGGCTACGTTGTCGATGAGCTTCCCCAAAGCAAGGTACTCGCACTCCCCGAGAACAGCGGGCGCTACATCTACAACGTGATCCACCAGGGAGACCAGCTTGTTATTACCAGTATGTTCATTATCAACAGGAGCTTCTTCACACAGCTCGAGTATCCGAACCTGAGAGAATTCTATAGTCACATGGTGGCGAAACAGGCTGAACAAGTCGTACTAAAAAAACTATGATGACAAAGGTATCCGCGGCGGCACTGTGTTGGCTTGTGATCACGACCGCCTATGCAAAAGATCCTCCCCGATATCCAGTGAGTGACATCCCTGAAGAACTCAAGAAAGGCGCATATGCAGTGGTGCGGGACGATGTCACAAGCTTTACAATCCTTTCGAAGAATTCGGCAACGCTCCGCGTCCTTTTCGCTGTTACGATCTTCAATGAAAAGGGTAAGCGTTTTGCCAGAAAAATCGTCGGATATGACAACCTGCGAAAGGTCACATCTCTGAAGGCGCAGGCCTTCGACGGAAACGGCTCCGTTATCAAGCGCCTGAAGTCGTCCGAGATCACCGATCGTAGCGCAGTGGACGGCTTTTACGACGATGCACGAGTGAAACTGGCCGATCTGACTCAAGGCATCTATCCCTACACCGTTGAATTCGAATATGAAATTGCCTACAAGTTTCTATATCACATCCCCGGGACCTACATTGATGTCTACGAGGACGTCGCCGTTCAACGTGCCTCCTATGAACTGATCTTCCCGGAGGCCCTGACGCCACGCTACAAGACCTATAACGTCGATAGCGAACCTACCGTCGAAAGGAATAAGGATATCATATCCCTCAGCTGGACGTTTGAAAACTTCAAGGCCAGAAAATTCGAACCATATTCCGACTACATGGAGACCGTCACGCGTATTGAAGCCGCACCAACTACCTTTGAATTCGAAGGATATGCCGGCAAGATGGACTCCTGGGAGGAGTATGGAAAATGGATTGCTACGCTGAACAAGGGTCGGGACGTACTACCTGAGGCGACCCGGGAAAAAGTGCGAAGCATGACGAGGGGTCTTCCCACACGCGAAGAGAAAGTCAGGGCATTGTATGATTACCTTCAGAATAAGACACGTTATGTGAGCATCCAGCTTGGCATCGGTGGGTATCAACCGTTCGAGGCATCAGTCGTCGACAAGACCGGTTACGGCGATTGCAAGGCCCTCTCCAACTACATGCTCGCGATGCTGGAAACAGCAGGTATCAAAGGCCACTACGCGCTGATTATGGCAGGGCCAAACGTTCCGAAACTCGAGGAAGATTTCCCCAGCTCCCAGTTCAATCATGTGATCGCGGCCGTCCCCAACGGTGCGGATACGTTATGGCTCGAATGCACCAGTCAGACAAACCCCTTCGGATACCAGGGGCGCTTCACGGGCGATCGAAAAGCGTTGCTCATCACCGACAACGGCGGGATCGTAGCAAACACACAACGCTATCCTGCGGATGTCAACGTTCAAACGACCACTGCTGAGGTAACGGTATTACCTACCGGGCAGGCTACTGCCTCATTCTCGCGGACATATTCCGGGCTACAGTATGAGAATGGCCAGCTGCATCATTTTATCAACAGTGATCTGAATAAGCAGAAGAAGTGGGTCGAACGCCATATCGAAATACCGAGTTTCTCCCTGCAGTCGTTCAGTATCCGGGATGATAAACAAAAGATACCATCGGCAATTGTAAGTGCCGATCTTCAAATGAACCGCTTCGCTACCGTGAGCGGCAAGCGAATGTTCCTTACACCGAACCTGATGAACAGGAGCACCACTGCTCCGGAGCGACTCGAAAAAAGGAACAGCAACATTTTTCAAAAGATGGGTTTTATTGATGTCGATACGATCCGCTATAAGCTCCCGGAGGACATTTATCCCGAATTCCTCCCGGAAGACGTATCCATCGTCAGTCAGTTCGGGGAGTACTCGGCATCCTTCAAGATTGAGCAGGGAAAACTTGTGTACGTTCGAAAGATGACCATGCGAAAAGGGGAGTTCCCTGCATCCACGTACCAGGAACTGATCGACTTCTTCCGGAACATTAACAAGGCCGACCACACCAAGATGGTGTTCATGACTAAAACCTGACCTATCGGATTGGAGTATTCGCTTCCTTCTTCATGGTGTTGTACACCAAGCGATCCGTTATACCGGGAAGCCACTTGTTGAGAAAGACGACAAACTTTCCCTGTAAGGTAAGAACGAGTGTGCGACGTCGCCTAACAGTAGCCCGGTAGATATGTTCCGCACATTCCTCCGCGGTCATCATCTTCTCTTCATGTCTGGGCGACTCGCCTTGCATGGACCCATCGGTTGTAAGAGACCGGCGTCTGATATTCGACGCAGTGAACCCGGGACAGGCCGTCAGCACATGAACACCGAGGTTGAGCATTTCTGTACGAAGTGCTTCGAGAAATCCATTCATTGCGAACTTGGAGGCTGAATAACCCGTGCGCGCCGGCAGACCCCGGAATCCGGCTATGGAAGAAATACCGATCACACTGCCTTTGTTCCGAATGATCTCCCCGATGCAACAACGCGTAGCGTAAACCATTCCAAAGAAGTTGATGTCCATCACCTTCCGGATCACCTCGGGATCGACCTTCTCGAATATTGCACGCATGGAGATTCCCGCGTTGTTGATGAGCACGTCAATACGACCGAAGGCTGCTATTGCCTCAGTTGCCATGCGCTGATTGTCCTCTGGCGAAGTCACATCAGCATGGACGGCAATTGCGCGGATGTCCTTTGCGTTCAGCTCGGCAAGTGTCTCATCCAGCGCCTCACGGTTTCGGCCGGTAACCACTATCTGCGACCCGTTCAATCCAAACTCAAAAGCGAGAGCTTTCCCGATTCCCGATGTACCGCCGGTGATGATGACAACTTTATCCTTCATGGGCCAAAAATAGCAATACTTGCTTAACTTGCCGGCCGAAGCAATCAGCATGTTTCTCATCCGGCTCCTCTCCAGGCTACCGCTTTCAGTTCTATATGTCGTTTCCGACTTCCTGTTCGTCATAGGCTTTTACGTGATCAGGTATCGACGCAAGCTTGTGCGAAGGAATCTGGCGAACGCTTTCCCCGAGAAAGACGCTGCGGAACTGCAAATGATCGAAAAGCAGTTCTACCGAAACCTCTGTGACTATGCAGTGGAAGTACTCAAGACCGTGACAATACCGCGGGAAGAGTTGACCCGAAGAATGGCCTTCACGAATCCCGAGGTCGTGGAGAATTTCAAAGCAGCGGGCCAATCTCTCATCCTTTACGCGTCACATCAATTCAATTGGGAATGGATGCTCATCTCCGCCAGCACCTCCTTCCCGATGCCGATTGACTTTGTGTACCAGTCGGTGAACAACACGTTCTTCAACAATCTTATGCTGGGAGCACGAACTCGGTTCGGCGCCTACCCGATCCGGCGGGAGGAAGTTGCCCGGGAATTGGTCAGACGAAAAGATGCCCTGCGCATCATCGCCACGGTTAGCGATCAGTACCCGGGGCACGGCCGGGACAAGAAATACCTCACCACCTTTCTCCACCAGGAAACGGCGTTCTTTCTCGGTGCAAACCAAATAGCAGTGATGTCTCAATACCCCGCAGTATACTACGAATGTCGAAGGCTGCGTCGGGGATACTACGAGTCGCGTCCGGTACTCATCGCATCGCCCCCATATCCAAAAGAAAGCCTCGCAGTGATAGACGGCTATGTACGCCTCGTTGAACAGATGATCCGGGAGTATCCGGCAGGATGGCTGTGGTCTCACAACCGCTGGAAAAAAAGACACTTGTCGCCGCCGCGCTAGGTAAGCATCTGCGCGATGTCCTCCTTTGTGAGCTGCTTCATAAAGCTCTCTTCTGTAGTGATCAGCTCCTGCGTGAGTTTCAGCTTTTTCTGCTGCAGCGTCAGAATCTTTTCCTCGACTGTATTGCGAGTAATAAACTTGTAGGTGAAGACCTTTTTCTTCTGACCTATACGGTGTGCTCGATCGATCGCCTGCGCTTCCACCGCCGGGTTCCACCACGGATCGAGGATAAAGACATAATCCGCCTCCGTGAGATTCAGCCCGAGGCCGCCCGCCTTGATGGAAATAAGGAACACTTTCAGCTGCGTCTCCTTGTTGAAACGTTCTACCTGCGCCTTTCTGTCCGTACTTGAACCGTCGAGATAGGCGAAGTCGATCTTGGCTGTTTTCAGATATTCTCTGACCAGGTCAAGGTGCTTCACGAACTGGCTAAACACAAGAACCTTATGGCCCTCGGCGATAGCGTTCTCAAGCATATGTGTTATGTCTTCAAGCTTGCCGGAATCTCCCTGGTACCCTTGCTCGATCATTCTTGGATGATTGGCAAGCTGTCGCAACTTCGTGAGTCCTTCGAGGATCATAAACCGGCTGTTGCCGAAACCCTCCTGCTCGATAAGCTTAAAGATCTTCTCACGATAGTGGGCCTTGACCTCCTCATAGCGCCGCTCCTGGTCAGGACTCATCACTGAATACTGCACATACTCGACCTTTTCGGGAAGCTCAGTCGCGACCTGTGATTTGTGTCTGCGGAGAATGAACGGCTTGATGACTGCGCCGAGCTTCCGCGAACGCGATTCATCGGCCTTCTTTTCAATCGGATGCTGATATTCGTTGCGGAAGTATGTCTGCGTCCCGAGGATTCCTGGGTTGATGAACGTCATCTGCGACCAGAGGTCCAGCGTTGTGTTTTCAATCGGAGTACCGGTCAACACCAGTTTGTGGCGTGACTTGAGTTCACGCACAGCCTTCGCGATATTCGACGTCGGGTTTTTGATTACCTGCGACTCGTCGAGTATGATATAGTTGAAATAGAACCCTTGCAACAACTCGACATCGAGACGCGTAATCCCATAGGAAGTCAGCACGAGATCATAGTTCTTGAAACGGCTGATGTCCTTATTCCGAAGCGTGCCGGTATAGTTGAATATCTTCAGCTCAGGTGTAAACTTGCCCGCCTCCATTTCCCAGTTATAGATCAGCGAGGTTGGCATAACGAGCAGGCTGGTTCCTGCTCCGGCTTTTTTCTCGGCGAGTAGGAGTGTCAGCGTCTGCACTGTCTTTCCGAGACCCATGTCATCCGCAAGGCATCCGCCCAGCCGGTATTCATTAAGAAAACGCAACCAGTTGTAACCCGCCTTCTGATATGGTCGCAATTCTCCCTGGAACCCCTCGGGCACCGGGTAATTCTTTATACCGCTGAAAGAATTCAGCGAACGTAACTTCTCGCTGAGATGCACCTTTGCCAGGTTCCCTTCTTCGAGCTCCTTCACCAGGTTAAGGTGATGCTTGCGTAGTACAGGCTTCTCGTGGTTGCCTTCGGTTTCACTCAGCGCAAACAAGTCTGCGTATTTCGTCAGCCAGATCTCTGGAATTATCGCGATCTCTCCGTTAGGCAGTTTGAACTCCACCTTGCGCTTCATGATAAGTTTTCGCAGATCACGGAAAGGGATCTCGAACTCCCCGAACCGGATCTTCGCATGGATGTCAAACCAATCTATGTTTTCCTTGACCTCAACCTCGATCACAGCCTTACCGACAAAGTATTTCTTATCCCGGCTCTCTGGCTGGCTCACTTCAAACCCCAGGTTGAGAAGATTCACCCGGTTCTCATTGAGCCACGAGAACGCTTCCGACTTTGGAACGGCTACACGGAAACCCTTCATTGGTAATCCGAGCTTCTGGAGGGTATGCAGGAACGCTTTTTCCGTATCGGTCTTCCGGGTCACGCGATGAAATATATAGCCCTCCGGCTGCTTCTCGACTGTTACGCTTACGGGACCGATGTTATCACCGCGAAACCGGTGCTTTCCGTACTTGAATGAAAGGTCGAACACGATCTTTCCTGTCTCATCGGTCGCAAGTTCCGGCGAGTTGTCTCGCTCGAACAACGACGGAGTCGGTATCGTCTGCGCCGTATGGAGCTCCGACAGCGTCAGCACCGGTGATGGATCGTATGTGCTCTTATTGATCTCGAACCCGTTTGCCTCGACGTCATCGAAGGAAGCGATCAGAGGTGCGATAAACCGATTGTAGTACGTCTCCTCGACATTCTTCGGAATGACAACAAATTTCTTGCTGAAGAATGGAATTAACTTCTTGCCGTCGACATACTTCTCAAAACCGTAAAGCTTTCCGTTCAACACCATCCATGCTGGATTCTTGCAAACAAGGTATGCGGACTCGTTGGGCAACTCGAGCTTTTTTCCCTGATAATAAACCGTAGGGTAATAGTTCGTGTGTTCGTTCGTACGCATGAAATGGAACTGGATCGTCGCACGGTCTTCGAGAACTTCGATCTTTCGCCACGTCGGCTCGCCATCGTTACCCATCTCGAAAAGCATTTTTCCTTTGAGCTTCTCGAGAATACGCGCGCGCCGCTTCTCCATATACTCATCGATCTGGTTTTGAAGGATTTCATTGCCCTTGCTCTTATCAAACACCTTCGTGAGAAACTCTTCAGGCTTCACGATCTTCGGTGAGAATTTTTTTACGATCGCATCCTGATGCATGGAATCGATCGATTCGATCAATTCAAAATCGCGATCATCCAGTCCTCGTGAAAACTCCCGTGCGTTTTTTGCCGAAATGTTCTGGTGTTGATAAGTCAGTTTGCCCTTCTCGTCCAAATGGACGATGTAGGATTCAAAAATGAAACCCAGATATTCGTGCTGATACAACGAATAGATGATTTGGAATGGCTGCGAGGCAGAGACTTTCATCTAATCACGGGCCTTTACGGTATACAGAACCTCTAAATTAGCAATAATTCACGAAAAAATGTGACTTTTTCGGTGGATAAGGTACACCGATCTTACAAGTGAGGGGAAGCGGCAATTCTGGAAGCCAGTTTTGCGGGCTTGAAAGAAATCAGGACCGTGATCAGGGTGATAACCAGCATGGTGAAAACAAAGTCAACCGCCTTGACTTTGATGGGATAGCCCTGCGTGACAGAGGTCTCCATACCCATCGAAATGAGGCCGTAGTTTGTCTGCAGAAAATAGAAAACAATTCCCAATGCCAGCCCCAGGAAAGCACCCGAGAAGGCGATCATCACTCCTTCTGCCAGGAATATGTTTCTCACCTGCCCGTCATGCGCACCCATCGCCTTCAGCATCGCGATGTCTTTTTTCTTGTCAAGTGCCAGCATCATCAGACTGAAGAAGATATTGATTGAGCTGATAAGCAACAGCAATGTGAGCGACAAGAACGTTACGAGCTTCTCCATCTTCAGGAGTTTGTAGAGATCCTGATGCTGCTCTTCGTGGTTGAGAACGTTGAAGTCGTCGCCAATCGCTCGCTGGATCGCGTCTTCGACGCGAAAGACATCGGCGTTGGCGGCGGTCTTTACTTCAAGTGATGTTCGCCGATCATCGTATTCCATCAGCGACTGTGCGAAGCGGAGCGGTACGATAACGAAGTTCTCGTCAAAGTTCTGTACGATAGAGAATACGCCCCCGGGTGTAATGCTCTGCCTGCTGTACATTCGCGATGGATCAATTCCGGCCGAACTTACATTCCGGATGTAAAACACCTGTAACGGATACACAGGATCGTTCGCCGCAATAGAAAGACTGTACTGGATCCCACGTCCGATGATCGCGTAATTGATCGGTCCCTCGGTAAGCACAAGGTCTCCCTCGACCATACTTTCCTTTGGAAGGCGATTCTGCTTCAGGAAGCTATCACTTACACCTTTTATCGTAACCACCGCATTCTCATCCCGGTAGCGGAGGTAAGCATAATCCTCAATGACCTCAGTCACGACCTCCACCCCGGGTATTTCCTCGATTTGTTTCACCAGCGCGGGTGACGAGACAAACGTCTTCCCTTCACGTGCCTCGATCTTTATCTCGGGATCAAACGAATTGTTAAGTGACTGAAGCAAGTCTTCCAGCCCGTTGAAAATCGACAGAACGATGATCAGTGCTGCTGTGCTGAATCCTATCCCTCCGACCGCAAGGATTGCGATTATGTTGATGAAGTTCGTCTTCCGCCTGGACACGAGATACCTGCGCGCTATAAAAAATGGGAAGTTCAAGGCTTCGGACTATTCTTGCTCTTTATCGGCTGGAGGAATGTTCAGGTTCTTGATCAGTTCCTCGATCCGGAACGCGTTCTCCTCCGTCTCATCGATGTAAAAGATCAACTCCGGCACGATACGAACTTGTTTTCCTATCCTGTCGCCCAGGGCTTTCCTGATCTCGCTCTTGTGCTTGTTCAGCTTCTCCAGGGTTCGCGTCTTATCCTTCGCCAACATCATACTGATGTAGATCTTTGCGACACTGAGGTCGGGGCTGACCGTCACCTCAGAAACGGAGATAAAAGCGTTCTCAAGGATGCCCCGTTTGTCGCGCTGAAAGATCTCACTGAGTTCTTTCAGCAACAGCCGGCCGTATTTCTGTTGTCTCGTTGACTCTGCCATGGGTAAAATTACTTACTAATCAATAAGGAACGCCATTAAAAAACAATAGATTCCCTTTAAACTTCGCATTTACTCTTCTATTTTTCTGCCAAATCTCAAACCCGACAACTTGATAAGTTACTTCCGTATTAACGATCCTTACCGGTTGGTCGGTCTGCTCGTGCTGCTGCTGCTCTTGTATGTTCCGCTGTTCGTTCTCGGTTCGCAGCTTACCATCGTCGAGCTAAGGGATCTTATCGTAGGAGAGAAACAGAACGAAGGTTATCGGATGTATGTCGGCGTTGTGGACAACAGTGCACCACTTGCCGCCTGGACACACGAAATTCTCGACACCGTATTCGACCGTTCGTTACTGGCACGGCACATTCTCGCGTTTCTCATTCTGTTCCTTCAAAGCGTTTACGTTGGCATCCTGTTCATCACAAAGAAGGTCTTTAACGAAAACACATTCATCCCATCCTTCCTCTTTGCGGTACTATTCTTTTTCTCATGGGATACGCTAACGCTGTCAAACGAACTGTTGGGGTCCGGCTTTCTGCTCCTGGCGTTGAGCAGCATCTTCCAGGAGATTGAGTTCCGTCAGGAGAATGATGAGAGCGTATTTAACGCCGGCATCTTCATCAGCCTCGCATCCCTGTTCGCGTTCAGCTTTATAGTCTATCTGCCTTGCGCAATTGTCATCCTGTCGATGTTCACCCGAAGTGACATCCGAAAGTTTCTGTTGTTGATATTCGGGTTCCTGCTTCCGCACCTGGTGGTACTAAGCGTTGCTTACCTGACCAGTTCAACATTGGAGACCTGGAAGTACTATTACCTGGCCAATCTCTCTTTCGACCGCAACGTGCTGGTTGGGGGAGGAACGTTGCTCACACTCGCCGCACTCCCGCTTTTTTACCTGGTCATTTCCCTGATCATGCTCAACCGTGAGGCGCGTTTCAGCAAATATCAATCG
Organism: uncultured Roseivirgaceae bacterium; assembly: GCA_964438975.1. Lineage (GTDB taxonomy): Bacteria > Bacteroidota > Bacteroidia > Cytophagales > Cyclobacteriaceae > Chryseosolibacter. The sequence goes on along the minus strand of CAYTMU010000022.1, from coordinate 20,094 downwards.
CAGATACTGCAGGCAACACTATTGTGGCTCCTTTTTTCATGTCTGTTCGTCCTCTATGCGAAGGATCTCCGGCCGCAGACGCTGATCGTCTTTTTTCCCGGCCTTTCTCTTTTACTCACCCACTTCTTCCTGCTGATCCGCCGTAAAAAGTTCGCAGAGATGAATGCCTGGATATTGTTGTTGGGAATATCCGTGATGGCCTACCTCGCGAAGTTCGAAAAAATTGATTCCGTCGATTACTCAGGATTGATGGCCTCCGAATACACCGGAGCACACCGTGGCAAAAGAGTACTCGTTCTGGGAGACGATCTCGGAGTCTACGGCAGCAACTACCTGGCGACACCATTCCTGAACTGGCAGCTGAGCGAGCCGATCTTCAGGAATCCCGACTACTACGGCAACGTTACGCGTGTATACCATGCGTTGAAAACCGATCCGCCAGAGATCATTCTGGACGAGAGTAATGTGCTGGAAAAATTTCTGGAGCGAATGCCCGAGTTCAAGGGGTACTATCAAAAACAGGGCGACGAGTACGTGCGTATCCTCAGCAACTGATCTTTCCGACCCGGCGACCATGCCGTCCGCCTTCGAATTCTTCCCGAAGAAACCTCTCAGTGATCGTCTCGGTAAGTTCGTAGGGTATAAACCGCGCGGGAAGGCAGAGGACATTCGCATTGTTGTGACTGCGCGCCAATACAGCCAACTCCTCGTTCCAACAGATAGCAGCGCGAATACCCTGGTGCTTGTTAGCGGTCATGGCGACGCCGTTCGCACTTCCGCAGATCAGGATGCCGAGATCGTGCTCGTTTTTTTCCACCGCCTCTGAAACCGCGTGCGCAAAATCAGGATAATCTGCGGACTCGCTGCTGTACGTTCCGTAGTCCTTCACCTCGTAGCCGCGGTCCTTCAGCCATTGTACAAGTTTGTCTTTGTACTGGAATCCGGCGTGGTCACCGCCAATCGCAATCTTCTTAGTCGTCATTAGTGCTGCTCTCTTGTTCTTTTAATAGATCCTCCGCTTCATCCTTCTCCTTTTTGCGCAAAACCGCCGCAGAGATCAGGATACTGATCTCGTATAACAGATACAATGGAATCGATATAAGACTCTGGCTCAGCGGATCAGCAGTGGGTGTTACTATCGCACCGATGATCAATATCAAAACGATCGCGTGTTTCCGATACTTGCGCAGGAAAGTCGGAGTCACGATCCCCACTTTGGTCAGAAAGAATATGACCACCGGTAACTGGAAGAGTACCCCGCTGCCAAGAACGACACCCACAACCGTTCCCACATAAGAGGTAATGTCGAACTCATTGACGATCATCTCGCTGATCTGATAGTTCGCGAGGAACGAGATCATGACTGGTGACATGATATAGTATCCGAATGACACGCCCAGCAAAAACAGGAATGAGATCGCCGCCACCGCACCACGTGACGATTTCTTTTCACGCGGATACAAACCGGGCTTGATAAATCTCCAGAGTTCCCAGGTGATATACGGGAATGCCGCAATGATCCCGATCACGAAGGACGAGATGATGTGCATCGAGAATTGCCCTGTCATGAACCGGCTTTGAACCTTGAACGGAATGTCTTGCACGCACAAGGCATCGCCTGAGCCGAAGAAATGTCCCAGGTTACACAACCATACAAACGTCGGAAAATCAACGCGGGCAGGAGCAAAGATGATGTGGTGAAAAATCCAGGGTGCGGTAGCAAATGCGACAATCGTAAAAACCAACACCGCTGCGACGGAGCGCACAACGTGCCACCGCAACTCCTCGAGATGTTCGAGGAAACTCATCTCCTTCTCCTGAATCGGCTCCTGGTCTAGCGGCATGTTTCGTCGTCAAAAAGAATTAGTACAATGGGAATTTCAGCATCAAACGGTTAACCTTCCTTTTCACTGATTTCAGATGTTTCGAGTCTTCCGGCTTCTGAAGCGCCTCGTCGATCAGTTCGACGACCCTGACAACATCTTTCTCGACCATTCCCCGAGTGGTGATCGCCGGGGTGCCGATACGCATTCCCGACGTGACAAACGGCGACTGTGTATCGAACGGGACCATATTCTTGTTGATCGTAATATCTGCCTGGATCAACGCATCTTCCGCACTCTTGCCGGTGAGTTTCTTCGAGCGAAGGTCGATCAGCATCAGGTGATTGTCAGTGCCACCGGAAATGATCTTATAACCTCGTTCTACGAAAGCAGCAGCCATCGTCTTTGCGTTGCGCGCGACTTGTACGATATATTTGAAGTAGTCGTCGGAAAGAGCTTCCTGGAACGACACCGCTTTCGCGGCGATCACATGTTCAAGTGGTCCACCCTGGGTACCGGGGAACACCCCTGAATCCAGGACGCTGCCAAGCTTGCGAATTTCACCTTTTGGAGTCTTCAGCCCCCACGGATTATCGACATTCTTACCGACCAGGATCATCCCGCCCCTTGGTCCACGCAGCGTTTTGTGTGTAGTCGTTGTAACGATATGACAATGCTCCATCGGGTCGTTCAGCAGTCCGCGCGCGATCAGTCCTGCGGGATGCGAAATGTCCGCAAGAAGAATGGCGCCGACGCTGTCAGCAGCTTCGCGCAGCTTCTTGTAGTCCCAATCACGGCTGTACGCCGAAGCTCCGCAGATGATCATCTTTGGTTTCTCGCGTTGTGCTGTTTCAATGATCTTGTCGAAGTCGATCAGACCGGTCGATTCTTCAACGCCGTAGAATACCGGCTGATAGAGCTTTCCGGAGAAATTGACCGGAGATCCGTGGGTGAGATGCCCGCCGTGCGAAAGGTCGAAACCGAGAATCTTATCACCAGCTTTCAGACACGCGAGCATGACCGCGGCATTGGCCTGAGCACCCGCGTGCGGTTGGACGTTTGCCCACTCGGCACCAAATAATTCTTTCGCCCTGTCAATAGCAAGTTGTTCAATCTCGTCCACCACTTCACAACCACCATAGTAGCGCTTTCCGGGGAGTCCCTCCGCATACTTGTTGGTCAGCACCGTTCCCATTGCCTTCATGACCTGCGGCGACGTGAAATTCTCAGAAGCTATGAGCTCGATTCCGTTCTGCTGTCGTTCTTTTTCCTTATCGATGAGATCGAAAATTGCTTTATCCTTTTTCATGAACGGTTATTAAAGAAGCGCAAAAATAGGAGAGTTAGGCGCGAATCCCAAGACGGCCTTGTCAAATCAGGAAATCTTTTACCAGGAGCCACTGCTTCCACCACCGCTGAACCCACCACCCCCGCCGGAAAATCCACCTCCGCCGAAACCACCGCCACGACCTCCGAAACCGCCGGAAAATCCACCTCCGTACCATCCGCCCGGCGTCCATCCACCGCGTCGATAGTTTCCGTTGCCCCCGCCGCCGATCCGGCTGATCAAGATGATAACAGCCAGAATGATGAGCGTCCCGATGAGGGAACCGCCGCGGCGTCCGCGGCGGACCGCAGGTCCCTCTTCCGCGACATACTCCCCGCCAATGGCGCGGATCATCGCGTAAACAGCAGCCTCGACGCCCCCTTGATAGTCGTTCTGACGAAATCGAGGTGCCATTTCGTTCCGGATGATCTGATTGCACAGGGCATCCGGCAGAACACCCTCGAGACCTTCACCAACTTCTATTCTTATCTTTCTGTCGGCCACCGCCACAACTAACAGCACACCATTATCGCGGTCGGCCTTGCCCAACCCGAAGTCCTCAGCAACGCGGAACGCAAAGTCTTCGATCGGAACGTTATTAAGGCTCTGAACTGTAAGGACCGCGATCTGGTTGGACGTTGAGTCTTCGTACTTCTTCAACAGTAGGTCGAGATGGTTCTCGAACTCGGGCGCAAAGATGTTCGCCTGGTCTTCAATGTGGGAACTCCAGACCTTCGAGATTCCCTCCTGGGCAAACGAGGGCATACAACAGAGCAGGAGTAAAAATGGCAGCAAGCGTTTCATCGGGAAGCCTTGGTTGGGTGCTAATTAATACGAAGATCGTCCCGTAATTCGTTGACGTCGTCGGCTGTCTTCAGGAATCCCTTTTCGAGTAACAGGTCTCCGCATCGCCGGATCGAAGATTCGATACCGTCCACAATCTTTCCGTCCCGGATAGAAGACAAAAGTCCCGCGACGATGCTGTCCCACTCCTTTTGTTCCACCATCTTGCTGATACCACGGTCGGCCATTACGATGACCTCGTGCTCGAAGAAGCTGATGAAGATCATGATACCTGTACGGTGTCGGGTGTTGAATATTTCCTCCTCCAGAAACGCATTTTCTGCGGCAGTCCGACAATTCTCATCCAGGTACTGCCGGGATACGAGCCATCGCTTCAGGGAAGGGATGAAGTTTGGAAGAAGAGCGCCGATCGCACCTCCCACCCCAACAACTGCGAAGATGAACAGCGGATCGTAATACAACGTACTGGAAGCATCCTCGATGATATAGCGGTCAAGAATTATCATGCTTGCAAAGAACAATGCTCCAAAGATCAGGCTGCCTTTGTAGTTGGCAATATGGTACAGCCCGCTTCGCTCAACGATCACCGGCACGATCTCTCCTGAGATCTTCGACTCTGCATCGCGAACCGCGGTCTTTATTCGCTGAAGATCCTCCTCGCTGAACTTTCTTGTGAGTTTCATTTTGCAGTCGTTGTGGCCGGCAAAGATAGTTCCCTTGGGGCGTAGTCCAACGCCTCGCTACTGGAGTTGCTGAAGGTAGCGTTGAATACTGTTCTCCAGACCGAGGTACAGAGCGTCGCATACGAGTGCATGACCGATCGACACCTCTTCCAATTCCGGAATATGGCGGTGGAGGAATGCGAGGTTGTCCAGATCAAGATCGTGTCCGGCGTTGATGCCCAGTCCCAGGCCTCTAGCTATGCGGGCGCTTTCGACGTACGGTTTGATGGCTACTTCGGGAGACACCAGGAACTCCCGGGCGTACGGTTCCGTATACAACTCTATGCGGTCAGCCTTTGCGTGAGCAGCCCCTTCGACCATACGGACAACCGGGTCAACGAATACCGAAACACGAACACCATACGAGCGTATTTCCGCGACAACATCACGCAGGAAGTCGGCATGCGAGAGCGTATCCCAGCCGGCATTCGAGGTAATTACGTCCGGACCATCGGGCACCAGCGTTGCCTGTGCGGGCCTTACTTCGCGGATGATTCCGATAAAGCGTTGGTCGGGATAGCCTTCGATATTAAACTCAGTAGTGACTACGTCTTTGAGCGCAAGCACATCGGCATAACGGATGTGCCTTTCGTCCGGACGCGGGTGTACTGTGATACCTTGAGCACCGAAGCGTTCGCAGTCGATGGCTGCCTTTACGACGTCTGGATTATTTCCTCCGCGCGCGTTCCGGAGTGTAGCAATTTTGTTAATATTGACGCTAAGTCTAGTCACAGGGAGGATATTAATGGATTGATAACCATAACTGTGCAAATTTTGTTCGAAAAACTCAAATAGCAAAGCGATGAGCCTCAAGGAGCAGATCGATGCCGACATAAAGAAAGCGATGCTTGCCAAAAATCGCGAGGAACTCGATGCATTGCGCAGCATTAAGTCACTCATCCTTTTAGCGGAAACAGAAAAGGGGGCTGCTGACGGCGTCTCTGCCGACGGAGAGAAGAAACTACTGATGAAGGCCGCCAAGCAGCGAAAGGAATCTGCCGATATCTTCCAGCAGCAGGGCCGTAACGACCTTGCCGACAAGGAATTGTTACAGCTCGAAGTGATCAACCGGTACTTGCCGAAACAGTTGTCCGAGGATGAGGTCAAGTCCGCACTCCTCGCCGTCATCGCCGAGGTTGGCGCGAGCGGTCCTCAGGATATGGGCAAGGTAATGGGCGCGGCGACCAAGAAGCTCGCCGGACAGGCCGATGGAAAAATGATCTCCGAGCTTGTGAAGAAATTGCTTTCGCCTTGAACGCGATTGACATCATCCTGCTGGTGTTGATAGTATTCGGAGCGATCAACGGCTACCGCCAGGGATTTTTGGTAACATTGTTTTCGCTCGCCGCACTTGTCCTCGCTATTCTCGGCGCCTTCAAGTTAATGGGTCACGCCATTCGATGGCTCTCCGCTCACGTCGATATCAGCGATACCATCCTGCCATATGCCGCATTCGCCCTTGTGTTCATCGCAATCCTCATCGGAGTGAATCTCTTGGGAAGGCTGCTCAAAGCGTCAATAGACAAAACCTTCCTCGGCCGTGTGGATCAGGCCGCCGGCGCCGGACTTGGGTTGTTGAAGTCCGCTTTTCTGCTAAGCGTTTCACTCTGGATACTTGAAGTTCTCAGTATCGGTCTCCCGGAAAAGTGGAGCCGCGAGTCATGGCTGCTTCCGCATGTTGAGTCGTTCGCACCCCAGGTGACTGTGTGGCTGGCTGACTTCGTGCCGTTCTTCAAAGACATATTTCGCTGAGATTACTGCTCCTGCTATTTTTATTGTGACGATTTTTTGCCTTAATTATCGCTGTTAAAGGTGTGCCATGTCCATTTCGATTAAAGAAGAAAACGGTTTCCAATTTGTAGACGAAGGGGAAGGCCAGGTATTGTTGTTGCTGCACGGCTTGTTCGGTGCGCTGAGTAATTGGGAAGGAGTGGTCGATCGCTTCTCAAAGAGTCACCGCGTGGTGATTCCGATGTTGCCGATATACGAAATGCCGATCAGGGAAGCAGGTCTCGAAGGTCTGAGGAAATTCGTCGAAGAGTTTGTGGCCTTCAAAGAACTGGACAACCTGATCATTATGGGAAACAGTCTAGGCGGACACGTTGCGCTGTTGTACAGCCTGCACAACAAAGAGAAGGTTTCAAAGCTGATCCTGACAGGTAGCTCCGGGTTGTTCGAAGACTCAATGGGAGGCTCCTATCCCAAACGAGGGAATTACGAATATATCCGTGAACGCGTGGCCTACACTTTTTACGACCCCAAGGTAGCAACAAAGGAACTGGTGGACGAGGTTTTTGAGACGACGAAGAATATACCCAAATGCATGCGCATCGTGGCTATTGCCAAATCCGCACAGCGCCACAACATGGCTGAAGAATTGCCAAATATAACGGCACCAACCTTGCTGGTATGGGGATTAAACGATACCATTACACCACCACCGGTCGCGCATGAGTTTAACCGCATGATGCCCAATTCGGAATTAAAGTTCATCGATAAGTGTTGTCACGCTCCGATGATGGAACACCCGGAAAAATTCAATCAATTGGTGGAAACCTTTCTGAGGACTTAGGGATTAATGAGAAGCAGGCAGTGTTAACGATACCGTGATGATTGCAGAAGACTTGATCAACCATATGATACCCCCTCTCAAAAGCACCGACGATGCCCACAAAGCGATCGTTTGGATGGAGGAATTCCGATGCAATCACCTGCCGGTTATCGATGATGGTCGCCTGTTGGGCTTTATCTCCGAAGAGATCATCCTTGAAACGAATGATATTGAAAAGCGGGTAGGTGACTTTACCCTGATCGGCCAGACTAGCTACGTCCACCTCGAAACCCACTTCTACGACATTCTGAAGGTCGCAACTGACAACAAGCTACATATGGTTGCAGTCCTTAATAATGATCAGCAATACACCGGTGTAATTACCGTCCAGGACACGCTGACCTCATTCGCCCAAACTGCTGCTGTACAAATGCCCGGATCTGTCCTGGTGTTATCGATGAACTACGCAGATTATACGCTGGCAGGAGTGAGCCGATTGGTCGAGGAGAACAACGCGAAGATACTGAGCAGCATCATCAAGGAAGATCCGCTTGACCCGGGAAAGATCCGGCTTACACTCAAAATCAACCAGAACGACATGTCGAGGATTGTCGCTACCCTTGAGCGATTTGGTTACAAAGTCATCGGCCGCTATCAGGAATCGAAACCGGTCGAAAACGAGAAAGAGCGCATCGACATGCTTCTCCGGTATCTTGATATCTGACACCTTTCTCCCACTCTTTTTTTTTCAGCTCTCGCGTTGTACCTTTAGACTTGGAATACTGTGCTGTTTCATGCCGCAAAAATCATAAGCAGATTAGATGAAAATTGGTGTTCACGGTAAGGAATTCACGCGTCAGTCGACTCCCTTCATCCAACGCATTTTTGAAATTCTCACGCATCACGGCGGAGAGCTGTATGTCTCTTCCAAGTTCGCCAGCTTCCTGAAGCAATCGGTCTTCAGGAGTTTCAAGTGGGAAGTCTACCGTCCGGAAGAAGGGCCGCCTCCGCTGGAAGTGTTTATCAGCATCGGCGGTGACGGCACACTGCTCGAGTCCGTGTCTCACGTCGGCAATGCACAAACCCCCGTTCTTGGAATCAACACGGGTCGCCTGGGGTTTCTTGCGACCATCAGCAGGGACGAAACCGAGCACGCGCTCGAACAACTAATTGACAAGTCCTACACCATTGATAAGCGCGCTCTGATCCGGTTAGACACGGAACAGAATCTATTCGGCAGAACGAACTTCGCATTGAACGACTTTACGGTCGTGAAGAAAGATACATCTTCTATGATAACCATCCACACGTTTGTGGATGGTGAATTCTTAAACTCCTATTGGGCGGATGGGATCATTGTCTCGACTCCTACCGGATCGACCGGCTACTCGCTCAGTTGTGGCGGGCCGCTGATTTTCCCGCGATCCGGCACGTTCGTCCTGACTCCCGTCAGTCCTCACAATCTGACGGTCAGACCCATCATCGTATCAGATACGTCGGAGGTATCATTTCAGGTCGATGGCAGAAGCAAGAAGTTCCTTGTCACATTGGATTCCCGGGTCGCGACGGTCGACAACAAGGTGAAGTTGACCGTGCGGAAAGCAGACTTTATGGTGAACCTTATCCAACTGGAAGGCCAGCATTATTTCAAGACGTTGAGGCAAAAACTAAATTGGGGTCTTGATATTCGAAACTGAAGAATTTTTTTTCCTACTTTTAATACCCTCTCTCGGCCAATGCCCAAATACGAGACTATGAGTAAAGTCTTCCGGTGGTTTGTGATCGTAGTATTTCTATGCGGCTCCAGTGAGGCGTTCTGTCAGATGGACCGCGGCACGATCCGCAAGAACAACAAGAAGTTGATGACCTATCGCGGCAAAAAGTCCAACTTCAGCAAAGCGAAAAGGTATTATTCCGCAGGAGCCACGTTGAGCGCGCTTAACTACTACGGTGACCTCGCACCCGGGTCTGGCCGAATAAGCACGGACATTTCCTTTACACGCCCTGCGATAGGCCTGTTCTTTTCCGATCGCCTCGGGCCGCGTTACGGCTTGACAGCTCAATTCATGTATGGAACACTACGCGGTTCAGATTATCAGTCGGCTGACGAGAACGATCTGACCAACGGACATTTCCGCTATCTGAGAAACCTGTCTTTCCGGAACCGCATCAAGGAACTCTCCGTGGTTGCTTCGTTTGACTTTTTTGAGAACCAGGCTACTTACCTGGGTCGTCCCTTCTGGACACCTTACCTGTTTGCGGGGGTTGCTGTGTTCCATCACAATCCTCAGGCGAAGGCTCCGGCTACCGGTGTGGATAGACAGCCCCTTGCCGAAGCGGGCGAATGGGTCAGTCTTCACAAGCTCGGAACCGAAGGGCAATACGCTGAGTTACTGCCGACCGATGCGAACTATGGGATCAAACCGTATAAATTAATACAAGCTGCCATACCAATTGGTGTCGGTGTTCGTTTCAGAATTCACGACGTAGTGGATCTTTCCGGAGAACTTGGCTTCCGGTATCTGTTCACCGACTATATCGACGATGTAAGCAAGAGTTACGTGGATATGGGTGTCCTGGACTCCGACCTGGCAAGAGCCTTGTCGTATCGCGGACATGAAGTTGACAGACCGAACCTGGTCATCAATCAGGTGACGGCCCGGAACGGTGTCACCTACGAGCATATCAACGGCTACGGGTACGAATACCCGTCGAACATCCGGGGCAACAAGGAAAACGATGATATCTTCATGGTTACAACCATCCGCGTCTCTTACATTATCGGAAAGACGATGCACAAGGCGAAGTTCCGGTAAGTACCATCCGGGTTAAAAAAAATTTCACGATGCGTATTGTCTGTGTAGTGGGTTTGATATTTAGTGTGCTTTCCGCTTCTGCTCAGAAGTCGGAAGTTGGATTCGGATTGGGAACGTTCAACTACACCGGCGACCTCGCCCGTACATATGATGTATTGAATTCAAAACCCGGGGTCACTGTCTTCTACCGCTCGAACCTGAGCCAGATTGTGAGCGTCCGGGCCGGGCTTACGGCGGGAGGTGTCGGCGCCTCCGACGAGCGGCACCCGATCGACGCGTTCGCCGAACAACGCGATGCCTCCTTCGACATTTTTCTGATGGAAGTCTCCGCGGTTGCCGAATATCATTTTCTGAACTGGAGAGACGACAAGCACATGAGACGCTTTACACCTTACCTCTTCGGAGGCTTGGCCCTGTTCGGTATCTCCGGTACCGAAAATAAGCCCTCGGAGTACAGCAATGTTCAGGGCGCGATCCCTTTTGGGCTCGGGATCAAGTATGTCATCAATCCGAAATGGTATCTCGCGCTCGAGTTCGGAGCTCGCAAAACATTCTTCGACTACCTCGACAACGTCTCTGCAGGCGTGAACCAGCTGGTGAAGAACTATCAATACGGCAACCCGTACGACAACGACGCCTACTACTTTTTTGGCCTCACACTCACCCGTACTTTTTATGATATCCCGTGTCCCACAAATCCATACAAATAGACCCGATTTCTGTTTGATTTAGAGGTATCTGTCAATTAACCATTTACCTTTAACTTTTTTACCTAATTTTGCGACCCCGTGGGATCATTTAAGGAAAATATCGACTTTAATAACCTCCCCAGGCATATTGCCGTGATCATGGACGGGAATGGCAGGTGGGCAAAAAAGAAAGGCGCTAGACGCATTTTCGGTCATCGGAATGCCGTTCAGGCTGTCCGCGACATTACCGAGTGTTGCGGCGAACTCGGGATAAAGTACCTGACGCTATATGCCTTCTCAACCGAGAACTGGTCAAGACCAAAAGAAGAAGTAGAGGGGCTGATGGAGCTGCTGGTTAATACCCTTAAGCAGGAAATCGGGACCCTTATGGAAAACCAGGTTAAACTCACGACAATTGGCGACACCTCGCACCTGCCGGGGAACTGCCAGAAAAACCTGGACTGGGCGATCAATGAAACGAAGGGCAACAGTGGCCTTACACTCCTCCTGGCATTGAGTTACAGCGGCAGGTGGGAGATCGTCGAAGCGGCAAAAAAGCTCGCTGCTGATATCAAAGAGGGCAAGATCCAGGTTTCTGAAATAAATGAGGGCAACTTCGCAAACTATTTGACAACTTCCGGCATCCCAGATCCGGAGCTGCTGATACGAACGAGCGGGGAACTTCGCATCAGCAACTTTCTGCTCTGGCAGATCGCCTACACAGAGCTGTTTATTACCCCGACCCTCTGGCCCGATTTCACGAAGGAAAACCTTTATGAAGCCATCTGGTCTTATCAACAAAGAGAGAGACGGTTCGGAAAAACGAGTGAACAATTGAATCCGGTCAGTTGATGAAAAGACTTTTGATAGTGGTCATGCTGTTATGCGTGGCTTTTGATAGCTGGTCACAGTTCAGGCGCGCACGAGAGAGAGCCTCGCAACCTGTTCAGGAAAACAACCTCAACTACGCCAATCCGGCCGAGTACACAATCGCCGGAATCGAAGTAACGGGTCTTGAAATCCTTGACAAGAACGCGATGATCTCCATCTCGGGATTGAAGATCGGTGACCAGATCAAAATTCCGGGAGATGACATCTCCGGTGCGATCCGAAAGATCTGGAAGTACGGGCTGGTCGGCGATATCTCAATTCTGGTGGACCGCATCGAGGGATCGAACGTCTATCTGATCATCGAACTCGCGGAGCGTTCCCGGTTAAATTCGTTTTCGTTTTCAGGGATCACCAAAGGACAGGAGTCCGGCCTCAAAGAGGATCTCAACCTCATACGCGGAAAAATTGTTACCGACGCGATGGTGCGCAACGCCCAAACAGCTGTTAAGAAATACTTCGTAAAGAAAGGATTTCTGAATACCGAGGTAAGGATTCAACAGGAACTGGATACGCTGAGTGACGGTATTACTCTGCGTATACACGTCGATCCAAAATCGAAAGTCAAGATCAATCACATCTCTTTCACAGACAACGAAAGCATTGATGATGGCACCCTGAAAAAGCGCCTGAAAAAGACAAAGGAGCATCCGCGCTTCACGCTGCACCGCACCCTGTTAACAAGTGCATTGCAGCCCCGCAAGTACCTCGGCGAACCCGATCCCGTCAGTTGGAGAGATGTGAAGGGGTTCCTCAATGATAACGTCAAACTCAATGTGTTCTCGAGTTCGAAGTTCATTCAGACCGATTATGAAGACGACAAGAAGCGCCTCATCGATTACTACAACTCAAGGGGGTATCGCGACGCCGAGATCGTATCGGACTCGATCTACCGGCACAACGATCGCACGATCAATGTAGCATTCAAGATCCACGAAGGGCCGAAGTACTACTTCCGCGACATCAAGTGGACGGGCAACTATGTTTATACAAGTCGCCAACTCGACGCGGTCCTGGGTATTGCAAAGGGCGACGTCTACGACAAGGAGTTGCTGCAACGCAAGATCACATTCAATCCCAAAGGAATGGATGTCAGCGGGCTTTATATGGATGACGGGTATCTCTTCTTCCGCATCAATCCCGTCGAAGTAGCAGTGGCTGGCGACAGCATCGACGTTGAAATGCGGATCACGGAAGGGGAGCAAGCGACGATCAACCAGATCACCATCAGTGGCAACGAGCGAACAAGCGACCATGTTATCCGGAGGGAGTTGATGACGATCCCCGGAAACAAGTTCAGCAGGTCGGACTTGATTCGCACACAGCAAAGCCTTTCACAGCTGGGTTACTTTGCTCCGGAAAAAGTAAACCCGAATCTGCAGCCTAATCCCGCCGACGGAACAGTTGACATTGACTGGCAGGTAGAAGAGCAATCGAACGACCAGGTTGAGTTATCCGGCGGATGGGGCGGTTACTACGGCTTCGTAGGCACGCTTGGTCTTACGTTTAACAACTTCTCCCTGCGGAATATTCCCAATATAAAGAACTGGAAACCACTTCCGGTAGGGGATGGCCAACGCCTTCAACTGCGTGTTCAGGCAAACGGACGGCAGTACCAAAGCTACAGTTTCTCGTTCACCGAGCCGTGGCTCGGCGGACGCAAGCCACAATCATTTACAGTGAGCTTCAATAGTTCGGTACAACGTGCTCTTTATGGATACTACTCGGTGCCGGATCCCACGGCCGATACCCCTACGCTAAAAGTCAATAGTGTGACAGTAGGACTCGGCCGACGCCTCGAGTGGCCTGATAACTACTTTACACTGACGAATTCTATTTCAGTGCTGAAGTACACGCTTAACAACTGGTTCTCCGGAGGTCTCGGATTCGACAATGGCGATGCGAACAGCGTGACGTTTAACACAACACTGTCACGCCGCAGTGTTAACGAGGTCATGTACCCTTCACAGGGATCCGAGATCGCGTTGAGCTTGACCCTCACTCCTCCGCATTCCATGTGGCGAGACATTAATTACGCGGAGGCTACGAACGCGCAAAAATTCGCCTGGATCGAGTTCCACAAGTGGATGTTCGACGCGAAGTATTACTTGCCGCTCGACAGCAAGAAGAAACTCGTCATCGAAGCTAAGGCACATTTCGGCTTCATCGGCTCATATACCGACAAGGCGGGCATAGGGCCTTTCGAGCGATTCTTCCTCGGCGGCGACGGCCTCGCAGGTGGATTCAACTCTTTCTTGCTCGGCCAGGAGATCATCGGTCTCAGGGGTTATGAAAATAACAAAGTCACACCACCGTTGTATGACCGATATGGCGAAGTAAGTACGGGTAATAATGTTCAGGGAGGCATCGTTTACGATAAGCTCGGCCTCGAGCTCCGCTACCCGGTAACGACGGGAAGTGCCGCGACGATCTACGGCTTCGGGTTTGTGGAGGCCGGAAATAACTGGGCGAGTTACGAAGACTTCAATCCGTTCGAACTCTATAAGTCCGCCGGCTTTGGTGCCCGGATATTCATGCCGGCATTTGGTCTCATCGGGTTGAACTGGGCGTATGGATTTGACAAGCTACCGTATGCCAACGAGGTAAGCGGTTCGCAGTTCCACTTTACGATCGGACAGCAAATCAGATAGTTATGCGTCTGTATCTAATTCCGGTTTTTTTTCTGATTTTCGGCCTGAATTTTGTCAATGGTCAGAGGTTCGGCTACATTGACACAGATTTTATCCTGAACAAAATGCCGGAATATAAGAAGGCACAGGACGAGATCGCGCAGTTGGCGCAGGCCTGGGCAAAGGAAGTGGATGATATGCAGAAAGAGGTGGCATCCATGTACAGTGCACTTCAGGCTGAACAAGTGCTGCTGACTGAACAGATGAAGAATGAGCGGACAGAAGCAATCGGGACGAAGGAAGCGGAAGTGAAGGAGTATCAAAAAAAGGTGTTTGGCTTCGGCGGACTTTACTTTCTAAAGGAGCAGGAACTGAAAAAGCCGATACTCGACAAAGTCTGGGACGCGGTGGATAAGGTAGCTAAACAAAACAACCTCGCCATCGTCTTTGACAAGTCGGGGCAGCTTGTGATGATCTATACAGATCCGAGATTTGATTACACGGACTTTGTATTAGACGAATTGGGATTAGGTGATCCTAACGATAAGATTAAAAACTAAATTGAATAAACTCCAATGAAAAAACTTGTTTTACTTTTTGTGCTTGCTCTCGGAACAATCGCTACACAGGCGCAAGCGCCGGCGGCCGCGACGAAGATCGGATTCGCAGACGTCGACTATATTTTCACACAAATGCCTGAGCATAAACAAATCGAGACCGAACTGCAATCGACACAAACTCAACTGAAGAATCAAATCGATGGAAAATATCAGGAGTTCCAGAAAAAATTAGCGGACTATCAGGCAAACATCAATACAATGCTGGATGCCGTTCGCCAGAATACGGAGCGGGAGCTTACGCAACTTCAGGAAAACCTTCAGCGACTGCAACAAGACGCCCAGGTAACAATCGAAAACAAACGCAATCAGCTCATGGAGCCGGTCTTCCAGAAAGTGGCGCAGGCTATCGAAGACGTGGCGAAGGAGAATGGCTACACATTCATTCTCAACCAACAGATCGGCGGATTGGATGTGATCCTGTATGGCGACGAAAAGAACAACGTGTCTGACCTTGTCCTGAAGAAACTGGGTGTTACACCCAAGCCAGCTGCCGCAAATGACGCGCAGCCGAAACAGTAACTGATCTTGAAACAAGAAAGCCTTCTCTTCAAAAAGAGAGGGCTTTTTTTTTGCCTGCCAATCTCCTATACTCACAGTATGATCGTTCCGCCAAGATTGCGCGCAGGTGACACTGTAGGAATAGTAGCCACCGGAAGAAGGATTTCCCAGGAACAACTCGATCCCGCTGTCATCCTGTTGACGGCCTGGGGACTGAACGTGCGGCTCGCAGATAATCTGTTTTCCGACCGCCATTCGTATCTCGCAGGCACCGATGACGAGCGAACGGCTGGCTTTCAAAATATGCTCGACGATAGTGAAGTAAGCGCCATCCTCTGCGCGCGCGGGGGATACGGCAGCACTCGCATCGTTGACGGCATCGACTTTGCATCACTGACAACAAACCCGAAGTGGATCGTCGGATTCAGTGATATCACCGCGTTTCATTTGCACCTGCTCCACGCTGGCATCGCAAGCATACATGGGACGATGCCCATATTCTTCGGTCGCGAAACCGCAACCGGATCTGTTGAAAGCTTGCGCCGTATCCTGTTCGACGGCATTTGCGAAATCCCCTTCGAAGGTGTCGTCTCAAACCGACCGGGAAAGGCAACGGCACGCGTGATGGGCGGGAATCTCTCGTTGATAGCCGATGCGCTCAACACGTCGTCCCACCCGGACACCGACAACTCTATCCTTGTTATCGAAGAGGTGGATGAATACTACTATAAACTCGACCGAATGTTTACACAACTCCGTCGCGCTGGGAAGCTGGCCAAGCTCGCCGGACTCGTAGTAGGACATATGACGGATATCAAGAATTCCGACCTTCCGTTCAGCGACTCAATACAGGAGATAGTCAACCACGCAGTACGCAGTTATGAGTATCCCGTGGCATTCGCGTTTCCATCCGGTCATGAGGATCCAAACAACGCGTGGATCGTTGGGAAAACCGCAACACTTGACGTTGGAGTAACACACTCTTCCCTCGCCTATCCGGCACTTTATCGCCAAAGTCATTGACGCGAACCGGCTGTTCTTCTCTGGTTATTTTCACGAAAAAGGTTGGGGGTTCTGGCACGGTGCTTGCGTATTTTGTGTTAACTTAATAACACCTGAGGGGGACCATTAACATGAGAAAGCTACTATTGGGCGCGCTGCTGTCTGTCATTGCGTGGAATGCTGAAGCCTACATCGCGGGGATTGCGATTCAGAGTGAGAAGAGTTCAAACATGCAAGTCTATGTCAATGGAAAACTCTTCAACAAAGAGCCGGGAAATTTCGTAAGAATCAAGAGCAAGCCTGGCCTGTTTCATGTTAAGGTCAAGGTGTTGAACCCCCATGACAACGTCTACTATGTGGTCAGGCGCGACATCCGGGTAGAGAAGGGATACGAATTTTTCTATCAGGTTGTCTTTTCGAAGAACCACCCTCCCCGCATACAGGAAGTCAGAAGGTACCCGGTGTACAGCAAATATTTCCTGAACCCCGTCCTCTATAACAGACATCCTGTGAGTTAACAGGGATTAGAGCGGATACTGGCCCTTCCCGATCGTGTAGTCCGCTACCTTTCGACGTGCATTCCTCAGGTTATACGGCTCGATCTTGGTGAATCGCCGCAGTCCGAGTAGCATCAGCCGCAACTCGTCGCCTTCGGCGAACCCGCTGATTGCTTCCTTGCCGGCAGCTTCTGCAAGGGCCGTCGCATGATGCAGGTATATCAGCGCGATCTCCCTTTCGATCGCTACATTCTCCTCGCCGCGTATGCCAGCGAGTTTTTCAACACGCAACAAGACGGATTCTGCGACATAGATCTCGATGAGCATATCAGCGAGATGCATAAGTATCTCCTGCTCCTCAGACAACTTCATCATAAACTTCTGCACAGCTGCCCCGGCGATCATAAGACCAGCCTTCTTCAGATTCGCCAGCACCTTCTTCTCTTTTGCGAACACGCCCGAATCAGCGGTTCCGCCCAGTTCAGGAACCGCCACGAGTTCCTTCTGCACCGCCATCGCCGGTGTCATGAGATCGAGCTGTCCTTTCATCGCGCGCTTTAACAACATGTCGACAGTCAACATCCGGTTGATCTCGTTGGTGCCTTCAAATATCCGGTTAATACGAGCGTCCCGATAGGCCCGATCCATGGGACCTTCTGCCGAGAATCCCATGCCTCCGTATATCTGCACCCCTTCGTCAACAACGAAGTCCAGTACCTCGGAACTGTGAACCTTCATGACGGCGCATTCAATCGCAAAGTCCTCAAGGGATTTCAGTCTCGCCTTGCCGCTGTCCATACCGGAAGCTACGAGTGCGTTATAGGCATCCTCTATATTCTGGCCCGCACGGTAGCACGCAGCTTCACTTGCGTAAGTTCTCACTACCATATCAGCGATCTTGTGCTTGATCGCTCCGAAGTTGGCTATTGCTGTGCCGAACTGCTTGCGTTCGCGTGCATAATTTACGGCAGTCGACACTGTCTTCTTACTACCTCCGACCGCAGCAACCGCGAGCTTGATCCTTCCGATGTTGAGTATGTTCACGGCGATCTTGAAACCGTTCTCCCGTTCCGACAACATGTTCTCGACGGGGACTTTACAATCATTGAAGAAGATCTGGCGTGTAGACGAGCCCTTGATACCCATCTTGCGCTCTTCCTCATTCATCGTTATTCCGCCGAATGACCGCTCAACAATAAACGCGCTGAGATTCTTGTCATCACCAATCTTGGCAAACACGATAAACACATCGGCGAAACCACCATTGGTGATCCACATTTTCTGACCGTTGATCATGTAGTGTTTGCCGTCATCCGTGAGTGTAGCGCTCGTCTTGCCGCTGTTTGCATCCGATCCGGAATCCGGCTCGGTAAGACAGTATGCCGCTTTCCATTCGCCTGTGGCGAGCTTGGGCACATACTTCTGCTTTTGTTCTTCGTTTCCGTAGTAAAGGATGGGGAGCGTACCGATCCCGGTATGCGCAGACAAAGCAACCGCGACAGAAAATCCTCCACCAATTACTTCTGCAACCAACATCGTCGTGTTGAAGTCCATACCAAAGCCTCCGTACTCAGGAGGGACCGAAGTGCCCAACAGACCAAGCTCCCCCGCAATATCCAGTAATGAGGGCATCAGCTTCGGATCTTTCATCGAATCAATCTCATCCAGGCGGGGAAAGACCTCCTTGTCAAGGAAATCCTTGCATTGCTGTTCGATCATCTTCTGTTCCTCGGTAAACTCCTCCGGAATGAAGATCTCACGTGCCTCCGTTTCCCGGATCAAGAACTCACCGCCGCGGATAGCTCCTTTTGTTTCAGATGATGTCGCCATAATATCTGTTGTTTTGATTCCTGTAACTAGTTCAGCAGCTCGTAGATCCCCGCGACTCCCTGGCCACCCCCGACGCAAGCAGTTACGATACCGTATTTCTTTTTCTGTCTTCTCATTTCATTGAACAGCTGGACGGACAGCCGGGCACCGGACGACCCCAGCGGGTGGCCAACTGCGATGGCACCACCATTCGGATTCAACCTGGCGGGATCGATGCCGAGTTCCCGAACCACCGCCAGCGATTGTGCAGCAAATGCTTCGTTCAACTCAATCACATCAATATCCTGAAGATTCATGTCGGCGATCTTGAGTGCCCGAGGAACTGCAGCCACCGGACCAATACCCATGATACGCGGATCCACACCTCCTGCGGCGTAGCTGATCATTCTCGCAACAGGGGTCACATTCAGTTGTTTCATCATACGCTCCGACATCACCACCACAAAGGCAGCTCCGTCCGATGTTTGTGAAGAGTTCCCGGCAGTAACGGTGCCACCCATGGCGAACACCGGCTTCAGTTTCGCGAGTGCCTCCGGCGTTGTGTCCGCACGTATGCCTTCGTCAGTATCGACGACAAACTCCCGCGTCTTCTTCTGGTTGTTCTCATCGACGTACACCTCCTTCACCGTGATCGGCACAGTCTCGTCCCTGAACTTCCCGGCCTTCACTGCCGCCGCCGCCTTCATGTGCGACTGGTACGCGAATTCATCCTGATCCTCGCGCGACACCTTAAACTGCTTCGCGACCTCTTCTGCAGTAAGTCCCATACTTGTGTAGTAGTCGGGATTGTCCCTGGCGATCGTATAATTCAACGCCGTCTTCCAGCCCATCACCGGAACGAGCGACATAGATTCCGCACCCCCTGCAATAATGATGTCCGCCTGCTTCGCGTGAATTCGTGCACAGGCAATATGGATGGCTTCAATCCCGGATCCGCAATAGCGGTTCACGATCATGCCCGGCACATCCTTGCCCAGTGCGAGCAACGAGATCATACGACCCATCTGCATGCCTTGTTCTGCTTCCGGGACAGCGTTGCCCACGATCAAATCGTCAATCATTCCACTCTCGAGACCGGGAACTGATTTTACAAGATGTTTGATCACATCGGAAGCAAGGTCGTCAGGTCTAACAAATCGGAAACCACCTCGTTTTGCTTTTCCTACTGCGGTTCGAAATCCGGCAACTATGTATGCGTTCATGAGTGTGTGTTTTTATTAATTTCTCAGTGGCTTTCCGCCTGTCAAAATCGACTGAATTCTCTCCAGTGTTTTCTTTTCTCCGCACAGTGATACAAACGCTTCCCGCTCGAGATCAAGCAAGTACTCTTCGCTCACTTCCTGGGCAGAGGTGAGGTCACCACCACACATGATGTTGGCCAACTTGTTGGCGATCTT
>CAYTMU010000021.1:25919-57923 GCA_964438975.1 uncultured Roseivirgaceae bacterium | reverse complement strand
CTGTGTGCATGAAAGGGTGTCGGATATATTGCGTTTTATCCACGGAACCATCTGGTCATGGTGCAGAACAGACACATGAGGTGTAGAAACACTACGATCAATGTCCCCACTACCGTGGACCGTCGACTGTGGACCGTGGACCATCTCACTGTCTCACCATCGGCAGCACTTCATTCGCGATTTTCATGTTGTATTCAAACGCGAGCTTCTGGTAGTTGACCAGATCGACGATAGTACCAATCCAGCACAATCCGATCGTAAAGATGTAAAGGATGCCCAGTGCGATCTCACCTGTCAGCAGGCGATGAATGCCAGCTACACCGAAGAACCCGATAATTGCAGTGATCAGAATGAGTTGTGGGTCTCTTCGGCGGGTACGGTATACGTTTGCAAACGTCTGAGCATCGTCATTGCTCAGATCTTTGATCAGAGATTGAACATATAACATCTCTTCGCCAGCGAGTTCCGGGAGAACATCAATAACTCTTGCCATAGGTGCGTATATAGGTTTTTGTTAAACGGAAGATCCTTATTGACAGGACTCCGACCGCGAAGATGCCGAGCGGATGAGTGGCAATCGATTCGGTGAAGCGCCCGTGCAGAAAAAGAGTGATGGATCTGCCAAGCCCACAACCCGGGCAATGCTCGAATCCCAGGTTGTCCAGCGGGCAGATTGAAAGGCCTGTCTGTCCAATGAGCAGTAGTGCGAGACCGGCCATCCATATCAACGCTTCAATCGGAAAGTTTCTGATCATCTGAAACAAGGTACAAAAAAACACGGGGACAAGCGTCCCCGTGTGAGTGATCTGTAGTACAATACCTGTGTCTTCAGGGTGCTACGAAACAACGGTTAAGTATTGTTTCGTATTGGTTCCCAAACCGGGTGTAACACCAGTGTTTGAGGTCTCTTAGTTCATCTGCCAACAAAACGTTGATGGCCTTCCGGAGCTCCTTTTCGAATAAGCGAGCGTCAAAACTCACTTTGGTGAGCACAGTTTTGACATAATTCAACATAGCAAGGATCGTATGGGTTAAAAATGGTGATGAATTCGCAATGAATTTATCACTTCCGGGCAACAACGTGAAGAAAAAGGTCGAAAATCTTTCCCTGATCCGCCTGTACCCGAGCACATCGCACAAATTGCGTTATTTTTGTTAGTGCCGGCAATTTTTACGCGCGTGTCGTAGTTTTGTAGTTGGCAAACTAAGTTTAACAGTCGCTTATGCGTTTTCTGACATCGGTCGCTCTATTGTTCGCTTTTCTGACTTCCCAGGCACAAAATATCCAGGTGGCCCTGGGGCCTGGCGAGATCGGGGAGAATCAGGTATGGACGATAACGGTTACGGTTCAAAATGATCGCCTGCGGTCCTACGACAATTTTCCCGAAATAGAAGGCTTCCGCAAACGCGGGACATCGACACAGTCTACGCAAAACATCATCAATGGGCAGATCTCCTCATCGCAAAGTATCATTATGTCGTATCTGCCGCTGAAGCAAGGCGTCTATACGATCAATGACTTTACCATGAAAATCAATGACGAGTCCATTCGTGTTCCCGGAAAGCGCGTGACGGTTGGTCCCGCGGTGCGACAGCAGTCGGATCCCTTCCGAAGTCTTTTCGACAGTGGCCGTGATGATTTCTTTGGACGCGGAGAGACTGAGTTCATCAATGTGTCGGATGATGCGTTCCTGGCCCTGACCACGAGTAAGGATGAAGTGTACATCGGGGAGGGTTTCAATGCGATGCTCGCGTTCTATGTCTCGGAGGACAATCGCGCGCCACTGCAGTTCTATGAACTGGGACGACAGCTTTCGGAAATGCTGCGGAAGCTGAAACCGAACAACTGCTGGGAGGAGAATTTTAACATTGAGAACATCGAGGGAGAGACGGTGACCATCGGCAACAAAGGTTATACGCGTTACAAGATTTATCAGGCCACTTACTACCCGCTCAATGCCGACCCTATCGTATTTCCGAAAGTTCCGCTCGAGATGATCAAATACAAAGTGGCGAGAAATCCTTCCTTCTTCGGACAGAATCGAAAAGAGGATTTCAAGACCTTTACTAGTAAAGCCAAGACCGTCCGCGTGAAACAGTTGCCATCTCATCCCTTGCGCGACAAAGTCGCCGTAGGTGCGTATAAGTTGTCGGAGATGATGCCGTCGACGGACCTTACGACGGGCAAGAGCGTATCCTACACGTTCAGTGTTTTCGGAGAGGGAAATATATCGGCCATCCAAAACCCCGATATACGGAAGGACGCGAACTTCGAATTCTACGATCCGAATGTTCGCATGAACGTCAAACGCGAGAACGGCAGGGTCACGGGCACGAAGTCTTTCAATTACTTTATGATCCCGAAAGAGCCCGGGCGCTATGATCTCGCGAACTATTTCCAATGGGTCTTCTTCAACCCCGAGACTGCGAAATACGATACCCTGAAGTCGCGTCTGAATGTATATGTCACCGGCGAGAGTACCCGCAACGAGGTTATCGAGGCGAACGACGACGGAAGTTTCTATGACAAGATCCAGACGGCAGACAATTCAATCGCGCTGATGCGCAGTAATGACTGGCAGCAAACGGTATTCGGTGTCTTTATTTTGCTGGTTCTGGGTTCCTCGGCATATCTGGTATTCAGGAAATAGTTAATTTCGCCATTCGAATTTCATTCACCGACTGAAAGCTGTTCATGGGGAGTTCCTACGGAAGAATTTTTCGCATCACCACCTTTGGCGAATCGCATGGTGCCGCTATTGGAGTAATCATCGACGGGTGCCCCGCAGGGCTGGAGATTGACGAGTCATTCGTTCAGTCGGAACTAGCGCGTCGGAAACCCGGACAATCGCGTATTACTACGCAGCGTAAGGAAGAGGATACGATGACGATATTGAGCGGGGTCTTCGAAGGTGTCAGTACCGGGACACCAATCTGTATCACGATCGCAAACCAGGACCAGCGCAGCAAGGATTACAGTCATATCGCCGGGTCGTTCAGGCCTTCGCATGCTGACTACACCTACGAGGCGAAATACGGAGTTCGCGACTACCGCGGTGGTGGTCGAAGTTCTGCGCGCGAGACAGCGGCCCGCGTCGCCGCAGGTGCGATCGCAAAGTTGCTCCTTCGCAAGAGCGGCATCTCGGTGCATGGCTATGTTTCCCAGGTAGGTGACATCCAGGCGCCGCCTTTCGATCAGCTCGATCTGTCGAAGACGGAGGATAATATCGTCCGGTGTCCAGACCCGGGGACCGCGGAGCGAATGATTGAACTTATCGATCAGGTGCGTCTTGATCGAGATACCATCGGTGGGGTAGTGACTTGCGTTGTGCAGAATGTGCCGACAGGTCTCGGCGAACCTGTGTTCGATAAGCTACACGCTGAGCTTGGCAAAGCCATGCTGAGTATTAACGCCGTGAAGGGATTTGAATACGGCAGCGGATTCGAGGGGATCAGGATGCGGGGATCACAGCACAACGACGCCTTCTATCGCGATGGTGAACGAGTACGGACCCGCACCAATTTTAGCGGTGGTATTCAAGGGGGCATCTCCAATGGAGAGCCGATTTATTTCAACGTTGGTTTCAAACCGGTTGCCACGATCATGCAGGATCAGGATAGCGTTGATCGCGACGGTAATCCAGTGGTAGTATCCGGAAAAGGACGCCATGATCCGTGCGTCGTTCCACGTGCTGTACCCATCGTCGAATCCATGGCGGCACTTGTCATTGCTGATTTCCTCCTCTTATCCAGAGCTTCAAAGCTTGGCTAGCTGAGTATTGTCACTGTAGAAATAACTACGCATTTGAGTGCATGAATGCGCCGGTTCATCCCATCCGCTGAGGCACGACTTTTACATCATTGTTCTCAAAAATCATTATGAGAACATTGGGTATTCTTTTAATTGTGATCGGTGCGATTATGACCGCCGTTACCGGCTTCAACATCGTCACCAAAGAAAAAGTCGTTGATATAGGTCCTGTTGAGATCAACAAGACTGAAAAGACGCCGATATACTGGTCGCCAGTGACAGGCGTGATCCTTCTCGTAGCGGGCGTAGTGGTCTTTGCTACCAGCCGAAAAGGATCCCGTGCTTAGCTGAAGTCCGTAATATCCGTTTCCTCGAACTCGCCTTCCCATTTAGCGATCACAACAGCGGCGAGGCAGTTGCCTGTTACGTTCACCGATGTCCTGGCCATATCCATCAGTTCGTCGATGCCCAGGATCGCCATGATCGGCCACAGAGGCAGTTCGAAACTGGCGGCAGTACCGAGCAAGATCACCAGGGTAGCCCGGGGCACACCTGCCACTCCTTTGCTTGTCAGCATGAGTGTGAACACCATTAACATCTGCTCGCCCACGCTCAGGGGGATATTGGCTGCCTGAGCAACGAAGATCGATGCGAGTGCGAGATACAAGGTGCTCCCGTCGAGATTGAACGTGTACCCGGTAGGGAGCACAAACGAGACGATCTTTCGCGGTACACCGAGTTTCTCCATGTTTTCCATCGCTTTTGGCAGTGCGGATTCGGAACTGGTAGTTGCAAAAGCGATGGACACAGGCTCCGAAATGGCCTTCACAAACTTCCTGATAGGAACTTTGAACATCAGCGCGATCGGCACGAGTACGCCGAATATGAAGACAATCAGGGCGCCGTACAGCGTGAACAGCAGCTTGAGGAGGTGGATCAGAATATCGACTCCAAGGTGCCCTACCGTTACGGCGATGGCTGCGCCAACTCCAAACGGCGCGAAGTGCATGATGATGTTCGTAAATTTGAACATCGTCTCGGCGAGACCCTCGGTGAACTCGAGCACGGGTCTCTTCTTAGGCTCCGGCAGCATCGCGAGCGCAATACCAAAAATGATACTGAAAACCACGATCGGCAGTACGTCGCCGTGATAAATGCTTTTTACTATGTTCTCGGGGAAAACATGCAGAATGGTTTCATCCCAGGTAGAGGGCCTCGCCTCCGGGAGCTCCTGGTCGAATCCTTCCGGTATAGTTATGCCCTCACCAGCTTTGGTGATGTTGATCGCCAGCACTCCGATGATCAGGGCGATGGTGGTCACGATCTCGAAATAGAGAACCGATTTCCACCCCATCCTGCCCACTTGCTTGAGGTTCGAGTGACCGGCAATCCCCACAACCAGTGTGGCAAACAGGATCGGTGCGATAATCGTTTTGATCAGACGAAGGAAGATCTGGCTCAGGAGTTTGAGATGCTGCGAAAAGGCCGGGAAGTTCAGGCCAATCTCCACGCCGATCACCATGCTTATCAGGATCCATGTCGTCAGCGATCTTTTCTTAACCGCGAAGAGGATAAGGAACAGCCACGCGAGCCAGCGGCTACCTGTCAGTACGAGTGGGTTTAATTTTGCGAAGCTATAGTCGGCGAACTGGAGCACCGCGGCGATCGTAAGCAACACCAGGAATATCTGGACGACTCGTTTTTGGGTCACTGGTTGGTGGTTTTGAGGGGTTCACGATTTTAGGGGGTCAATATAGGAAAAGTTGCTGTTTTGACCGGTACGAACGGAAAAACGAATTCCCTATCGCCGTCCGCGAACTATAAATGCGTATTTTTGTTAAAACCCTAAACGCGGTATCATGTTGCAAGCTGTCCCCAAAAATATCCATATCTACCTCGAGTCGAATCCGAACCCGAATTCTCTGAAATTCGTGGTGAACGAGATGCTGGTGCCGGAGGGAATGAGTTTCGATTTCCCCGATATCCAAAGCGCTGCGAACTCGCCGCTCGCCCAGGAGCTTTTTTCTTATCCATACGTCGATAGAGTGTTCTATATGAGCAACTTCGTGACGGTCACTAAGAAAGACAGCGTTGAATGGATTGAGGTCCAGAGTATCATAAAGGATCATATCAAGAAATTCCTCGAGTCAGGTCGTTTCATCATCGAGGTCGCGGAAGAGACCCCTGCGGATGAAGTTGAAGAAACGGAAGCAATCAAGAAGATCAGGACCATTTTGGATGATTATATCCGCCCCGCCGTCGAGCAAGATGGGGGAGCAATAACGTTCCACTCATTTGCGGATGGAGTGCTCAAAGTTCGCCTGCAGGGCGCGTGCAGTGGATGCCCTTCATCGATGATCACATTAAAAGCAGGTATTGAGAATCTCTTCAAGCGGATGATGCCCGATGAAGTTCAGGCCGTGGAAGCGATGGTCTGACCGCCTGCCTGATAATTAGATGAAACCGGTTAATGCCGATTTTTTTTTGGTCAAATTGTTATCTTTAGGGATGCGCACTTTAACCTTCCTCTTTATTTGCATTGTGTCATCGCTGGCGGCGCAGCCCGTCAAGGTCATGACCTACAATATTCGCCTTGATACACCGGTCGACGGCGTGAATCAATGGGACAAGCGCAAGGACAAAGTGTTTGCGTTGTTCACGAAATATCAGCCAGACATTTTTGGTGTTCAGGAAGCCAAGCACAATCAGATGCAGGACATCGCCGGCAGTCTGAAGGAATACGCGTACTTCGGTGTAGGCCGGGACGATGGTAAGGAGAAGGGTGAATATTCTGCGGTCTTTTATCGCAGAGATCGGTTCACTGTGCTGGAGCAAGGGACTTTCTGGTTGTCAAAGACACCCGAAGTTCCCGGTAGTAAGGATTGGGATGCGGCAATCACTCGTATCGCCACATGGGGCCGGTTGGAAGACAAGATCACCGGAAAGAGTTTCCTGATGGTGAACACGCATTTTGATCACGTCGGAAAGGAGTCTCGCCGGTATAGCGCAGAACTGATCAAGGAGCGTGCACAGGCGTTCAGTAAGAGTCTTCCGGTAATTATGACGGGCGACTTCAACTTCACCCGTGAGACGCCGCCATATCACGTGATGATGGATCCTTCCGGACTGCAACTCGTAGATGCCGGGCCAGATACATCGGGGACGTCCTGTGGGTTCGTCGTGGGCGCACGCCCGTGTTCGGGCATCGACTACATCTTTCATACGCGCCACTGGGAGGGGAATGACTATCACGTGATTCAGGACAACGATGGCTCGTATTATCCGTCTGACCACCTTCCGGTGATGGTATCACTTTCGCTCAGGAAGTAGCGCTGCTTCACGCAGCCAATCAGTCTTTTATCACGGGCATACTTTTGTTATCGGCAGGGCATTCACGAATCCCTGCAGTATGAATCTCGATGCGCTGGAACCCTACACTTCCCAATTATTTTCCGTGGCCCCCGGTGTGTGGGGACGCAATGACATCTTCGTAAACTATTATATGATCCAGGATCGCGACAC
The DNA here is from genome assembly GCA_964438975.1 of uncultured Roseivirgaceae bacterium. Taxonomy (GTDB): domain Bacteria; phylum Bacteroidota; class Bacteroidia; order Cytophagales; family Cyclobacteriaceae; genus Chryseosolibacter. Next base: position 50,650 of record CAYTMU010000021.1, on the reverse strand, counting down.
CGGTGCGTGGGCACTCGTGGATGCAGGCCTCAAATGGTCGTCGCCGGCGATCCGGAAGATGGCATCGGAACTCTTTGGTGAGGAGGTGCGCCCGGAATGCATCATCCTCACTCACGGGCATTTCGATCACGTAGGAGCGCTCCATACATTAGTTGAAGAGTGGAATGTTCCCGTGTATGCGCATCCGCTTGAATTTCCTTATCTCGCCGGAGTTTCGGCCTACCCCCCACCTGACCCGACGGTAGGTGGCGGGTTGATGACGAGTGTCTCATGGTTGTATCCAAAGGGCCCAGTCGATGTCCGGAATTTCCTTCGTCCATTACCTGATGACAATTCCGTTCCGGGATTCAGCGATTGGAAATACATTCATACACCGGGGCACAGCCCCGGACACATCAGTCTCTTCCGGGAAAGTGATCGTACGCTGATCTCGGGTGATGCTTTTGTCACCACGAAGGCAGAGTCTTTTATATCTTCGGTGGTGACACGTGGAAAGCATTTATCGGGACCACCTCGTTACTTTACATGCAACTGGGCGGCAGCCGAACTGTCTGTTTTTAAGCTGGCAGCGCTTTCTCCGGATATCGCAGCTTCGGGACATGGACGCGTGATGCGCGGCGAAGATCTTCGCGGCGCATTGAAGAGTCTGGCAGCTCATTTCAAAACTGTAGCGCTCCCTGCCGACGGTCGATATGTGAATGAACCAGCGATCGCGAACGAACACGGAGTGGTCTATTTGCCGCCGCCTACGGAGCGCATGCGACGCATGGTGAGGATACTAGGCGCCGCGATCGCGGTGGCGTCCATCGCATTGCTCATCTACCGGGGGAGGTCAGCCAGGATGAAGATACCTGGCGATCGCCGGAAGTTGAATGGAGTACATCCGCAGCTTGCCGAGCGGAGTGGATCGTGAACGCGTCATCTGGATCAGAATTCGTCGAATCCCTCACCGCCTTCGTTACCACTTCGGCCGCGGCCATTCCTTTCGCGGTTCTTGGTCTGATTCAATCGATAAGTGAATGTTACACGCACTTGTCGGGGAGCCCATTGTGATTCCGACTCGGCATAGTAGTTCTCTTCGGGAATGTCAGTAATCGATCTCCACTTCCTCGTATTGAGCAGATCACGCACTGTCGCTGAGACAGTACCTTTGCCTTTGAGAACATCCTTCGCGAGCGCCAGGTCGAGTGAATAAGAGGGTAGCTGCCGGCCTTGTGTAGTCTTCATTGCGCCCCGGTAATAGAATGATGTCTGGAATTCGTAGCCAGCGCCGAGTCTCATTTTTGACGTTGTGCGTCCCATGATCGCGTACGTGTCGCGACTCAGCGATTGACCCTCGTGCATTCCCTCCGTGATGGCACGGAAGAAGTTCGCGTTAGCATTGATATCCCACCACTTTCCGACGGTATATGAGAAGTTGAATTCCAGTCCGTATGCGTTGGTCGTTCCCACGTTAACTGGAAATACACGTGTGGTACCGTCATCGGCGATTTGTACCACGCGCTGAATATCACTCGTGCGATACCGGTAATAGGCACTGCCCAATATTGATCCGCTCGTCCAGTTGACAAGGTATCCCGTCTCGAATGAGTGGGTGTATTCAGGGTTCAGATCAGGATTCCCCTGGAAGTAGTTACGAGAGTCGCTGAAATTTGAGAACGGTAGTAAATCGCGGAAACCGGGACGATTAATTCGTCTGCTATAGCTTAGCTGCAAGGTCTTGTCCTGTGCGATGTCATAACCGAGGTTGACACTCGGAAACAGGTTAAAGTATTCCCGATGATTGACTTCACTGGTTTCAGTCAGTTCGGTTGTGATATCGGAATACTCACCGCGGAGACCAGCCTGAACAGATAGGCGGTTGAATTTATTGCCAGCCATGATGTACGCGGCGTGAATACGCTCCTTGTACAGCATGTTGTTCTTGAATGCCGGGAAGACGATCCATTCGCCTTCCTGCAACTCTTCAAGCGCGTAGTTGTTGGTAACGTTGCGGGTGGTACTGCGCAGGCCTGCTTCCGCCTTTCCATCTGTGGCGAACGGATGCACATAATCAGTTTGAAAGAACCAATTGCGGTCCTCTGCCAGATTTTCGGAACGCTGAAGTACGGTATTCTCGTTCTGAGTTTGCGTGAGATCAGACATTTCACCATCGTATCGTTTGTTAAACTGAAAATCCATGGTGAATGCCTGGTCCTTGCGTTCGAACTCGCGTTTGTAGTTGAAGGATGCTTCGATATTTTCTTCATCTTCCGCCTCGCGATCGGTTCGGACAGAAACACCAACCGGCGCGTTGTTCAGGAAGTCATTATATGTGAGCGCGGATTTGTTTACTCCGTCACCAAAATTGTACATGATAGATCCCGTGATCGTGTTCTTGTCATCGATAAAGTAGTCAAGTCCTCCCATGATGTTGTGGGAGAGCTCCGACCGACTTCTGTCGGAATATTGAATGGTGGCACGTTCGCCTCCGTCAAATAGCTGATGCATGGATGAATACCCGGGACTGCTCCGGTAATCAGCACCGTAAGAAGAGAATACGTTGACCTTTTGCCGGCGTAGATTGAGACTATACGATCCCCCCAGGTAGTCAGGATGGCCGACAACACCCGTGAATGTGCCATGCAACCCGTTCTCCTGATTTTTTTTGAGTACGATGTTAATGATCCCCACCTCGCCTGCAGCTTCGTATCGGGAAGAAGGGTTTGTGATCACTTCTACCTTTTCCACAAGATTCGCCTGAAGGTTTCGCAGAGCATCCGGATCGCGTGATGTGAGGCCCGATGGTTTTCCGTTGATGAGGATTCTCACATTCGAGTTTCCGCGCAGGCTAACCGTGCCGTCCACCTCGACATTAACTGATGGAACGTTGTTCAGGATGTCGGCTGCATTGCCGCCGCTGGTACTCAGATCGGAGCCGACGTTGAACACTCGCTTGTCGAGTTGCAGTTCCATCTGTGAGCGCTCTCCAACGATCTCCACTGTCTCAAGCACGCGTGAGTCTGGCTGGAGCACGATCGTTCCCAGATCGACGTCGGAGTTGTTCACGATCACATTCGGAACGACCGTTTCCCGGTACGAAAGAAAGGTCACCTTGAGGTAATAGCTGCCCGGCTGAATCGGAATTGCAAAACTGCCTGTCTCGCCCGATGCAGCTCCGCCGACCAATGTCGAGTCCAGGCTGCTGTAGACAGCGGCATTCGCGAACGGAACCGATAGGTTCTGATCGTCAACGACAGTGCCGGTAATAGTATGAGTGCGCTGTCCGAAGGCAGCGAACTGAAATGCAAAGAGTATCAGAGTTGAAATTAGTACGCGTATCATTTATCCTGGGTGCAGACTTGCCAAATCTTATATAACGCAAATATCACCTTTCCGTCTGAAGGCAAATCAGAAAGAATCCATACCAACCCTGAAGTTGGTCAGATTTGGGATAAATGGTAAATATTAAGGATGAATGTATCTACTCTTCCTGGAGAGTTGGCAACTGAAAGTCATCTAGGGGACTGGGAAGTTTCATCGTTGCTTCGATCTCCTCAACGGTCCTTGGTGCCGATACCGAGAGTCGCTCATGACCGTCGCTTGTAATGAGATAGTCATCTTCAATCCGGACAGCTATTCCCCACCATCGCTTATCGCATTTGGAGTTTTCCGGAATATAAATGCCCGGCTCGATCGTGATGACCATGTTCTTTTGCAAGACATCGTATTCGCCGCGATCGTGTACGTTCAGCCCAATGTGATGACAACATCCGTGTGGATAGTAATTGTGTGGTGCATCTTCGCTGGGGATGATACCAAGTTTGTGGAGACCGCGGTTGACGACTACCCTCGTGGCGATTGCCAGGTCAGCGAAGTTCGTCCCGGGTTTGCAGATCTTCATCGCTGCTTCCTGGGCTTCCAATACAATGTTGTAGATCTGCTTTTGTTCTGCTGAGAACTTCCCATTTGCAGGAACAGTCCGCGTGATATCAGCTGTGTAGCCGCGATACTCGGCGCCGAGGTCCATCAGGACGAGCTCCGTCGATGTGATGCTAGGTTTGTAGTTGTCGTTGTAGTGCAGGATGCAACCGTTGTGTCCGCCGCCAACGATCGAACCATAGCCAACATCTTCCGCCTGATACTTCTTGAAAACAAACTCATGAATTCCCTGTATCTCGCGTTCGGACATCCCCGGCCGCATCGCTTTCATCACCTCGACCTGGCCGGCGCATGAGATCTGAACCGCTTTCCGGATCAGTCTGATTTCTTCGTCTGTCTTAATGCCTCTCAGTTTGTGCATGATCGTAGCGAGATCGGATGTATTCAGGTTGTTGCGGGCAGGTTCGCGCGTGACTACCGTACCATAAGGAGCCGGGTAGTTGACCTTAGCTTTGAATTGCTGGATGAGGTCGTATAGGTCTGCAGCGTCGGTATCATTGTCGCGTACGTCATTGTGAAAATCGAAGAAAAGGATCTCGTCAAATCTGTTGAAGTCAACAGCGTAATTCTGAAACTCCACATTGTTGAATACCTGGGCAAATCCCAGTCGACTTTTGACACCTTCGGTGCCGAGCCGTACTCCGTCCCACATCTCCCGGGTTGCGTTTCTTGGTTGCACGAATATTATCTCGTTGTATTTCTGTCCGGTTGAAGCTGTTTGATCTTCCTTGAAGATCAGGAGAACGGCATTCGGCTCGCGGTATCCCGTCAAATAGTAGAAATCCGGGTCCTGATGGTATCGATAGTCCATGTTGGCCGATCGGTTTCGCACCGCGTTGGCGAAAAATACTGCGACGGAATTTTTTGGAAGGTGCTCCCTGAATTTTTCCCGCCGATCCTGATGGAATTCCTTTGTAAGGAAATCCGATGGCATATTGTTGTCAATCTGAGCAACGACGTTGAAACAAAACGGTGCAAGAAAGGAGAACGCAAATAATGACAAGAATTTGGCTTTCATAACTTTGAATATCGATCAAAAAAAAACTAGCCGATGGGCCGGCGTTTGCCCCCGCCGGTATATATATACATCTTTATATTTCCTCCAACAAGTAGTCTTTTCCCTTGCCGTAGGTGATGAGCTCCTTCAATCGGAAGCGTTCCAGCGTAAGCAGGTCTTTTACCACGAAATCGCCATTGCTCAAAACGTTTTCCACGACGAATTCATGTTGTTCCCCGTAGTTGGTCAGGCGATATTTTTTTCCGTTGCGCAATACATCTAAAGAAAGCCCTGCCATATATCAGAGATCTTCTTCGCGTTCAAGCATCAGAATAGATGCCTGTGGAACGATGAAATACTTTTCCTTTTCGTAAATAACCTCTACCGCACCGCGCTGTAAGAAGATTGCCAGGTCACCTTCCTGGGCCTGGAGGGGAAGATACTTTATCTGCTCATCTTTTCCTTTCCACATCTCGTCTTCGTCTGCAGGCAAGGGAAGGGGATATCCGGGGCCCACTTTGATGACATAGCCGCTTTGAATCTTTTCCTTTTCCTGGACGCCCGGCGGTAGATACAAACCGCTTTCCGTCTTGTCAGTCTGCTTCGTCGGCTGTATCAAAACCCGGTCGCCGACCACGATCAGTTTCTTGAGTTTGTTGTCTGCTGTAATCTTCATGATGTCCTGTTTCTCAAACGGCAAATGTCGTACAAAAACACTTTCGCGGAAATATTGTGACTAACATCGGCTCGATTGTTTACCTTTCGTAAGATAAATCGGTAAGTCATGCAAAAAAATCCTTTCCTGCCGCTTTTTTCTTTCGCCTTGTGCTCTTTTGCTTTTGCGGCTGACCCCGTTCCATTGGCGATCGGCTCATCCGCCCCTGACTTTTCCCTCCCGACGACCGACGGCAGCACATATTCGCTGAATGATTTTGCTGCTGCAAAAGTCCTGGCAATCGTGTTTACCTGTAATCACTGCCCCACAGCCCAAGCGTATGAAGATCGGATTATCCAACTGGTAGAGGACTACAAGGGTAAAGGCGTTGCGGTGGTAGCGATCTCGCCAAATGACCCCGAAGCCGTTGCGTTGGGTGAACTTGGCTATACCGACCTCGGTGATTCGTTTGAGGACATGAAGATCCGCGCACGTCACAAGAACTTCAACTTTCCCTACCTCTACGATGGTGAAACATCGCAGGCCTCGATGAAGTACGGCCCTCAGGCGACTCCACATGTCTTTATTTTCGACAAATCTCGCAAACTGCGTTATACCGGTAGAATCGACGACGGAGAGAAGCCCGGGACGGCTCGAACACATGATACCCGGAATGCGCTGGATGCTCTTCTTGCGGGGAAAGCGGTGCCTGTAGAGACGACAAAAACTTTCGGATGCTCGATCAAATGGCCGGACAAAACGTCGTACGTTGCCTCCGAAGTGGCGAAATACGCGCGGGAGAAGGTTGTGCTCAACGATCTCAGCCTGGCGGATTTGAAGGCGATCATACGGAACGACGGCGCCGATTACCGATTGATCAACGTATGGGCCACGTGGTGCGGCCCGTGTATCCTTGAATTTCCCGAATTCGTGGATATGCATCGCATGTATCGCGACCGCGAGTTTGAGATGATCTCCATATCGTTCGACGAACCGGATCGAAAACAGAATGCGCTGAATTTTCTTGTGAAGAAACAGGCTTCGATGAAGAATTACATTATTACCGGGAACCGGTATGATTTTATCGAGAGTATCGATAGGAACTGGCAGGGCGCATTGCCGTACACGCTGTTTATTGCGCCGGGAGGTGAAATTCTCTACGCGCGGCAGGGAATCATCGATACATTGGACATCAGGCGGCTTATCGCCGATTCACTCGGTCGCATCTATTGATCACGCTGTTGCGCTGATACCACTACTCATTTAATGCGCGTTGCACAATTTTTTCGTCCATCTTCCGGGTCGTCCTCGCACCCATCTCCCGCAGTTTTTCCGCCTGAAGGACCAGGTTACCTCGCCCTTCGACTAATTTCTTCATCGCTTCTTCGTACGTGCCGCGCGTGGTGTTCAGTTGGTTTCCGACTTTGACCATGTCGTCCATGAAGAGCTTGAACTTGTCATACAGCTTGCCGCTTTCCTCGGCGATCTGCAACGCGTGCTGACTTTGTTTGTCCATCTTCCACATGCTTGCAATCGTCCGCATAGTAGCAAGTAGCGTCGTCGGGCTCACAATGACGATGCGCTTCTCCCAGGCGTAGTTGAAAAGGTCCTGGTCGGCCTGCAAGGCGACCGAGAACGATGACTCGATCGGGATAAACATCAATACGAAGTCGGGCGTATTGAATTCCAGCGAACTGAAGTAATTCTTCTCGCTCAACGCCTTCACGTGCGTCTTCAGACTGTCGAGGTGAGATTTCAGGAATCGTGTTTTTGCCGATTCTTCGTCTGTGTTGACAAAATTTTCATACGCCACCAGCGAAACCTTGCTGTCGATAATAATGTGTCGCTTATCCGGAAGCATCACGAGGTAATCGGGTTTGATCGTATCTCCTTCCGCGTTGGTGGTTACAACCTGCTTTCTGTATTCCCTGTCCTTCGTGAGGCCGGAGCGTTCGAGGACGGTTTCCAGTATGAACTCACCCCAGTCTCCTTGTTTACGGGTATCCCCTTTAAGCGCCCGCGTGAGGTTGTTGGCTTCTTCGCTGATCCGGTTGTTCAGCTCGTATAATTTTTTCACCTCTTCCCGAAGACTGATCTTGTCACGCAACTCTTTGTCGTAGGCTTCTTCGACCTTCTTTTCGAAGGTCAAGATCTTGTCGCGTAAGGGTGTCAGCAACTCCGACATGCTGTTCTTGTTTAGGTCGCTGAATTTTGCACTGTTCCTCTCCAGGATGTCATTTGCAAGCACTTTGAATTCGGCTGCGAACTTTTCCTGAAGCGTGTCCATTTCTCTCTTGCGTTCAGAGAGTTTTTCTTCCAGGTTGCGGTAATCGGCTTCTGTAGCCGAGAGTGTGTTGTTGAGTTGGATAACGGTCTGTCGTTCGCGCTCAAGCGATCCTTTCAATTCATGGATTTGCTCCGACAGGTGTTTGTTCGTTTCCTGCTCGATGCGAATCGCAGCATAATCGCTCTGGCGTTCGGTAGTAAAGCGATTTCGGGCGATAAGCCACCCCAATACCGCACCGGTGCTCAGACAAATGATTGATAACACAATGTCCATAGTTGTAAAGTTACCCATTTCCTTTGGACGAACGTCGGGTTTTGTTGTGACAAGTTGTGTCGGCACCGAATACGTAAAATTGTGAGCAGATGGAGTATTACCAGGAAATCGGGCAAAACTCAGTAAATTTGTGTTCTAGACATCACAACTATGGAAGCAACAATTACATCCGGCGAGGAGGCGATCGCATTGGAAGAGAAGTACGGGGCACACAATTACCATCCGCTGCCTGTCGTGTTGACCCGGGGAGAAGGTGTTTTTCTGTGGGATGTCGGTGGGAAGCGCTACTATGATTTTCTTTCTGCTTATAGCGCCGTTAACCAGGGCCATTGCCATCCGCGCATTATCCGTGCGCTGACGGAACAGGCAAAAGAGCTGACTCTCACATCCCGCGCGTTCTACAATGACAAGCTTGGCCTGGCAGAGAAATATGTGTGTGAGACATTCGGATACCAGAAATCACTCTTTATGAACAGTGGCGCTGAAGCGAACGAGACTGCGATCAAGCTTGCGCGAAAATGGGGATACCGCACGAAGAAGATTGATACTGATCAGGCTGTTATCGTGGCCGTCCGGAACAATTTCCACGGGCGCACAACGACGATCGTCTCGGCATCGACCGATGACGATGCTCGCCGTGACTTCGGTCCGTTCATGCCCGGCTTTGACGTGATCCCCTATAATGATGTCAATGCCCTTGAAAGAGCGCTTTCCCGAAAGAACGTGTGTGCTTTGTGGATCGAGCCCATCCAGGGAGAAGCAGGCGTATTTGTTCCCCAGGAAGGATATCTCAAGACCGCGGAACAGTTGTGTCGAAAGCACAATGTGCTGTTGATGCTCGACGAGATCCAGACAGGTGTCGCGCGTACCGGGAAGATGCTTGCGGCCGACCATGAAGATGTTCGTCCCGACATCCTGATCCTCGGCAAGGCACTTTCAGGTGGGGTGTTTCCCGTATCCTGTGTGCTGGCCGACGATGATATCATGTTGCTGATCAGACCGGGGGAGCACGGCTCAACCTTCGGTGGAAATCCACTCGCGGCTGTCGTCTGTATAGAGGCACTCGAAGTCATTAAGGATGAACGGCTCCAGGAAAATGCCGCAGCGATGGGAACGGTTTTTCGCAAGCGCATGGATGACCTGATCAAGAAGACAGATCTGATCGAACTCGTCCGCGGCAAAGGACTGCTCAACGCGATTGTCATAAACGACACGGCGGAAAGCGAAACCGCCTGGAATATTTGTCTGGCGCTCGCGGCGCGCGGCCTGCTCGCCAAGCCGACGCACGGTAACATCATTCGCCTTGCGCCTCCGTTGACCATTACTGAGGAGCAGCTTCACGAATGTTGTGATATCATTGAAGAGGTGATACTGTCGTACAGGCGTTAATTGTCACCATGCTGCGTGATCTGGCAAACACTGGTTGCAACGGCATCGGGAGTGATGCGCGTTAGACAAAGATAACCACCGACGTAGCATGTTTCCCTTCCATACACAGAACAAGGTCTGCAGGGCAGTTCATCTCGGGAGACTTGTATGACCCGGGCGTTGTCGCTGAGAGGTGCAAAGCCGATGTCGGGATGTGTTCCTCCCCATATCGATAGCAGGGGGACTCCGGCAAGCGCTGCCATGTGCATGTTGGATGAGTCGACGCATATCATAACATCGAGATGTCGCATCAACGCAATTTCCTGCCGGACTTTCAACTGGCCGGCTGTGACGACACAGTGACCGGGGAATTTTGAGTGGAGGTCTTTAAAGAAGGCGATCTCCTTGTCTCCACCGCCGAACAGGAAGAACTTTGCCGGTGCTTTTTCCAGTATCCTTTCGATTATGATACGGTAGTTTTCCAACGGCCAGATCTTGGTGAGATGTACCGCGAATGGCGCGATCCCGATCCATGTCTCCCGCTTTTCTAACGCTTTTTCTGACAGCCATTTCGTTGCGACCAGTTCGAGGTCGGGGTTCAGCGTGAAATGCGGACCGTGTCTCAACTCAAACGGAAATCCCGCGTGCGCAAAGGCATCTCGGTAACGCTGAACGGTATGCGGTAGGGGCTTGGTGATCTTGTCTCGCTTCCGGGCAAACGCTCGCTTTTCCGGTCGACCTTTATCGAACACAACGACGTCGATGAAGAACAGTTTGAAGAACGTTCTGAGGATTTTCGTCCGGATGTGGTCGTGCAGGTCGATGACGACGTCATAGGAAGACTTCCTGATCAAGGCGCGGAAGAGATCGCGCAGTCCGAAAAAACCATTGTAGGTATGGTCGACATCCGCCACAAAAACCTGGACTCGCTCAATGTCGTAGAAAAAGGGTGCGAACCGCGGCCTCGTCACAACGGTGACGCCGACATCGGGGTATGCCTCTACCAGCGATCGGACAACCGGGACGACCAATGCTACGTCGCCCATGGCCGAAAAACGCAAAACCAGAATCTTAGTAGATGGCACTTCGGCGATTGGTTGGGTTAGCAAACGTCAGACTCTCGTCTTATATAGCACAGGATTCAGGGTCTTGTCGTTATACATTTTCATTTGCCTGTAAACCTTGAATCTGCGGCGGGCCGACGCGATGTCGTCGATCAGTTGATCGAAGGCGAGGCCCATGTCTGATCTCTGTTCCTCGAGTATAGCGAGTCTTTCGCGGCACCTGGCAATGTGAGACATGATAACGTCCTTCCGTTCCGTCTGCTCGTTCATGTGGTAGATCTTCAGCATCAGGATACTCATCCGGTCTAATAACCACGCTGGAGTCTCCGAATTGATTGGCGTTCCGGGCAGAGTTCGCACATGCTGAAACACCTCCAGGAAGTGGTCGTCCATTTTCTCCACCGTGTCCGTTCTTTCCTGATTGGACCTGTCGATGCGCCGCTTGATTGTAAGGGCGGTCGCGGGGTCGATGTTCGGGTCACGGACGATGTCTTCCAGGTGCCATTGTACAGTATCGATCCAGTTCTTCTGGTAGAGCAGTGCCTGAAATGAACCTTCCGGAAACGGGTTCACCATCGGTAAGTCAACATCGTCCCGCAGGTGATAGTCGCTGATACTCTTTTGAAAGATGGTGTAACACTCGCCTGCCTGAAGCATATCGTCTTTAATGAAAGCCAAATTTACGCCTTTTTTTTTCCCGGGCTAGGGGTAAAACCCGGTATAGCTGTCATAACCCTGAGGCTGAATTCCCGTACATTGCACAACACGATTGTGATAACGGTGAATTTACCCGAACACTTGCAACTTCAGACGCTGTCGAAAGGCGATTTAACAACTTTTGAAATGCTGTTCCGGACGTACTACGAACCGTTGTGCAACTATGCCTATAGTTTTCTTCGCGACAAAGAGGATGCCGAAGAGGTCGTGCAATCAACATTCCTGCTTGTGTGGGAGAAACACCAAGCCCTGGAAATCCACACGTCGGTTAAATCGTACCTGTACGCGATGGTCCGAAATGCGTGCCTCAATGTGTTGAAACATGAGAAAATCCGGCAGCGGCATGCGGCGGAAGAAATAGCGATGGCGGAACGCAGCTATGACTCGATTGAACATACCGTCGCCGGAAATGAACTTGAGTACCGCATCCGGGAGGCCGTGGAGCAACTGCCTGAACAATGCCGGATGGTTTTCAAACTCAGCAGGTTCGAGGAACTCAAATACGCGGAGATCGCGGAGCAATTGAATATTTCAGTGAAAACCGTTGAGAATCACATGGGCAAAGCATTGCGGATCATGCGGGAGAGGCTGAAGGATTACTTACCGGTCACCATTTTATTGCTGATGTATTACCTGAATTGACGTGCACGACACACCGAACCATATTGACGAACTGATCGCCAGTTATCTCTCAGGAGAAGCAACTCTTGAAGAAGTGGCAATTGTCGATCGCTGGCGGGAAGCCGACGGAGATAATCAAAAGTACTTCGAGCACTTGCGGCTGATCTTCGAGCGGGCTGCTCGGACAGGCAGTGCGATTTCCTTTGATACTGATCAGGCCTGGGAACGTCTCCGTGAGAATCTGGCAAAGGGGAAGAGCGTTCCTATGCGCAGACATAAAAGGAGCACTCTCCTGCTTAAGATAGCGGCGAGTATGATCTTGTGTGTTGTAGCCGGAATATTTGCTTACCGGAATCTGGCTACAGGTAATATTCAATCAACAGAGGTATTAGCCGGTGCCGAGACGCGTCTTGACACGTTGCCCGATGGGACTGCCGTATTTCTCAACAGACATTCAAATATTTATTACAAGTTCGATAGACGCAGCGACTCACATACTGCAGCGTTGCAGGGTGAAGCGTATTTCGATATAAAGCGCGATGACAGCGAAACATTTATCGTCACAGCGGGGGAGACGTTGATAAAAGATATCGGGACGTCTTTTAACGTGACAGCTTATCCCGAGGCCAATACGATCGAAGTAGTCGTCGACGAGGGTGAGGTGCAGTTTTATCGGAGCGATCATCCCGGAGTCAACATCCGCGCGGGCGAGCGTGGTATCTACGACCGCGTCTCCAGGACGTTTACAATAAGTGCGCCCGACCCGAACGCGACTGCCTACAAGACACGGTCTTTTACATTTAGCAATCGACGGCTTGAGTCTGTTGTCCAAAGCCTGAACAATGTTTACGACACGTCGATACATATCGATGAAAACCTGAGGGGCTGCAAACTGACAGTTGCGTTTCAGGGGGAGCGTATTGAGGAGATCGCGGCCGTCATAGCGGAAACGTTGGGTTTGTCAGTCGCGCGTGAGGGGGATATGATTCGGTTACATGGTGAGGGGTGCGGGGAGGCGCCCGCAGAATGAGATTGCTTGTTGTTGGAGTACTGTTATGCGTGATGTTCCAGGCCGGTGCACAGAGACCCTATCTCGAACGGAGGATTACGATTTCGCTGGAGGAGGAGTCGGTCGAGTCCGCACTGAGAAAAATCTCTGCAGCCGGAGGATTCGTCTTTTCTTACAACCCCGATATCTTCGATCAACGCACGCTGACGCGCGAATTCGTAGATCGGCCGCTGCGCGAGGTTTTGGACGAACTCTTCCAGGGCACGGTACAGTATAAGGTGCGGGGGAAGTATATCATCCTGACAGCAACGCCTAAGGCTTCATCGAGAAGCGAACCGGCAATTGTCAGCGGGTATGTTGTTGATGAATCGACAGGTGAACGATTGCGGGACGTTAGTATTTATGACCCGGTTACACTATCGTCAACGATCACGGATTCAGATGGATACTTTCAGATAAAGATCGACAGACCTCCGTCCGATCTCATCTTGTCGGTGAACCGCGAGTACTATACCGATACATTGATCACCGTTCCGGGCGACAACCGGCTGCTGAGCATTCCCATTCGGATCAACAAGGATAAGTTCAATGTGCTGGCCGATAGCCTCAATCAAAAATGGAAGCGATTCTGGGAACGAACGGATAGCTGGTTTGCAAATGCAAACCTGCGCAATATTGATGAGTCATTCTATCGCCCGTTTCAGTTTTCGTTCGTCCCCTATATCGGTACGAATCACAAGATGAGTGCTCATGTGATAAATGATTATTCACTCAATCTCCTGGGCGGGTATTCGCTCGGTGTCGGAAAAGCTGAGGTCGGTGGGTTGTTTAACCTGGTGAGAGGCGATGTGGCCGGATTTCAGGCGGGGGGACTATTCAACGGAGTAGGTGGCCGGATGACCGGTGTCCAGGTGGCGGGAATCAGTAATGCGAATGGAGGTATTGTTCACGGTGCCCAGGTTGCCGGTGTTCTGAACCTCGGGGCTTCCGACGTGCAGGGATTTTCGGTAGCTGGCGTGGGGAATATCGCATTGGGAGAAACGGCGCCGATGCAGGTCGGGGGTGTGTTCAACATCACTCCTCAGGGTGGTTCGCCGATGCAGGTTGCCGGTGTCTTGAATATCGCGGGAGATCACGTTCACGGTGTGCAGATCGGAGGCGTATTTAATGTTGCCGGCAAGGGATTACGTGGCGCACAGATTGCCGGCGTTTTCAATGCAGGCGGTAAGCAGGTTCACGGCACACAGATCGCGGGTGTCTTCAATACCGCCCGCAACGTGCATGGTATGCAGATCGGATTGTTCAACGTTGCTGACAGTCTCACGGGAGTTCCGATTGGCCTCATAAGTATTGTCGGAAAAGGATATCACAAGATTGAGATCTCCGCAGACGAGGTTTTTTACAATAATATTGCATTTCGCACCGGAGTGCGTGCGTTTTACAATATCCTGACTGTTGGTGCAAAACCGTCGAGTTACGCTGAGGAGCGCACCATATGGTCATTCGGATACGGCGTGGGAACGTCAGCAAAGCTCGCGAGATGGCTTTTCCTGGATTTTGATTTAACCGCGAATCAGGTTGTGGACGGGAATACCATCGCAGGACTGAATCTATTGAACAAGGCATATATCGGTTTCGACATTCAGGCCCTGAAGAAGGTCTCGCTGAGCGTTGGTGCGACGCTGAACGGTCAGATTACGGAATTAGGTATTGATCAATATCCGGAACTGTTCACCGGATTCCAGCCGAACGTTTTTCTTGAACGCGACTTCGGTCGTAATCACGACTTGAGGATGTGGCTTGGCGCGAAAGTCGGGATACGATTCCTATGATCAGGAAAGTTCTGCAATGACGGTGCGTCCACCCTTCGTGATATCACCTACTTTTACGGTAATCTTGGCGTCGGGCGGCAGGAATATATCGACACGCGATCCGAATTTGATAAAGCCGAACTCCTGACCTTGATCAATGGATTGTCCTTCCTGAACATACCATTTTATCCGACGCGCGAGTGCCCCGGCGATTTGCCGGAATAATATTTCAACCCCATTCTGCATTCGCACCGCCACCGTAGTCCGTTCGTTTTCGGTGCTTGATTTTGGGTGCCAGGCGACGAGATATTTTCCCGGATGGTATTTGAAAAAACTCACAACACCGGCCACAGGCGACCTGTTGACGTGAACATTCACCGGCGACATAAAGATGGAGATCTGCTTCACTCTCATCTTGAGATACTCCGTTTCTTCCGTCTCTTCGATCACCACGACTTTGCCGTCAGCGGGTGCGAGTACGTGCTGGGTGTTACTGGTGATCTGGAAGACCGGGTTCCTAAAGAACTGGAGTATCAGCAGATAGAAAATGATGCTTGACAGGATAGTCGAATTCTGCACCAGGGGACTTTCCGGGTAGTAGTAGAACACGATCCAGTTAAGACCGAAGAGTATAATCAGCAATACGAACAGGATAGAGTGGCCTTCGCGGTGTATCGTCATATCAAAGGTGTCGGGCTTTGGTTGGTCCCTTGTGCAGCAAGTTACATCATTCGGGCTAGATCCGGAACTGAAATCGGAATACCGATCAGTAGCCGCCGCGGTATTTGTAGGTTTTGGCGACTTTGTCGATCGCGACTATGTACGCAGCGATTCGCATCGACACATTATACTTGGTCGCGGTTTTGTAGACATTTGTGAAAGCATCCTTCATAATCCGATCCGAGCGACGATTCACGCGGTCGGCAGTCCACTTGTAACCGAGTCGGTTTTGCACCCATTCAAAGTAGGATACCGTTACACCACCGGCATTGGCAAGTATATCGGGCACCACGAGGATCCCTTTTTCATTGAGAATGTTATCTGCTTTGGAAGACGTTGGTCCATTGGCACCTTCAACGATCAGACGCGCCTTTACGTCAGTTGCGTTGCTGCTGCGAATGACGTCTTCTGTTGCGGCGGGCACGAGGAGGTCGACTCCACAAGTAAGGAGTTCCTCGTTGGTAATTCTTTCAACGCCTCCAAACCCAACAAGGGAGCCTTTGTTTTGTTCCCGGTATTGCAGCGCGGCCGGTATATCAATGCCTTGTTCGTTATAGTATGCGCCGGAGATGTCGCTTATCGCCTGAATGATGAGTCCGCGTTCGTTAAGGAGACGTGCGGCTGAAGATCCTACATTGCCGAAGCCCTGTACGGCGCAGGTCGCTTTGTAGGGATTGATCTTTAGTTTCTCCATTGCGGCCATCGCCGTCACCATCACACCGCGACCTGTGGCCTCGGTTCTGCCGAGTGAACCGCCGAGTACTAACGGTTTTCCCGTGACAACAGAATTGACAGTCATTCCCTGCATTCGCGAATATTGATCCATCAGCCACGCCATTTCACGTGGACCGGTACCCATGTCTGGAGCAGGGATATCCTTATCCGGACCGAATACTTCTGCCATCGCCAGGGTGTAAGCCCTCATGAGTCGCTCGATCTCTCCTGCAGACATCTCTAAAGGATTGCACGCGACACCACCTTTCGCTCCACCATATGGAATATCGACGACTGCACATTTCCACGTCATCCATGCGGCCAGTGCTTTTACTTCGTCAAGGTTTACCCCTGGATCGAAGCGGATGCCACCTTTCGAAGGTCCGAGAATGTTGGAGTGAATCACGCGATAGCCTTCGAAGACACGAATTGCTCCGTCGTCCATTGTTACCGGAAGTGAGACAATCACTTGCCTGGTTGGATTCTTTAGAACGTTGTAAATTTCTTCTTCGAGGCCGAGGATCTCGGAGGCAACCTTGAATCGCGACATCATGGCTTCAAACGGATTCTCGCGATCTTTCAGGGGAGCAGGTTCGATGTATTCCATAGTAGAGGATTCGGGGCAAAGATAGGGAAAATAGTGAGTGGTGAGAACTCACCACTCACCACTCACTATTTCCAGGTACGCTGCTATGAACGGCGCGGAGATCAGCATTCCGTCGAAACGGTCAAGGAAACCGCCGTGACCGGGAAGAGACTGTCCGGAATCCTTTATTTCGATACTTCGCTTAAGCAGCGATTCGATGAGGTCACCAAACGTGCCTCCAACAACAATGATGACGCCTACGATCATCCACTGATGCAATGCAAGTGAGTGCATGAATTGCGAAGAAAGAAACGCAAAGGTCATCGCGAGTAATGCGCCTCCGATAAAACCCTCCCAGGATTTCTTCGGGGAGATGCGTTCGAACAATTTTCTTCGTCCAAACCGTGTGCCGGCGAAATAAGCACCGGTGTCGCTAGCCCATAGGATCAGCAAACATCCCAGAATGATCTCGTAGTTGTAGACACCGTCTTCGAATGCGATGACATTCAACAGGACAAAAGGCATGGCGACATAAATAAGACCGAGGAACGTAAACGCAATGTTGGTAAAAGGCTTTCGCTCGAACTTCTTGTAGAGCTTGATCATATACACACAGGCGATGAGCGGAAAGACCAGCATATAGTATTCGGACGGGAGCGCTTTTCCGTTGATCAGAATTTTCCCTTCGATCAGGAACGAAAGACAGAAGATTATAATGCCGCATGCGGTTCCGTATGCTTTTTGTGGCGCGAGACCGTCGAGTCCGACGAGGTTGTAGAATTCCAGTAACGTGAGTAGAGTGATCAGGAAGAAGATGGCGAAATATGTCCATTCGCTGTAGGACACGCCCGCGATGATTGCAGCGGATCCCAGAATGCCGGTGATAAGCCGCTGCGTGAGGTTATTGTACTTGCGAACTGTCAAAAGATAGCGATTTTTCGGTCCTGGTAGTATTTGCGGAAATAATAGAGTAGTCCTACTGTTATTATCACGCTGGTGGCAACAACATTCAAGGGCATCGATTCGGGGCTCTCGATATCGTAATCAAACGCCCCGCGCTGATAAAAATACAGCGCGACAACCGAGACGCCGTTGTTGACAAAATGCGCAATGATTGCCAGGGTGAGACTGCCTGACCAATAGTACAAATACCCGAAAAGGGCACCGAGAAGTAATCGCGGTACGAAACCGAAAAACTGAAAGTGTATCGCGCTGAACAGGAATGCTGCAAACCAGATTGCGACGTGAGCATTCCGCGTTCCGCGCAGTAGTTCATTCTGGATCAACCCCCGAAAAACGATTTCTTCGCCAATGGCAGGAAAAATGGCAATCACTACCAGTGCCATGAACAGTTCGCCAGTAGTGTTAAGTTGAGTCAGGAACTCTGTGAGCAGAGCAAGTGCGTCTTCCCGTTCGCGGGCCCATTCTTCGAATGCTTTGGCAAAATCCGGAAAGTCGACGTTAGCATTCCATTCGATAAATACGGAATTGATTCCCATGAATGTGATTACGACAAATACCGTGATCAGCATTGGCAGGAGCTCTGCGTGTTTTTCCGGGAAAAGATCTCCGAGTTTTCGCCGGCGGGTAGCGAGATAGACCATCGGCGTGAGGATCAGTCCGACGACTGTCGCTGCACCTTGAATGATGTAAAGGGGAAGTTTGATCTGCTCACTGAACTGTGACGTTCCAATCGCTTCAAGCAGATCGATTTCGCCATCGTAAAACGGCATAGCTAGCAGGTATCCGATGATGGGACCGACGATCGCGAATCCAAGGAACACCATCAATAGGATGACGATAAGATTGATTACCGGGGGTTTATCGGTAGGTGCACCAGGTCGAGGATCCAACATCTGCCGGAAATACGTTAACTTTGCAGACAAATATACACAAGGGCCCGGGCTTTTTATGTCCGATAGCGCTTTAGTTGGCAATGGTAGCGATTGGAAACATAAGACTTGGTGAATTCCCGCTTTTACTGGCTCCGATGGAGGATGTCAGTGACCCGCCTTTCCGTGCGGTATGCAAGGAAGCGGGCGCGGATCTCATGTACACCGAGTTCATTTCTTCGGAGGGACTGATACGAGATGCCGCGAAAAGCCGGCAGAAACTCGATATTTTTGAATACGAGCGCCCTATTGGAATTCAGCTGTTCGGAGGTGAGATCTCGAGCATGGTCGAATCTGCTCGGATAGCTACCCAAGCGAACCCGGATCTTATCGATATCAATTACGGCTGTCCCGTAAAAGCCGTTGCTTGCCGCGGTGCAGGGGCTGCCTTGTTGCAGGATATTCCGAAAATGGTGAGGATGACTGCCGAGATCGTAAAATCGACGCCCCTTCCCGTCACTGTCAAAACCCGCCTGGGATGGGATGATAACACAAAGAACGTTGTCGAAGCTGCCGAGCGACTTCAGGATATCGGCATTCAGGCACTGACGGTTCACGGAAGAACCCGGGTGCAGATGTACAAAGGTGAAGCGGACTGGACGCTTATCGCAAAGATCAAGGAGAACCCACGCATGACCATCCCGATATTTGGAAATGGAGACATCGACTCTCCTCAGAAAGCGTTAGAATACAAGAGACGCTACGGAGTCGATGGCGTGATGATCGGAAGGGCTGCCATCGGTTACCCCTGGATTTTCAACGAGATCAAGACGTTCCTTGAAACAGGGCTCCGCCCCCCGCCTCCATCGATTGCTGAACGCGTGCGTGCCGCCAGGAAACACTTGGAGTTTTCCGTTCGTTGGAAAGGCGATCGCACCGGTATATTTGAGATGCGGCGACATTATACTAACTACTTTAAGGGTATACCGGATTTCAAACCTTTCCGTACGCAACTGGTTGAGGCGATCGACTATGGACAGGTGCAGGATATTCTCAACGAGGTTGAAGGTGTCTACTCCGAGTCTTTGAAACTTACCGCTTAGATTTTAATTGTTCGTTCGTTTGCCAATCTTTGCGCGGCGAATCGAAGATCCATGCAATCTCCTTCAAACAGTAATCTCCGGGCACTGATAATGCTATCGGTCCTGGCGCTGATCTGGGGGACGTCCTTTATCCTGATGAAGCGCGGACTTGAGGTCTTTTCTCCCTGGGAGCTCGGCTCCATTCGCGTTGCTGTGGGGTCGTTGTTTCTGCTGCCGGTTGCAATTACGAGACTTCGGGGACTTGGACCACAGCAGTACGGAAAGCTCATGCTCTCCGGGATGATGGGTATCTTCTTTCCGGCGTTCTTGTTTGGAATTGCGCAGACGCGGCTTACGAGTTCGGTAACCGGTATTATAAACAGTTTCACTCCTATCTGTACCCTGATTATCGGCGTGTTATTCTTTGCACAACCTTTTCGTCGCGCGTCTATTGCCGGAATAGTTCTCGGTTTCGCCGGAACTGTCATGCTGATTCTTGCTAACACGGATGGAGACGCCGCCGGGCTGAATTACTATGGTGTCTTCGTTATTATCGCCTGTTTGTTATACTCGACGAATCTGAATTTCATCAAGTTCAGGATCGCTGAGTTGAACGCGATGACGATCACGAGCGTATCCCTTCTTCTTATCGGACTCCCTGCGGTAATTCACCTATTCGCATTCACGTCGTTCAAGGAGAAGATGGCAATGCACCAGGGTGCCTGGGAAGCGTTTGGTTATCTCGTCCTGCTGGGCTTTATGAGCACCGCGTTGGCAACGATATTGTTTAATAAAATTGTGAAGATCAGTTCACCACTGTTTACGAGCTCTGTCACATATCTCATTCCTATTGTCGCGATCTTCTGGGGATTGGTTGACGGCGAACGCCTTTTTGCAGGCCACCTGGTGGGCATGGCGTTGATCTTCTTTGGAGTGTACCTTACCAATAAAAAGCCGTAGCGGGTACAGCAATTTTAACCGTAACAGGATGCGAATTTGTCTCATAACGGCCATCCTGTCCTGTATCCTTCTGATACCCGAAAATCTTTTTGGTCAGCGGACACAGGACTCCACGAAAGTAGACACCGTAAAAACAGACATCATTTCCAATATTAAGGACAGCAACCTGACCCAAAGGATCATGAAATCGCTCACGCGAAAGCAACCTGATGATCCGATGGCGGCAGTCAAGAGTGAGGCGGCATTCAGTCCCTATACGGGAAAGTTCATCCGTAAAATTGCCATTCACAAGATCGATTTTCAGCAGACAGTCTATGATACCACGAAGAATATTCGCAACACGATCACGAAGCTGGGTAATAAGCTTCACGGCACTACGAAAGATCGGGTAATCCGCGACAATCTCTTTATTCGCGAAGGACAACCTTTGAACCCGTACAAGCTTGCGGATAATGAGCGCCACCTCAGGGACCTATCGTTCCTTTTGGACGCCAAGATTTATGTCATGCCTATCAGCGGAGAAGTTGACTCAGTAGACCTCGTCGTCCTGACACGTGATGTATTCAGTATCGGAGGAACGATCAATCCGGCGAACCCATCCAAGGTTCGGCTCCGGTTGTACGACGCTAACCTCGCCGGCTGGGGCCAGCGTCTTGAATTCAATGGGCTGGTGGAGCCGGACCGCGATCCGGATGTCATCTATCAATTTCTGTATCTGAAGAACAGTGTCGCGGGCACCTTTATCAACGCGTCAATCGGGTACACGCAACTGAATAACGCAAGCAGCTACGGGGAGGAGGAAGAGAGTGCGTACTATCTCAAACTTGATCGGCCACTGGTCTCCCCATACACGCGGTATGCCGGGGGACTGGAGCTCAGCAGGAACTGGTCGCGGAACTATTTCAACGCGCATGATTCTCTGTTCCGCGACTATCGGTATTCCATTAACGACGTGTGGGTTGGATATAATATCGGCGCGAATAGTAACAACGATCGCAGTCGCCATTTTCTTGCAATACGAGGATTTGACCAACACTTCACGCGATTGCCGTCGCAGGCGCGGGAAAGAGCAAGGCTGCTTTACAGCAACCAAAGTGCTGTGTTGGGGTCGGTGACATTTTTTAATCAGGACTTTTACACGGCACAGTATATCTACGGCTTTGGACGAACCGAAGATGTCCCGTATGGACACCGTATTACACTGACCGGCGGATGGACTCGGTTGATGGGATTATCGAGGACATACGTTGGCTTTGAGGCGGAAAAATCGATCGTTAGCAAGATCGGAGAGTTTTATAATGTGGGCATGAGGTCTGGAAGCTTTCTCAACGACGGAACCTTCGAGGATGCAACCTTCATGGTATCGGGCTCAGTGCTCAGTAGGCTTATCCCTAAGGGACAGTTCTTGTTCCGGCAATCGGTGAGCGCTGATTTCACGCGTGTTCTCCGCCAGCGCGCGTCCACTCCGCTTGATATCAACGATGAGTTTGGATTGCAGTATTTCCGTGCGGACAGCCTCTGGGGAACTAAGCGCTTTCATATCCAGAGCGAAACAATCGCCTTTTCCCCCTGGCAATTTTTGGGATTCAGGTTCGCGCCTTTTGCATTCGCCGAGATGGCATTGATCGCAAATGATCACCAAAGCATCTTTCACGACAAACCGTACTTTGGATTGGGAGGAGGAGTCCGCACACGAAACGAAAACCTGATCTTCGGTACCGTCGAGTTGAGAGTGATCTACTTCCCACGCACTGTTGAGGACATAAGCTCGTTTACTGTCCGTGTGACGGGAAATCTCCGCGTAAAATACAGCGCAGGGTTTGTCCGGGCGCCGGAATTGGTGAGATATAATTAGAGGTGAGTGGCGAGTGATGGGTATGGCGACTCTTACCACTCACTATTCATGTCTTTTCGTATATTAGCCCCAACTAACCTCACCATGAGAAGAATTTTTGTGAATACCAGCGTTGCTGTTACACTGGCGATTCTGGTTTGGGGATATTTTCAACCCGCGGCGTTGTTCCTTTTTATTCTTGTCGCGCCGCTTATCTTTATGGGTGTTGCTGACATGGCTCAAACCCGGCAATCACTTCGGCGAAACTTTCCTCTCGTTGGCAGGCTGCGTTATGTTTTCGAGGACCTTCGTCCTAAGATCCAGCAGTATTTTGTAGAGTCGGATACGGACGGTGCGCCGATCAATCGAATCGACCGTTCGGTAATCTATCAGCGCGCAAAGAAGCAAGTTGATACGACTCCGTTCGGTACGCAACTCAATGTCTATGCGGAAGGTTACGAGTGGATGAGTCATGCTATCGTTCCGATTGACTTTCAAAAGGTCGATCATCACCCGCGCGTGACCGTGGGTAATAAGGATTGCCGCCAGCCCTATGATTCCAGCATCCTGAACATTTCGGCAATGAGCTTCGGCTCACTCAGTTCGAATGCGGTAGAAGCTTTGAACGCAGGTGCGGCGATAGGCAAGTTTGCACATAATACGGGCGAAGGCGGGATCAGTCCTCATCACACCAAGTACGGCGGTGATCTGATCTGGCAAATAGGAACAGGATACTTTGGCGCGAGGGATCATGAAGGCAATTTTTCGCCGGAAGCTTTTCAAAAAAATGCGTTGCGTCCGGAGGTGAAGATGATTGAGCTGAAGATTTCACAAGGCGCGAAGCCGGGCCATGGAGGTATTCTGCCCGGCAAGAAGAATACTCCGGAGATTGCGGCGATTCGGGGGGTGAAGCCAGGAACGACCGTTTTTTCGCCTCCTTTTCACAGCGCCTTCACGACACCGCGTGAATTGATCCATTTTATACAAACCATGCGTGAATTGGCTGAAGGGAAGCCAGTAGGATTCAAACTTTGTGTCGGTAGAAAGAGTGAGTTCATTTCAATTTGCAAGGCCATGGTTGAACTCGATTGTTACCCGGATTTCATTTCGGTAGATGGGGGCGAAGGGGGTACGGGCGCAGCGCCGCCGGAGTTCTCGAACTTCGTCGGTATGCCATTGCTTGAAGGTTTGGCATTCGTCGACAACATGTTGCGCGGTTTTGGTATCCGGCATCATATCACAGTATGCGCCTCGGGAAAGATACTAACGGGGTTTCAGATGGTGCGGGCGATAGCGCTCGGGGCGGACATTTGTTATAGTGCACGGGCGATGATGATGGCAGTAGGATGCATACAGGCGCTTGAATGTAATAAGAATACATGTCCGACTGGCGTGGCGACTCAGGACCCGCAATTAGTCCAGGGGCTTGTTGTTGATGACAAGAAAGTTCGCGCGGCAAACTATCACAAACACACGGTCGAGAGTTTTGTGGAACTGATCGCCTCGGCAGGTCTCGACCACCCCCGAAAGCTCAACCGCCACCAGATTTATCGACGGGTGTTCATGAATGAGGTGAGGACGCTCGAAGAGATCTACCCGTCGGTGGCGACCGGTGCGATGCTGAACGGATCTGTCCCCGAACGATACAGGAAGTCGTATGAGGCTGCCAGTGCCGATGAATTTTGAAAACGTACGCCTGGGAACATTCCCTTGTGAGCCGAAGGTTTTTTTCTAGTTTTGGAAAACCAATTGTCGAGTGCTTCGCAAATTCTTTCCGTTAGATAAGAATTATGTTCTGGAGGAGGCACAGCTGTCCCTGGAATCAGCTCTTCTTGAATATCTTGTCGATTTTGTCAAGGTCGAGTATCTTATGCGATCCAATCCGCTGGGGGTGATGGACGATATGGCGCTCAAGATTCAGGGGCACCGGGACAGAGACTTTCGTCACCTGCATGAGTTCTATCTGAATCTGATGGGCGTTTTTCGCTACAAGTTCTACGGCGACAATCAGCTCTCGTTTGGCTTTGATGGAAGGGACCCGTACCTGCGGTATCAGCAGGAATGGACCGCTCGATTCAAAGAGTGGACAAAATCATTCTGCCAGCATCACAACTTCCTCCGTGCCGTACTTGACCTCACGGTATTCTATCCCACCGACAGTCCGGTTTTAATGGTTGACAACCGAATGCATGCATTCATTACCCAGTTCTTCGAGGTAAGGATACATCCGCAGAAAGGCATCATGCGAAAGATGGCGTAGTTCAGTCCACAGTCCACGGT
>CAYTMU010000021.1:0-25819 GCA_964438975.1 uncultured Roseivirgaceae bacterium | reverse complement strand
CACAATCCGCGTTTCTCCAACCAAGCGAAAAAAAGAAACAATTCGACGACGGTCCCTCAAGCCCCGTAGGGGCGACCCTATGGTAGCAAGGGAATAGGCGAAAAACACACACGCAAGTCCTGTAGGGACGACCTTATGGTCAGATAGTCCACGGTAGCGAGGACAGAACTCGGAAAATCTCTACAATCCTCCTTATCGTAAGAACATCATGGATGAACCGTGTTCCCCACTACCGTGGACCGAACTGTGGACCGTCGACCGTGGACTAGAAAATATAATCCGTACTCAGGAACGTCGATTCACGGTTGCGAATGATGGTTGAGATCATTTGCTTGTTTGATTCGGTGTCCCGTGTTGCCACAAGCGTGCGAATAGAGAACACGCGCAATGCGTCCGACACCGAGAGAGTTCCTTCCGCGGAATCTTTACGTCCGTTGAACGGGAATGAGTCAGGTCCGCGTTGAGCCTGAGTATTCAGATTGATCCGGCCGACCTGATTGACAAAGGCGTCCATCAATCGCGCCACACGTTGTGAATCCGTGCCGAAAATGCTCACCTGCTGACCGAAGTTGGAATTAACTACATAGCGAATAGCATCACTGTCATCCGAGAATGGAACGATCGGAACGACAGGACCAAATTGCTCCTCATAGTATATCCTCATCTTTTCATTGACGGGATAGAGGACGGCGGGATAGAAGAAAGTCTCCAGTGTCGATCCTCCGCTTTCATTGACGATACGAGCCCCATGCGACTTGGCGTCTTCGACCAAACCTTTGAGGTAATCGACCTTGCCGGGTTCGGGAAGTGGTGTCAGGCCGACACCGTTATCCCAGGGTACTCCGGGCTTTAGCGTACTGACCTTGGCGTTGAACTTCTCGATAAACTCATCGACGATATCCGTGTGGACGAACAGCACCTTGAGAGCTGTACATCGCTGCCCGTTGAATGATAGCGAGCCCGCAAGGCACTCACTTACCGCGCTGTCCACATTGGCGTCTGGCAGTACGATCGCGGGGTTCTTTGCATCGAGCCCGAGAATTGCCTTGAGTCGGTGGGGCTTCGGATGGAGTTTCTTCAGATCGTTCGCGCCCTTGTTTGTGCCGATGAATGCGAACACATCAACCTTACCCGACTCCATTAATGCACCGACAGTTTCGCGTCCACGTCCGTAAATGATATTAATGACACCAGGCGGGAAGCTGTCCCGAAATGCTTCGAGCAAAGGCCTGATCAGGAGCACTCCATATTTCGCCGGCTTAAAAACTACTGTGTTCCCCATGATCAGTGCGGGGAACAACGTAGTGAAGGTTTCGTTCAACGGATAGTTGTAAGGTCCCATACACAGTGCTACACCTAGCGGAACACGCCTGATTTGCGCCATGAAGCCCTGGTCCTCAATGAGCTTTGCGGAGTTCCGGTCGAGATCTTTCAACGCTTTTATTGTGTCGACAATGTAGTCGGCAGTCCGGTCGAATTCTTTTTCAGAATCTTTCAGGGATTTCCCGATTTCCCACATGAGAAGGTTGACCACTTCGTCTCGTTTCTTCCGCATAGCCTGAAGAAAATTTTCGACATGTTCGATGCGCTGCGTCACACTCATGGTCGGCCACACGCCGTGCCCGAGGTCGTAGGCCTTCACCGCGGCATCAAGCGCTTCGAGAGATTCCTTTGTCGTGAGCAGCGGGGTGTGCCCGATAACTTGTTGCGTCAACTTATCACCCTCGCGTATACACACCGGACTCATCACCGGATTCAAGTTGCCATTCCAGACCTTCATCTCGCCATTGATAAGATATTCTCTCTGTTCAATGGTTTCATTGATTCTGAATTGAGTGGGGATCGCGTCTCCCGCGGGGAAGACGCAGTGAAGTAATTGGCTCATCTTATGTTTAAACTTTACGGTTGTTTGCGAAAAAAGAAGCCTCTCGATTCTCCCTGCACTGGCGCCTGGTTGGATGCATAAGACCTGGTAATGCCTTCGGTGGCGGTCAAATGCTTCGAAAGGTTGTTGTCGAAACTGGCAATGGGCGCCGTGCTCCCCCTGGGAGGGCTGGGATCTGCATGATCGAACCGGGGAATGAACTGCGCCATGGCCGCAAGGTAAGCATCGAACGGCAGATTTCAGTCGACTTTTT
Organism: uncultured Roseivirgaceae bacterium; assembly: GCA_964438975.1. Taxonomy (GTDB): domain Bacteria; phylum Bacteroidota; class Bacteroidia; order Cytophagales; family Cyclobacteriaceae; genus Chryseosolibacter. The sequence continues at coordinate 23,681 of CAYTMU010000021.1, read as the reverse complement.
TCCCGACCGTAATATTTTCAGAAAACAGGGTGGTAGACATGTTGACGGAGTCCGCCCTCAGTGACGGATTCCGCACTCCTGGCAATATTTCATTTTCGACGGCTTTCGCTTCTTGGGTGGACGCTTGTGACCGAAGTACATGGGGTCGGAATACTGGGGTTTCATCATGATCTTTTCGGCTTTCCGTCGTTCTTTCGCAACAGCTTCTACACGTTCGTAGTACTCCTGCTCCAGCCCGTACGTTGGACCTTTTGATGGACGCGGCGCCTTCGGTGTATAATGTCTCTGCGGGGTAGTGGAAGGACTCAGCGAAGTCGGCTGCTGGGTCGAAGGGTCGTTTTTCGGAGCTTGCTTCTTCTTCCAGAACTGCGCATGCGAATCCATAGCGATCAACGCGAATACTGCGAAAAATGTGATTCGTAAGACCATGCAACTTTAACTATCGACAACGCAGAAAATTGTGCGCTGGTCGGATTTTGTCAGAATTAAACTTTCAGTGATCGAAATCATCGCTCGAGATATCTTTAATACCCACCGGCCGTGTGCTCGTTCACATGCATTGTTTCTGCCGTTTTCAGTCTCCATATGCACCTGCCTCGCAGCGCGTTTAAGTTCACGTATGCTTTCGGGCGACAACGAACAAGTCGAGTGCCCCCGCAGCATCGTCGGTGAGTAAATAATCCTCATGCCGGATACCGCTCACGAGTTTGTCACCTGTAGACTGGAGTTTATTTCGGTTCCAGCGATTCAGTACTTCATACGGTATGCGTAGCAGTCGTGCGGGCAATCGGTACTGCAAGTTCAGGAGATCCCAGCGCGTGATTCGCTCCACGGACTTCCGGTTCTCTTCGTAATACTCCATGACCTTCGCGTTGCCGGTGATGCCGCGGACGTCGACGTGATCAAAGACTTCCGAGGCGAGCGCCATCAGCTCATTCGGAAGATACTCTCTCACGTGCCACGGATTTCTGGTCAGCGATAGCTTGCGATTCGGTGTCGTGATCAGCGCTGCACCTCCAGGTTTCAGGACGCGGTGGATTTCTTCGAGAAACAGTCTGTCGTTTTCGATGTGTTCGATCACCTGAAAGCTTACCACGAGGTCGTAACAGTTGTCGTCAATACCCGTGAGAGGAGGGATGTTCATACTCAGGAATTTTCCTGAAGGGTAACGCGCCCGGAGCTTCGAGATCACCGGCGCGATCTTATCAACGGCTGTAAATGTATCTGCCTTGTTTATGAGCATGTCAATACCCCGGCCCTCCCCACATCCAACCTCCAGCACATCTCCAACAACAAATGGCTCGGCCACAACATATGCCTTGAACAGACGTTGATGGATCGGATTGTCGGACGGAATCTCTTCGCTAGTGATTTCCGTTGTGAAGATCTTTGCCATGGCAGCAAAAATACTACTTGTGTTAAAGCTCCAAAGGGATTCGAAGATTAAACTTTTCTACTGATATTGGGGTTGAAATGCGGGATACGCCGGTGCTCTCCGGTTCAAAAGCTTCGCCATGAATAGATATTTGACCGTTATCCTGATCGTGCTTACTACTGCTTCCTTTGGACAGACATTGCGCGATATCAATTATGAGTACGTTTATGACCCCGATGCGACTGTTCAGTTCGACCTGAAGGCAGTCCGGTCGGATTCGATGCGGTTCACCATTCTTTACAACCTTCAGGTGCGGGACACTGCGGCGCTTATGAGTCAATACTCGCTGGAGTGGGAAATCCGGGGTCTTCTTGGCGACAAGGAAGGTCGGTCGGTGGTACTGGATGAGGGAGTTACGACACGGCATGCTTCCGGCTTGCGCGGACGGGGAACACTTGATTCGGGCGATGCTACGCGTTATCTGGTTGCCAGGATCACCAACAACTCGTTGCGTCGCGCGTGGCTGTTCTACGTTGCGTTGCAGCCGAACTATCCTGTGAATAATTATTTGTCACGCAACGGATTCGCGGTAACGGATCCGTATATCGACACGAACTCCCCTGTTAAGCTGGGAGGGGGCTCGGAAACCCGGATCGTATCCTATTACGATGACGATTTCCCCGCCGCAGCTCCTGCGTTTTCAGAGGCACAGGCGCGCGTTTCGCGTTCGATGGAGGTAGACTCCACTTTTGTAATTCCCTCGACGGACGAGTTTGCCTTTTCCCGTAAGGGACTTTACCTCATCCAGAAAGATACGAACGCGGTCGCCGGACTCGCCGTGAGAGCCGAAGACGACTATCCGCAATACACCAAGCTTGTCAATCTACCGGATCCACTGGTTTATATTACTACCCGACAGGAATACGACCGGTTCTTAAATGCGCGGGGAAATAAAAAAGTGTTCGACCGCCTGATATTGGGAATTGTCGCCGATACCGACCGGGCGAGGATATTGATGAGAAGTTATTTCAGAAGAGTAGAACTTGCCAATCGATACTTTACGTCGTACAAGGAAGGTTGGAAAACGGATCGGGGAATGGTCTACATCCTCTTTGGTGTACCGCAACAGGTATACCGATTTGAAAACCGCGAAGTGTGGACCTACGACAACGACCGCTATGTGATTTCTTTTACATTCACACGTTCAAGCAGCCTGTTCGATCCTGACAACTATGTCCTTATCAGAAGGAAGAAGTACGAGTCTACCTGGTATGAGGTGATTGACCTATGGAGAAACGCGAGGTTCTGATTCGCTTATTCTCCGTCTCAGCACCTCGTAGAGGGCAATCCCAGCGGCGACGGAAACGTTGAGTGAGTCGATCTTTCCTTTCATGGGAATACTAGCGAGTTCGTCCGCTTGCCGAAGGATTGCGTCGGAGATCCCGTCTTCCTCCGATCCAACGATGATTGCGACAGGTCCGGCCAGGGATATTTCGAAGATGCTGGTGCTGGCCTTTTCGGTGCAAGCGATCACACGAATACCACTCTCCCGCAGGTAACGCATGGTTTGTTTGAGATCCTGCTCGCGACAAACCGCGAGGTGATTCAGCGCACCTGCCGATGTTTTCATGGCATCGCTGGTAACCGGTGCACTACCCTTTTCGCCGATAACGATCCCGTCGACGCCCGCGCATTCAGCTGTTCGCGCGATGGCGCCAAAGTTCCTGACATCCGTCACGCGTTCGAGCAGGAGGAGGAACGGGTCGCGTCCCTCCGCGTAGGCACGGTCGACAAGGTTGTCGAGGGAGGCGAAGGTGACAGCCGAAAGGATGCAGATCACCCCCTGGTGATTTTTTTTTGTGAACCGTTTCAGTTTCTCGGCAGGAACAAACGTGTAAGGTGTTTTATGTTCCCGCGCGAGCGCGATCAGTTCCTTCAGAAGATCATTCGACAGTCCTGACTGAATCATGATCTTCTCGATCTCCTTTCCCGCGCGAATCGCTTCCATTACCGCTCGCGTACCATAGATAGTTTCGGACATGTTGGTGTGTTAGGGCAATGAATGTGAAAAAATCGAATTGCAGGTCACACGAACTCGATTGAGTTCGGTTTTGACTTCGCGTCGCTTACAAATCTGCGGAATTGTTCTTCCTTGTCCTTCTCACAAACGATGAAGACATTACCGAATTCGCCGACGAGGTATCCATTGAGACCCTGGACAACAATTAGCTTCTCGTTCGCACCTTTGATGATACAATTGCGTGCGTCATAGACGAGGGCATTTGCCTGCACGACGTTGTTGGAGTCGTCCTTGGGAGAGATCTCGTGAATAGAGGCCCACGATCCGAGATCCGACCAACTGAAGTCACCCAGACATACGTAAACATTCGAAGCTTTTTCCATCACTCCGTAGTCGATCGAGATACTCTTGCACTGCGGATACGCGGCGGCGATCGCTGATTTCTCCTGATCGGTGTCGAGCTTCGTTCTGATTTCTTCGAAAACCTCAGCCATTTCAGCCATGTGGAGTTGGATCGCTTTGACAATTGACGCCACACTCCAAATGAAGATCCCGGCATTCCAGACGAAGTCGCCACTTTCCAGGAACTTCTTGGCGAGTGATAGCTCTGGCTTTTCGGTAAAGGTCTTCACTTTCTTGGCAAAGGTTGTGTCCGTATGGTACTGGATGTAACCGTAGCCGGTTTCAGGTCTTGTTGGTTTGATGCCAAGTGTAATCAGTTTGTCGTCGGACGATGCCTCGTCGACAGCTTGGCTAAGGACCTCAAGGAAAAGATCTTCCTTGAGTATCAGATGATCAGCCGGACTCACAATGACGACGGCATCAGGATTGATCTTCTGTATCTTGTAACTCGCGTATGCAATGCAGGCTCCTGTGTTCTTGCGCATCGGTTCGGTGAGGATCTGCCCCGGCGCGAGTTGAGGAAGTTGCTCGCGTACGATTGGCTCGTGTTCTTCGTGGGTTACAACAAAAACGTTTTCCGCAGGACAGATAGGAAGGAAACGCTCGAAGGTCGATTGGATCAGCGTCTTTCCTGTGCCGAGAACATCGAGAAACTGCTTGGGTTTGGAATTGCGGCTATAGGGCCAAAAGCGAACGCCGACTCCTCCCGCCATTAGCACGACATACAAATTTTTGTTCATTATCCGATTCCTGGTAAGAGATTTTGCAAAAGACGGCACTCGCCAAACGTTATAAAAGTCTTTTCGTGTTTTTTATATTATACCTTCTTTCAAAAGATCGTGCAAATGTACGATGCCCGCAACCTTTTCGCTGTCCATGACCACAAGTTGTGTAATGTTGGACTCCTGCATGAGATGTAACGCCTTCGTAGCGAACTCGTCAATTTGTATGGTTTTTGGATCAGCGGTCATGATATCACTCGCTTTTACTTGATCCAATGCCTCGTCTTTCGCGAGCATTCGACGCAGATCGCCGTCAGTAATGATTCCCACCAAGTTGCCTTTTACATCGAGAACGGTCGTACAACCGAGGCGCTTGCTCGAAATTTCGATAATCACATCTTTTAAGGGAGTCGCGGCACTAACAGCAGGTAACTTGTGTTGCTGAGAAAGGTCAGATACCTTCAGATAGAGTTGCTTTCCCAGCGATCCGCCCGGATGATACTCGGCAAAATCGCGGCTGCTGAAGTTGCGCAGTTCAAGCAGGCAAATCGCGACGGCATCGCCGAGCGCAAGGTGAACGGTGGTACTTGTGGTTGGTGTCAGATTATGCGGGCAGGCCTCCTCCGCAATCGTTGCATTGAGCACGAAATCGGCTTGTTGTGCGAGGTACGAGGTGGTGTTGCTGACGAGAGCAACAAGTTTGGCGCCCCGGCGTTTAAGAAGCGGCACCAGAACTTTTATTTCCGGCGTATTACCGCTTTTCGAAATACAAATGACGATGTCTTCCGATTGTATCATGCCAAGGTCGCCGTGGATGGCATCAGCAGCATGCATAAAAAGAGCGGGCGTGCCGGTTGAATTCAATGTCGCCACAATTTTATTGGCTATGATGGCACTTTTGCCAATGCCTGTTATGACAACCCGGCCTTTGGCAGAATAAATTTCCTCAACGCATGCCTCAAAATTTTTATCGATTAAACCGGTTATGTTTTCAATTGCCCGGGATTCATTTAAAAGAACTTCCTGTGCAATTTTTTTGATATTTTTTGCTAAATTCAATGGTTTTTGAATTTTATAATAACCAAAGCTTAAAGATACAATTTAAAGATTTTTATAAGTAGAAATGATGCTGGTCGAAGAGAAAGATGCTTTGAAGGAAAGCTTGAAAGAAATTTTTGGTTACAGCCAATTTCGCGGTAATCAGGAGAGAGTTATTCGAAATCTGCTAAACGGGAAGAACACCTTTGTTATCATGCCGACCGGCGCCGGAAAGTCATTGTGCTACCAGCTACCGGCAATGGTCCGCGATGGACTTGCTATCGTCATCTCACCTCTGATCGCTCTGATGAAGAATCAAGTCGATCAGATGAATGCATACGGTGTCAATGCCAGATTCCTCAATTCGACACTCAGTAAAGGGGAGATCACCCGATTGAAGAGAGAGTGTATGAACGGCAATGTGAAGTTGCTGTACGTCGCTCCCGAGTCGCTGAACAAGGAAGATACTATCGAATTTCTTAAGAAAGTAAATGTATCATTTGTCGCCATTGACGAGGCTCACTGTATTTCAGAATGGGGACATGATTTCCGCCCGGAATACAGAAGGATCAAATCGATGATCCAGAATCTCGGCGATATGCCGATCATAGCACTTACAGCGACAGCGACGCCGAAGGTCCAGATCGATATTCAGAAGAACCTGCAGATGGAAGATGCCGATGTCTTCATGTCATCTTTCAACAGAAAGAATCTTTTTTACGAGGTCCGTCCGAAGAAGGAAACGAAGAAGCAACTGATCAAATTCCTCAAGGATCACAAAGGTAAATCGGGTATCATCTATTGCCTTAGTCGTAAGAAGGTCGAAGAGATCGCGACACTTCTGAACGTCAATGGTTTCAAAGCGGCTCCTTATCACGCGGGTCTCGATCCCGATGTTCGGATCAGGAATCAAGACGATTTCCTGAATGAGGAAACAGATATTATCGTTGCTACGATTGCGTTTGGAATGGGGATCGATAAGCCGGATGTGCGATTTGTCGTTCACTATGATGTACCAAAGTCACTTGAGGGTTACTACCAGGAGACCGGTCGGTCCGGACGCGATGGATTGGAAGGACTCTGTCTCATGTTCTATAGTCACAACGACTTGAACAAGCTTGAGAAATTCAACAAGGACAAACCTGTACAGGAACGAGAGAATGCGCGTATCCTCTTGCAGGAGATGGAATACTACGCGGAGTCACCGGTTTGCCGGCGTCGGCAACTGCTGCACTACTTCGGTGAAGAGTATACGGAAGACAATTGCGGCATGTGCGACAACTGCGTGCACCCACGCGAACGCTTTGACGGAACTGACTATGTCAAGATTGCTCTGCGGGCCGTTAAGCAGACGAAAGAACGCTTCGGCCTCAGTCATCTTGTACATGTTATTCGCGGTGTTGAAGACGAATACGTGAAGAGTTATGGACACTTTGATCTTGAAGTGTACGGCAAAGGAAGCGATGAGGACTCCGATTTCTGGAAGTCGGTCATTCGCCAGGCACTCATTTACCAATACCTGGAAAAGGACATCGACAATATCGGGGCACTGAGGATCACCATGAAGGGAGAGGCTTTCCTCAAGAAGCCCTATGCGATCGAGTTGGCGCGCGACCACGACTTTACCACCGATCTCGAAGACGAGGAAGTGTCAAGCGAGAAACCCGTTACTTCCAAAGCGTACGATGAAAAGCTTTATGAACTGCTGAAGAACCTTCGCAAGAAGATTGCCAAGGAAAAGAGCCTGCCACCCTATGTGATCTTCCAGGATCCCTCCCTTGAAGAAATGGCAACGACCTATCCGACGACAAAAGAAGAGATGGCACAGGTCAACGGCGTGGGTATGGGCAAGGTTAATAAGTTCGGGCAGCCATTCCTCAATGTAATTCAGAAGTATGTCGAGGAAAATGATATCGAGACGGCGAGCGACGTTGTTGTCAAGTCGTCCGTCAATAAGTCCAAGACCAAGATATCGATCATCCAGCAGATAGATCGGAAGATCGATCTTGAAGAGATCGCCGAGTCGACCCGGCTTTCTTTTGAAGATCTACTCACTGAGATCGAGAATATCTGTTTCTCCGGTACCAAACTCAACCTGACGTACTACATCGATCAGGTCATCGACCTCCATAAGCAGGACGAACTCCATGATTACTTCATGGATGCTGAGACTGACAGTCTTGAGGCGGCGCTTAAAAGCGAGGCCATCACTGAATACTCAGAGGAGGAGATTCGCCTTATGAGAATCAAGTTTCTCTCCGAGTACGCAAACTAATACACTGGCCCTGGTTGGGCGATCTACCCTCTCCTCCAAAACTGGCGGGAGAGGGTTTTTTTTAACTTTACGGTCAAGAATGCCTTAGAACTCATATATTTGATCTCAACTGAATTCTAAGTAGTTGCATGAATATACTTCTTATCGGCGGCGGGGGCAGGGAACATGCTATGGCGTGGAAGATTACTCAAAGCCCGTTATGTAACTCCCTTTTTGTCGCACCCGGGAATCCCGGCACAGCGTCTGTTGCCGTCAATGTTGATATTCCGGCAGATGATTTCCATCGGCTGGGTCAGTTTTGTCAAAGCAGCAAGATCGATTTGATGGTCGTCGGCCCCGAAGCTCCGTTGGTAAATGGTATTCGCGATTATTTCGAAAGCGACCCCTGGCTCAAAGATATTCTTATCGTTGGGCCGGGCAAGGAGGGTGCACAACTGGAGGGCAGCAAATCCTTTTCGAAGGATTTTATGATACGTCACGCAATTCCTACGGCCAAAGCAAAGTCATTTACTGTTTCCGAACTGGATAGCGCTTTCGACTATATATCCACTTGCAAGCCGCCTATCGTTCTGAAGGCGGATGGACTCGCGGGTGGTAAGGGCGTCGTCATCTCACTATCACAAGCGGAAGCGAAAGCGGTTATAAAGGAAATGCTGGTGAACAAACAGTTCGGCGAAGCCAGTGCGAAAGTACTCATCGAAGAGTTCCTTTCGGGGATCGAGCTATCTGTTTTTGTCCTTACCGATGGTCGTGACTACGTGCTGTTGCCTGAGGCCAAAGACTACAAGCGCATCGGTGAAGGCGATACCGGGCTCAATACCGGCGGTATGGGAGCCGTTTCACCGGTGTCTTTTGCAACCCCTGCATTCATGGCCAGGGTTGAAAACGAGATTGTCAGGCCGACAATCGAAGGACTGAAGAAGGATCATATCGACTATAAAGGTTTTATTTTCGTGGGTTTGATGAACGTTGGCGGACATCCGTTCGTCATTGAATACAATGCGCGAATGGGAGATCCCGAGACGCAGGCCGTTATGCCGCGGATCAAGAGTGATTTCGTCGAACTGCTGGTGGCCGCAGCCAAGGGAGAACTCAAGGGCAAATCGGTCGATATCGATGACGACTACGCTGTAACCGTGGCAATGGTCAGCGGTGGCTATCCGGGCGCATTTGCGAAAGGCAGGGTGATCAGCGGCCTGGCGGCGGATAACGAGGCCCTGATCTTTCACGCGGGGACCCGGGCCGACAGTGATCGCATTGTGACCGAGGGTGGGCGTGTATTGGCCGTAACCGGAAAAGCGCGCTCACTGGAAGACGCGCGACAACGCGCGTATCAGTCCGTGTCGGAAATTGCATGGGAAGACCTCTACTTCAGAACGGACATTGGAGTGGACCTACTGAACTATAAAGGAGTATAACGATGGGATGTGCATGCGGTTCAGTCAAAGACGGTAAGGTTGCAGGCTGCAAGAATAACGGCGCCTGTAATACCGGTGGCTGTAATAAGATGAATGTGTTCGACTGGTTGTCGAATATGGATATGCCGGTCCGGGACCGGTTTAATATTGTTGAAATCAGATTCAAGAACGGTCGAAAGGATTTCTACCGCAACGCTGAGGGTCTTGATCTGACGACAGGGGATGCCGTTGTGGTGGAGGTGCCGAACGGACACCACCTTGGCCACGTGTCAATGCAGGGTGAGTTGGTCAGGCTCCAGATGCAGAAAAAGAAGGTTTCCAATGACGCTGACATCCGTAAGATCTACCGGATAGCACATCAGCGCGATCTCGAAAAATTTGAGGAAGTTAAAAAGCGCGAGTTGCCGACGTTGTATCGCACGCGCGAGATTATCCGCGATTTGAGACTCGATATGAAACTTTCGGACATCGAGTACCAGGCAGACAGCACAAAGGCAACGTTCTTTTACTCGGCTGACGATCGGGTCGATTTTCGCGAGCTAATAAAGATACTGGCAGGTGAGTTCAGGATTCGGGTTGAGATGCGGCAGATCAGTCTTCGCCAGGAGGCCGGGCGTCTCGGCGGCATCGGCGTGTGTGGTCGAGAACTTTGTTGTGCGACGTGGCTCAGCGACTTCAAGAATGTCGCGACGAGTGCGGCCCGGTATCAGAACCTGTCGCTCAATCCAAGTAAGCTTTCAGGCCAGTGCGGCCGTCTGAAGTGCTGTCTCAACTATGAGTTGGAGACTTACATCGAGGCACTTGAGGATATTCCAAAAGTGGACGGACCTTTGCTCACGGAGAAAGGGGAGGCTACTCTGCAGAAGACGGATATTTTCCGGAAGATCATGTGGTTCGGATTTCGGGAGGAAAATACCTGGTATCCGCTAAACGTATCGCGGGTAAATGAGATACTTCGTATGAATCGCGAGGGAAAGAAGCCTGCCACTCTTGAGAAAAATGAGGTCGAAGAGAAGGCAACGGTCGAGGTGTTGAACAGCGACTTGCAGCGGATGGATCAGAAGTACAAGAACAAAGGCAAGAAAAGGAAGAAGAGAAAGGGACCTGGTGATCGCTCGGGTGCAAAAAGGGGGGGTAACCCGGGTAACAATAAACCGCGCAACAGGGGATGAGATCGTTACTGGTACCGGCAATCGTAGTGCTGTTCTTTTCCAGCTGTGATGATCAGCGTGTCTTTGAGAAGAATGCGGACTTCCATCAGCGATTCTGGCAGGTGAGCGAGCGACCCGACTTTGACTTTACGATAGCCGATTCTCTTCAGCGCTACAGTCTGTACTGCAACGTACGCAACAGCCTCGATTATCCCTGGGCCCGTATTTTCATCACATGGACACTGCGCGATTCAACCGGAGCTGTTCTTGAAAGGGAATTGACGCAACATATGCTCTTTGACGAAAAGACCGGCGAGCCTTTTGGCGGGAGTGCGCTCGGTGACATTTATGACCACCGCATTTCACTGAAGCGCGGATATGTGTTCCCTCATACGGGAAAATTCAACATATCACTTGAGCAATACATGCGCACCGATACGCTGGCAGGTGTGCTGGCTGTGGGCGTAAGACTCGAGAATGAAATGCCGCAACGATAGCAGGCGACTATCCGACGGCGACCTGTATCAAACTTTCTTCGTGGAAGTACTCGTCGCTGATGCGGAGTATTTCGGCCGGTGTCATTGAATCGATCCTCACGATCAAACGCCGATAGTGATCCCAGGGAAGATCGTGAAGCGTGATCGTCTTTATCTTGTCTGCGTGTGCAAAGGGTGTGGTGAGTTCGGCCTGTAAACTCCCGATGAAATGGTTGCGAGTCGTTTCGAGTTCATCGGCGGGAACCGGTGCCGATCGCAGCTCCTTCAGCTCCTTGCGGATTTCTGTGAACGCCAGCTCTGTATTCTCTCTATTGACATCGGCGCCGATGATCAGAAAACTGTCCTCTTTCAAGCCGTGGATGGATGCTGAGATTCCGTACGTCAGCCCCTTATCTTCACGGATATTCTTCATCAATCTGGAACCGAAGTAGCCGCCCAATATGTGGCTCACGAAGAGGATAGGGGCGTAATCGGGGTGAGAACGCAGTATCGAGCGCCTGCCCAGACGAATCGATGACTGTATACTACCTTCTTTCTCAAGCGAAGCACGCTCCGGACCGCGGGTGATTTCGTGACGCGGGGAGTCTTGCACGATACCCTGGCGATATCGTGAGAAATGATCCAGCATCACTTGTTTGTCGTTGTCATCCACCTTGCCAGAGACGTATACGCTCGGTGCGCGGAAGTGAGTATTGAAGTGGTGTTTGAGATCGTCCACATCAAGGTGTTCGGGGTCTTCTTCCTGCACGATCGCACCGTACGGATGGCCTGCTCCGTAAAGATTCTTGCGGAATAGCTGAGACGCTACGAAACTCGTTTTCTCGTTGCTGACCTGCAGATTCTGAATGAACACGGACCTCGCCTGACTGAACTCTCCTTCGGGAAATGTAGGTGTGCTCAATATCTCCATCAGAAGCTCAAGCACTACTCCCGTATTCTTTCGCAGTGTGTGGACATTGACTGACACAAAGTCAAGGCCCGGGCTTATGTCGAGATGGGCACCATATTGGTCAAATATGTTGGCGATTTCGAAGCTGTTTCTCAGGTGTGTTCCTTTTGACAGAAGTTGCGCAGTGAAGTGCGACGCCGTTCTTTTATTCTCAACCCATCTGCCAGCCTGGAAGATGAATTCGATTTTTAGTACATCCTGAGATCCTCCGCCGATAAAGAACGCGTTAATACCATTTGGTAGATTTCGGACGTCGGGAGTGGCGAGTTCAAAAGATAGGCTACGTACGAATGGAGGCGGAGTCGAGCGGTCGGGCATGTAGTCTAATCTCTCACAGAGGTCTCATCGAGTTCATTTGCGCCGATCTGCATTAGCAAGGTGAAACGCAGCGTCTCCGCTAATGGATGTTCACGCTGGTTCGTGGGGACAATATAGGCTACGTCAATTCCGAAGTTATTCTTCCGAAAGCCCACGCCCATCGTCAGATATTTGCGATTGCCTTTATCTACATCTTCAGTGTAGTAGCCAATACGGCCAGCGAATGTAGTGCGGTACCAGTACTCGATCCCTGCCGAGATCATGAACTCCTTGAATTCCTCCTTGGCGCCACCTGGAGCATCCGTAAACGATCCGAACATCCCGCTTAACAGTGATACAGTGTCACGACCCGAGCCCGGGCTTGGCACCATCAGTTTGTTGAAGTCGAGTATGAAGGTGAGTGTGTTGAAGACGTCCAGTGCGGTGAGATAAGAAGCTCCCAATCGCAGATTGGTAGGCAGGAAGTCTTTATTGTTGTTGTCGGTGTAAGAGATCTTTGCGCCAATGTTCGAGATCTGTGCGCCCAGCGAAAGCGTTGATTCACGCGATCCGGTTTGCAGGGGTTTGGTGTAATAGACGCCGACGTCAGCAGCGACACTGTTACCAGCCTGCGCATCGGGCCCCGTAAAAGCGCCTGTGAGATTTGAAAAGATATACCGACCTGAAATACCAATAGCGAAGTTGTCGGTCAGCATCCGTGAGTAAGTGGCGTCGAACGCTGCCTCTTTTGGATTGAAGTCACCGAGTGGTTCGTTCACGAGTCCACGGAAGCTGATCTCACCAAGATCGAAATATTTCAAGGATACGGCAATTGCTTGTTCGCGGTCGATCTTATAGAACCCGGAGAGGGAAGAGATCCACATGTCGTTGACGATCTTGCCCAGCCAGGGAGTATATGAGAGACTTCCTCCATACTTGGGACCGATGAAAACGAGTTTGCCGGCGTTCCAGTATGCGGCGTTTGCATCTGCAGAGGTTGCCACTCCGGCATCACCCAGTGCCGCGTGTCGCGCATCGGGTGTGATCCCCAGAAAGGGCACCGCTGTGGTTATGGCCCGCTGCTGTCCTGCCAGTTCGCCAGGCTGCGATACCGGGTCAGACTGTGCGAAAACCTGCAAAGTAGAACCAGCAAATGCCAGGAGAAAAAATCCTGCTCGAAACTTCATCAAGAGTTATTATAGGGGTTAAAGATAATCAATTCAGGACAATTAGTCGGGTAACCTTCTCATTTTTAGAACCATTGCTCATTGAACGAACAATGACCCGTGCCAAGTATGGTCCCGGCGGCAGTTTTTTACCGGATGCCCCTGAGGCAACGTTTAATTCCAGCAAATCAATGTGATACCCACTTTGTGCAACGGAATATTCCGCCGAGGTGACCAACTGACCGGCAAGGTTAAATATCGATAATTGTGCCCACAGGTCGTCGCCCGACCGGTTATGCGTAAAGAATAAGGTTGTGTTTTCTGTGAAAGGATTTGGGTAATTCCCGAACTCCTCAATCACCAACTCACTTCCATCGGTAACGATAAAGCTGACGGCAGCTTGTGCTCGATTGTTGAAAACATCCGAAGCATAGAGGGTCAGCTGATGCGGGCCAGGTTCCAGTCCGAGTATCGGGAATCGGATAGTGCCTGACTTCCAGCTATCGAGGTCACTTACAAAGTATTCGTTCAGATCAAAGGTCTGTTCGCTTCCATCCAATTGTGCGACGATACTATGCGCCGGATCAATTCCGGAAATATTGATACCGTTGAGATCCTTGATTTTTGCTACGAGGTAGGTGTCAGGTGATGCAATGCCTCCATTTACAAACGTTGTGTCGCCGACGAACAGGCGTATCACGGGCGGCGTGATGTCATTAGCCACCCCGCTTTCCACACCTCCTATGCGCGAGGTGTACACACCCGTCGCCTCATACCCGGATACCGGATCCGCGGCGTAAACACCAAGTCGCCCTGTGGTTATCGATGTCGATACTCCTTTCGGCACCACGAAGTGAAATTCGAACTCTCCGTTCTCAACGGACGCCTGTCCGCGGAAAACGGCGTTGTCCCATTGTTCGTACGAAAACGGCGGGTTGTTTCTTCCAATGGTGCTGAACTGGCGCTGTCGGTCGTTAAGTGTCGCTTCGAGAAAGCCTGTGAAGTCACTGGCGAGCGTGCCAGAGGGTGTTAAAATGCGTCCCCTGACCGTCACACTTGAGAGAGCTTTGATCGTATCCGACCCGTGAGCGGTTTTCATGGACGTAACCTCAGCAGTATAGTCTGGCAATGCTAATGTCATTGAAGGATCGCCGATAAGTGAGAAATTCCGGTTAGAAACACCTGCTGTGCTGTTGTTCTTAGTCTTTCGGAAGATCTCTCCGATGGTGGCGTAGTGGTCGCCCACGCGTTGAAACAGCGCTTCATAGAAGGCGCGATTTAACGTGAAGTTCATTTGAGCATTTACCGGGCGAGCAGTCGTAACGAGTCCGACAGCTCCGCCATTCGGATGAAGCACGGATTGTTCCGCACTGGAAATTCGCAGCGGGTCATCCTGTCGCCCGAACTCGCACGTCGCCGTGACGAGAAACGGGTATCGGTCGTTCCTCAACTCAGCGATGGTAGCCTCGGTCAGGATCCGTTCATCCGTCCAGACGGTCTCTGATCCGTGTCCTGTAAAATTGATAATCAGCGCCCCAAGATCGAAGGTTCTTTTCAGGTCGTCGACAAGTCCCGGAACGGTTTCGCCATTAGGCTGTACTTTCTTCTCATAGGATCCAACGAACAATCGGCGGGCATCGAACGCGGAATTGTCTTCTTCAATTGCCTTGGCAAGTTCGTCTGACTGATATTGGTGAAGGCTCGTGAAACCATCCTCCGTATTTCCATCATCTGCAACAAAGACGATCTTTTTTCGCCACGCTCCGAGCGTTCGCGTATCAGTGTCGTAGCGAATGATCTTGTCGACTACGCTCCGCGCTTGTTCGATCGTTGTTACAGGAAGGCGCCCGATGCCGACATCGAGGGTATGATGCTCGGCGGGTGATTCCCCCCAATTCCCTTCGGACTCTTCGAGAAAGCCAAAGTAGTCGTCCGATGAATATGTCTGAAGGGGGTGGAGTGTATTGCGAGACTGGTATGTGGGGACGAAATTTGTGTTCCCTGGTATCCGGTCTTTGTAGTCGTATGAGCCCTTGCCGAAAAGGAGGATGGATTGCAACGTCGAAGGGTTCTTGTCGCGAAGACGTTTTGCGAAATCCCGCATAGCAGTGAGGTCTTGTCGTCCGCTGGCAAATTGATTGAAGATCTCTTCCGTTGTTACGACGGCTGTTGACAGGCCACTAGCCGATTCGCGGTGAGTCGCCAATCGCTCCGCCTCCACGTGAAAATCGGGATGGGTGACGATAAGGACGTTGGGCGTCACTATTCCCGACAAGTCGCGATTTCCGACTTTCGATATGAAGGTGGGTTCGGGTTGCTTGCTGTTAAATACCATCCACTTCTTAAGATCGGCTGTGGATGTCGAAAATTTGCCGGTAGATCCCGTCAGCACGAACTCCTGTTCGCGAACATTGTGATGATCCGAGACATCCCAAATGCGACTGTCGCTTGTCATCGATGACACCTGGAAAGTGCAGGTTGGATAGCCCGTCGATTCGGATGAAAGGAAGAAGGTCTGATTGTCATACAGCGCGAGGTTCCGCACAAAGTCGAGCAAGATGAAGTCGAGATATCCCGCGGAGAATCCCGTGCCTGGCACGAACTCGTATCGTACTTGTTGAGTCGACCGGCCCGTGGCACCAATATCATCTACCTGCACAGACAGCGTATCGCGTCGGTGCAAGCCTTTCACGGTATAGCGTCCATTTGGAACTGCGGCAATGTTTTGCTCGGCCAACAGTGTTTCGTTGATCGACAGTTTGAACGATGCCGGCGTATGAGATCGCGCCATCACATCAGATACGACTTGCATCGTACTTCCGGCTGTCAAACCCGGGAGGTTGTAAGTTAACGTATGAACCGTTTGCGTACCGAACTGCTCGCCAAACCACTCGCGGCCTGAGCGTTCGGTATTGATCGCGTCCTTCTCATAATGAGAGAAGGCATTGAAAGAAGTGATCAGGTGAAAGTCGCCAGCCACATTTTCCGAGGAGTTGATACGTCGTCCCTGGTCTGTGCCGACGGTCAGGAAGTAGTAGTTCAGATCGCTGTAGAGGTTGTTTTCATAGCGATAGATGCCTCGTGCCTGGTCGTATTCGTAGTCATCGGGTCCTTCCGCATAGAATAGGATGTAGTCGCTGCGATCAAACCGGCCATCGCTTTCACCGTGAACAAATATTGCACACTCCAACAGGTCGGAAGGCCGTTCAATGGCGTTCGACTGGGGTAACATGCCGCCCTCGAGTCCGTATATCCGGATGTTGCGGGGATCGATCTTCGCGGGGTCTATCCCTGTTTTGCGCAGTAGGTCGAACGATATTCGGTACACACCGTTCCGTGGGACTGCAAACTTGTACCAGTCTCCGGAATGCAATACCGAAGGTTGTGCCCGCAGCGCAAGGGCCGGGATCAAGAGCAGGGCCATTAGCAGGATCGTCCTGAGAACTGTCACGGCGCTAAGCTGGTTTCGTTTGTTTCCGGAAGACGCTATTCAACAACGACAAAAGAATGTAGAGTAGTATGATAATGGGTATGGCAACAAGCTTACAAACCACAAGAAGTAATACGGAGAGGATCAGAAAGGTAAATTGCATTTTGTTGTCTGACCACCCAAAGCTCTTGAACTTGAGTGCAAAGAATTCGAGTCGGGAAACGAGCAGGAGCGAAAATATCACCGTGATCGATACCAGGACCACGGGTTCGTACAACCAGCGACCAACCTGCGTGTATACCAGTGGCAACGAAGAAATGAAGATCGTATTAGCGGGGGTATTCAGTCCGCGGAAAGAGTCGCGCTGCGTTTCATCCACATTGAAGATGGCAAGCCTGAATGCGGAGAAAACAGCGATCAGGAATCCGACATAAGGCAACCAGATAGAACTGGAGTGGTCTCCGATCATTTTGTACATGACGAGTGCGGGTAACAGTCCGAAACTGATGACATCTGCAAGAGAGTCGAGCTCCTTACCAATGGGGGACGAGACCTTCAGCATCCGTGCGACAAACCCGTCAAAGAAGTCGAATACACCCGCGGCCCAGACGAAGTACGCTGCGGGAATGGCCCATCCCTCCAGTACGGATACGATTCCGAAGCAACCAGACAGGAGGTTGCAGGACGTCAGGAAATTAGGCAGATGTTTTTTCATACGACATGGCCGGTAAGGAATGACTACCGGATATTGATATTATCAATGGCACAGAACGGGTTGGTTTTCTTCTCGAGACCGATCGTTGTATCCGGTCCGTGTCCCGGATAGACACGTACCTCATCTGGAAGTGTGAACAGTTTTGTATGTATACTCTTCAGGAGTTGATCGTGATCTCCGCCAGGAAGATCCGTCCTGCCAATACTGTTATAAAACAGTACGTCACCGCCAATCACGATACTCGCTTCCTCGCAGTAAAAGGCCACATGGCCGGGGGAGTGGCCCGGAACCAATAGAACGGTAAACGAATGATTCCCGAAGCGTATTGAATCACCCTCTTCCAGGAATCCATCAGGTTGTGACGATCGGTAACCGTGGAAACCATAGTTTGAAGCATACACCTCGACTGCCTTGAGTACTGCCTCCTCCGCGCGCGGAATGAGCAAGTCAGTTTTGAATGTCTCCTTGACAAACTGATTTCCGAGCACGTGGTCGATGTGACAATGTGTGTTGAGCAGCATCTTCACCCGAAGTTTATTTTCTTCTATGAAATGCCTGAGTTCTGCATTCTCACTGTCGTCCGCACAACCCGGGTCAACGACAATGCATTCGCTTGTTTCATCGTACAAGACAAAGGTATTCTCCTGAAACGGGTTGAAAACAAAGGACTGGATTTGCAGCATAGGAAGCAATTTTTTCAAAAATAGGGGGCTTTTTTGCTCTACCCCAATTATTTGCTCCATTTTTGGGATTGTGGATCAGAACAGAGAAGTCGATTTACTTGTAATTGGTCAAGGCCTCGCTGGATCTGCGCTGGCGATACACGCACTCGACGCCAATTTCCGGCTTCTCGTGATCGATCAGCCCGATAACAACCGCTCTTCGCGCGTTGCCGCCGGTTTGTTCAATCCCGTCACTGGCCGGAAGATGTCGAAGACATGGCTCGCTGATGACTTGTTCCCGTATTTGCGTCGCTACTATACCGATCTTGAGGAACGCACGGGACGTCACTTTTTCTATCCACTGCCGGTGTATCGCGCGTTCGGTTCCGTACAGGAACAGAACGAATGGATGATCAAGAGTGGGGAAGAAGCTTATGTCCCGTATGTTTCCAATGTGTTTTCAACGCATACATTCGGCGATCGTGTGAACGATCGTTATGGTGGTATCATGCTAAAGGAATGCGGGTACCTGAACACGTTGGAGTATCTGGCATCTGTCCGCGATTACCTCGATGCCCGCAACAGCTATCAGGAGGATGTGTTTGATCCGCAGCGCCTGGAGATCGCACCGGGCTTTATTCGCTACGGCGCCGTAACGGCAAAGAGGATCATCTTCTGCCAGGGCGTTGATAACGCCACCAATCCCTGGTTTGGGTACTTACCTATCCGGGCTTTGAAGGGAGAATTCCTCACCATACAATGCGAATGGGAAAAAGACGTTATTCTTAATCGCGGTGTCTACATGGTGCCGGGATCGGGTCATTCGCAGTGGCGGGTAGGGGCGACGTTCAATCGGGAGGACAACCTGCGTGAGCTGACCGTTGCGGCGCGGCTGGAACTGAGTCGGAAGCTGGAGACTCTGATCCGGATGCCGTACTCGGTTACTGGTCAGGAGTGGGGTTTTCGCCCGACAACACCTGACAGGAGACCAATCCTCGGCGCTCACCCCAACTACGATGCCTTACTTATTTTTAACGGGTTGGGCACGAAGGGGGTAAGCCTGGCACCTTATTTTTCCGCCGTACTGATCCGCTGGCTGGAAGGGAAGGGGATGATAAACAAGGAAGCGGATGTTAGTCGGTTTTAATTGATTATATTGGTCTCCCCAACAGTGATTATGGCATTCAAAAGTGCGTTTCTATCTCTTCTGGCCCTGATTTTCCTCGGATCGATTACTCCTGCGAGTGCACAATATCTCTCTGAGACATTTGGTAAGAACAGGGTTCAATACCGCCAGTTCAAGTGGCAGTACCTCAGTAGTGAGAACTTCGATGTGTATTATTACGATGCCAGGAAAGACGTGGCCCAGAATGCGCTGGAATTTCTCGAATCGGAATTTGATCGCATCACCGATCTTATCGGATATCCCCCGTATTTCAAGACAAAGGTTTTTCTTTATAATTCTCTGTCGGATCTGAGACAAAGCAATGTAGGTCTCAATCGCACGATATTCACGGCAAACGGCGAGACGGAGTTCATCAAACCATATGTTGAGGTTGCCAATGTGGGCACGGCGCTTGAATTCAAGGAAGAATTACTGTTCCAGATCTCGGATCTGATGGTCAATGAGATGATGTTCGGGGGCAGTCTCAAGGATATTTTTCAGAGTTCCATTCTGATGAATCTACCCGACTGGTTCGTAGATGGAGCGTCGTTATACGTCGCCAAAGGATGGAGCGCCGAAATGGATGATTACATTCGCCAGTTGATGAAGACGCGGCGACCGAAGAAGATCACGCGACTGGGAGGCCGGGAGGCTGCCCTCGCAGGGCAGTCAGTGTGGAACTTTATCGCGGAGAAATATGGACGGAGCAGTGTTGGCAATATTCTGAACTACACACGCATTACCCGGAATGAAGAGAAGAGCGTGCAGATCACCCTCGGAGTCACATTCAAGCAGTTGATGAATGAGTGGCACAGGTACTACGGCGAGATGGACGAGCGGATCTCATCGTCGTACGTCATCGCTCCTGATTCTGCGCATTTCAGCAAGCCACATAATAAGACCACACTCTACACAACGGTAAAGGTGAGTCCTGATGGCCGATATGTCGCGTTCGCGGAGAATGATCGCGGTCGCTATATTGTTAAGGTGCGTTCGCTGGAGGACGGTCGGGAGCGCACGATTATCTCGGGCGGAAGTAAAGTGCTGAACCAGCGTGTGGACTACAACTTGCCGCTCATAGCATGGTCTGATGTCAATACGCTGGGTGTTATCGGAACCAAGTACGGCGAGCATGTATTCTGGTTGTACGACCTGGCAAGCCGCTCCAAACTTCCGCGCGAGCTTGACCGATTCAGCAATATTCGTAGTCTTCAATTCTCCGATAATGGAAGATTGGCGGTGATCAGCGCTGATTTCGAAGGTCGAAACGATTTGTTCTTGTTAAGTACAAGACGAGACCGTGTGAGGAGGTTGACAAACGATCTGTATGACGACCTGGATCCGAGTTTCGTACCGGGTACCAATAGCATCGTGTTTAGCTCCAACCGGACATCCGATACGTTGCGAACTAAAGATGCGCCGGAGTTCAGCGCATTGTCGCCGACATATAACCTATTTGTCTTTGACCTTGACACGACACGAAATGTGCTCAGGCGCGTGACGAATACCCTGAGCAAGGACTACAAACCGCTGGCATCTGATGTTAGTAATGTCTATTATCTCAGCGACCAGCGAGGCATAGTGAATCTCTTTAAGTACAATCTCAATTCGGGTATCTATTCACAAGTGACGAACTTTTCCTCCAGTCTCAAGGATTACGATGCGAATTTCGAAACAAACACGCTGGCATATGTAATGACTAAGGATCGGAAGCAGGACATATTCGTCAACCGGAACTTTAATTTTTATCGTCAGATATTCACACCGCCCACGCGACGTCGTGAATTGCAACAAGCCCGCGGTATTCGCGAACGGCGAAAGCAGGAAGAGGATACCAACATGAGCATCAAAGACCTGCTGAATGCCAGGTTGCGGGAGGTACAGGAAGGAGTTGCTCCTGCGGACAGCATGGCCGTGGAATCTGATACACTTGCGGTAGACTCAATTCAGCACCTAGTGCAACAACCCCTGGATTCTGCGCAGCAGCGACCGGATGTAGTCGACACGGATAACTATGAGTTTGATGTCGCCGCGCCAAAAGAGCCGGAGGTTCGCACGGATAACTACCGTTTTGAGGATGACGCGGTACGCGAGAGCCAGCCAAGTGAATCGTTCCTCAGTCGTTATATGAAGGCCCGAGAGAAGAGCCGGATTGCGGGGCCCTTTCCTTATGAATCGAAATTCAGCGCGGACAATCTCGTTGCGTCACTGATCGTCGACCCGATGCGGGGACTGGGTGTACTGCTGGAAACGCAGATGAATGATATGCTTGAGAACTATCGTTTCCACGGTGGTATCATGTCGACGCTCGACCTGCGACAGGGTGACGTATTCGCAGAGTTCGAGTACCTCCCATACCTGATGGACTTCAGTGCGCGGTTCGACCGCCGTGCGATCCGCTGGGATCCGTACTCGAACGATAATGTCTATAAGTATACCATGCACAAGTTCGAGATGGGCGCGTCGCTACCGTTCACAGACAGGTTGCGTGTGTCAGTGAAGCCTTTTGCGGCCGTAACTACCTCCGTGGATCTTGGTAGTCAGCCGTTCCCTTTAAATCCCCCATCTGCCGTGACGACGAATCACTACTACGCGGGTGCGAAAAGCGAGATCGTATACGACAATTCTGTGAGCACCGGTATGAATCTGATGGAGGGCACGCGAGGTAAGATCAGCTTCATGCATTATCAGGGACTCGATGACCAGAACCTGAGTTTTAGCCGGGCTTCCATCGATCTGAGACATTATCAGAAAGTCTACCGTGAGATCGTTTTTGCTGTCCGGGGCTTTGCCGGCACTTTCTTTGGCCCCTCGCCGAAGAAGTTCCTCTTGGGCGGAATGAACAACTGGTTGTTCAATAAGACGCAGCTCGCGCGCAATGATGCTGAGGGAAGTCCGAATCCTTTGGGGGTAAGAGCGGAGACACAAGATATTCTGTTCGTTGAATACGCCACCAACCTTCGGGGCTTCGACTATGCCACGTTGTTTGGCAATAGTGTAATGTTAATGAACGCTGAACTTCGTATACCGCTGATCAGGGCCCTGACGAACGGACCCATCGCTTCTAACTTTTTCAGGAACCTGCAGTTTACTGCCTTCTATGATATTGGGACGAGTTGGTCAGGTGAGGCACCTTTCTCTTCCGAGACCAGCGTAAGTTACGACGTCATAGAGAATGGACCTTTCCGCGCAAGGATTAAGAACTATATCAACCCGTGGTTGTATAGTTATGGGGTCGGCGCCCGGACGGTGGTATTCAGTTACTACGTCAAGTTTGACCTCGCCTGGCCAGTGGAAAACTACCAGGTCGGAGAGCCCCGTGCGTATCTGACGCTGGGGTTTGACTTTTAGTCCATGGTCCACGGTTGGGGACTCACCTCAATTATTAGGAAGTGTTTGACGATTTCGATTGCTTTGCAAATTGTCAATTGCCCCTTTGTCAACTACTCAGGGCTTGTAACAGTATGAACTATTGAAACGCCTTGCTCAGGTGAGGCCATAACACGAACAACAACCTGGTATGATCAAATCCATGACCGGTTTCGGGCAGATTTCTGCTGACGATAGCCAATCGAAAGTCTACGTTGAAATAAAATGTCTCAATTCAAAATTTCTTGATCTCAATCTTCGCCTTCCCAGGCTCTTCTCCGACAAGGAGGCCGAGGTCCGAAATCTCGTCAGTGAGAAGCTCGAACGTGGGAAAGTGTCCCTGACCATCGACTATGAAAAAGTCGGTGATGGTACGATCCGGCAGGCATATAACGAACAGCTTTTTGTGGCGTACTACGGTGAGTTGAAAAAACTCGCCGATCGTGTTTTGGCACCGTATGATAACCTGTTCGAGATTGCGCTAAATTCACCGGACGTCATTCAAGGTAATACGCGTGAGGAAGCAGGTTCGGAGGAGTGGTCGAAAGTCAGAGGATTGCTCATTGAGGCGTTGAAGAAGGTTGAAGGTTTTCGCGTGGATGAAGGAAAAGTACTTGAGGCGATGTTCCGGAATTGCTGCCGCGTGATCGACGAGAATCTTGAGAGCATCAAGACACTCGATCCCAAGCGTGTCATTCGCGTTCGCGAGAAGCTAAAAAACAATGTGGTTTCTTTTCTCGGTGAGGAAGGCTTCGATCCGAACAGGCTGGAGCAGGAGATTATCTTCTATGTCGAGAAACTGGATATCAACGAGGAGAAGGTCAGGCTCAGATCTCATGTCGACTATTTTGTGCAAGCGTTGCAAGAAACGCAATCAAACGGAAAGAAGCTGGCTTTTATAGCCCAGGAAATCGGGCGCGAGATCAACACGATCGGTTCCAAGGCGGGTGATGCGGAGATCCAGAAGCATGTCGTCGTGATGAAAGAAGAACTGGAAAAGATCAAAGAGCAGTTGAGTAATGTGGTGTGA
>CAYTMU010000020.1:0-59195 GCA_964438975.1 uncultured Roseivirgaceae bacterium | reverse complement strand
TGCTTTGGCTCCTGCTGAAATCAACATTCATTTCCAACATACTCCAGGACTAACTCACCACTCACTACTCACTACTCACTACTCACTACTCACTACTCACTACTCACCACTCACGCCTCACCCCCCCGCATACACGATCAGGCGAATACCGAACCCCAGCATAACGAAACCGAGTATGAGGTTCAACGTCCGGATAAACCGCCGCGTGAGCAGCAGGCGAAGCTCGTCAGCTAGTTTCGCTTTGATGAGGTCTGTACCGAAAACTGTCACAACGATCGATGTAAAGTACGGGATCGCCTCAGACGGCTCTGTATACCCGAGTTTGGTCGTCGCGACTCCTACTGTTCCGAGCCAGAAGATGAGCACCATAGGACTGAGTCCATTGATCAAGAAACCCTTCCCTATCAGTCGCCAGGGATTGCTTGACGCCAGGGTCCGCGGATCCTTTGCAAGTTTCTTGCTTTTGACAAATAAGTAATAACCCGCAAATAGCAACAACACCACGCCACCGAAGTAACCGAGGTATTCCCGGGCGGTTGCATCGTCAAATAAGCGGTAGATCCCAAGATAGGATAGTGTGATATACAAAGCATCGCTGAGTGACACGCCGACGGAAACGAGTGCTCCGCTAGAGAACCCGCGTTCGATCGATGTCTGCAGGATAGTGAAGAAAACCGGGCCGATGAGAAGGGCCAGGATGAGGCCCGAAATGATTCCGTTAAGGATGACTTCCATTGGATGTGGATTGGAGGTACTGGGTCCATTCCTCAAGCTGCGCCTTCTTCAAGACCCGCGGAAATTTGTTCTGTCCTCCCACCTTACCCTTTCGCTCCAGCCAGCCATAAAATGCATCGACCGGAACCACGTCAACAAAGATCTCCTTAAGAGCGGCACTGCGTTCCACCGCGTAATCATCATTCAACACCATAAGCTGATCGTCGATCTTCCGTTTCAGCGTATCCGGGTCGACCGGGTCATCTGTCCCAATGAACCAGTGGTGCGCAAACAGAGAATCATGTGGGATACCAGCTACGGTAAACTCCGGAATGTCAATATTGAGATCATTCGAGACCAGTTCTATTGCCTTGTTCATATTATCCACGGAAAGGTGCTCTCCGCAAAGGCTGAGAAAATGTTTTGTGCGCCCGGTGATCACCAGTTCCGACTGTTCAAGCGATGTGAACTTGATCACATCCCCGATCAGGTAGCGCCAGGTCCCGGCGCATGACGAGAGCAGAAGCGCATAC
The DNA here is from genome assembly GCA_964438975.1 of uncultured Roseivirgaceae bacterium. Lineage (GTDB taxonomy): Bacteria > Bacteroidota > Bacteroidia > Cytophagales > Cyclobacteriaceae > Chryseosolibacter. The sequence continues at coordinate 57,948 of CAYTMU010000020.1, read as the reverse complement.
TCCTTGCCCGCCTGCACTTCATCAATTAACAACGTCTCTGCATCCGGTCTGATTTCTCCGTTCGCGTCGAAGTTCTTGTCGTCGAATGGTATAAACTCGTAGAAAATTCCGTTGTTCAGCACCAGCCGCATAGTCCGGCGGTTGGGATAGGCCTGGAAGGCAATAAAGCCTTCCGAGGCAAGGTAGGTCTCAATGTAGTAGATTGGCCTGGCCAGTAACTTCTCGAATCCCTTTCGATACGGATCGAACGAAACGCCGCCATGAACATAAACAGTGAGATTCGGCCAGATATCGTGAATGGTCTTAGCCTGGTGAAACGCCAGTATCTTTTCGAGGAGGATCTGGATCCAGGCGGGAACGCCAACAATAATTCCAATATCCCATTCTTTCGCCTTCGTCGCGATGTCATCAAGTTTAGCATCCCACTGTCGATTCTTTGCGATGTGTTTGCCCGGTTTGTAAAAGTGCTGAAACCAGAAAGGGAGCCGCGCTGCCTGGATTCCGCTGAGATCGCCTTCGAAATAGCTGCCACGCCGATTGAGGTGAGTACTCCCTCCCAGCATGAGTATGCCGGATTCAAATATCTCCGACGGCAAATCGTATTTAGATAAACTAAGGATCTGGCGAACGCTGGTCTTTTGTATCGCCTTCGTCATGTCCTTGGTAACCGGAATGTACTTGGATGATGCTTCCGACGTTCCCGAACTGAGCGCGAAATACTTTACCCTCCCCGGCCAGCAGACGTTCTTCTCTCCCTCCTGTGCACGGTGCCACCAATCGCTGTAAATCTTGTCGTACGTATGGATCGGAATACGTGAGCGGAAGCGGCTATAGAATTCCCGGCCGTGTTTCCGAAACCCTCCCAGTATCTCGGGGAAGTTGTAGTGCTTTCCAAACTCAGTAGAGTTTGCACTTATGAGCAATTCCTTCAGTTCCTTTTTTTGCAATTCGAAAGGTGAAGTATATTCCTCTTCGAGCATTTCTCGAATTCGGATCCCTTTCTTGAGCAACGTCCCCAGGATTGCCATAGTCGTGTTTGTGGGCCCAAAAATAGGCATCAATTGTACTCCGCCCAAATGATATAAATTGTAGTATTACATCCGTTTACCAGGTCGAATGTCGTAGTCAGTAATGTCTATCCAGCAAAGCCTTACGGAGCTCGGGAAAACAATTCCCCCCGCATGTACGCTAGTGGCCGTCAGCAAGACACAGCCAGTCGAATTGATCATGGAGGCGCACCGCTGCGGACACCGTGTGTTCGGAGAGAATCGTGCACAGGAAATGGCGTCGAAGTTCGCAAAGCTTCCCGCGGATATACAGTGGCACATGGTGGGACACCTTCAGTCTAACAAAATCAAATACATCGCACCGTTTGTAGCACTCATTCACTCGGTCGATAGCATCCGGTTACTCGAAGAGATCAATCGACAGGCAAAACGGTTCGAGCGGGTGATCCCGGTTTTACTCCAGGTCCACATAGCGGAGGAAGATTCCAAGTTCGGTTTCTCCGCGGAGGAAGTCCCCGAACTGATGGCGTCAGACGCCTGGGCTACCCTCTCCAACGTTCACGTCAGGGGGCTTATGGGAATGGCGACATTTACCGATGACGAGCAACAAGTGCGACGTGAATTCAAGGCGCTGCGTTCCCTGTTCAATGAGCTTCGGGAGCGCGATCTACCCGACAACATGGAGATGACCATACTATCGATGGGTATGAGCGGCGACTATCGAATCGCGATCGAGGAGGGCAGCACCATGGTTCGGATCGGAACTGCGATCTTTGGCGAGCGAAATACAACGCAGAAAACATAACCTCACTCATGAAACAACAAGCGATATTCACCACTGGCGTTGTTTTCGCCGGACTCGCCGTCGCAGTCGGAGCATTCGGCGCGCACGCATTGCGGCCAGTATTGGAGGAGCATGCCAGGGTTGAAACATTCGAATTGGCGGTGCGCTACCAGTTTTATCACAGCTTCGCCATTCTTTTCGCGGGCATCATCAGCTCTCATTTCCCCTCCCGGCATATCAGCCGCGGGGTGATCTGCTTCGTTGTTGGCATCGCAATCTTCAGCGGCAGTCTCTACGCCCTCTCGCTTACCGGCGCTCGTAGTCTGGGGGCGATCACGCCGATTGGCGGTCTCGGTTTTATCGCCGGATGGCTCTTTCTCCTTTTCGCGATAAATACAAAGAGGTCTCCATAGGAGACCTCTCGTAGTCATTGTTATCGGTATGGCTCAACTCACTGGTTTGGCCTCTTATCCAGGATATTGGTGGTAAACGTGATTGTATTACCATCCGGATTCACCGCATTTGTAACGAGTTTAACGGGCTTACTCTGTATTCCCAGCTTTCCTGCGCTGTTGAAGCCCACCGTGATCTCACCGCCACTACCGGGCGGAATCGGGTCACGCGGCCAGCCTTTTGGCGTTGTACAGCCGCAGCTAACCTGAACGTTGGTTATGATGAGCGGTTCGTTGCCTTTGTTGGTGAAATGGAACGTATGCTCCACTTTGTCGCCCTGCAGGATATCGCCGAAATCATGTGACTTCTTATCCCAGGTAATTACGGCACCACTCTTTTGCTGTGCATTCTCCTGAGCGAAAGACGGGAAAGCCACAGCCAGGACACATACCACTACCAAATACTTTCTCATAGCTTGATTTTTTTCAAATTTAGCTGAATTTGACCAAAAAAATATGAATTTAACGCGAAACCCTTACCCGCCACCGATCCCCTGGTAAATAACGCTACAAACACCCTTTTATGGTTTTCGGCAGGGAAAAAGTAACCTTATGGATTCAGCAATAGAAGAAGTTTACGGCAACAGCGTCAGAGTCCGCGTGTGCGGGCTTTGCTGGAAAGACGACCGTCTGCTAATGGTCAACCACCGCGGATTGACACCGGACGACTTTTGGGCTCCCCCGGGAGGCGGTGTCGAGTTCGGCGACGCTGCTGAAGAGCGCCTCCGCCAGGAATTTCTGGAGGAAACAGGACTCCGCATTTCGGTATCGCGATTCCTTTTCGCGTGTGAATTTGTCGAACATCCGCTGCATTCCATCGAGCTCTTCTTTGACGTTGCCGTCGAAGGCGGCGAACTGACGTTGGGATCCGATCCCGAGTTGGACATCATACAAGATGTGACATTCATGACTGCAGAAGAACTCGCAAAAATCTCCGATTCGCGCAAGCACGGAATCTTCCGATTGATCCCATCAGCCGTTGACCTGAGAACACTCACCGGCTTTTTCAGGGTTTAGTGCTGCCGCACAATATTGCGCAGAGATACCCTTTATATTCATGCATAAAATATTTATTATTGTAAGATAAGTGCTAACCAATAATCTGATTCTGTTTTGCAATCCGCAGCGCTCAAGTACAAACTTATCAAAAAGATCAAAGACGAGCGCTTTGACGTTGACCAGATCAACCAATACGACCTGTTAATACATACTGGCCCGCGCGATTTGCAGGTCGGGGTGGTCGACACCGTTGACAACCGCCTGCTGTTATTGGAGGACTTCGTATTCCCCTCGCTTGCTTCGCAGGAAGACCTGCTGTCGACACTGGAGCAACTATTCGACGATCACGCGTTGTTGAAGGCCGCCTTCTGGAAGAACGTTAAGGTGTCAGTCAAGAACAATAAATACATTCAGGTACCTGAACCGTTGTTCGTCGACGACGCCCGTGACGAGTATCTCCGCTTCAATGCCCAGACAAACACACGATCCGAATCGACGCATTGGACGAAGAGTAAACTGACCCGGGCCGTGACGGTATTTTCCGTTTCCCGCGAACTGGAGAATTGGCTCAAGGCACTGTATCCAAATACCACACTACACTTTCTACATCAGTCAGCGGCCCTGATCGAAGGAGTAACCGCTATATCGCAACAGCGCAAAGACACCCCGTTGTTCATCTTTGTCGACCGCTTCCGGCTGCACGTCGTGTATGCAGAGCAGGGTCGCCTCGTCTATTACAACCAGTTTGTGATCAAACAGTTCGCCGAGTATGTCAAGTATATCATGCTCGTGATAAAAACATTGAACCTGAAACAGGAATCAAGTGAAGTCATTATGTGGGGATATGTCGGCAAGAACTCCCCGCACTATGATGAATTTTACAAGTACATCAATAACGTGGTTTTCGGAAATCGTCCGAGGTTTGTGAAGTTCGGTTACATGTTTGACGAGGTGCAAGACCACCATTTCTTTGACCTGTACAGCATGCACCTGCTGTGAGGTGCCGCGACGCAACGATCCGTCATCTGGACTATGACAAAAAAAAGGATAGCATTATTTCCGGGATCGTTCGATCCTTTCACGCGGGGACACGAAGACATTGTCCTGCGTGGACTCAGTCTATTCGACGAGATCATCATCAGCATCGGATATAACCAGGCAAAAAGTTCGAGATACTTCCCCATCGAGCAGATGGTCGGTTACATTGAGGAGACTTTCACAACCTATCCGCAAATCCGTGTGGTAACGTATGCCGAACTCACTGCGGAATTCGCACGCCGGAATGGCGCGCGATACTTGCTGCGCGGCATCCGCAACACAACCGACTTCGAATACGAGAACAGTATTTCGCAGATCAACCGGAAACTTTACGACGAATTGGAATCCGTCTTTCTAATCACATCGCCGCAGTTCGCCTGGATCAGTTCGTCCATCATCCGCGAAGTGCATGGCTATGGCGGGGATGTTTCAGGATATCTGCCTTACAAACTTGACTAGAACTCGTCTCAAAAATAGATTTTGAGACGAGTTCTAATATCTGTTACTACGCCGATTTCAACCCGGTTTTTTCGTAGTACTTCTCGAAGACGTAACTGATTGACTTGTATGAGTGGGTAAGGGCATGGTAGACCTCTTTCCGGGTCATCCAACGCAGCTCTTCGATGTCTTCTTCTGTCGCCGGTTTCATCTTGTTGTCGTCGGTGCATTCCATCACGTACCATCGCGTCTTCTTCAGCATCGCACGCTTGTTCATGGTGTAGGTATGCCAGGTCGTGCAGATCCGTTGCCCCAGTTTCACGGAGAGATTGGTTTCCTCCTCCACTTCACGTACCGCCGTCTGCTTGTATGTCTCCCCCTTTTCCCTCTTCCCTTTAGGCAGATCCCACTTCTTAAGTCTGTAGATCATCAGGAACTTCTCCTTCTTGCGAACGAGCCCACCGGCTGCTTTTACGATTCGGAATTTTGACCGCAGGTACTTCTTAACAGATAAGCCCGACGTGGAAACAATCACGGAGAGGATATTGGTCGGAACATTGCTATTGAGAAACTTCAGCAGGGAGTCAAAATCAGAACTTGTGACGTTCTTGATCCAGATATGATTGATAAGTCTTGCCTGAGTGATCGGGTCGGTGACGGCGTCTAGAACATCGTTGTATTGCCCCGGGTCAGGCACCACATCGGGATCCAAAATCCGCACCGGAATGTCATTAATGAACAGGATCATTAAAAAGCACCATTTACCCGAATCGCAAAAGAGCAAATATTTCGCGAGGCGGCAAGGACTTTGAAACATTTTTGGTGACTTCCGCGGTGTTTCTTTGATGCTTTCATTTTATCCGGTTGACAGAAAGTTCTATTTTTGGCGATGCCAATCATCAAAGTACAGAGCGAAACCGCGGGACCGATTGCGGAGATGCTGCTGAAAATTCAGGCGATCAAACTCAGCACGAAACGACCGTTCACATGGAGTTCCGGATGGAAGTCACCTATCTACTGCGACAACCGGTTATCACTCTCTTATCCCGACATTCGAACTGCGATCAAGAACGGACTAGTCGCGGCGATCCGGGAGAATTTCTTCACAGCTGATGCCATCGCCGGAGTAGCCACGGCAGGTATCGCGCATGGGGCACTGGTGGCGGATGCGCTCGGACTTCCGTTCCTGTACGTGAGACCGAAACCGAAAGAGCACGGGATGGGAAACCTCATTGAAGGACGAGTGGTGAAAGAACAAAAGGTAGTAGTGGTCGAAGATCTTGTCTCTACCGGGGGCAGCTCCCTGCGGGCAGTGGAGGCGCTCCGCGAAAGTGGTTTCAACGTGCTGGGAATGGTATCCGTGTTCAATTATGGGTTCGATCTGGCCAGCCGAAATTTTTATGAAGCGGATGTCTCTCTAATTTCGCTTAGCGACTACGGACACATGCTTTCACAAGCCCTCACCGAGAGATACATCGGCGAAGACGAACTGGTTTCGCTCAAGGCGTGGCGTGTGGACCCCGCAGGCTGGCAAAAATAGCCGCCTCATACAGGCTTGGAAGGCTTATCAGCATTTAATACCTTTGCCAAACCCATACCGTTTCCCATGCAAGATATCCCCAAGAAAGTCACCGAAATATTGGTTGAAAAACTCGGTATTGCGCAATCAGAAATCACACCCGATGCGAATTTCGTGAAAGACCTCGGAATCGATTCTCTCGACTATGCAGAGATCGTTATGGAGTTCGAGCAAACGTTCGACATTCGCATTCCGGATGACGATGCCGAGAAACTGCAAACTTTCGGCGAAGCCGTAAAGTACATTCAGGGAAAGATCAAGTAGTTCTGGCGGTTTCGAAATAACTGCAGATCCTTACTGCCGTATCGGCCACGTGCTTCGCAAAGGCATGCGATGTTCCTGCCGGGGGAATCGCAGCAATGCTCCACCCGTTTCTGTCAGTATCCCAAAAGACAACAAACTTCTTCCCCGCGATCAGTACCATATCCATCTCGTAAATCTCTTCTTCCTGCTGATCATAGAGACCTGTAAATTGCAGGAGTATGTGTTCTTTGCGAACCAGCTCACCTTTTACGCAGTCGATACTGTTCAGGCGCATCAAAAGGCCGGTCTCCTTATTCCATGCTTTGAAGAGTAGTTTTCGGGGCACGAACTCCATAGGGGATTCATTGAAATTTAGTAACCTTGGGAAGTGATCAACGAAAATAGCAAGCTATTCTTTATTGTCAATAAGTACTCGGGAACGGGTTTCAACCCCGAACTCGAGGGCCTGGTTCGCAATAATTGCGGCGATCATCGCATGGAATGTGATCTTGCGTACACGCAGGGTCGCGGGCACGCGACGGAACTTGCCACCAGGGCAATCGCGGATGGCTTTGAGTATATTGTCGCCGTCGGTGGCGATGGTACGGTCAACGAGGTTGCACAGGCGGTACTTCATACACCGGCAACAATGGGGATCTTGCCAAAAGGCTCTGGCAATGGACTCGCCCGGCACCTCGGCATTCCGATCCGGTTCGACTCAGCGATCCAGGAGTTCTTCGATAATAAAGTCGTCGCGATCGACACCTTCCGACTGAACGGAAGCCTTTCGCTGAATGTGTCTGGAATCGGATTCGACGGATTTGTGGCGGAGAAATTCGGCGCGGATCATCGACGCGGTTTTCAGGGCTATGCGCGCCTGGTCCTAAATGAGTTCCCGAGGTTCCGGGAATTCGAGGCAACCATCGTCACGGAGCAGGGTTCGCAAAAGCACAACGCACTGGTCATTGCCGTCGCCAACTCCTCGCAGTACGGCAACAACGTTCGCATTGCGCCAGGCGCGTCCGTCCATGATCAGTTGGTCGATATCTCAATCCTCCGGAAGTTTCCCTCCTATCGTCTCGACGTCATTTTTTCATTCTTCACAGGCACCATCACACGATCGCGCCGTTGTAAGACGTTGCGCGCGCACAGCGCCACGATCACGCTCGACCGCGAAATGCCCTACCATATCGACGGAGAACCGACAGGCAAGGCTTCAAAATTTAACGTGGAAATACTACCATCATCTGTCCGGATGCTGGCACCTTGTACTGGAAAATTCTAATTCGCCCCTCTCGTGATCGGGTCACACTTTGGGAAGCGAGTAGCTGTTATGATATTTTGCAGCAAGATATTTATTCGCATCCTTCTCTTTAAATTTTTTCCTGTCGTTGTCCCAGTGTACGATCTGCCCGGTGCGATAAGAGATGTTACCCATCTGACAGACATTCGCCACATGAGCTCCAGCTTCAATCGGGCACGTCAGCGCGTCGAATTTTCGCGACTTCACTGCTTCGACGAAATTCCGAGTGTGTGCATCAAGACCTGATCCCTTATTCGGCTGGAACGGCACGGACTCCATGCGCTTCTCGTCGGCAATGACTTCCCAGCCATTCCTGTCAAGAACCAACGTCCCGTTATTGCCGATATAGGCCATACCGTGGTCGCGTCCATAATTTCCGTTACTGATGCTTTGAGCCTGCTCCCACAACATCGTGAAGTCGCCAAAGTCGTACACCGCTGCGAGGGTATCGGGAGTTTCATTCCCACCATCGGGATAGGCCAGCTTTCCACCTGAAGCATAGACCGAGCGAGGAAGTGGCGCGTTCATTCCCACGAGGACATAATCGACAAGATGGACACCCCAATCCGTCATCAGCCCCCCGGCGTAATCCCAAAACCATCGGAAATTAAAATGAAAGCGGTTCGGATTGAACGGGCGTTTTGGAGCAGGCCCCAGCCACATATCGTAGTTGACTCCGGTGGGAACAGGGGCATCCGGCCGTGCCGGTATATCCTTCATCCAACCCTGGTAGGCCCACGCTTTCACGGTTCTGATCTTACCCAACTTCCCGCTCTTCAGAAAATCAAGTGCTTCGACAAAATGCGGCATACTTCTCTGCCACTGTCCGCACTGTACCGCGCGCTGATATTTTTGCCGCGCTCTTACCATCACATCACATTCGGCAATTGAGTTGCCTACAGGCTTTTCGATATAGACATCCTTTCCAGCGGAACACGCGTCGACCATCTGAAGGCAATGCCAGTGATCAGGTGTCCCTATGATAACGACATCGATGTCCTTGTTGTCGAGGAGTGCCCGATAATCGGTGTATGTTTTCAACGTATGATTCAATGCATTCATTTCCGCTACGCGCTTGTCGATGACATTCTGATCGACATCGCATACGGCCATGACATTACATTCTGGGATCTTCATGAAAGATCTCACGTTCGACCATCCCATTCCATTAGCCCCGATCAGACCGATGTTGATCCGGTCGTTCTGTGACACACGTCTCTTTCCCAGAGCAACGGTATCCCATGGCATCAAACTCATTACACCGGCGCCGGCCAGTGCCTGACCGCTTGCATGAAGAAATTTTCGTCTGGAGTATTCCATTGAATATACAGGTTTAGGGTTGGGTTAGTATTCAAATGTAACGAATTATCACCTCTTGAGCCACGAAGCCGTTACCTCGTTCAGAACCCGAACCTTCTCAGCAAAGTCGTTTTTGATCCGCTCGCGGATAGCCTGCATGTTGGCCAGAAGTTCCTCCGTATCGTCCGGGATCGCTTCCTCAAGGTATTCGCGCATCCGCTTCGCTATTGTCGGTGACTTTCCATTCGTCGATATACCGATCTTGATATTGCCTTTCGTTACCACAGATCCCAGATAGAAGTCACACAGATCAGGTGTATCGGCTACATTGACGAGAAGTCTCCTCTTTTTGGCCAGGATCCGAATTCGCTCGTGTAGTGTGTGGTCGTCAGTGGCGAGAAGTACAATATCATTTCCTTGCAGATCTCGCACGCGAAACACCCTTTCGACGAGTCGGATCTCCTCATGCCGGGAAGCGATCTCTTTGATTTCCGGCAAAATTTGCGGGGCAACGATTGTCACACGAGCACGCGGACTACTCTTGAGAAGGGCGTTCAGCTTTTCAAGTCCGACGTTGCCACCCCCTACGATCAGGGTGTCAAGTTCTTCCAGTTTCAGGAAGACCGGAAACAGGTTATTGCGCTCTTCCATATTTTGACGGATTGTTTCAGCCGAGGTCGATGCTGGTTGCCGCCAGGGCGTACCCGACGCTGGCATACCTTACAACATCGCCTGCGATGATAATTCCCGGAGATCCCAGGTCTTCCTCCTTGACGAGGTTGGTGATGTTCGACACAGTCCCGATCACATGCCGTTGTTCGGGAAGCGTACCGTTTTGAATGACGGCGACAGGCAGGTCTCCTTTGCCAAAAGCCTGGAATGTTTGCATGATCTCCGGCAGTTTCCGCAGTCCCATCAGGATGATCACCGTTGCGGTCGACTGCGCCGCCAGTGCGACATCGTTCGAAAGCTGTCCGGTCAGGGTTGTTCCGGTCACGACCCAGAAGCTCTCACTTACCCCCCGCGATGTCACGGGGATGGAGATCGCCGCGGGAACCGCCAGCGCACTGCTGATACCGGGAACTACCTGAACAGAAATACTATACCGCGATGCGTGCTCAATTTCTTCTGTCGCCCGTCCAAACACAAACGGATCACCACCTTTCAAGCGGACGACGTGGCCATACAGGAATGCCGACTCGACTATCAGCGAGTTGATCTCTTCCTGTGTGTGAGAATGCTTGCCGGCTCGTTTGCCTACGCAAATCACCGGCACAGATGAAGGGATGTAGTCCAGCACCCCCTGTGATACCAGTGAATCGCACAACACGATATCAGCAGAGCGGAGCGCGTTTACAGCTTTCACGGTAATAAGTTCCGGGTCGCCGGGACCCGCCCCTACCAGCGTGAGTCGTGGATTTTTTTGCAATGGAACCGCAGGATAGTTCATATCAGGCGATCTGACGTTTGAGGTCCTTGAATGTGTAAACATCCTGCAGGAATTTGTTCGCATCCTTCATGTACTGGATCGCAAACAACTCTGTGGGTTCGTGCTTGTTGATTCGCAACACAAATTCGTTGAAACTCTCGCAACTGGTAATCAATCCCGTCTCAACAAAATGCTTTTGAAAATCATTTATCGTCTGAATCTGCGTACTCGGCTTTTGGTCAACCGTCAACAACATTGCTTTCGCGGTATTGATGAATGAACTGTAGCAGTGATAAATGGCGTCGGCATACATCTTCTCGTCCAGTGCTTGTTTTGCCCACGCGAGCTTTTCCTCGCTGTCGTAGAGTAACGTTGCAACGAGGTCAATGATCACGCCTGCGCACTCGCCAACGGCCGTGTGCAATACAAAGTTCTGCTCCTGTCCCCAATCGATGTAATCGCCTGGAACAAGTGTGTCGAAATCGGCCAGCGGCTTAAGGAAAGAATAGAAGTAATTCCGTCCCTGACGCCGGTAATATTCATGGAAATATTCCCCTTCCTGGCCGTTGCTCTCATAGTCGTTAAGAAGCAAGCGAAGTGCATCGGGCCCTTTTCGCGAAGGGATCTTGACTACCTTATCTGCAACAAGGGCATCGCCGTTGTTGAGTTTGGCGCCGCCGAGCAAAACGATAAGTGCTGGCAAGACCTTACCCTGCTTATCCTTGATCGTACTGCCGTGGAGGCCAATGCTGGCAATCCCGTGCTGTCCGCATGAATTGGGGCACCCGCTGATCTTGATCTTGATATCGTTGTTGTAAATGAGGTCGGGGAACTCTTCCCTGATCACCTTCTCAAGTGCCAGAGAAACCTGCGTGCTGTCAGAGATACCAAGGTTGCACGACTCCGTTCCCGGACATGCGGTGATGTCGCCAACACTGTCGAAGCCTGGCTCGGCCAGGGCCATCTCGTCAAGCGCGACATATAAGTGCCGGATAACTTCCTGGCGAACGAATCGAATGAGGTAACCTTGATTGACTGTAACTCGTAATTCGTCCGCTGCATACTTGTCGACAACATCCGCGAACTTGCGAGCCTTTTTCGACGACATGTTCCCGAGGGGAAGTTTGACGTATACGGCGAGGTAGCCTTCCTGTTTCTGGCGGATGACATTTGTGTCAAACCACTGTTGATATTTCTTCTCGTTTGTTATGATCGCCGGCGCATCGGGAACGAAATCGCTGAGTTGCGGCTCCGGAAGCGCATTCAGATCGAACTGATAACTCTTCGTAGCAATAGCGGTCCACTCCTCCTTAACCAACTCCAACAGTTTCTCAAGTCCGATATCACCGAGGAGAAATTTCATGCGTGCCTTCATCCTGCGGTTGCGCTCGCCGTAGCGATCGAACACGCGCAGGACGGCTTCCGTGAGAGGGATCACCTGATCTTCTTCCAAAAATTCAAAGGCGGGCACCGCCAGGGTCGGATTGGCGCCAAGGCCACCGCCGATCATCACCTTGAACCCGCGCTTGCCGTCGACAATACGGGGAATATATCCCAGATCATGGATGAAGGAAAATGCAGTATCTTCATCGGAAGAGGAGAACGAGATCTTGAATTTGCGGCCCATCTCCTGGTTGACAGGATTGCGCAGGAGATATTTGAACGTACCATGCGCGTAAGGCGACACATCAAACGGTTCGTTCACATCGATACCCGCCGTCGGTGATGCTGTGACATTTCTCACAGTGTTTCCGCAAGCTTCCCTTATCGTGATCGCATCCTCTTCGAGCTTCGTCCATAGTTCCGGCGTCTTATCCAGACTCACAAAATGGATCTGAATATCCTGACGAGTGGTCGCGTGCAGATTGCTGCTTCCGTACTCGTCCGAAATATCGGCTATGCGTCGGATTTGCCGTGTCGTCACGCGGCCAAAAGGCAACTTGATCCGAACCATCTGCACACCCGGCTGACGCTGTCCGTAAATACCCCGCAGCAAGCGAACGCTTCTGAATTTGTCGTCATCAATCTTCCCTTCTCTGAACAGTTTGATTTTGTTGCCAAGATCAATGATGTCTTGTGCTACGATCGGGTTATTGATGTCCTCAAGTTCTGATCTGAAACTCTTCATATAGTATCGTTTGTAAATAAAAAAAGCCTCCCCGGGTGCAGGAAAGGCTCAGACTATTCTTTTCTCAAAGCAGATTAAACGTCCGACGCTCCTGCACGAATAACGTGACAGCTACAGCAGCTGCAACATGTGAATTCTGTTAATCTTGCTCTCATACCCGGACAATAGTTTCAATCTGTATTTTGTCTCGAAATTAGGCATTTTCGATCAAAATCAAATGCCTCTGCCGGATTAGTAGGAATTAATAACTTTTCAACCGTCGGCGAACAAGTGTTTGTTATCGTTGCAAACGTTTGAACGCTTCGTCGGAAAGCGTCAGTTTTCGCTTATCCAGTACGTAAACCTGTCGATACTCCGTACTTCCTGAACCACATCCTCCGAATCCTCGGGTACATGGTTCCCAAACTGCAGGCGAACATCATACTGGCCTTCCGTCGATACCCCATCCGGAGGAACCTCACTCTTCCTGAATGAGAGAATACCTCGAATACTTCTCTTCGTCTTAACCTTCGCAGCGGAATTCCTCACTGCGAACTGACGTGCGAGATACGCAGTTAATACCGGCGACTGATGAAGGAGTTGCAACTGAAGGGCAAATTCGTCCGATGCGCGGAGAATTCGTCTCCACGCGGCCTCAACTCCACCAAAGCACTCGAGTGGTGAGGCATGTAAACGCCGTAGGTCGTCTACGTTGTAGAACTCCTCGGCTAATACACCGGGCATTTCAGAACCAAAATTCGGCGGAACGCCGAGGTCAAGGATGATGCGACTTCCCTTGTCGCGCGACTCCGGATCTTTCAACGTTGGCATCAACTCAGTTTCGATAGCATCTGTCGCCGCACCGATCACCACATCGGCTTCAGCAAAATACTCCGGCAAAAGATCGTAATCGACGCCCTGAATGCCATACGTCCTCGCAAGGCTCTGAACAATCCTGGCATCCTGTCCGGTCAGTACAATATTGAAAATACCTTCCTGAGTGAGTGAGTCAAGTGCCGTTCTCGCCATTTCACCGGTTCCGACAACTACGAACTTCGTATTATGAATGTCGTTAAGTTTGTCGTACAACAACTCAATACCTGTTTCAACGAGTGATGCACAGAACTGATCGACACCCGTAGCAATCCGAATCCGCCTGGCTGTTTCCGTGGCTCTGCGGAAAGCATGGTCAAGTGTCATTCCGATACAGTCGGATGCACAAGCCCATTCGTAACAGCGTGCCATGTCATTCAATACACTTCTTTCTCCTCTTACCGGCGATAGTAATCCGGTGGCTGTCGCCATCAGATGCGTCATCGATTCGGCCGAATTGTAATAGAACTGGACGTAACCTTTGAGGTGCTGCTCACCGTGGAAGAAATGGAAGAGCGGCTTCATGTCGTCGTGAGCAATATAAACTGTAAGCCGCTGCCGGTTGGCAAACACAAAAACCTCCTTCGCTCGTCGTCGGAGTGCCTGAAGTATGCGTTTTATGTTCTTTTCAGAGTCTGCAAACTTTTCACGAATCAAAGGCGGGGTGTCCTGGAAGGTGATTTCCGCCGCGAATATCTTGCCCGTCATAGATGATCTTTACACACGAACTGTCCAACGAAACCGGAATACCTGCCAATTGGTTGTAATAGTACAGGTCATCAAGTCTCTTCCGGCGTTTATCCGCCCTGTGGCCGGAAAGTAACAGAGCCGAAAACGTATTTTTAAAACCATTTTTTTGCATTTTGAACGGGAAATGAGCGTCAAACCAAAAAGACCGTCAGGGAAGTCGGAATCCATCATTCCGCAGGCCAAACTATTGCGGCTCTTCCAGATCATAGCTGTCTTGAAAGCGGGACACTGGACTATCCGGCAACTGGCTGAACGGTTTGATACCAGTGAGAGGACAATCTATCGGTATATCAACCTTCTGGAAGAAGTAGACTTTCTCATTGAGAAGGATTTCGACAACCGGTACTTCATCATTACCTCCGACGACGATCCTTCGCAATCGCAGTTCTCTGTTGAGGAAACCCGGTTGATGAAGAAGATGATCCAGGCGGGTTCCGTCGACAATCCACTGCGAAATATCCTGCTAAAGAAGCTATCGTTGAATTCAGAACTCGATAGCATGCCGCGACTGTTCTTAAAAGCGCGGGTGGGAAAATTCGTGGAACAACTCGCGGAAGCGATTGGGAATAAGTATCAAGTCGTCCTCAAAAACTATCATTCCGCTAACAGCAACGAAATTCGCGATCGCCTCGTAGAACCCATTCATTTCGGTGACAACTACCAGTCCATTATGGCTCTGGACACGTCGGACAAAATCTGCAAGCAGTTCAAACTGGATCGCATCGGTGAAGTGGTGCCGATGGAAAAGCCGTTTGCCTTTGAGATGCTCCATCAGAAGAATCAGACGGATATATTCGGATTTACGGGTGACGCGAGCATTTGGGTTGCGCTTGAACTCAGTATGCGTGCCTACCTCCTGCTTCGCGAAGAATTTCCACTGGCAGTGCCTTTTCTGATAAAAGAAGAAGATCACTACCTCTTTCACGCTCCGGTTGCGAGTTTCGAAGGGGTTGGCCGGTTCACGTTGGGCCTCATCGATGAAATCACTATCAAGGGCCCTCAAAGCTTTATTGATTTCCTGAAGACGAAAATAGTAAACCAAAAGTTGTAGGTTTACAGTTGGGGTCAGGAATGCGCTGCTACGCGCTCCTACGTGGTCCCACTGTCGCCAAGACGTACTTTAAACGAAAGAAATATGAATTCTATTCTGCTTTTTATGGGTCTCGGAATGCAGGAACTCCTGCTGATAGGGCTGGTGATACTTGTCTTTTTCGGTGCCAAGAAGATCCCTGAATTCATGAAAGGACTGGGTAAGGGGGTGCGGGAGTTCAAAGATGGTATCAAGGAAGTTGAGAAGGATACGAATAGTTCCGCCGGATCAACTCCTGCTTCTACGAAAACAGACGCTACCGACGAACACCGGGATTGATGCCGTCCGGATTCTCCGAACTTTGTCAGTGAATAGCAGGGACTTAGCTGGTACTTGCTTTCTTTCTCGTTGACTTTCGCGACGTCTTCTTCGCGGTCTGTTTTCGGGGGACTTTTGCTCCTTTTTTCCTCGCTTCCGACAATCCTATCGCGATCGCTTGCTTCTTGCTTTTTACTGTTTTCCCACTCCCGCTCTTCAGTTGACCTCGTTTCCGTTTGCGCATCGCCTTAGCGACACTCTTGCTCGCTGCTTTTGAATACTTTGCCATACGGATAGTTTCCTCTCCCGGGCAAAAAACTCATGCCGTGGCGTCCCTGCCAAGTATCTCTCAGGTTTCCCGAGATATAGCAGCGAAATTGACGTCTACTGCTGTCGTACGACGATCCAACGCAGGGGGTGCGTCGCTGTGACCGACATAGATACCCCATCGGCCAGCTGATCTCCCGAAAGGTGCCTGACTTCGCCGGTATCGACATCGGTCAAGGCATAGTGGTCACCGCTCTCAGCAGTGAACCACTCAGGAAACTGATTGATGCGCGGCCAGTCTACAGGAAGTTTCATACTGGTTCGGTGGCGCGCCTCGTCAAAGTACAGCGTTCCTTCCCAGGTATTTTGAGATCGAATGCTAAGATAAAGCGTATCACCTTGATTCACGGCCCCAAGTTGCACATCCGGTCTCCACGGTTGAAGATGCGTACCCTGTGCCTTCCACAGGTTGTACATGATCGAGGTGCGTGCAAAGTTACCGTCGCCATGCCAACCCTCAATGATGCCACTGTCCTTCCAACGCAACGCGTTTTCACGGTGCGCGGAATCCTGCATCGACCACATAACTTGTATTTCAGTGTCAATCCAGGACGCAGCCCGTTCATCGGGCATGCGATTGTAGAGATTCAGGGCGCCTTCGATCGCATCCGCATATCCATCAGCGCTGAAGGTCTCCCAGTTGTAATCATGATACTTGGAGAGGTTACTAAAAACCGTTTTAACGGCGTCGCGATACCGATCGGTACTGTCCACTAGCCATACCGAGTAGAATCCGTTGAGTGTGTAGCCCCAGGTGTCCGCAAGGTCAGCCTGAACCACTTTGCGGTCTCTGGGGTCGATCGCATTGTAAAACAATCCGTCCTCGTTTCTTCCATTTTCCAGGATAAAGTCAAGCAAGCTTTCAAGGCGCTCCCTGTACCGCGCTTTGATCTCGGGGTCCGCAAAGCTCACTGTGACGTACCACTCGCAAAGCCCCGAAACGATCTCGCATCCATGATCTCGTAGCCGCAGGTAATCGGAATCCAGTGGATAAGCGTCGTTAAGAAAATGCTCAGCGATCGTTCCAGCCCATTGGAGGTATCGACGATCACCCGTCATCCAGTATACTCTCGACAGAGCCTGAAGTAGTTCTCCGTTTACCTCATCATCCGGTGCATTGCCGAAGCCATTCTCGCCAAATCCTCCAGCGACATCAATACGAGCGTCGAGATCGTCCAGCATTGTAAACATCCGGTCCGACCAGGGCGTTTCTCCCAGCCATTCCGTGATCGGAAGCAAGCCGTCTTTAATGTATTCCGTGGTGCCGAAAACGACTCGCGGCATCGATACGGTATCGTAGTAGAAATCCTTCTTCGAAAAACTGTATGTATCCGGCAGAGATCCTACACGCGAGGTGCGGCTGATTTCGCTGTCGAGCATATCGCGCATCACGCCGAAGTACTTGCTGGTGTCAGTGAAATAACTGGTCAGCACCAGAAAGGGATAGTTATCGGCGGCACAGTCGTTGGCATTCCAGATATCCTGGTCTCTGTCGAGGTTTCGGGGAATAAGTTTGCTTTCGGGATCAGCAAACGAAAGCCAGGCGTTCATATAGTTGTTGCTCCGAAGATAGCCTTCGGCCGCGAGTGTTCCGTTCTGCGCGGCCTTTTCAAAGATAGTACGCTGCCTGGCGGTAATGTCCTGCTGACCCTGTTTGCATCCGGTGATCAGCACAACAAGCGCGATAGTAACGGCATAGAATCTCATAGGCCGGTGGTTCGGTTGATATAGACGAATATATATAAAAAAATATAAAAACCGGTCGCGCAGTCACCGGGCAGGGAACCAGGATCTGTTAATCGCGGGGAATGATCAGCAAAGGCATCTTCGCAGATGCCGCGACGTCAAGCGACTTACTTGAAAGGAAGAGTCGGTCAAACCAGCCTCGTCTTCGAGTCGTAAACAGAACTACCAGTTGCGCTTTCGACGTTTGAATGTCTTTCAGGAGATGGGATGCAAGCGATTTGTCGATGTGGTATTTCTTAAACTGGAATTTCACATCGCTTCGCTTGTATTTCTTCGCGACCTTCTGCAGCCTCTCCCGCGCCTGCTTGACTTCGATGAGGTAGTCATAGTGCAGAACGGTGATCTTCGCCTTTATGGGCCTGGCGATCTTCCGGACCTCCTTTAACTCGCTGGCTATATGTTCCAGATCCGAAGCATAAATGATGTGCTTCAATGGCTTCCTGCGGTAGCTCGCAGGAATAACAAATACAGGTATAGGGGAAGACTTGATGACTGCTGTAGAGGTGGTACCCAGGATCTTTCTCAATTTTCCAGTCCCGCGTGCTCCCATGCATACAGCATCCACACCTGCCTTCTTCGCCTGTTGGACAATCGTTTTATGGACGTCAACGCTATGCTTTACGATGCATTCGAATTGTGGGTCCTTTACTCCCGCGCTGCGAAACAAACTGCTCACAAAACGTGTGAGTTTCTTTTCAGCGTCCTTGCGCTCTTCCTTCGCATAGATCTGGTACTGGGCATCGGTCCATCGCGACAATCGCAAATACGGAAGACAATGAAGAAATATTAACGTTCGATTGGTCTTCTCCGCCATTTCAATTGCAAAACGGACGGCACTTCTGGAGTTTCCCGAAAAATCTGTCGTAACAAGCAATGGATTGGCCATATGCGGTGGATTAAATTCTGGATTGATCGTAGGTAAAGGTATCAATTCAATGCCAATGATACCAGACTATCTCAATATACACCCTGCATACTGACAATTATCACCTACTTCTTTGACTTTCCTCATCAGAAAGCGTATGTTACCAGAATAGGTTTGAACATAATCCATCGCCATGAACAATATCCTTGTGCCCTGCGACTTCTCCAGACCCGCCATCAACGCCTTTCGAATGGCCCTCGATCTTACGAGGAAATCGAAAGGGACACTCCTCCTCCTCCACGTAATTGAACTCCCCACCATTCATGATCCCGCCGTGATGCCGGCAATCACGTTTGAGGGTGGCCTTCGGAAGGATATGATCGAATCGATAACCGCGCGGTTTGATAAACTGATCTCGAAATACAATTCGGGCGGCGTAAAGATCAATACCCAGGTGGCATTCAACACGACCGTACGAGCGATCGACGAAGTAATCAAACGAAAGAAGATCGACCTGGTTGTTATGGGCACTCACGGCGCCACAGGACTACGGGAATACTTCATTGGTTCCAACGCCGAGAAGGTAGTCCGGCATTCGCCAGTCCCCGTACTCGTCGTCAAAGACTACTCGAGGAAGCCCATCAAGAACATCGTCTTTCCAAATACACTCGAAACTGCGAACCAGGCAAAACTCACTGCAAAGGTCACAGAGTTACAGAACTTCTTCAAGGCAAAACTGCATGTCTTGTACGTGAACACCCCGACAAATTTTACTGCAGACAACATAACCATGCAGCGTCTCAAGCAATTTGCGAAAGAGTTCGGACTCCGAAACTACACGTTGAATATCTACAACTATCCGTTCGAAGAAAACGGAATCATCGAATTCACCAGGAGCATCAAGGGTGATCTGATAGCCATGAGAACCCACGGACGCAAAGGACTCGCGCATTTCCTCAACGGCAGCATAGCTGAAGATATCGTCAATCACGCAGACCGCCCGATCTGGACGTTTGGAGCGTGAGTAATAAGTGCTACTTGACGGCTACCGCTTTGTCGGGACGCTCCACGTGGGTTTACTATAAGGCAGTAGGGTTAGTGGCAGCACGCGATAACGAAGCCACTCACCACTCACCACTCACTACTCACTACTCACTACTCACTACTCACCACTCACCACTCACCACTCACGCCCCTAACAACGCCTTCAGATCCCCTATGGTATTCGCTTCACTGACGTTCTTATCCTTCCGCCATCTCGCCATTCGCGGGAAGCGCAGTGCAATGCCGGACTTGTGTCGCGACGAACGCTGAATGCCTTCGAAATGTATCTCGAACACGAGCTCTGGCTTGACGCTGCGGACGGGACCAAACCGTTCGATGGTGTTCTGCTTCACCCAGCGGTCGACCTCCCGGATTTCGTCGTCGGTTAGTCCACTGTATGCTTTCGTAAAGGGCACGAGTTCATCGCGGTCCCAAACAGCGAATGTGTAATCAGTATACAGATTCGCGCGGCGTCCGTGACCTCGCATGGCATAGATCAATACGGCGTCGACAGTGAAGGGATCGATCTTCCATTTCCACCAGTCACCGCGACGGCGACCCTGACGGTAAACGGAATCGTATCGCTTAAGCATGATACCTTCACTGAGATGCTCGCGTGAACGGTCGCGCTCAATGGCAAGCTTATCCCACGTCTTAAAGTCGACCCGCGGCGACAACCGTAGGACTTGACTGTCCGACGCGCAGAGTTCTTCGAGTTTTTGCCGGCGTTCGCGCATAGGCCAATTGCGTATATCCTCCCTTTTGAATTCGAGAACGTCATACGCGATGAAGGCGACTGGAACGTCATTCAGCAATTTCTGGGAGAGTGTCTTTCTCCCGATCCGCGTCTGAAGGTGGTTGAACGTCATCGGCCGATCGCTCTTAAATGGCATGATCTCACCATCGAGGACCGTTCCGTCGGGCAGCAAGTGCGGCATCACGCTGAATTCCGGATACTTGTCAGTGACGAGTTCTTCACCACGCGACCATACGAATAGTTGCCCTTGCCGGACGATCACTTGCCCGCGGATACCGTCCCATTTGCGCTCGGCGAGCCACTCTGTGGGAGCACCGAGCTCTTCAACGGCGGCGTCCAGCGCGTAGGCGAGATAAAACGGATAGGGTCGCGATATGTCGGCCTCATCTGTCGTGTACACCAATTCCCGGAAGTCATTGATCTCAGGCGACCAATTGCCCATGAGCCGATGCGCTATAGTGCTTTCCTTGACGTCGGCGTAGCGCGCCAGTGCTTTCACCATCAATTGCTGGCTCACGCCAATGCGAAACCCTCCGGTAATTAGTTTGTTAAAAACAAATCGCTCGGATTCACTCAGGCGTTTCCACGCCCATGTGATCATTGCCTTTTTTTCGGAGACGTCCTTGTTGGCCAGGTCGCGGATGAACCCCATCCAGTACGCCAGCGAATAGTCAGACTGTTCATACTCCGCCGGCAACACTAGTGTGATAGTTTCGGCGAGGTCACCAACCACGTGATAGGATTCTTCAAACAACCAAGGGGGTAACTGCGATATTTCAGTTGCCCACTGGGACAGATATGCCGCAGTGACGGTGCGCTTGGGCCGTCTGTGCGACAACAGTGCGATCGCCCAAAGCTTATCAGCATCCGGTGCCTTTTCAAAGTAAGCGACGAGCGCCTTGATCTTGCCAAGCGTCTTGGTTGTCTGGTCGAGTTCTGTAAAAAGGCTGGCGAAATTCTTCATGATCCCGTTGTCTCCTCCGCCATTTCAGCAAGCTCTCCTTCAAAGCGCGTCTTGACTTCATGCGCTTCGATGCCTTGTGTCGTGAGCCAGTGGGCGAAGATCTCGGAGTAGCCGTGAGTTGCGTAAACTTTCTGAGCGCCCGTCGCGCGAACTGCCCGATTGAGATCATCCCAGTCAGCGTGATCCGACAGCACGAACCCGCGGTCTGCGCCGCGCCGCCTTCGCGTTCCCCGGAGCTTCATCCACCCGGACGCTACTCCGAGGGAATACGGATAGAACCGACGCACCCACGGTGACCCGACTGCTGATGGTGGGCAAATGATCAATGCACCGCGAAGATCTTCTTTGTGTATGTTATCGGTTACTCGCGGGGCATCCGGCAGGTCAATACCTTGCGCCCGCATAACTTGATTGATGGCGTCCACCGCGCCGTGCACGAAGACCGGCCCGATGGAGGTATCGATGTTTCGCAGGATGCGCTGGCTTTTTCCCAGTGTGTAACCAGCAATCAGCGATGCCTTGCCCTCACTTCTGTTTCGCTCCCACCAGTCGTTAATCGAGGCGACGACATCGGGTTGTGGCTGCCACTTATATACCGGTAGCCCGAACGTAGACTCTGTGACGAATACGTGACAGGACACAGGTTCGAATGGCGTCGATATTCCGTCCGACTGCAGTTTATAGTCTCCGGAGAACACCCATACCTCCCCCTTGTACTCGACCCGGACTTGCGCTGAGCCGGGAATATGACCGGCGGGGTGAAACGAAAAGCGGACGCCGTTGATCACCACCGGCTCGCGATAATCGAGTGTCTGGATGCTGGGGTCTTCAAGATAGAGACGGTGCCTGATCACGGGCATTGCGCCGTGTGTACAGAGGTAATGCCGATGACCGGGATACGCATGATCGGAATGGCCGTGACTGACAATGGCGCGATCGACGGGCTTCCATGGGTCGATGTAGACCTGTGCCTGGGCGCAAAAAATCCCTTTGTCGGTAAACGTCAGTAATTCCATCGGCCATGCCTCCATCCGAAAGGTAAGCAACGAAGTAATTATCGTATGCAAGTGTAAACGTATTTGTCCACCCAGCGGCAGCAACTTCCCTTTCTCCAAATTAGTCTGTAACTTGGCTAACCATTTATTTCACCACCCATACATGAAGCGTTCAGGATTGCTCTTTTCCATCCTCGTCAGTAGTGTGTTGTATTACCCTGCGTTCTCTCAAGATACCGACAGCCTCTTCGCCGCGCTCAAAACGGCCAGCGGGGAAGACAGGGTCAAAACATTTAATGAACTCTTTCGCGCAACGCTCCGGTCAAGTCCGGTGATGGCAGTCGGGTATGCGCACGAGGCGCTGATATTGGCCGGCGACATCAGCGACAAACGAGGCATGGCCGCAGCTTACAACAACCTGGGCGTGGCCTACCGGAATCAAGGCGCATTGGATAAGGCGTTGGAATACTACCTGACATCCCTGCGATTGTACGATTCGCTTCAGAACAACGAAGGTATCGCTACAACCAAAAACAACATCGCCACAATCTACTCCATCAAGAAGGACTATCCCCAGGCGATGCGTTATCTCGAAGAATCATACACTCTTTTCAGGGAGATGGACGACCCGTTTCGGCTCGTCGGATCACTCAACAACCTGGGCACACTTTACCTGGATACCGAAGACCTTGATAAAGCGCTCGAGTATTATTCCGAGTCATACAGTCTGAGTGAAAGGAATGGCACACCTTTCCCCGATCCGCTCACAAACGTCGGCAATATCTACTTTCGTAAAGGCGACTATGCCAATGCACTTGAGTACTACAAGAGAGCGCTCGGGTTGGAGCGTGAACTCAACAACAGGTTAGGTATACTCAACACGTTGACTAACATGGGGATCACGTATTCAAAGGGAGGCCGGCTGACAGAAGCCGGACAATTCCTGAGCGAGGCTCTGCGATTAAGTGAGGAACTCCAGGCCTCCACTTCACTGCCTGCGATCTACAAAGCCAGCGCCGAAAACTACGCAGCGCAGAACCGATGGAAAGAAGCATATCAGCTGCAACTGAATTACGATGCGACGCGGGAACGCATTTACAGCGATGAAAGCAGTCGCAACATCGCTCAAATGGAGATGGTCCTCAACTTTCAGGAAAAGGAGCGCGAACTCGAGATTCTGCGGAAGGAAGACGAGATCAAGACCCTGGAATTGCGCAACGCTCGCCTTTTCATCATCTCTGGCGTCCTCGGAGTCATCATCATTATAGGAGTCATCAACGTAGTATTCCTTGATAGAAGGAAGAAGCTGGTTTAAACCTTGAACTTTCAACCTTGAATTATAAACAACTTTGAACTTTGAACTTTAAACTATAAGTTTGTAGGGAAATCAATGGAATATGTTTGAACAGTACGCAGGAGATGGAGCCAATACATTTGTCACGATTATCGCGGTCCTGATAGGATTTGGCGCTGCGTTAGGCTACCTCGATTTCCTCAAGACCAAGCGCGAGGGAAAGGACGATCAATAAATTTTCTACAGTCGACGTTTTTTCGGAGCCACGTGAACGTGGCTTTTTTGTTGGTAGGGTTCTCAGAACGGAGACTGATACTGGCCTTCCCAATTGTCCATGCTGGTAGTCTTGTAATGATCGCCGCCGATGAATTCAGCAATCTTATGGAACTCAGGGGCTTGGCGGAATCCTTTCAGAATATGTACAATTGAGAAATCCTCGTTGAGGAAGACGACCGTTGGATAGCTCAACTGATTCTGTAATAAAGCTGCCGCCAACTGGTGTGCCCCGCGCCCACCCTGTTCGATGAACCGGAAGGTCGTGCCATCATACACCACATCCTCCCGCTGCTCCGCGTTGAACTTGACGGGATAGTATTTTTCATTCAACACTTTGGCCACAGCAGGCTCGCTGAAAGTTTTCTTGTCCATAACCTTACACCATCCACACCAATCGGTGTAAACATCGATGAATATCTTTCTTTTTTCAGTGCGGGAACGTTCAACAGCTTCCTCAAAAGTCATCCACTTGACACCATCCGTTGTGGCCTGAGCCCACGCTGGAGAAAACGCTGCGACGAAAATCGCAGCCATAAGCCACTGAAACCACGCTTTTTTCATTTGTGTCTATCCAAGATGCAAATTTAGTTCTTCCGTTGCCATCGCCGAAGAAATCAAGCTCCTAAATCGACTTCACACCGCGAATTACCCCCATTTTCGCGAGTATTCCCGTTACGCAGCTCCGGGTTCGGGAAAATCGTCAAAGTACCCACTGTATGCGTGGTACTGCAAAACGATCTCGATTGCACGTCGGATGGCGTCGTTAATCGGATAATACTGCCTCGTAAGTTCGGGATCGATAGCATGCAGCCGCATGTAGTGATGGCTCATCATCGGAACATCGGCGCCGGCGGCGATGCTGGTAACGGTGGAGTTGTACAATTCCGTCATCTCCGACTTGATCGGCTTGCAGCCGACAAATTCGCGAGCGCCGTATTTGTTCCTCCGCGCTGAAAAACCGAACAACCGGCAGATCAATCCTCTGTGCGGATATTGAGAACATGAACCGGAGCCGCGCAGATTGTTCGGTTCGAACAGAATACAAAGCGACCCCGAGTGCTGTTGTAGTCTCTCCAGCCACAATTCGCCTTCATTATGAAGAAAAACATGGTAAGCGAAGGGGAGAAATTCAAGGATAGTCGCCTCAATATCGGGTTTGTCGCAGCAGCGACCGCAGCCCAGAAGGCAATGAAGTCCGGACCGTTCACGGAAGTCGGACATTTCCTGGTTCAGCAGCGCGAACGCATCTTCGACGGCCTGAACTTTTTGACTCAAGGACACTGTTGCAATTTTGACAAAAGTATATGAAAGCAGGGAATTTCAATCACGCTGGCAACACGTCGATCGAAAATCTTTGCGAGGGATGATCAGAACGAGACGCCGTAGTATCTGCTGCGGCTCACCAGCACCCGAGCGGTTCCGACGGCTGGTTATTTCAGCATTTCGAAGATCGGCGCGTTTTGGCATAAATGTGAGAATATTGCCATTAATAATATAATCTACCGAGAATATGAATTAATTTTGGCCGCCTCTAAACCCGGTTCGTATGACAGAATACACGTTGATGAATTACGTACCAATTGCTATGATGTTCCTGCTAGCCGCAGGGTTTGTCGCGCTGACGATGGTCGCCACCCACCTGCTGGGTCCTAAACGCAAAACCAAGGTCAAACTGGAATCGTTTGAGTGCGGAATTGAGCCGCAAGGCAATGCACGCGTGCCTTTTCCGGTGCGCTACTTCCTGGTGGCCATCATGTTCGTTCTGTTCGACGTCGAAGTGATCTTCATGTACCCCTGGGCGGTAAATTTCAAGGAATTCGGTATTGCCGGCTTCATTCGCATGCTGGTGTTCCTCTCTCTGATACTTGTGGGATTTGTTTACAGCATCCGAAAAAAGGCGCTGGATTGGAAGGACTAACGAAAAGAAGATGGAGACTGACTTGAAAACATCCGATATAAAACTGGTTGAAAAGCCGAGTGGCTATGAAGGTGCCGGTTTCTTCGCTACAAGCCTTGAAAAAGTTGTAGGCATGGCCCGCAAAAATTCGATCTGGCCGCTGCCCTTTGCCACCTCGTGCTGCGGTATTGAGTTCATGGCGACCATGGGCGCCCATTACGATCTCGCTCGCTTCGGCTCCGAACGACTGAGCTTTTCGCCGAGACAAGCGGACTTGCTCATGGTGATGGGAACGATTGCCAAGAAAATGGGTCCGGTTCTGCGTCAGGTGTACGAACAGATGGCTGAGCCGCGCTGGGTTCTCAGTGTCGGCGCGTGTGCGTGTAGTGGTGGGATATTCGATACGTACAGTGTTTTGCAGGGTATTGACCGAATTATACCGGTAGATGTGTACGTGCCTGGTTGCCCTCCGCGCCCCGAGCAGATCATCAACGGAATTATGAGAATTCAGCATCTGGTGGAAAATGAGTCGCTTAGACGAAGAAATTCACCCGAATACAAGGCGATGCTGAATAAGTATGGCATCGAATAGGATCGTATGGACAAAGAAATTCAGGATCAGATCGTCGGTATCATCAGCGAAAAATTTGAAAGCGATATTCTTTCCATAGAAACGCCGTACGATTTCCTGACGATCAACTTCAAGAAGGAAAACATCATCGAACTGATCCAGTACCTGTACGATCACCCGGTCGGCAAGTTCCGATACCTGACAACGCTGTGCGGTATCCATTACCCCGACAACAAGCAAATCGCGGTGATGTACCAACTCCACAGCCTGATTAACGATTGGCGAGTCCGGATCAGGATATTTCTTCCGGAAGAGAACCCGGTAACACCTACACTAACAGGCATCTTCGCGGCTGCTAATTGGCTGGAACGGGAGACATATGATTTCTTCGGTGTCCGGTTCACAGGTCATCCGGATCTCAGAAGAATTCTGAACGTGGAAGACATGATCATATTTCCCTTGCGCAAAGAGTATCCGCTCGAGGATCAGACGCGTGAGGATAAGAACGATATAATGTTTGGACGATAACCATGGCTGACGAACGTATCATCAAGACCTCAACCGGCGTAGAAGAGAAGCATTATACTACGCTGAACCTGGGGCCGACGCACCCGGCAACTCACGGTATCTTCCAGAACGTATTGACCGTCGATGGCGAGGTCATCATCCATTCCGAGCCGACTATCGGATACATTCACCGGGCTTTCGAGAAACTTGCCGAACGAAGACCGTTCTATCAGGTAACACCACTGACCGATCGTATGAACTACTGTTCCGCACCGATCAACAACATCGGCTGGCACATGACAGTGGAGAAACTGATCGGCGCTGAGATCCCCAAGCGCGTAGACTACTTACGCGTCATCATCATGGAACTCGCACGTATCTCCGATCACCTGATCTGCAATACCGTCATCGGCGTAGATACCGGCGCGCTCACTGGGTTCGTCTACCTGTTCCAGTTCCGCGAGTTGATCTACGAGATATACGAAGAGGTCTGCGGAGCACGCCTGACAACGAACATCGGCCGTATCGGCGGTTTCGAACGCGATTTCAATGACAAAGCATGGGCGAAGCTGGACCGCTTCCTCAAGGAATATCCCGAAGCGCTGAAAGAATTTGAAAACCTGGTTAAGCGAAACAGGATATTCATGGACCGTACCATCGGAGTTGGTGCCATCTCGGCTGAACGGGCATTGAACTACAGCTTCGCAGGACCCAACCTCCGCGCTACGGGCGTAGATTACGACGTACGGGTAATGAACCCGTATTGCAGCTACGAAGATTTCGATTTTATTGTTCCAGTCGGGCTGAATGGCGACACCTATGACCGCTTTATGGTCAGGCAGGAAGAGATGTGGCAAAGTCTGAGCATCATTCGTCAGGCGATCGAAAAGATGCCCGATGGTCCTTTCTTCTCGCCGAACGTACCGGATTTCTACCTGCCTCCGAAAGAGGATGTTTACAATAACATGGAAGCACTCATCTACCACTTCAAGATCGTGATGGGTGAGACCGACGTGCCGAAAGGCGAAGTATACCACTGTGTAGAGGGAGGAAATGGAGAACTCGGGTTCTACCTGATCAGCGATGGAGGACGTACACCGTTCCGCCTGCATTTCAGAAGACCGTGTTTTATATATTACCAGGCATATCCCGAAATGATAAAGGGATCAAATATTTCAGATGCAATCCTGACCATGAGTAGCATGAACGTCATTGCAGGTGAATTAGATGCTTAAACCTTGAACTTTGAACCTCAAACGTTGAATGAGCAATACAAAACCCCAGTTCTCCGATGCAGCAATGGCATTGGTACAAAAAATAATCAAGCGTTATCCTGAAAGCAAGCAAAAATCGGCATTGCTTCCCGTCCTCCATGTTGCGCAGGCGGAATTCGGAGGCTGGCTGAGTCCTGACACGATGGACTACGTTGCGGAAATCCTGAGTCTGAACCCGATCGAAGTATACGAAGTCGCCTCTTTCTACACGATGTACAATCTCCGGCCGGTCGGAAAATGCGTGTTGGAAGTGTGTCGCACTGGCCCGTGCATGATTCGCGGCGCTGATGACATCGTAGAATATCTCGAAAACAAACTCGGCATCAAAGACGGCGAGACAACTCCCGACGGAATGTTTACCCTGAGGACGGTCGAATGCCTTGCGTCCTGTGGTACTGCGCCAATGATGCAGGTAGGCGATCATTACATGGAAGACCTTACGCCTGAAAAGCTTGACGGCATTCTCGAGAATTTACAAAACGCGCATCAAAACAAGTGATATGGGAAGAAAGTTATTGCTGAAAGATATCGATGTTCCTGGGATCAGGTCTTTCGACGTTTATCGACGTCAGGGAGGATATGCTTCTGTGGAAAAAGCGCTGAAGTCAATGACTCCGGAGGAAGTAACGGACGAAGTGAAGAAGTCAGGATTGCGCGGAAGAGGTGGTGCGGGATTCCCGACCGGGATGAAATGGAGCTTTCTCGACAGGAAGTCCGACAAGCCGCGCTATCTGATATGCAACGCGGACGAGAGTGAGCCGGGGACGTTCAAAGACCGCTATCTGATGGAGTTCATTCCACACTCCCTCATTGAAGGAATGATCGTCTCCAGTTATGCCCTGGGCGCCAAGACGTCTTATATCTATATGCGCGGCGAATTCCGATGGATCTTCCCGATCCTGGAACACGCGATCGAAGAAGCAAAAGCAGCGGGGTTCCTGGGAGAAAATATTCTCGGAACAGGCTATTCACTTGAGCTGTATGTTCATCCCGGTGCAGGTGCTTATATCTGCGGAGAAGAGACAGCCCAGATCGAATCGCTGGAAGGGAAACGCGGCAATCCGCGAAACAAGCCACCATTCCCAGCCGTCGTCGGTCTCTACGGTTGTCCGACTGTCGTCAACAACGTCGAGTCTATTGCGACCGTACCTCATATCCTCAATATGGGCGGTGATGATTACGCTCGTATCGGTATCGGAAAGAGCACTGGCACAAAACTGATCTCGGCATCAGGCCATATCAACAAGCCCGGCGTATATGAGATCGAACTCGGACTCCCGGTCGAAGAATTCATCTATTCGGATAAGTACTGCGGAGGTATCTGGAAAGGACGGGAACTCAAGGCAGTCGTAGCGGGCGGTTCGTCCGTACCAATCCTGCCGGCAAACCTGATCCTGAAAACGGCAAACGGTGAGCCCAGGCTGATGAGTTATGAATCCCTTGCCGATGGCGGATTCCAGACGGGCACGATGCTCGGATCCGGTGGATTTATCGTCATGGACGAAACGACGTGCATTGTCCGGAACCTGTGGTCTTTCGCGCGATTCTATCACCACGAATCGTGCGGGCAGTGCAGTCCGTGCCGCGAAGGAACAGGGTGGATGGAGAAGGTCCTACATCGAATTGAGCACGGGCATGGCCAGATGCACGACATCGACCTTCTCGTCAGTGTTGCGGGAAACATTGAAGGAAACACGATATGCCCGCTCGGTGACGCCGCCGCATGGCCTGTAGCCAGCGCGATACGCCACTTCCGCGAGGAATTTGAATATCATGTGAAGTACCCGGAAAAAGTGAGGGATAGGAATCACTTTGAAAAAGAACCGATGTTGGTGAGTTAGTGAGTGGCGCTCACTCACCACTCACGACTCACCACTGACTAGCGACTATGATAAAAGTAACAATAGACGGCATAGAAACCGAAGTTCCCGAAGGAACGACAATCCTTCAGGCTGCCCGGCAGATCGGGGGAGAGATCGTTCCTCCGGCGATGTGCTATTATTCCACATTGAAGAACAGTGGCGGGAAATGCAGGGCCTGCCTTGTGAAGGTTGCTGCGGGGTCAGCGAAAGACCCGCGACCTATGCCCAAGCTCGTTCCCTCATGTATTACCAGTGCCCAGGACGGCATGATCGTGGAGAACATCACAAACGAAGCTGTCCTTGAGGCGCGCAAGGGTGTCGTGGAATTCCTGTTGCTGAACCACCCCCTCGATTGCCCGATATGCGACCAGGCGGGAGAGTGCGACCTTCAGAACTTCTCGTATGCCCATGGAATGGTCAATACGCGCTACGAAGAAGAACGCCGCACGTTCGAACTCCATGAAATGGGCGACAAGATCAAACTACACATGACGCGCTGTATTCTGTGCTACCGCTGTGTGTATGTCGCCGATCAGATCACCAACAACCGTGTTCACGGCGTTCTCAATCGCGGAGATCGCGCGGAGATCAGCACCTATATTGAAAAGGCTGTCGACAACGACTTCTCCGGGAATATGATCGATGTGTGTCCGGTCGGTGCGCTAACGGACAAGACTTTCCGTTTCAAAAGCCGCGTTTGGTTCACAAAACCGCTTGACGCTCACCGCGACTGTCCGAAGTGCAGTGGCAAGGTGGTCCTGTGGGCAAAAGGCGACGAGGTTCTCCGCGTAACCGCCCGAAAGGACGAGTTTGGCGAGGTAAAGGAATTTATCTGCAATGAGTGCCGGTACGATCACAAGGACCTTCAGGACTGGGTGGTCGAAGGTCCGAGAAATATCGAACGCAGTTCCGTGATAGCTCAAAACCACTATGAGCGCATCGATCTGCCGAAACTGAAAGCCGACGTCGAACGTCAGCTCAAGTTTCAGCAGGGTAAACGACTAGATGAATCCAACAACGTACCTTCATGAGCGATTTTCTGACCTATAAGTTCGTTCTGGTCGCCTGTATCTTTGGGATCACGCTCCTGATAGCGATGTATTCCACGTATTTCGAGCGAAAGGTGGCTGCGTTTATCCAGGATCGCGTCGGCCCCGACCGTGCGGGACCGTTCGGTATTCTTCAGCCGCTCGCCGACGGTATCAAGTTCTTCATGAAAGAAGAGATCATCCCGAACGTCGCGAACAAATTTCTCTTTATTGCGGGCCCCTGTATCGCCATGATGACGGCGTTGATGGCCGGCGTAGTCATTCCGTGGGGCGGAGACCTTGTTATCAATGGCGTTGAATTCAGTCTCCAGATCGCCGACCTCAATATCGGTGTGCTCTACGTATTCGCGGTCGTATCAGTCGGTGTCTATGGCATCATGATCGGCGGCTGGGCCTCGAACAATAAATTCTCACTGCTCGGCGCCGTGCGTGCATCTGCCCAAATGATCAGCTATGAGTTAGCGATGGGCCTTTCGATAATCGCACTGATCATGATCACAGGTACCCTGAGCCTGAAGGAGATTACTGTGATGCAGGGAGGTGGTGTCGGCAGCGAGTGGAATATGTGGCATATCGTCTACCAACCGGTCGGGTTCCTCATATTCCTTATCTGCGCGTTTGCCGAATGTAATCGCATGCCGTTCGATCTCCCGGAAACGGAGACCGAACTCGTGGGCGGATATCACACGGAGTACAGTAGTATGAAACTCGGGTTCTATCTGTTCGCGGAGTACA
Source organism: uncultured Roseivirgaceae bacterium (assembly GCA_964438975.1). Taxonomy (GTDB): domain Bacteria; phylum Bacteroidota; class Bacteroidia; order Cytophagales; family Cyclobacteriaceae; genus Chryseosolibacter. Next base: position 26,136 of record CAYTMU010000020.1, on the reverse strand, counting down.
TCAACATGTTCATATCATCCGCCGTGATGGCCACGCTCTATTTCGGTGGCTACAATTTTCCGTTCATGAACGACCTCGGGTTGAGCCAGAACGCAATCGTCGTACTCGGCACAATCGCCTTGTTTACCAAGATATTTTTGTTCATCTTCTTCTTCATGTGGGTACGGTGGACGTTGCCGCGGTTCCGATATGACCAGTTGATGAACCTCGGATGGAAAATACTCATTCCGCTGGCCGTCCTCAATATGCTGGTGACAGCGGTTGTGATGATCTTAAATGACTAATGAAAGGACTATGGAATCGTTAAGTGGAAGATCGAAAGTAGTTGTCAATAAGGAGATGACATTTTCCGAGAGAATATACCTGCCGGCAATCCTCGGAGGGATAATGATCACATTGCGACATCTGTTCAGGAGAAAGACCACGGTGAAGTATCCTGAAACAAAACGCGAGTTCAGCGATGTGTGGCGCGGGCAACATGTGCTCAAACGCGACGATCAGGGTCGCGAGCGGTGTACTGCCTGCGGACTTTGCGCCGTGTCGTGCCCGGCGGAAGCGATTACTATGACGGCATCTGAACGCACGAAAGGCGAGGAGGATCTCTATCGGGAGGAGCGTTATGCCTCGCGTTATGAGATCAATATGCTCCGCTGTATATTTTGTGGTCTTTGTGAAGAAGCCTGTCCCAAGGAAGCGATCTTTCTCACGGAGAGGCTTGTTCCCACGGAATTCGAACGGGAAGACTTCATATACGGTAAGGATAAACTTGTAGAATCAGTCGACGAGCGTATTGACGTGACAAAACGCCAGACGCCTGCGGTACTGGAATTCAAGAAAAATCCGAGGTACGCCCATAACCGATAAGCTGTTTCAACTTCCCGAAGAAAACCTTCGGGAAGTTTTTTAAATAATATAGGTTTGCACTCAAAATGAGCCAATAACGGTGACTCTTTACTTGTTCTACTTCCTTTCGTTCCTCGCTGTGCTCAGTGCGCTGATGGTGGTATTTTCGAAGAATCCCGTCCACAGTGTCCTGTACCTGGTGATCACTTTCTTCTGTGTCGGAGCGCACTACCTCTTGCTGAGCGCTGAATTCCTGTTTGCTGTCCATATTATCGTTTACGCCGGGGCGATCCTGGTCCTCTTTCTGTACGTGATCATGTTGCTAAACCTCAACGAGGAAGCGCAACCACCGAAGAATGCCTACTACAGGCTTGCAGCGATCATTTCCGGCGGACTACTGATGTTGGTAATTATTGCTGCCCTCCGGGGTGCGGAAGGTGAATTTGTGTCGGCGGGAAACAATCCGGACATCGGGCTGGTAAAAACCCTGGGCAGGTTACTGCTAAATGAGTTCTTGCTCCCGTTTGAAGTCGTTTCAGTTTTGTTACTCGCCGCAACCGTGGGCGCCGTGATGCTCGGCAGAACACAGTTGAGTGGAATTCGCAGTTCAAACCGGGGACCTAAGCCCCAGGGCAACCCAGCGAACAAAGTAAACCAGTTAACCAATGAATGATTCGGTAAGCCAGGCCATCCAGGGTATACCCTTGAACTACTATCTCTGGCTAAGCGCCGCACTTTTTGTGATCGGTGTTCTGGGGGTATTGTATCGCCGGAATGCCATTATCATCTTTATGTGCATCGAACTCATGCTGAACGCTGTTAACCTGCTGATGGTCGCGTTAGCGGCACACCACGGCGACAGCGGCGGCCAGATCTTCGTGTTCTTCATTATGGCAGTCGCTGCAGCCGAAGTAGGCGTGGGCCTCGCGATTCTGATTGTCATCTATCAAAATACGCGCACCACCGACATCCACGTACTGAACAAACTTAAATGGTGATGGACCCGATCGTTGCCCTGATTCCACTCGCTCCCCTCGCCGGGTTCTTACTTATTGCGCTGCTGTATAAGCACCTGCGGGCCTGGCTCGCAGCGTTGATCGCATGTTCATCGGTATTATTTTCTTTTATCCTTTCGGTCGTACTTTTCTTCCAACTCGGAGGAGACCAGTCCGCCATCTCATACACAGCTTTTGAATGGATCGCTGCCGGGAACTTCTCCGTATCTTTTTCGTTCCTGATCGACCCACTCAGTATACTGATGATGCTGATCATCACAGGAGTAGGATTTCTGATTCACGTTTACTCAACGGGGTACATGCACGGCGACGGAGGATACAACCGATTCTTCGCGTACCTGAACCTCTTCATCTTCTTCATGCTCCTGCTGGTCATGGGAGACAACTACCTGCTGATGTTTGTCGGCTGGGAAGGTGTGGGACTTTGCTCTTACTTGCTGATCGGTTTCTGGTTCAAGAACACCGAATACAACAACGCTGCCCGAAAGGCATTCGTTATGAACCGCATCGGTGACCTTGGCCTCATTCTCGGCGTCATCATGATCTTCATGCACTTCGGAACACTCTCGTATCCGGAGGTGTTCGCACAAGCCGGCACGTTGACAGCAGGCTCTGGAATAATCACTGCCATCACCATCCTGTTGTTCGTTGGAGCTGTGGGTAAAAGTGCGCAGATTCCTCTCTATACCTGGTTGCCCGACGCGATGGCGGGTCCAACACCGGTTTCAGCGCTTATCCACGCGGCTACTATGGTGACGGCAGGTATCTATCTTGTCGCCCGAAACAACATCCTCTATACGCTTGCCCCAGCGACACTCGATTTGATCGTCGTGATCGGACTGGCTACAGCGTTGCTGGCGGCGACGATTGCCATTGTGCAAAACGATATCAAGAAAGTCCTCGCCTATTCGACGGTTAGCCAACTGGGGCTGATGTTTGTGGCCCTCGGCCTTGGCGCCTATACGAGCGGCGTGTTCCACATGACCACGCACGCCTTCTTCAAAGCGCTGTTGTTCCTCGGCGCCGGCAGCGTCATCCATGGCATGGGGGGCGAGCAGGATATCCGTAACATGGGGGGCTTGAAAAAATATCTATCCATTACATTCATCACGTTCCTCGCAGGAACACTGGCAATCTCGGGAATACCACCTTTCGCCGGTTTCTTCTCAAAAGACGAAATACTAGCAAATGCCTTCGGAGACAACCCGATCGTATGGGCTCTCGCACTGCTGGCCTCATTGCTCACCGCCTTCTATATGTTCCGTCTCTTCTTCCTGACCTTCTCAGGAACGAATCGCGCATCCGAGGAAGTGAAGCAACATATTCACGAATCACCTTCATCCATGACGATACCGTTGATAGTGTTGGCAGTGCTTTCCGTCATCGGTGGCTTCATGGGAATTCCCGAAGCACTTGGAGGAAGCCATGCACTACAGGCGTTCCTCGCTCCCGTTTTCGCTTCCTCCGCCGAGTTGACAACATCACATCATCTGTCGCACACAACTGAGTATATCCTGATCGGCCTGGTAGTGGCCCTGACGTTAGTCGTCATATACTTCGCTTATGCAGCCTATGTGCGGAAGAACCAGGTACCGGCACCAGAAGGCACAGCGGTCGGTGGGTTTCACAAGATTCTCTACAACAAATATTATGTGGATGAATTGTATGCAAAGATCATCCTTCAGCCGATGATCTTCCTCGCCAGGGCGTTGGATGCCGTCGTTGAAAGGCTGCTCATCGACCGACTCGTGAACAACACGGGAAGAGCGGTGACATGGGGAGGTAAAACACTGCGATACTTTCAGACAGGAAACACCGGATTTTACATTTTCGCCATGGTGATCAGTATTATTCTCATCATGCTGGTAAAGAACTTTGCATAAGATGTTGAAGTCGTTATCTGAACTTTCGAAATGCTAACACTATTACTGATATTCTGGCCCCTGCTGGCAAGTCTCGTGTTCTTCGGGATCAAACCCGGCGAAGCAAAGAAATGGGCGCTCACCGCGGCTATCATAGAGTTTTCGATTTCACTGGTGATGGTGATATTGTTCAACCCCAATGGAGGAACACAATTTGTCGTTAAATACACATGGATCGAATCTCTCGGCATCAACTTCTATGCAGGTGTGGATGGCATCAGCCTCTTGCTCGTCTTGCTTACGACATTCCTCACACCGCTGATCATCCTGTCGTCGTTCAAGCATACATATGAAAATGCGGGCTCTTTTTATGGGCTCGTGCTGTTCATGCAGGCATCTCTCGTCGGGGTCTTCTGCGCATTGGATGGTTTCTTATTCTACGTCTTCTGGGAAATGGCGTTGATTCCAATCTACTTTATCTGTTTGCGCTGGGGCGGCGTCAACCGCGGGCCTGTAACCCTTAAGTTCTTTATTTACACCCTGGCGGGAAGCCTTATCATGCTGGTCGGACTGATCTACCTGTATTTCCAGACGCCCGGCAACCATTCGTTCGATATCTACGCTCTATACGCCGCAGGGCAGAATCTTCCGGTGGAAGAACAAGGCTGGATCTTCTGGGCACTGTTTGTCGCCTTTGCGATCAAGATGCCCGTATTTCCATTTCACACCTGGCAGCCTGACACCTATCACACTGCTCCTACTCCCGGGACCATGCTCCTTTCGGGGATCATGCTAAAGATGGGTATTTACGGAGTGATCCGATGGCTGCTACCGATGGTTCCCGCTGGCGTCGAAAGGTGGGACAGCACAGCCCTGACGCTCGCCGTTATCGGGATCGTCTACGCTTCGCTGCTTGCCATCATTCAGAAAGACCTCAAAAGGCTGGTCGCCTATTCCTCAATCGCCCACGTCGGACTAATCGCCGCGGGAATATTCACCCTCGATCAAATCGGCGTGCAAGGGGCGATGATCCAAATGGTCAGCCACGGCATTGTCATCGTCGGGTTGTTTTACGCCATCGACATCATTATCGCCCGCACATCTACGCAGGAGATTGCAAGTCTCGGCGGCATCAGGAATAATGCGCCGGTGTTTACCAGCACGGTCATTGTGATCTTTTTGAGCAGCATCGCATTGCCGCTGACCAGCGGGTTTGTCGGTGAGTTCCTCCTGATCAATGCAGTCTTTCAATACAATGTCTACAGCGGGGCCTTTGCAGGAACAACCATGATCTTCAGTGCCGTGTATATGCTTCGGAATTTCCAGGCAACCATGCTTGGCGAAACCAACACAGTGACGAAGATATTCACCGACCTCGACAGTCAGGAGAAATGGGTTCTGTATCCAATCGTGGTCGCTGTGATCCTGATTGGCGTGTTTCCCACTCCCCTGCTACACATTTCTGAGGGAGCGGTGAACGATCTTCTGAAGATAATGTCAGAGTACCATACAGGAATAGGTAAATAGGAATAGCAAGGCTCACATCAGGGCTATGAAATAACCAGGCATGAACGCTATATACATCTTATCAGGACTCGGAATATTTTCGCTGCTGGCGGAGGTTCTAAACGGAAGGAGATTCGTATTTCCCGTCGTCATGTTCGGACTGATCGCTTCCGCCATTGTTGTGGTATTTGACTGGAACCACGATGCCGAATTTTACAGCAAGATGCTGACATTCGACAACTACGCCGTCGCATTCACGATCGTCCTGTCCCTGACCACAGCGATGTGGTTCCTGATGTCAAAGCGCTTTTTCGAAAATCACGAAAACGTTGCAGACCATTTCGCCTTGATCCTTTTTGCGCTCGTGGGAGCTGTCTTCATGGTTTCTTACTCGAATCTCGCCATGTTATTCATGGGAATCGAGGTAATGTCGATCTGTCTCTATGTGCTGGCAGGCAGCAACTTCAAGAGTATATTCTCAAACGAGGCGGCACTCAAATATTTTCTGATGGGGTCGTTTGCCACGGGATTCCTCCTCTTTGGAATTGCGCTCATATATGGTGTTACGGTATCGTTCGATCTGGAGATCATCGCTTCCCGGATTGCCGACGGCACCGGTGACGGCGCGTCGTGGCTCTACACCGGGATCCTCATGATGATCGTAGGTCTCGCCTTCAAGATCTCGGCAGTACCGTTTCATTTCTGGGCTCCGGACGTGTACGAGGGTGCACCAACCTCAGTGACGGCATTTATGTCGACAATTGTCAAGATCGCAGCATTCGCAGCATTCTTCAGGCTTTTCGCGACGAGTTTCAGCGGCGTCTACGCCGAATGGGTGGATGTGATCCAGGTGATCACGGTTCTCACACTGTTGGTGAGCAACATCACAGCTGTATATCAGCATAGTGTAAAACGAATGCTCGCTTATTCAAGCGTGGCGCACGCCGGCTATTTGCTGATCTCATTGGTGGCGTTGAATACGATCTCGGCGAGCTCAATCCTCTATTACGTTGCAGCCTATGCACTGGCGACCCTTGCTGCGTTCACCGTTCTGCTCAATGTCGAATCGGAAGACGAAAACGCAGTAGTCGATAGCTTTAACGGCCTGGCCAAACGCAATCCCTATCTCGCATTCTGCATGGCGATCGGCATGCTGTCGCTGGCCGGAATTCCTCCATTCGCTGGATTCTTCGGGAAATACTATCTATTTACGGTCGCCTTCGAGAGCGGCTACGTCGGACTTGTACTGCTTGCCGTCTTCACGTCGCTGATCGGCATCTACTATTATTTCCGGATCATCATTGCGATGTACCTGAAATCCACCGAAGAAAGCGTCACCATCAAAGTGTCGGGACGCCACAAACTGGTCCTGGCCCTCTGTGTACTATTGAGCCTCATTCTCGGCGTATTCCCGGGCTTGCTCGTCGACCTGGTCTGATAGCAAGCCGTGACAACGACTGTCGCGTTCCGACAGCACGACCGATTTCCCTGGTCTGTTATGGCCCCGGGCGCTATATTCACTCCATGAACAGAATTGACCGGCTCACAGCGATTCTCATCCAGCTACAGACCAAACGCATAGTCAAGGCAGAAGAAATTTCCGATCGATTCGAAATCAGCCTGCGAACTGTGTACCGGGATGTGAAAGCCCTGATGGAAGCTGGCGTTCCCATCGGCTCGGAAGCCGGGAAAGGCTACTTTATCGTTGACGGGTATCACCTTCCACCCGTCATGTTCAATCAGGAAGAGGCCAGCGCTATGTTAACCGCTGGAAAACTCGTCGAAAAAATGACTGACGATTCGATACGCAAAGCTTACGATTCAGCACTGCTGAAAGTCAAAGCGGTAATGAACGCCTCGGAGAAAGATCACCTCGAGAACCTGCAGTCATCCGTGGCGGTGTTCCGCTCACCCGACACGCGAATGGAATTTCCGAATCAATACATGGCTGACATTCAGAAGGCCATCTCCCACAGAAACGTCCTCCTGCTGCACTATCTGTCGGGCAAACAAGAACACACTACCCGACAGGTTGAACCTATTGGCATCGTCTACTACTCCGGGAAGTGGCACCTGATAAGTTGGTGTCGTATCCGCCAGGCGTATCGCGATTTCAGAACCGACAAGATCCTGAAACTGACTGTCACGGAAGAGCAATTCGATCAACGCGGTCACTATACGCTACAAGAGTATCTCCGGGGCCTGACCATGACACATGATGACATGACGGAGATCGTGATTTCATTCGAACACGAGGCCGCTAAATGGGCAACACACGCACGCTATTACTACGGATTCGTTTCAGAAGAGCGTACTGGCGAGCGCTGCAGGATGACATTTCTTGCGACGAACACGCGTATGTTCTGCAAGTGGTTAATCACATTCGGCAACGCAGCCGAGATCGAAAGCCCGGCCGAACTTCGCGAAACCGTAGACGATCTCATCGACGAACTGGCACACCACTACGGGTCGGTGTTAAAGTAAGACTACCAGAACACCGTATACAAGATCGCAAGGATCACGCACACTACAATCGCGCCGATCGTAAACGCCGGATGGGTCTTGAACATCGTAGAATCGATCTCCAGTCCCCGGGGATTGTTTCGACTCTTGGGATCCAGCAAACTGATGACCACCATTACGACAACGCAGATCAGGAATACAAATCCCATACGGTCGATAAACGGTATCTCGAAAATTGCTGACTCGGGATTGAGCGCGGCGAAACCAAACTGCGCTAATACGGATACGTCGACGAAGTCGGGCAAGAACTTGAACAAGAGGGAAAGCGGAAACGTGATCAGTGCCGCGACAAGTGCTGCCCGCGCTGTTGTGCGCTTCCAGAAGAATCCGAGAACGAAGATGGCGAAGATGCCAGGGGAGACAAATCCCGTGTACTCCTGGATATACTGGAACCCTCCTTTCTTATCGATACCCATAAACGGGGCAATCAGACCTGCCGCGACCATCGAGATGACAATACATATCCTTCCTACAATAACAAGGGTCTTCTCGGTCGCGTTCTTGTTGATGAATTTCTGATAGATATCCAGCGTGTAGATCGTTGAAATACTGTTTGCCTTTCCAGCCAGCGATGCGACAATTGCAGCTGTAAGCGCTGCAAAAGCCAATCCTTTCAGCCCGACCGGTAGCAGGTTCAGCAAAACCGGATACGCCCTGTCAGGGTTGATCGTTTGCGACGCGTCGAGCATTTCCGTCTGAAAGAGTCCTTCCTGGTACAAGACGTACGCTGCAATACCGGGTAGAACAACGATCACAGGCATGAGCAACTTGAGGAACGCAGCGAAAAGTATTCCGTTTCGCGCCGTGGGCAGATCAGCACCCAGCGCCCGCTGTGTAATGTATTGATTGCAGCCCCAGTAATTCAGGTTCACGATCCACATTCCTCCGAGGAGGATTGTGAGACCGGGGAGATCCAGATAGTTCGGATTCTCCTGATCGAATACCATGGTGAAGTGATCTCCGGCCCGATCCATCATTATTGAGAATCCATTTACGATGCCAGAGGTATTGTAGTGTTCAGACACCAGTTCCAATGCAAGATAGGTCGTTGCTAGTCCCCCGAGGGTGAGGAAGAACACCTGGATCACATCCGTGTAACCGATCACTTTCATCCCTCCCAGTGTAATGATGATCGCAAAAACACCGAGGCCCACCATACATACCATGAGAGGAATGCCGGAAATCGTGCTGATTGCGAGTGCACCGAGAAAGAGGATAGACGTCAGGTTGACAATGACATACAGTAATAGCCAGAAAACCGCCATGATCGTACTCACTGTTGTGTTATAACGTTGCGTGAGGAACTGCGGCATAGTATAAATGCGATTCTTTAGATAAATCGGCATGAAAAATATTGCGACGACCAAAAGCGTCGCTGCAGCCATCCATTCGTACGTCGCGATAGCAAGCCCCATCTTGAAGCCCGAGCCCGACATCCCGATAAATTGTTCCGCCGAAATGTTGGAAGCAATCAACGACGCGCCGATCGCCCACCACGTAAGGGCACCCTCAGCCAAAAAGAAATCCTTTGAGTCGGTCTGGGCCTTCTTCTTCTTGTGGTAAATCCAATAGCCGTAAATGGCCACGATCAGAAAGTAGACGAGAAAAACGATGTAATCCCAAAGATGTAGGCGGTGCATAATGATCTGCGCAGGTTAAGGCATGTTTCTGTTAATCATGAAAAAGCCCCGCAGAAAAACCACGGGGCTTCGGAAAATCATCAGCTTCTTTATCCGAGTTTATCGAGAACATCCATCACCTCCCGGACCGCCTTGCGGCTCGCTTCAAGCAATGCCTTCTCATCTTTGTCAAGGTCCAGTTCGATGATCTTCTCGATGCCGTTCTTACCAAGAATGACCGGCACACCGAGATAGCAATCGTGGATACCATACTCGCCCTCCATCTTCACACACACCGGGAAGACCCTGCGCTGATCGCGAACGATGGCCTCTACCATCTGCGCTGCTGCCGAGCCCGGCGCATACCAGGCGGATGTTCCCATCAGCTTGACCAGTTCTCCACCACCCACTTTGGTTCTCTCCAGGATCGCTGTTAGTTTGTCTTTGTCAATCAATTCCGTCACCGGGATCCCAGCAACCGTGGTATAGCGGGGCAACGGCACCATCGTGTCGCCATGGCCGCCCATCAGAACCGCCTGTATATCCTTGGGAGAAATATTCAGCGCCTCCGCCAGGAACGCACGGTAGCGCGCTGTATCCAAGATCCCGGCCATTCCCATGATCCGCGTTCTTGGAAACTTCGAAGTAATGTGTGCCTGATAGGTCATCACGTCGAGGGGATTTGATACCACAATGATGATCGCATCAGGTGAGTGACGGACAATATTCTCCGTTACGGTCTTAACAATGCCCGCGTTGGTTCCGATGAGATCGTCGCGGCTCATACCAGGCTTCCGGGGCAAACCCGATGTGATGACAACTACATCCGAGCCCGCTGTCTTCGCGTAGTCATTCGTCGCTCCCACCGTCCGGGTATCATATAGATCAATCGGTGCCTTTTGCCAGATGTCCAGCGACTTACCTTCCGCAAGTCCCTCCTTGATATCGACGAGTACAACTTGATTGGCGACTTCGCGATACGCGAGTACATCCGCGCAGGTTGCTCCCACATTCCCAGCGCCGACTACAGTAACTTTCATATTGGTTGATTTTAGTTTTTAGAGCTATTCTCACGCAACCGGGTCGTCAAATACGACTTCAGCCGGATAAGGCGGTTTGTAACGGGGGACAATTTATCAATAAGGATGGATTTCCGAAAAAAAAGCGAGCAAAGATGACACCGGCGCTCCTCAGGAAGCCTCGGGGAAAACGCTGGCAACCACGGATTCGATGACGATAACGCGTTGGGTATCCGGCGTGACTTTGAAACGATCACTGATCCGATGACCGACGATCCACGCTATTTCGCCGGCAGATTCAAGGACCGTTACATCCGCCTTACTGTTAAACGGTATCTTCAGGTCGATGAGAAAGTCACTGACCTTCTTATTCGCACGCATTCCAAGGGGAACGAAATAGTCACCAGCCTGCCATTTCCGCCAGAGCAATGGATAGCGAAGCACATCCGCATCCATCTGCGCAACCGCGCTCTCCCTTCTGAGCTGGAAATCGGATTTCGGTACCTCGCGGATCACGAGAGTAATGCTTCCGTTGCCCGCCAGCGCCTGGTTCTCCTCGACGACCTGAGAGACAATCCCGTGCGGCCGGATCCGGTCAAGAATGTAGACTCGTCTGTCAACCAAAAGCTGATGGGTGTCGGAGTAAAACAGCTTTCCAGGCTGGTGGTCTTGCGTGATCTTTTGGCATTGATCGAAATTGAAGCCGAAGTTCTTGACCATCTCCCAAAGAAGCACCGCCGCATACTCCGATTGCTGGATAGCCTCGATATTGAGCGTAATCGTATCGTCTCCCCAAGTCGACGCGCTGGAGCGCAACTGTTGGATGAATCCACGTGCAAGCTCACGAGCACCGAGCATCCGCTCCTGCGTGCTTCGGAATCCGTCCTCAAAACCCGGGTTCATCTCCACCAGTTTCGGAATGATTTGGTGTCGAACGAAATTGCGGGCATAGTCATCGCTGTCATTCGACGCATCCTCACGCCACGCCACGCCAGTTGCCACCGCATAATCGCGAATCATTAAGCGGGTAGCAAAAAGCAACGGGCGAATAACATCTTCCTTCGACGCGGCGATGCCGCGAAATCCATCTATTCCCGTCCCTCTGACCAGGTTGAGGAAAATACTCTCGATGGAATCGCTGAAGTGGTGAGCGGTTGCAATGTAATCAAATCCAAAAGTTGCTTTCAACTCCCTGAAATACTCGTATCGAAGATCGCGAGCAGCCATCTGGATCGAAATCTTTTGAGACGCAGCGTACTCCTGCGTGTCAAATCCCTTTGAAAAACAAGGCACGTCGAGCTGTTGGCAACTTTGCTTTACAAAAGCCTCGTCGGCATCGGATTCGGTGCCACGCAGCCGGAAGTTGCAGTGAGCGACAGCTATCCGGAACCCCGCGTCCCGGAACAGCTTGAGCATGACCATGGAATCAACTCCGCCGCTAACCGCGAGAAGTATTTTATCCGTAGTTTTGCACAGCGCGTGGCGGTCAATATGGTTTAATAATTGCTCGAGCACAGCCAAAGTTACTACTTACCATGAACGTTTCCCGTGTCCGGAACACAATTCAGCGACTGCTGATCCTCGCTGTCCTGCTATTCATCGCGAATAGCGCCAGCGCTCAAAAAAGAGTGCAGCTGAAGGATGCAGATGTGCTCCGACTGGGGCGTAACGGTGAGGTGCAGTTTCAGCGACTGATCGGGAATGTGGTTCTCATCCAGAATGAAACAACTATCTACTGCGACTCCGCGCATTTTTACCGCCGTGAGAACTCGGTGGAAGCGTTTGGGAACGTGCGCATCGTCGAAGGCGATTCCATTACCATCACAGGGTCGCGGCTGATCTACAATGGCGACGAAAAAACCGCGAGATTCCGTCGCAATGTGGTCTTTACGAAGTTGGCCACAGCGACACTCTATACTGACTTCCTGGACTATGCCAGAGTTCCCAACCAGGCCCACTATTTCAACGGCGGGCGACTGGTCGACAGTGTCAACGTGCTAACGAGTCGCAAAGGTTACTACGACGTGAACAGCAATCTCGCGTCTTTCAAAAACAACGTAGTAGTGACTAACCCGGATTACACCATGTATGCTGATAGCATGCAGTACAACTCCAGGACAAAAAACATATACTTTGTTTCGGAGACGACGGTGATCAATAAAGACAGCAGCCGGGCCATCTATAAAGGGGGTGTATACAATACTATTACAAAGGTTTCGGATCTTCGCGAGGGAACCGGCGAAACGGGGGACTATACCATCAAGGGAGATGAATACGATCTCGATGCGATCCGAAATATCGCCCGCGTCAGGGGTAACGTCGTCATGACATCAAAGAAGGAAAATCTGATCATCTACGGCGATGCGTCCGATTTTTTCCGGGAAAAAGGCATAACAAAAGTGTACAACAACGCATTTGTGGCCAAAGTGACGGATGATCTCGACACTCTGTTCATGACGGCCGACACACTGGTGTCTATTGACAGCAACGACCCGGAAAAGAAACGCATTCTCGCCTATCACAATGTCAAGATATTCAAGAAAGATCTCCAGGGCGTTGCCGATTCACTCGAGTACCGGACCACCGACTCTACGATCTTCTTCTACAAAGATCCTGTTCTATGGACTCAGGGCAACCAGATGACTGCTGACTCCATTTCAATGCTGATCGAAAATAACACCATCAGCAGGATGCTGTTGGTCGACAACGCTTTCGTCATTTCCCGGGATACCCTGAGGAACTTCAACCAGATCAAAGGGAGGATAATGACGGCAGACTTCGCCGGCCAGAATATCAGCCGTGTGATTGTCGAAGGGAATGGAGAAAGCCTGTACTATTTTCTCGATGATGATGACCTGGCCTTTATCGGAATGAACAAAATCATCTGTAGCAACATCACCATCCGATTCCGGGAAGGAAAAGTGAACAACCTCTCCTTTTATACGAGGCCCGAGGGACGGTTTATACCTCCTCATGAGTTGAAAGAGGAGGAAAAAACGTTGAAGGGCTTCGTATGGCGAACCGATGACCGGCCGGTCCGGGAAGACGTCGTGAAAGGCCATAGGTAATACCCCTGCATTTTACCGTCCAGATAAAGGCGATTGCGCCAACGGCAAACCGTGATCTATATTGCCATCAAAAGCAAAAAAAGCGACGAATTATTATGATGAGTCGCGAAAAAGCTTAAATTTTGTACTTCCCGAGGCAGCCGTTTCTATGAGGAAACTTTTATGGTCTTTTTTCCTGAGTATTGTGGCTTCCGGGCTGGCGGCCCAGTCGTTTGAAGTCGGGGACGTTCAGGAGATTTATAAAGGTTATATCGGGGAAACAGTTCGGGTACCTTTGCGCTTTACGAACACCAGCGACAAACCTGTTACCCTGGTGATACGGCAGGTGAACGCAAATCTCGGGGGCACGCAAAAGACCTACTACTGCCCTAATGATGACTGCCTGGACCAGCGGATTGAAGAGTATCAGATACGGCTCGAGCCACGGGAATCGCTGACAAACCTGAAGATCGGCCTCGACGCCGGCCTCGCAAATGGTATCAGCTCGGTAAAATACGTCGTTTTCAACCGCTATAATACTGCCGAAAGTCTTGAATTTGATGTCAATTTCGCGGTTGAGGAGCGCCTGGCAAAGCAGGATATCTTCACCCATCCTCAGATCATCCTCCACGATGTCTATCCAAATCCAGTAGTTGATTACGCATATGTCAATTACGACGTATTCAATCAGGATGTCGACGCCAAAATCGTGATCCACAACATCTTGGGTAACTCCTTGGATGAGTACATCCTCCCCGCAACCGAAAACCGTGTCAAGATCCGCGCTGAATCGCTCACTGCCGGAATCTATTTTTATACGCTCTACCTCGACAACGAAGGTGTTGTTACCCGGAAGCTCATCGTCAAGAAATAACGGCTTCCTTCCAAACTTTTTCCGCTTTTTTCAGCATCCTTGTATGACAGAAGGCGAAATACCCGGGATGCCGTTTTCAGACCCGGCATTCACACCAGGCGATTTCATTGTTCATCGGGTTTGTGTTATATTTGCGGGCTTATGCGGAAAGTATCAGGACTAGCGTGCTTTATCATAATCTTATTTATCTCTTTTTCCTGTAGTAAATTCAGGAAGATCGAGAAGAGCCAGGACTGGCGGGTGAAGTATGAGGCAGGCTTAAACTATTACGAGAAAAAGGACTACTACCGCGCTTCGGTGCTGTTCGAGTCTATCCTTCCGATTGTCAGAGGGCTCCCGGAAGGTGAAAAAGTACAGTTTTACCTGGCCTACTGCCAGTATTACGACAAAATGTACTTGCTGGCCTCCGAACAGTTCAAGACGTTCTACGAAACATACGGAAGAAGTGCAATGGCCGAAGAGGCGCGTTTTATGCACGCCTATTCGCTCTTTCAGTCCTCTCCAAATCCTAACCTCGACCAGACAAGCAGTATCCAGGCAATGGCTGCCATGCAGCAGTTTATAAATCGTTTCCCGGATAGCAAATTTAACGATCAGGGTGTTGAAGTGATCCAGACTACTCAGCGCAAGCTTGAAAAGAAGGGATTCGAGAACGCAAGACAGTATTACCGGATGAAGTATTACAAGGCGGCCGTAGTGGCGCTGAACAATTTCAAGGACAACTTTCCAGATTCGCGGTATATCGAGGAAGCGTATTACCTGGTAATCCTTTCAGAGTTCAAACTGGCAGAGCAAAGCCTGGTGTCCAAGCAACTGGACCGTTATAAATCTGTTGTCACTTATTACCTGGAGTTTGTCGACCGGTATCCCGAAAGCCAATTCCTTCGCGACGCTGAAAAGCTTTACGCTGAAAGCCTCGAAAAAGTAAATTCAAAGAGCACAAATTCATGAATCATATGGCAGTAACAGCATCAGTAATCACACGCGACCTTGACAAGATTGCCGCTCAGACGGGCAACGTGTACGAATCCGTGGTAGTTATTTCAAAACGAGCACGGCAGATAGCTGCCGATATTAAGGAAGAACTCAATAACAAACTCGCCGAGTTCGCAACCACTGTCGATAACCTCGAAGAAGTGTTTGAAAACCGTGAGCAAATCGAGATCTCGAAATTCTACGAGCGCCTTCCGAAGCCCACTACTACCGCATCAGAGGAATTCCTTGATGGCGAACTCAACTATCGCATGAGAAGTGAGCTCGAAGAAAAGCTCGACTAAGAATGGCTGCGGCCGCCGTGGACCAACTCTACCATGAAAGGCAAGAAGATCATCCTCGGTATCACCGGCAGTATTGCCGCATACAAGGCTGCTCTGCTGACACGGCTGTTGGTAAAAGCCGGGGCCGTAGTTCGGGTAGTGATGACCCCGGCGGCTCACGATTTTATCACACCACTCACTCTTTCCACTCTTTCCAAAGCGCCTGTCCTGACCGAGTTTGTCAAAGACGAGACCGGGCAGTGGAATAACCACGTCGACCTGGGCTTGTGGGCGGATGCGCTGGTGATCGCGCCGGCGAGTGCCAATACTATTGCAAAAATGGCACATGGTCAGTGCGACAACCTTTTGCTCGCTGTGTATTTGTCGGCCCGGTGCCCTGTGTTTTTCGCGCCGGCAATGGACCTCGACATGCTGCAGCACCCGGCGACAAGGAAGAATATTGATATCCTTCTGCAATACGGAAATCACATCATTCACCCCGCCCACGGTGAACTGGCCAGCGGACTGACGGGACTTGGCCGGATGGCTGAACCCGAGGAGATCGCCGCGCAACTTTCATCGTTTTTTGGTGAAAGTCAGCGGTTGAAGGGAAGAAAGGCCCTGGTCACAGCAGGCCCCACACAGGAAGCGATTGATCCGGTGCGATTCATCAGCAACCACTCTACCGGTAAGATGGGATTCGCCTTAGCAGAGGCGTTAGCCCGGCAAGGCGCGGAGGTCACTTTGGTTGCCGGTCCCACACAGCTACATACGGAACACCCCGCCATCGTCGTTAAACACGTGACATCTGCGGGTGAAATGCTCCAGGTCTGCACCGAACATTTTTCGACTGCGGATATTGCTGTCTTCTCAGCCGCTGTCGCCGACTACCGGCCGGTAGAAGCCGCAACGCAAAAAATCAAGAAAAAGGAAGGTGAGATGTCGCTGACACTGGCGCGGACAGCGGACATCGCGGCAACGCTCGGAGCGCGCAAACGAAAGGAGCAGGTCACAGTGGGTTTCGCGCTGGAAACCGAAAACGAGCAGGAAAATGCGTTGAAAAAACTCAAATCAAAGAATTTCGATCTGATTGTCTTAAATTCACTCAATGATCCCGGAGCCGGCTTTGGCCACGACACCAACAAGGTGACGATCCTGGACAGCAAGAAAACAAAGAAACTTGAACTCAAGAGCAAGAACGAAGTTGCAAAAGATATCGTCTCGGCCATCATCGAAAAGCTGGGTAGCTAGAGTAGCGGCTTTGCTGATGGTGATCGTGTCCGCACCGGCGATGTCGCAGGAACTCAACTGTACAGTATCGATCAATGCTTCTCAAGTACAAACCTCCGATGCCAGTGTTTTCCGCGACATGAAAAATGCTATCGAGCAGTTCATGAACGGCCGCAAGTGGACCACGGATACGTACAGACCGCACGAAAAAGTCCTGTGCAATATTCTTATCACAGTGACAAAGATGCCGTCTATCGGAAGCTTCTCGGCCTCGGTTCAGGTTCAGTCGGCGCGTCCGGTTTTCAATAGCTCGTATACAAGCCTGTTGTTCAATTTTGCCGACCGCGAATGGGAATTCGAATACACGGAGTCAATGCCGCTGGAATACAATGACAATACCTTTACCGGCAACCTCTCATCAATGCTGGCGTTCTACGCCTACCTGATCATCGGATTGGATTACGATTCCTTTAGTGAACTGGGTGGCACACCGCATTTTCAGAAAGCGATGGCGGTCGTTAATAATGCACAACAATCCGGTGGCCCGGGATGGCAGGCCATGGGGAGCAACCGGAACCGCTACTGGATCATCGAGAACCTCAGCAACCCTCAAATGGCCGATCTGCGCAAAGCGATCTATACCTACCATCGCCTTGGCCTTGATACCTTTGAGTCCACTCCTGACGAAAGCCGGCAAGTGATCCTCAATGGATTGAAAGACATCAAGAAAGTGCGCGACATCAATCCCAACGCCATTCTCGTCGTGAGTTTTTTCGACGCCAAAGGCCAGGAACTGGCGAATATTTTCTCGGATGGAAACATCCAGGTACGCCGGCAGGCGTATGATATCATTACGGCAATCGATCCTTCGAATCGCAGCACTTACGAAAAGATCATTCAGAACTAGCAAGAAGGGCAACCGGCGAGGACAACAGCGTGAAAGAAAGCTAAGAAATTCGACTTATGGTTACTCGTCAGCTTCGGCTAAGCACCCGGGAAAACATTCGCATAAGGCTACCCGAACTTATCGGCAAAAAAATTAATATTGTGTTATCCGACCGCACGGTTCTGTTCGGAGAATTGCATGCGATCAACGATGCACAATTGACGTTTCTGAATATGCGGCTGGATCCGGTCAGGCTTGCCCTGACTGACGTGGTAGAAGTGTATGTCGACTTTACGGAGTAAATGCTGAAACATCTGACCATACGAAACTATGCATTGATAAGATTCCTTGAAATGGAGCCTTCTCCCCATCTCAATGTCATCACTGGCGAGACGGGTGCAGGTAAATCGATCATGCTTGGAGCGATGGGTCTTTTGATGGGGAACCGGGCCGACACGCGGGCTATGTGGGATGAAAACGAAAAGTGCGTCATCGAAGGCGTATTCAACATACTTCCGTACAAACTGGACTCAATATTCCGCGCTCACGATCTGGATTACGAAGACAATACCGTGCTGCGCCGTGAGATCACTCCTGGTGGAAAATCCAGGGCATTCATCAACGATACACCGGTCACGTTAGAAACGCTGCGACTGCTGGCAAACAGACTGATGGATATCCATTCGCAGCACGAAACGCTTGCGCTCGGCGATCAGTCATTTCAGCTGGAACTCGTCGATCTGTACGCCGCAAACCAGACCATCTGCGATCAATATGCCGACGCATGGTCCTCCTTTCAGAACTCGCGAAAGGACTTGCAACAACTGACTACCGATGCTGCTACGCTACGACAGGAAGCAGATTTCATACAATTTCAATTGGAGGAGCTGGCGCGAGCGTCTCTACAGGAAAATGAGCAAGAAGACCTTGAGAAAGAACTCAAGGTCATGGAACATGCAGAGGAGATCAAATCACGTCTGCACACCGCGTTACAACTGTTAAACGAATCGGAGTATTCCACGATGCAATCACTCTCCGAAGTACGCAACCAACTCCAGGCAATCGCGGGATGGTCCGACCAGTTCGAATCGCTGTTTCAACGTCTCGAAAGTGCGCGACTGGAACTGGAGGACGTTACAGGGGAACTCGAAAAGCAGGAGACCCGCATCGACTTCGACCCCGAGCGATCCGAGTACGTGAAGGAAAGGCTGAGCACGATATATCGTCTCCTGAAAAAACACCGGCTCAACGATGTCCGCGAATTGTTGACACTGCAGGCACAGTTGGATGAGAAAGCTCGCATCGCTGGCAACCTTGACGAAGCGCTGGCGCGCGCAAAAAAGATCTACGAGGACGCCGGGAAAGTCGTCATTTCAATCTCCGGGAAACTGCGCGACAGCAGACTTAAGGTCTTTCAACCTCTGCAACACCAGATTACAAAACTGCTGCGAGAACTCGGTATTCCCGATGCGACGCTCGCCATAGAAACCACGGAAATTGCAGCCGGGCCAACTGGCGCTGACCGGATCGAACTCCTCTTCACCGCGAACAAGGGAATTGCTCCCAAGCCGCTGGCCCAGGTGGCGTCGGGTGGAGAGTTCTCGCGCCTGATGTTTGCAATCAAGTATGTGATGGCTGAAAAATCCGCAATGCCAACGCTTGTGTTGGATGAGATCGATAACGGGATCTCCGGTGAGATCGCGATAAAACTCGGTAATCTCATGAAGCAAATGGCGTCTTCCCACCAGATTATCGCTATCAGTCACCTTCCGCAGATCGCCGCCCGCGGTCAGGCTCACTACTTTGTCTACAAGGATAATTCAGCAAAGAAAACCATCAGCACTATCAAACTGCTGAGCGACGACGAACGCGTTGAAGAGATCGCTAAAATGATCGGTGGAGACAAGCCGTCGCGCGTTGCACTGGAGAATGCGCAGGAATTGTTGTCAGTCGCACGGTAACTCGTGACTGAAATCCTTCTCGCACTTGCAATACACTGTGAGGCCTATCCCCCAGTTCACGAACTACTCGTCGAAAACAATAGATGAAATATCAACAGAGTAGAGTTGTCGCTTGTGACCCGCGTGGCTGGAGTCGAAAAAAACTTTTCTACCATCGCGGGTTATCCGCGGATGAAGATCACAGCGCCACTCGCCCGTAAATCGCGGAGGCGCGTAGAATTTTCCAAGAACTACTTTGCGATTGGTCGGCACGTGGTAGAGATACAGCGTCTGCAGGCGATCGGCTTTGTCGGGGTACGTGTCGTTCAGTATCCATTCATTGTCAGTATGCGGTACGTAGGTATTATGACCGTTTACCGGCATAGCTTCCCTGCCTATAACTTCAAACCCTTCCGTCTTATCCTTGAATTCGTAAAACGCCGCGGGATGTCCTTCTGGCTCTGTCCAGGCCGTAATGTGGTTGGCATCCTTCCAGATGAAATGGGATGTGTTGCCCGAATCATCAATCACGAAAATATCGCTTCCGTCAACATTTGCGACAAACATCCTCGTAATAAAACCTTTGCGAGCTCCCGGCAGGGGATCCCTGTCCTTGTATCGGTGAAGAAAGATAAACCTTTTGCTATCGGGACTTATCAGCAAGTGATTAAAGTAATGCGTGTACCGGTCAGAGATAATTCCGTCCTTGGTTGGTATCGCTGCGATCTGGGCAATGGAAATGATCAACTCTGAAGCGCCGGTCTTGAGGTCCATCCTGTATATCCCGATCTCGGAGGGTGCCTTTTCGCTTTCATAGGGATCTTGAACACCGGGATATCCATACCCCGGGCGCATATACTGGATGCGATTGAATTCCGTTCCAACTGCGAAAGTCCCGTCCGGGCTCACGCTATAGATTGCTTTGGGAAGAGTCCTCATGGTACCGGTCTCCGTGTTCAGTATCCGGCTGACAAAATGATCCCCTTCTCTGTCGTTCCAGATCACTTGATTATCCGCACCCGGCAGCCACTGCAACATGCAGCCTTGCTGCCAGCCCCACGCTGTACTTGTGCCAATCTCCCTGGAGGCGTTGTCACGTTCGAGGTCTATGATTTTTATCCGCACCGTATCAGTCTCCACGGGCGATCGCATGAACGTATCCACCTCCATCACCAATGCAAACCGACCGGACGGGTCGATCTGGAACTTATCATAATATCCAAACCAATGCTGCTTCTCTCCCGACGTTACTGCTACAACTGGCAAGTCAGCCATCTCAACAACAAGCGAATCCGGTGAGCCCGACTCGCCCGAATTTCGCGAGCGTGTGGAGTCGCATCCGACGAACAGCATCGCGAGGGAAAGAGCTACAACTGCAAACTGTACAGGTGGGAAACAACGTTTCATAGGCTGGATATTTGGATGTGACTCTGTTAAGGGGATAGCGCGAGCACGTTAGTTCCTACTTCAATTATAAGAAACCGCCGCGATATTTTACGAACTAAATGCATGCTGGCCGGACTCTTCCTGTTTTCCAGGAGCAGAAAAATGCCATCATTCACCCAGAACCTCTATATTATGGGTTGAATTAAACAATTGCCAGCATTGGGAACCGCATTATCTATTCTGCAGAAGTATTGGGGTCACGAGCAATTCAGACCCATGCAGGAAGATATTGTCAACAGTGTGATCAGTGGACGCAATGCACTTGCAATCCTCCCGACTGGCGGCGGTAAATCGGTTTGCTTTCAGGTTCCCGGGATGATCCTGGACGGCGTCTGCCTGGTGATATCACCCCTTATCGCGCTGATGAAAGACCAGGTAGCTCAGCTGCGCAAGCGGCAGATCCACGCGGTCGCGGTTCACTCCGGCATGCGACGAAATGAGATCGACATCCTTCTGAACAATGCCATCTATGGCAATGTCAAGTTCCTGTACGTCTCTCCGGAACGCCTCCACACCGAGTTGTTTACCGCGCGCGTACAGCAAATGAACATCGCATTGATCGCCGTCGATGAAGCCCACTGTATCTCCCAGTGGGGATATGACTTCAGGCCCGCTTACCTGCGAATAGCTTCGCTAAGAGACGTCTTCCCCGAAGTACCCGTGATCGCGCTTACCGCCACGGCAACTGCGGAGGTTCAGAACGATATCGCAGACAAGATGGGCTTTGGAGAGAATTATACACTTTTCAAGAAATCCTTCGCCCGCGATAACCTCTCGTTTGTCGTTCGCAAGACGGAGAACAAAGACGCCCAGATACTCGAGATCCTGCGCAAAGTACCGGGATCCGCGATCATTTACGTCCGGTCGCGAAAGACAACGGAGGAAGTTGCCCGCTGGCTGAACAGAAAGAAGATCAATGCTTCGCATTATCACGCGGGACTGACATTCGAAGATCGCTCACACAGTCAGGATGCCTGGATCCGGAACGAAACACGTGTTATGGTAGCAACCAACGCCTTCGGTATGGGTATAGACAAACCCGATGTCCGTATCGTGATCCATCTCGACTTGCCCGAGAACATCGAATCTTACTACCAGGAAGCAGGACGTGCAGGGCGGGACGGACGACGCGCATACGCCGTTATCTTACACCACGACGCAGACATCAGCAATCTCGAAACAAAGGTCGAACAATCGCAACCTTCCTTTGACTACCTCAAGGTGCTCTATCAAAGCCTGGCCAACCACTACCAGCTTGCGGTCGGGAGCGCAGAAGGAGAAAGTTTTGACTTCGACATACTGGACTTCTCTCATCGGTTTCGACTCAACGCGATAGAAGTGTTCAGCGGACTGAAGAAACTTGAAGAAGAGGGCCTTTTACAGTTCAACGAAAGCTTTTACAGTCCCTCGACTGTTCACATCGCAGTTGACCAGACGAAACTGTATGAACTTCAGGTGGCGAATGCCCGCTTTGATGCCCTTATCAAGATGATGCTGCGCTTGTACGGCGGAGAAATATTCTCATCGTTCGCCAGGATTGATGAGGGAGTATTGGCAAAAGCATTGAACGTAACGCACGTGGAGGTCGTGGAGTCGCTCAATCATTTGCACGAAATGGGGGCCTTCGTCTACTCTCCGGTGCGCGACAAGCCCCAAGTCACTTTCGTGCTGGCACGACAAGATTCGGAGTACCTTCCTGTCGACCGCCGGCGATTGGAGGCGCGTCGCACGCTCGTCCTGGGAAAGATGAAGGCGATGGCCAGCTTTGTGGCATCGACATTCAGGTGCCGCATGCAATGGATCCAGGAGTATTTCGGCGAAGAGACAGAAGCCATTTGCGGAATATGTGACGTGTGCATCGAAAAAAGAAAGCAGGACAACATCCGGTCGTTTGACAGCTTGCGTGATCAGGTGCTAACGGTCATGAAAACAAATGTTGTGAGTGTAGAGGAACTTGAAAAGAAAATTGAGCCTGCGAACCGGGAGTTGTTCGTGGATGTCGTGCGTGAACTGGTGGACGAAGGCGTATTAGTCTATGATGATGTCTGGAGACTTTGCCTGCAGAGATGAGGCCGATTATCGCACAAGAACGGCGTCGACGAGTATAAAATTCAGATGCTCCAGGTCATTCTGGTTCAATTTGAGTTTTCCTCGAACGGTGATCAGATCATCCACCTGGAACCGGCCGGGATCTTTCGCAAAATTAACCTCCGCTACGGACTCCGGTCCTCCACCACCACAAAAAAAACATTGACTCATCGGAAACTTTGAAAGAATAATGTAATCATCGCCCTCAGGCGCAAAAGGAACGTAGAATCCTTCAACAATCACCTCTTTACCGACCAGCTTCTTGATGTCTTCCGAGAAAACGGGATAGTACAAATACTCGCCGAGCTGTTCGTCAAACTTGGGTTCGAACTTCGTCTTGGCAAAAGTATTCCAAAGATTTGCCTGCTGCGCAACGGCAATGGTGCTGAACGTTGCAAATAAGAAAGATAACAATACAGATTTCATGCGCATACACTTACCCGGTTGCCAGAACTCGCGAAATATCCGTCCTGTATGCCTGCCAGGCAGGCAACAAAGCACACAGCACTCCTAATAACAAACTCCCCGCCAGAATTATTCCTTCCTCGTTGTATAACTGAAATCCCGAAATTCCGGCCATACGGGCTTCCATCGAAACCGAGGAGAAGATGACTACAACGGCATGTGCCAGGATCACTCCCGCTACGCTTCCAAGAAGCGTTAGCAACGCACCCTCCATCAGTACCGAAAGGAACACTCTGAAGCGCGAGGCGCCCATAGATCGCATGATCGCAAGATCATAACGGCGTTCCTTCAGGGAATTGTATAGTGCTATAAAAATGCTCAAAGCAGAAACCAGGATCAATACGGTGGCAAAGCCTCTCAAAACATCCACACCCACACCGAGGATCGAGAACAACCGCGCCGTTTCGAATGCCGGAGAGGCAGCCTGCAGGCTACTTCGGCTGTTGATGAGTCTCGGCAACTGAATCGCCGCCATCGGCGAACGATACTGCAACAACAGCGATGTAATCTCGCGCGTAGAATCACCTTGCGCGACCGATGGAATCAATGGTGAGGGGCTGCTATCAGGAGCAACATGAACCGCAGAGTCCGGTGCCTCATTGTGTGTCTCGTGTACTTTCCAGATACTTTCAACACTCGTCAGTATGAGATTATCGAGTACGGTGTTTGTTCTCGCGAACGTACCGCGAACGACGAACTCCTCCTCGTCGTGGGCGTGGCCGGAATCTGACAAGCCGTGACTACTCACAAATCGCATCCCTTCACGCAGCTTCAATGCAGTGGCGACGGTCGAACCGACGACGACGTCCATCGGCTTCTCCCACATACTACCACTCGCCAGGCTGGCATCGTACTGGGCGCTATACAGTTCGGTGGTGCCAACGATCCTGTAACCGGCGTAGCTATCCCCTAATGCAAGTGGAATGGCATTCCTGACAAATCGATGTCGCGCAATTCGCTCCGCCTCCGCGAGGCTGATGTTTCCGGTTGGAAAATCGATATGGAAGATATTGCACAGAATCAGTTGCATAGGGCTACCCTTTGCTCCGACTACGAGGTCAATACCCTTTGCGTTAGTCGTGATCCTTTCCTCGAGCTGTTTGTTGAACAGGATCAACAGCGTGACGACTGCGATACCAAGTGCCAGCAACAGGATATTCAGCGCCGTATTCAACGGCCTTGACTTGAGATAATTCCAGACAAGCAACCAGAGATTCATAATTCCCTCATACGTTATAGCCGAGCTCTATTCGGTGTGCAATCACATCCTTCAAACGTTGGTCGTGAGTTGCCACAGCCAACGTGCAACCGTTCTTCTCGGAAATGTCCAACAAAAGGCGGATCACACGTTCGCAGTTGGTATCGTCGAGCGCCGACGTAGGTTCATCAGCCAGGATAATGGCCGGTTTGTTCAGTACAGCGCGCGCGATGGCTACACGCTGGGCTTGTCCCTGGCTAAGCTCCCGTATGCCAGCATGTCGTTTTTCCCAAATGCCGAGTTGCGAAAGAACTTCCTCCACTCTCCCCTCTTCCTGTGACATTCCGGCGAGCCACGGTGCCATCAGCAAATTTTGTGTCACCGATAATGCCGGTAAAAGGTGATTGCGCTGAAAGACGAATCCAATGTGGCGCCCGCGAAACGTGTCGAGATCCGAACCAGCAAGTTCTGCCAGGTTCTGATCATCAATCAGGATGTTGCCCTGTTGAATTCGCAACAACCCGCCCACCAAATGCAACAACGTGGTCTTGCCGCTGCCGGAGTTCCCGAGCAACAAGAGGCTTTGTCCACGCGCCACCGAAAAGTCGGGGAAGCGTAGCGTCTCTTCCGGTGCGTGTTGATAAGATAATGATGATACCGCAATCATTCTGTCTGCATCAACCTGCAATTTACACAAGAATGGGTTGAAGAAAAATCGTCTAGCCTGATCAATGCACGCCCGTGAAATTACATCCGGCTAGGTTCAGAAGGGCAATCCCCGGACTTCATTCATCGCAAGGTAAAAACGGCATTGATGAAAATTCGAGAAATCCGTGGCAAAAAAAATTAACGTGATCTCCTCACAGATCCCGGATATCTTCCACGGAAAGCTTTGTAAATCTGGCAATCTGTTCGATCGGCATACCCTCTTCTTTCATGGCTCGTGCCATCTCAAGTTTCTCGGCTATAGCCCTCCTTTCAGCTTTCACGCGTTCCTCTTCCATCGATCGTTGAGCTTTCACGCGCTCCTTCTCAGCCCCCTTGAGTTCACCTTTGAGTTCGCCCTTTTGAAAAAGATAATCATCTTCCTCCTTAAAGAATTTCGATACTGTTTCCATGATCTTTTGAAAATGATCTTTAAGACTACCTCGTAACTGTACAAAGATACGCAATTGCCGAAAATACCGGCTCTCCGAAAAATCGCTCGTCGTGTGTGTACGAACACCCTCAACGATTTCCTTAACCACAGAGTAGCTGTCGCCGTCCCCAAAATCCGCCAGAATCCCCAGCATCTTCACCTCCGGATTTTCAGACCTCA
>CAYTMU010000019.1:13351-62797 GCA_964438975.1 uncultured Roseivirgaceae bacterium | reverse complement strand
GAAGGGATCATCCGGCAACAGACCTCCGAGTGGATCGAGCTGCATAGCGCACCGCTGACATCCATCCGTATCGCGCGGAACGAGATTGTCTCGCTGGAGCAATCGGACGTATCCATGATGCCTCAGGGATTAGACCAACTACTCACCGACCAGGAGATGTCGGACCTGATGGTATTTCTTCTCGGGCAGGATCAGGATCCGGATACAGACGAAGCCTTGCTCCGGTAGTGTCGATAGCTGACCCGACGGCTAGCAGATGGTAACATTCAATCAGTCAAACTACGATATGGAACGGCGCAATTTTATCAAGACAGGACTGCTGACAGGATCGGCGGCGATTTTAGGATCAGTGCTAAGAGTCAATGCTTCCACAGCAGAAATATTACAGGCCGGCAAAAAATTCAATATGAAATTCTCGCCCGACTTCAATCTTTTCTCCGAAGCAGCCGGAAAGGATGTCGTTGATCAGGTCAAATGGGGATACGACCAGGGGTTTCGCGCCTGGGAAAGTACTTCTCTCAGAAGCCGGTCGATTGAAGATCAGGAACGCATTAGCAAAACGATACAGCAACTCGGAATGGAGTTCGGTCAATTCGTGGGAACGATGACGTTCAAGGACGTAACCTTTGCCGGACGCGACACTTCATTGCGGGACAAAGTGCTCAATGACGTACGGGCTTCTATCGAGATCGCCAAACGTATGAACACAAAGGTTGTCCACAACGTCCTGGGCATGGCAGACCCCAAACTACCCTTTGACTTCCAGATGGCAAACGCGATCGATCTGCTCAAGCGGATCGCCGAGATCTACGAACCTCACGGAATTGTAACGGTTATAGAACCGATGAACCACAAGATCAACCATCCCGGCATGTTCCTGCACACTGTCCCGCAGGCGTACGCCCTTAGCAAAGCAGTTGGAAGTCCCAATGTAAAAATCCTGTATGACGTCTACCATGTACAGATACAGGAAGGTAATCTGTTGCCGACCCTTGACTACGCTTGGGATGAGATCGCTTATATCCAAGTCGGTGACACACCTGGAAGGAAGGAGCCTGGCACCGGAGAGATCAACTATCCAAAGGTACTTCAGCACCTTCGCGACAAAGGCTATCGAGGATTCGTCGGACTGGAACACGGGACCAGCAAGCCGGGCAAAGAAGGAGCGCTAGCTGTTCTTGAAGCATACCGGTCGATAGATCCGAAGTCTTGATCTCGCCGATCAAGCTTTACCGCCACCCCAACCCGGGTGCGACATGCTTTAAAATAGACGACAATACGTGAACATTGTATTCGACACCTAACGTATTGGGTATGGTCAAAAGCAGGGTATCTGCTTCTCTTATCGCTTCATCCTGAGCCAATTCTTGGATAAGACGATCTGGCTCGCCGGCATAGCTCCTGCCGAAAATAGCACGCTTGTTATTTTCTATGAACCCCACCCTGTCCTCCCGGTTGGATTCCTGTCCAAACAGGTATCGGTCCTCATCGGATACCAATGCGAAAATCGAACGACTTACCGAGACCCTGGGTTCAGGCAGGTGTCCTGCCTTCTTCCAGGCTTCTCTATACATTCTGATTTGCTCCGCCTGCTGCACGTGGAACGGTTTGTCGCTTTCGTCAAACTTCAGGGTAGAACTCTGCAGGTTCATTCCGTTTTCCGCTGCCCACACTGCCGTGGCATTGGAAGCAGCACCCCACCAGATACGGTCGCGTAGTCCTTCAGAATGGGGCTCCAACCGTAACAGACCTGGCGGATTCGGGAACATGGGATTAGGACTGGGCTGGGCGAACCCAACACCTTTTAACTTATCGAGAAACTCCAACGCCTTCCGACGCCCCATGCTGGCATCCGTTTCTCCATCGGCGAGTTCGTAGCCAAAATAACGCCACCCGTCCACTACCTGTTCTGGTGAACCTCTGCTAATACCGAGTTGCAGCCTACCTCTGGATATTAGGTCCGCGGCTCCAGCTTCTTCGACCATGTACAGCGGATTTTCATAGCGCATATCGATCACGCCGGTTCCGATCTCTATCTTATTTGTTCTCGCGCCGATGGCCGACAGCAAAGGAAATGGTGATGCCAACTGAGCTGCGAAATGGTGCACCCGGAAGTAAGCGCCGTCTAATCCAATTTCCTCAGCTGCGACTGCGAGGTCAATTGACTGGAGTAGCGTATCACTGGCGGTTCGCGTCTGATAGCCATCAGCCCAATGTCCGAACGATAGAAATCCGATTTTTTTCATAACGATCTTGCCGATAATAGTCCGTCAAGATAGTCATAAGCGACTCCCGCTCCTATTGCAGACAGCTGACGGACGAAGAACGAGCGAGAGACTCATTGCCATACGCCTCACTACTCCTCCCTTCTCCAGATCGCCCCGTTCTTCGTTTCGAACTTTTCGAGAAGACCTTTGCTTGACAGGTCGTTCAGCATGACTTCGCTGTCTTCTCGCGGCGTACCCGATAGTTCTGAAAACTCCTTCGCAGTCATGGAGTCATACTTCGAGAACAATATCTCCCAGTCCTTCTTGTATTCGGACTTCTTCGCAACGGCGTTCAGCTTCAATACCGCCATCTCATAATACGCGTATGGCTTTGACCCATATACAATTTCCCTGCTACCGGAATCGTCAACAAAAAACATTGTCGGGAATCCTCTCACTCCAAACTCGCGAGCGAGTTTCAGGTCTTCCTCGAACATGGACTTTGCGCTTCCCTCAAAATCCTTCTTCAATTGGTCTACATTGAGTCCAACCTTCTCCCCCGCGACCTGAAGGTGCTCCCACCTGGTGATGTTCTTCTTCTCAATGAAGAGCATTTCCCGAATCACGCGAAGAAATTGCACTGCTTTATCATTGCCCTGTAATTGTGCGGCCTTAAATGCAATCGAAGGTGGATAAGATGAATGCAAGGGGTCCTCAAGCCAAACATCTCCGTCAATCGGCATGTCGTAATGTGCACTAACCTCGTCCCAGTGATGTGCGACATCCGATGGTTTGCTAATACCGCCACTGCTGTAATTCCAATCCTGTAGCAGCCCGCCCATACGGTACTCTATATCAACATGGCTTCCATACTCCAACTTTAATCTTCTGAGTTGTGGCTCAATGCCCCAGCACGAGGAACAGATGGGGTCCGTGAAGTAAACTACTTTTACCGACTGCGTGTCAGCCGCGATAGAAT
Source organism: uncultured Roseivirgaceae bacterium (assembly GCA_964438975.1). Lineage (GTDB taxonomy): Bacteria > Bacteroidota > Bacteroidia > Cytophagales > Cyclobacteriaceae > Chryseosolibacter. Next base: position 59,611 of record CAYTMU010000019.1, on the reverse strand, counting down.
TGCCATCTCCGACATCAGCTACCGAAGGCACCTCACACATTCCGATCTCGATATCACACATCAAGGGGTTGTTCTTAAGATCCTGATTTTCCATTTCTTTATCATTTAAATATTCAGATACATATTGACTCACGATGAAGCAAGACCTCCGAACGCACTCGGCATTTCATCCAATACTTCGGCCATCTACGCTTCCGCTTCTTAGTCTACAAAGGTATCGTAGTAATAGTTTCCAATTGTTATTAGTTACCAAAATGAAACTAGTTACCAACAGGAAATTATATTGGTTTACAGTCTGTTATACTCGTACATTTGACCGAACCACAGCACGACATGAAGAAACACGCAACAATAAATACCAGCCCCACATGCAGAGTCCGTATTGCTGCGATCAAAGACACTATGGAAATCCTTTCCGGCAAGTGGAAGTTTCATATCGTGGGAACACTTCTGCAAAGCGGGCCTATGCGGTTTATGGAGTTACTAAGGGAGATCGACGGCGTTGCGCCAAAGATGCTGTCGAAAGAATTGCAAGACCTGGAGATGAATCACCTTATTACCCGCACTGTCCTGGATACAAAGCCGATTACTGTAGAGTACGAGGTGACAGCGTACGGGAGAACGTTGGAAAAGATAATTGATGAGATAGCAGCCTGGGGCACCGAATATCGAAAGTCGATTTACAGCAGCACGCAGGGAAATTCTTAAAGAACCTCGTCCCCGCCATGAAGGTAAGACACGGTTGATTTGAGATTAATTCAGAAAAGCCGAACCTTCTATAATACTTATACGTATAACTTTTATTATATTGACACCCCATGGCCAGTTTAGAAGAGGAACTGAAATCGAGATTCACAAACGAGCGCGTAAAGGCCACTCTGAATGTCATTTTCACGGAAAAATTCCTTTCAAACCAGATCAATTCTGACTTTAGACCCTTTGGCCTGACGCATGAACAATTCAACGTATTGAGAATACTGAGAGGAAAACATCCTCAGTGCATGTGTCAAAAGGATATCCTCGCTCGTATGATAGCCAGGAATTCAAACATCACACTGATCATAAAAAAGCTCGTAAAAAAGAAGTGGGTCAAGGTGGCGCAATCTCAAAAAGATCGAAGAGAATATGAGATCAGTATTACTGATGCGGGACTGAAAAAGCTGGAAGAACTGGATGCCTTCATCAAAATACGGGATAAGACATTGATCAAACTGACGGAGTCCGAGGCATTTCATCTTAACGCACTGCTCGACAAGATCCGATCATAATTTTTTTTGAATAAATACTTATATGTATAACTAAATATAATCAAATGATACTCCTCGAAAGAATAACGCTAGGTAACAAAAGTTCAAAAAACCGGATGGCAATGGCTCCCATGACACGCAGCCGGGCTGACGCAAATGGCGTAGTCGGTGACCTCACGGTGACTTATTACAAGCAACGGGCGAGTGCGGGATTGATCATCACAGAAGGAATTAACATCTCGGAACAGGCGATCGGAAGTCCTCTTACGCCCGGACTCTACACGGCGGATCAGGTTAACGCATGGCGAAAAGTAACGGATGCCGTACATCTGGCAGGGGGTATTATCTATGCTCAACTCTGGCACACAGGGAGAGTTGGCCATTCGTCCGTGAGGAACGGCAAGCTTTCAGTCGCGCCGTCATCTATTGCGATTGAAGGTCAGCAGCATTTCACCGGTGAGGGCATGAAGGACTATGAAACGCCCATCGCCCTTACCCGCGAGGACATAAAACAAACTATCTCAGAATATGTACGAGCAGCAAGAAACGCTGTCGCCGCGGGGTTTGACGGAGTTGAACTCCATGCGGCAAACGGGTACTTGCCGAACCAATTCCTCGCTGATAGCGCTAACCATCGGACGGATGAATACGGCGGCAGCGTCGAAAACAAAAGTCGCTTTACGCTTGAGGTAATGAATGCATTGGTGGATGCCGTCGGACCTGACAAGGTGGGAATAAAATTGTCACCAACGGTACCGTACAACAGCACCTTCCTGAAAGATCCGGTTGCGCAGTTCAATCACTTGATCGGAGAGCTTGACAAAATGCCTTTGGCCTACATTCATTTAATGAACTCTATGTACCCGCTGGACGAGCTACCACATTATCCAAAAGAAGTTGTCGAGACCTTTGGCAAAAATACCCGGCACACAGTCATTGCGAACGGGGGTTATACGCGAGATACCGGGGCGGCTGAACTGCAGAAGGGTATCGCAAGCATGATTTCATATGGTGTCTTGTTCCTGGCTAATCCCGACCTGCCTGACAGATTTGTCCGCAACGTTGAACTCAACACTCCGGACAGAGCGACCTTGTTTGGAGGCGGTGCTAAGGGGTACACGGATTATCCTTCTATAGGGACTTAAGGTTCAAGGTTGAAGGTTTACGGTTCAAGGTTAGCTCCCCGTCCAGATCGACTTCAACTCCATAACTTCAAGAGAGTGAAACTTAACATCACCCTCGATCCGAATGCCTTCGGGGAGTTTCCGCTTCGTAAGGCCATCCGCTATGAAAAGCTTGCCCTTACCGATCCATGCCTCAACTGAAGTCCTGTCAAGAAGGATTTCAACATTGAAGCGAAAGTTACCAGGCTCGTCGCATGTATAGGGTGCACCATTGAAGCGATTCTGATTTCCGTCGTACTGCACGATAGGATTTCCTCCGAAGTACACATCCAACTTCAGCCCTCGCTCAATCTCTACATCCATTTTGAGATGCAAGAGATCGGACTCAATCCCCCGTAGATGTTCATTAGCTTGCTTTCCGCTGATACCTTGCCAGCGGAAAGTCTTCTTATGCAGCTTTTCAATTTCTCTTACAGGCTCACAAAACAAGCGAACACCTTCTCGTGTCGTGCGGAGGGAAAGCTCCGACGGGAACAACATCATCTGATTGAATGACATACCGGGGTGGTCGATACGTCCCCACACCATCTGTATCCGACGACCGTCCGGAGTGTCATTGTAAGTCTGCGCCGCATACTGACTTCCCCATGAGTAGAAGTATTTGCCGTACCCCGGGGTGAACTTCTCGCCGTCAAAAGTCCCCGTCATGTACGTGCCGGAGGCCCCATACATGACCCATTGTGTATTCCCGTCATCTCCATCGACGGGCAACTCAAACAATTCAGGGCATTCGTAAAATCCCTTCACCTGACTTTTGTACTCCCAGTTCTTGAGATCATTAGAGTTGTAAATAGCAATAAAATTATCGTCATAAAGCAGCATGATCCACGTCCGGGTTGGCTCATACCAGAAGACTTTTGGATCACGGTTAGGTCCTAGAATCGGATTACCCTTGTACTTCACGAAAGTCCGACCATTGTCCCTGCTGTACGCGATGTTTTGGGTCATCTTTTTGCCTGCCGCGGTATAGAATGCTACCATTGTATTCTTGCCCCAGCCTGCCGTGTTGTTCTTATCGATGACTGCAGAACCCGAGAACATCGTTCCGAACCGGTCGGGGTAAAGCGCGTTGTCCAATTCCTCCCAATGCAACAAGTCCTTACTGACCGCATGTCCCCAGTGCATGTTCTGCCACTGATTTTCATACGGGTTGTGCTGATAGTAGAGGTGGTACTCTCCCTCGTGGTAGACCAAACCGACAGGATCATTGTTCCAGCCGCGGCGAGAAGAAAAATGCACCTGTGGGCGATTGCGTTCCTGATATACGCTATCTTCTCCTGCGAATCTATCGGATTGATAGATGGTTTCAATCCCTTGCACATTTCTGGCAAAGGACAGTGTCATTTTTTTTCCTTTCCACGCCGAAACATCTTTAAAGACCCAATAGTCCGGTGCGCCGTCTGCAATCCGCACTACTGAATGTGTCACTGTATCACGACCAACGATCAAGTGGATCCTCTGCCTGTCTTGCTGCATATCGACAGGAATATTGAGATATCGTTTTTCTATACGAAACTCCTTCGTCACTCCTTGTCCGAGTAGGTTGACCGACATGATCATCATGCAACAAGTTGTCCATAACACGTGTTTCATTACCGTCTTCTATTAAGTCTCCAGTTGTATTCTTTCACAGCACCCTCTTTTCCGGAACGTCCCGGGCTCCATCAGGGCGATGTCCATCATTTGTTTTCCGACCGCATCTCAAACCTGACCAGATAGACATCTCCATCCCTCACGCTATGCGCGATGCCCCACCCCGGCAACTGTTTCGTCGAAGCATCCGTCAAATGTGGCCGGAACAAACCGGGAGCGTGTGGTAGCTGAACCAGTTCCTCCTGAACAGGGGAAAAATTCAACCCGTCCGATGCCAGGCTGATAGATCGGCTGAGCGACCCCAGCGACGCAATTCCACCATTCTGATTCCAGATCAAGACCTCATGGGTTTTGTCCACCAATGGCCGCTCATACTTTGAATACGGTCCCTCCGGCTTAGCCGCGAACGCAACACCCATCTGTGTTTTTCCGGGTCCCGATTGCCCATGGATCCGTGATCGTCCTTTGTAATACATCCATATCGCGTTGTCTCGTATCACAAGGGCTGCATCGTCTATCCGGTAGCTATCGAATTCGGCTTCTTCATCGCCTATCGTCAGGATTGGCGCATCACCCAACCTTTCAAAGGGACCATCGGGATGATCCGAAACTGCAATCCCGATGGCCGTAATATCGGTTTCGGAATTATTCGCAAACGCATTATCGCCATGGCCAGGCGTGGGTCGGACTCCTGTAAAATACAAATAATATTTCCCACCATACTTCAGAATATTCGGCGTGAATACCGCATGGCTATCAAAGGTGCCACGTTTGCCCGGCCCCAGCGCCATGCCCTTTTCAGTCCAAGCATATCCATCTGTTGATGTCGCATACCAAATCGTTCCATAGTACCCTGAATTATAAAGAGCAGTTTTCTTGCCGTCTGTTGTGGCGGGGATTCGGGTATACCAGATATAGTACTGATCACCCTCTCTTATTACATCGCTTGGGTCACGCCGGGAAACATCCTTTTCGAATCCTATTCCCGATACCTCGTCATACTCGAAAGAAACACTATCCCATGCAGCAGGTTCACTATGATCACCATTTGAACTACAAGCCGAGCCAAGTAGTGCAAACAAAAGAATCAGTCTCGCCCACCCCTCAGCTTTTGCATGGATTACAAGCACATTGATCATCTGTTCTGAGTTCACCTAGTCGATTATACTTACAGTCCAATCACGCTGCGATCCATCGGCTGAGTATGCCGTGTACCTAAATGTCCGAGAGGAAAGATCATTTGGAACACCCGCCCTCGGAGCTCCCGCGTGTGGTTCAATGCGCGTCGCGTAATGGTAAAATATCAACCCAGTGCCTACCAGGCTCTCTCCTGGTCTGAGCTTCACCGTGGCGGTGAAATTGACGTTATCAATCACCGCGTTTCCGACCGATACGATGATTCTTCGAACCCCCGTCATCGGATCGTCGTTATTGTGCCATTCCACAAGTTTGGCATCCTCATTAATGTCGAGCTTAAAGATCTGCACATTCGTCAAAAAGGCTCTGTCACCCCATTGTCCGCTATCAAGATCTATCCTTGGCTCGCACGCAGACAACACTGCGGCAGCGACAAATAATAAACCAGTTATATTCTTCATTTTGTCAGTATTAGAATCCATTAATCATATAATTCGATATATTGTTAAAACCATCCGGGATTTTGCGTCAAAGTAACGCCGGCCTTCTCTCTATAGAAGTTAATTTCACCCTTGGGAATAGCCTGCAGGTAATCTCGCTCAGGATCGATATAGTATCCGCGACCCGCATCCGTAAAGTCCGCATTTCTCCAGAAAGGTCTGATATAATCACCCACCCGATCAACGTTTACTCCTTCAACCAATGCTCTCTCGTCGATCATGGTCTGCGGCATGCCAGCGGCCAGCAGAATATCAACATCGTTCCAATAGTCGAATATTTCCTGGAAATATGCGCCCTTGGGTTTTTGCCCATTGAACACTTCAGCCAGCAATGCCCAGCGCCTGATGTCCATCGTTCTGAATCCTTCGAACATCAGTTCAACTCTTCGTTCCCTTCTGATTTCGTTTAACACGTTCGGTGCATCCGGGTCATAACCATTCTCCTCACTATAGGCAAGTGCCCATCCGTTGACTTCCGCCAGATTCATAGGAACCATCCCGACTCTTCCTCGAACGACATTAACTGTATTGTCGATGTCTTGTTGCGTAACGGTTCCTTTGATAGCCTTTGCCTCGACATAGTTCAGCAAAGCTTCTTCATACCGCATGATCAGATCATCCGTTTCGTTGATGAACAGACTTATCGTGGTTAATGGCGTGCCTTTGATTATCCGGTACCCGCCAGGATTGGGAATGTAACTATGATTCAGGTCCGGGTATTGCACGTTCCAGAACTGTTCTACCGACAAACCGCCAAACAGGTCCTTGTAACCACCTCGATCGGGAGGATATACTGTTTGAACCAGTCTGGGGTCGCGAGCGCGCAGAAGACTACTCTGATCCGCGAGATCGTAAACCACTGACGACAACTCCTCCGGTTTACCGTCGCTCATGAGATAGGAATCGATCGCGCTCTTCGTCGGAGAAACCCCCCAGCCAAAGGGAGTGTCACGGAAATCAAATGTGACACCCAGATCGGCCTCGTTGTCCCGGTAAAAAAATGCACTCGAAATACTGTTGTAGTCCGTTCTGTTAAACAGGTTCTCATATTCAAAACCCGGAGGGCCAACGAAGATCATTGCACCCTGCCGTTCCATCAAGACATCGCCTGCGTCTATGGCCTGATCCAGAAACCAGGAGCCATCTTTACCTGCGACTCCAAATGGAGTACCTTTACTACCGTGATAGTATTCCCAACTTCCTTCAAAAAGACCAACCCGGGTTTTGTACAGCAAAGCCGTCTGCTTGTTAATACGGCCTGAGACAGCCGCACCTTCACCTTTCCAGAAAAGTCGGGAAATAGCATTGTCGAGATCTTCGATAATCCTTTCAGCAATGACGTCTCGCGATTCTCTCGTCTTAAAGAGGTCGCCATCATCGGTTGACAAAACCTTGTCAACAAACGGTACGCCACCAAATGCCTGAAGCAGAACAAAATATATGTGAGCCCGGAAAAAATATGCCTCCCCGATATAATGTTGAGCAGACAAATCGACTGGATCAGACTTATGCGCATTGTCTAGCACATAATTAACCCGGCGAAGGTAGTCATATGCGCCATTCCATTGTCCTGAGGTCAGCGGTGCCTCGCCAGACACACCATGACGCATTAAACTGGCAGCCGGTGTATTGGCGATCAGGTTGTCGGATCCATTCTCAAGATTAGCCCATCTTTCGCGCATGATATTGCGGTCAACACCGTCATACAGGCCGTTGACATAGCTCTGAAAATCCGATGCTTTACCAAAGAAGTTTTCATCGGTCATGGAATCTCCCGGAATAGTAGTCAGAACATCTTCACATCCTGATGGGACTAATGACACCGTAAAAATAATGGTTATATAGATCAATTTTTTCATGGTACTTCAATTAAACTTGACTACTTCAGATCAACATTTACTCCAATCGCATATATCCTCGATGGGGGATAAGTTGACGACTTAAGGAATTGTGGGTCAAAAGGTGCCCATGCTTTGTTATAGATCATCCCGGCATTCTCAATGCTGAGATTTACCGCCAGTCTGCTGATACCGGCAACGGGTATAACCGAGGAAGGGATCTCGTAGCTAAGGTTGATATTCTTAATTCTCAGATGAGCCAGGTTATGAAGGTATTGGTCATTCGGGCGATCGAAATTCTTTCTGTCCGTGTATAGTCGCGGAAAGAACGCATCCTGGTTATCCATGTTCCAATATCCCAGATCCCCGTGAAAGTCAAGGAGACCCCTGCTCCCGATCGGGACCGCGCCGGTAGTAAACTTATTATCCAGATACCGAACCTCGTGACCTACGCCATCTAGCAACACGCGGAGTTGAAAACCTTTCCATCCTGCACCGAGCACCGCGCTGTAGCGATATCGGGGATAGTCGTAGCCAAGGATCACCCTATCCCCTTCGGAATACCAGTATCCCCCGTCACCGTTTCCAATTCGGCCATCGCCGTCCTTATCATGGAACATCAGATCCCCGGGGTAGAACCATCCATTGGTATACAACACCTGGTTCTGCAAATCCTGGGCAGAGGTTTGAATGCCGGCAGATTCAAAACCGTACACAACTCCGAATTGCTGTCCGGGAGTCCAGAGACTACGCAGCCCCTCGGGGTTGTCTGCGTATTCAACAACGTATCCGATATAGTCTGAAAGAATAAACCGCAAACTATAGTTCACCTGATCATTGCCAAGAGAGAACGCCTTGTCGCGCCACTCCGCGGAGATCTCCCAGCCTCTCGTCTCAGATACAGCATTATTCCTGACCGGAGGAGTAGCGCCCAAAACCTCGGGATATTGGTCAGCAACTCCTTCTTCATCGAATACAGTGCGCTGGTACCAGTCATAACTGAACAGCAACCGGTCTGTCAATGCACCGACTTCCAAACCAATACCGATCGTTCGCGGTTTGGTCCACGTCAAATCAGCAGACACAATTCCAGGCATACTCACGAACGGAGGTCTCACGCCACCCAGGACCTGACCAATTTGCGGTCCTGTGCCCAACGGCGCATTATACCTGGGCCTTCCTGTTCCCGCATTCCCCAATCTGCCCCATGATCCCCGAAGTTTAAACCGATCGACCTGCTTCTTAAAGGGCCAGAAATTCTCTTCCGCGATGTTGTATCCGACAGACACCGACGGGAAGAAAGCCCATCTTGAGTCTTCGGAGTATCGCGATGACGCATCGTACCGACTGTTAAAGTCCAGAAGATAACGGCTATCATAGTTATAACTGATCCGACCGAAGTAGCCCTGCGTCGCCCAACTGTATAAATCATCATTGATGATCTGATTCTCGCCGTACATCGTACTAAAGGAGGGCACGGTCGTGGTATAGAAGTCTGTATTTCGCACATAAAGGAGATCGTAGTCACTGATCTCGCTCTGATATCCCCCGAGGATCGTCAGATCATGCCGTCCGAATACTTTGCTATAGGTGGCCATAACATCCGCCGTCTGATAGTTGGTGTTGTGGCGCCATTTCTCCAGCATATTCTGGTTAGCACTTCTCCTACTCCTTGTGGTCGACCCATCCGGCTCTGTCACCGCGTACACAAAAGTTGTAACCTCATCCCGGGAGTTATCAAGATTCATGGTGTATGAACCTCTTACGACAAGTCCGGGCACGGGATTTAGCTCGGCATTGAAACTCGTTATGAAACTGTTCCTTATCCTACCGACACTACCCCCGTCGCCCTTGAGTGAAGGCAGAATACTGAACTCATTGATCCCCACATAGTCGCCGACGCGATTGATATTCGGGATATTCGGCCGGAAAGCGATATTATTCAGAAAGTTGTTGTCGTTGTCCGACCCTCCCATGATATTCGGTCGCGTATTATCGTGATTTGTGTAGCGCGTGTTGAGACCTATCTTGAGCCATCGGGTGACGTCCGTGTCGAGCCTGATAGCCGCATTCCTTGTTCCATGCTTGTCGATATCGGAATCATAAACACCCTGATCCCTCTGGTAGCCCACCGATGCGTAATAGGTCGTCTTCTCTCCACCACCCCGCAGCGAAAAATTGTGGCTATGATTGAACACAACATCTCTGAAGGCGATATCGAAGTAATCCTCATTCGCGTTGGATGAAAACGCGAATCCCCATTTTCCATTTTCGATGATGTTGTTGTCCGTAATTTCTCCGTCCATAAATGCGCGGATGCGCTGCAGGGTTTCCGCCGGATACTCCGGAGCGGTTTGGGAGTTATGCGCGGCCTCATTATTCATCAATGCAAAATCATAGGCATTAAGAGAACTCGGCAGGTTAAGCGGTGTGCTGGCACGGAAAACGTTTGAATAACTAAACGTCATACCCGTGTTCTTGCCACCTGACTTTGTAGTTATAATGATCACTCCGTTCGGTGCCCGCGAGCCATAGATCGCAGAAGCTGCTGCATCCTTTAAAACAGAGATACTGGCGACGTCATTGGGATTGATGAGATTGATATCAGCTGGAGCGCCGTCTACGATAATCAGGGGTCCTCCTGATGCGTTCCTTCCGGTGAATCCCCTGATATTAATATCCGGAGTCTTTCCGGGCGCGCTTGATGCGGTGTTGATGTTGAGGTTCGAAATGCTTCCCTGCAGCATTTCCGTCACGTTGAGCACAGGTCTGTTCTTGAGTGCATCGTTATCGACTACCTCCACAGCAGCTGTTAGATTAACTTTCTTCTTTGTACCGTAACCGATCACCACTACCTCATCGAGACTGCGTACATCCTCAAACAATACCACGTTGATAACAGAACGTCCGCTGACAGCAACCTCTTGGGAGGTGTAACCGATAAATGAAAAAATAAGAACAGCGTGTTCGTTCAAGACATTCAGTACATAAGTACCGTCAGAAGCCGAAGTGGTTCCCAGGGTAGTCCCCTTAATAACAATGTTCACACCGGGGACGGGATTACCTTGGGAATCGGTTACCGTCCCTGATACATCGGCCAGCAATAAAGCAGGGTCGGTGACCAGGTCGGCGATCGTCCTGACGCTAAAGATGATGACGTTGTTATTTACCTGTCGGTAGTTCAACTCCGTATCATCCAGTACGAGATCGAGGGTCTCCTTTACAGAACGGGTTTCTCTTGCCAATGTAATGCCATCGTGCCCGTCGATTTGCTGAGGTTGATACGCAAACATCAATCCACTTTGCTTCTCAATCTCCCGAAAAACCTTCTTCAGATTGCTATTTTTCAAAGCGATAGTGACCTTGATTGAATCCAACGATTGGCCATTGCCAGCATGGGCAAATAGTAACTGAAAACTCAGGACTGCGAGGAAGATGTACAGCAAGCCCGCCCGCATAAGAAGTTTAGTTGTAGAATGGTCCAGCATACGGCCAAGCGGCCCCACCGACCATCCTGGTTCGGTAAAATTAAAATGCATAAATTGCTTCGTTTTTAATGGTTACTCACTAATTGTTAAAGACCGGGCCATTCGGGTGCCTCCGGGTGGCCCATCTTTTTCCCAGTATAGTGCTACAGCACGGGTGGGAAGTCAGACTGATCATCCATCGTCATAACAGGAAATTGATTTTGTTTTCATTCGATTGTTATTTGAGGTACAGGATTACATTTCAGATTATTCACATCCTCCGCCGTCAATTGCCACACTTCCATCCGGTAAAATGGTGTAGCTCGTGTGAAGAACACCGGTAACAACTGTCAATACCTGGTCAAGATTCTCACCATTCAGAAATGTTGCGCTGATTCTGCATGTCTTCAACGCGTCGTTGACCAACGTAACGTTTAACGTGTATTTTTCGCCAATGATCTTCGCCGCCTCTTCCATATTCACATCGTCCAGAATCAAGTGCTGATCCTGCCAGGATGCTTCCGCTCCAACGCTGACGGTACTTCGTTCAAAATCATGCGTGACAGTATTCACGGCTATCTGCTGATTCGGAGTAATTGTTCCAAAGGCGTGCTGGCTATCTTCAACCTGAACCTTTCCTCGTGTTACAGTCACTTCTATTTCTCCTTGGCCAGGATAGGCCTTAACATTGAAGGCTGTACCCAGTACAGTGGTAGTGATTTCGCCGGTGAGAACTTTGAATGGCCTTAAAGGATCGTGCTGAACGTCAAAATAGCCTTCACCGCTCAAGGTGACTTCACGCAAACGCTCACCAAAAGCATGGGTGTAACTCAACTCCGATCCCGCGTTCAGAATAACGGTACTGCCATCCGGCAGCCGGACGAATTGCTTTCCTGAAAACACCACACGTGGAATCTCAACAGATTCGGCCGAAGCAACCTCCTCGACGGGCTTCTGTTCGATCCTGGATGTCCACCAACCAATCGCGACCGACACAGTCAGCACCGCCGCAGCGGCAACCCATCTCCAACTTGTTGATGTTCGATTGATCGGGATTGTGTTTTCCCGATCCTTGGACATGATCTCATTCAACATCTTCTGAGCTGTTCGAAGATCGATCTCTCCCATCTCGCCGCGGCCAGCGAGCATGGTGTGAATCCTGTCACGTAGCGAGTCATCATGCCTTCCTGTGTGAATAAGTTGCATCAGTTCCTGATGCTCATCAGGAGTCGCTCTGTCCTCCAGATAAAGGCTTAAGAGTTCAGAAAATCGGTCACTATTCATAAGGGCTCACAGATTTTTATGGGAAGAGAGCAAACGTCACATTACGCCTGCCTATTCTGATGACTGCAGAAAAAGCAGGTGGGAGTAGTCGGTACGTAACTCTTTTTGCGTTTACCGTGAATATTCCCGAAAAAAGGTCTTTAGGGCAGTGGTGTGGGTCTGCCGGATCAGAAAAAGAAATTCTGCGAAATCACGGGTAACATAGTAATAGTCGCCAGGTGACGATCAAGATTCCGCCGAATGGACCGCAGGGCTTTTGCCATGTGAGACTTTACAGTTAGCCGGGAAATATCCAATTGCTCGGCGATAGCCTGGTGGCTGAGCCCCTCGACCCTGGCGAGCTTGAATATCTGCTTTTGTTGTGACGGCAACCGATCCACCGCCTCCCAAAGAAGTTGATCGTATTGCTCCTCCAGAATGAGATTGTCTGCCTCGGCGACTGGATGAAGGCGTTGTGTAAACTCATTTCCGGCAATCGTCTCCTTCGCGATACGCTTCAAACCATCGAACACCACGTTGCGAGCCATGCTGAAGATGTACGCATCAAAATTATCCACATTGGCAATTGTACTGCGTCTCAACCATACCTTCAGAAATACCTCCTGCACGACTTCCTCAGCCAGTACGCGCGACTTAAGAAATCTGAACCCGACATTCAAAATTCTCCCGTTGTAACGATCAAAAAGACGCGCAAACGCACTTTCACTGCCTTGAGCAAGCAACGTCAGGTCCTTTTTAAGATCATAGCTTTTGGATGTTGACATGTGTTGCGTCCGGAAAAAAGCTTACCAAGCTACCAGAAAGGTAACAAAAGCATCAATGATTTCTTCATCGCTGCAATATATTTTGGCTGGCTTGACTGATGCCGCGAATTTCACCAAACAACACGAATGGAAAAGCTGTTTGATCCTCATAATTAATTCGCCTGGCTGAGCCGTGTTCACTATATTCGACTCGGCCGAAATAAAGCAAGAGAGATGAAGACTGAAAAACAAAAGATGCTCGACGGTGACCTGTACAACGCTCTTGACAATGAGATCAGCAACGAGCGGATACAGGCACGACTTCTTCTCAAACAATTCAACGATTCACCGGAAGACGAACTGACAAGAAGAAAGGAAATCCTCGGGGAGCTGATCCCCAATGGGTCCACTGACCTGATCATTCAACCGCCATTCTATTGCGACTACGGATACAATCTCCGCATCGGCATGGGCGTATTCTTCAATTTCAATTGTACTGCTCTGGATGTCACGACAATAACGATCGGTAATGGCACGCTGATTGGTCCAAATGTGCAGTTGTATACCGCTCTGCATCCAATGAGTGCCACAGAGCGGGCAACAGGTCTCGAATTCGCCAGACCGATCCGCATAGGAGATGATGTCTGGATTGGCGGTGGAGCGATCATTTGCCCTGGCGTTACGATCGGGGATCGCGCCGTCATCGGCGCGGGAAGTATCGTAACCAAGGACATCCCTTCAGATGTTTTCGCAGCGGGTAATCCTTGCCGGGTAGTACGAAAACTAGGGGATCCGTGAGGACTTTGAGAAAAGGAAAGACCCAATGACGGGAGTATTACCCCGCAGTCTTTGTGGCTCTTCCCGTAGGTTATGCCCGGATTTTTAAGCATTCTACGGGCAAGCCGTCATGGTAGACGGAAAAAATATCGCGTCAGCGGCATCCGTAATCCACATCCATTATATTATTGTCAACATTCTCAGGAATTTATGTTTACTGGTAGTGCTCATCTTCCTATTTTGGGGGCCGGTAAAAAACCGAGCTGTCGGCGGCAGCACGGAACAATGTTTTTTTGAAGTCTAATTAAATACTCTATGGCAGCATCCGACGAAAAATCTCCACTCGCAGCGTTTGCAACGGGCGCCAAATATCTCGCAGAAGGTATTGACCCCGCGCACGATCATGAAATCGGTCCCGCGAACGCGAAAATCACGCTGGTGGAATACGGCAGCTACGCATCGCTTGATTCAGCGACCGCCAATGAAGTAGTTGCCAGTCTTCGCACGCGATTCGGCGATCAGATGCGCTATGTCTTCCGCCATTTACCTGCCCCGGGCAATAATATCGCCTTGGAGGCGGCGATTCTTTCTGAACAGCTATCGAGAATGTCCGTAAACTTCTGGGATGTTCACAACGAGCTCATGGACTACGCGGGGGATCTCGACGAATCGGGCCTGCGTCATGTATGGCAGCAATTCGGGCTTGATCCCGGCTCGCCTGAGGCACAAAAAATGAGGATCGAAGCCGAAAAGGAAATTGATCGCGACATCAGATCCGCGCGCAAAAGCGGTGCAGTGCTGTCACCTACTTTCTTTATCAATGGTCGGCGCTACGAGGGTCCCTGGGATGAGAACTCGCTTGCGGACGCTATGGTGCAAACCCCGGGTCACAGATTCCGCCGCGCAACGATCGACTTCGTGGGGTGGGGTCCGTCGTCAGGTATCGCTTTGCTCACGATGGTTATCATCGCGTTTGGTTTGGCTAATAGTCCTTTCGGCGAACGATTCCAGGCCTTCTGGGACACATCAGTTGGATTTCAGTTCGGTGGCGGTTCGTTTGAACTGCCTCTGATCAAATGGATCAACGATGGGCTACTCACGCTTTTCTTTCTGGTAGTAGGTCTCGAAATCAAGCGAGAATTCACGGTGGGGAGGTTATCAACCCGTCGTGCGGCGATCTTACCAGTGGCTGCTGCCGCGGGGGGTATTGTCTTTCCTGCTTTGATTTACATGCTGCTCGCGCCTCGCGGTTATCTCACCATGGGATGGGGAACAACCATCTCGACTGATACGGCATTTGCTATTGCTTTGATCGTCTTCCTGGGCAAACGCGTTCCAGTTGAACTTCGTATCTTCCTCACGGCGTCCGCAATTATTGACGACCTGGTCGCGATCCTCGTGGTTGCAGCATTCTACACGAGCGAGATCAACTATTGGTATATCCTGGCAACTGCCGCCGCAACGGTGATGCTAATGATCTTCAACCGTACGGGATTCTACAGACCTCTGCCGTTTGTTCTACTTGGCCTTCTGCTTTGGTACTTCCTGCACGAAGCCGGCATCCACGCGACCCTGAGCGGCGTGATCCTGGCCATGCTCATACCGACACGACCTCCGGCAAACCTCCGCGCACTTGGTGCGCAGGCACAGGCGATCTTGCGGGCGGAAGCGACTTTCAATCAGAACTTCGAACATCACGGTCCTTCTCACCGTGCATTGTCAATGCTCGACGCTGTTCATGCCAGAATCGAGTCGCCAGCCGACAAACTTCTTCGCTCCGTAGAACCGTTGTCCAGCTACTTCGTGCTACCGCTCTTTGCACTTGCAAATGCCGGCGTAATGGTATCCGGTGGGGTATTTGAGGGGAACACCATGTTTATGCTTGCTATCATTCTCGGTCTGGTTGCAGGAAAACCTATCGGAGTATTTGTGGGCGCATGGCTGGCATCCGTGTTGAAGATTGCGGACAAGCCTGACTCTTACAGCTGGCGACAGTTACTCGGTGCTGGCGCCATTCAAGGGATCGGATTTACCATGTCGATATTCATCGCGTCACTCGCATTCCGCGAAGAGCACTTCTCTGCTGCCAAGATCGCCATATTCATAGCGTCGTTTGCGGCAGGGGTACTCGGAACGGTGATATTGTGGAAACAAAAAGAGACTAAGGTCGACGATAATCCGTCATAACGTAGTGGCTAGGCGCCCTTCCGACCTGGGGCTGACTTTCAACTTTTCAGTCTTCACGCGTTCTGAACGGCGAAGCAGGTAAACCTTCCTGGTTATACAAATTGGGATTATCCGGGTTGTCTGCCCACGCGTAACGGACATACCTTGGATTTGCGATGTCTTCCCGCCAAACAACAACGGCGTCGCCGACTATTCTGGCATTCGCCCAGAAGAAAACTTTGTCTTCGCCGGCGATTTCGAATTGAGAAGGAACTTCGTCATCGTTCGTGGTAAGTCCGCTCCCCGTATGGGAAAAATGGATGACCACCTTATTACTGTCAATCGCATGGGATTTATAAATCGGCCCTGAATACACGATATTTTCGCCATACGCGAGCTTGCGGGCCGCAAGCGCCATCCGCTCGCCGACATCCTTCTTGTTGTCCGGGTGGATATCGTTCCATTCACCCAAGTCGATATTCACTGTCACAGCGGTCACTGGCAGGCTCAACGCTTTCATCTGCGCTTCGCGCAAAACAGCCCAGTTACTTTCCGAAGGGGAATAAGATACGTCCATGAAATTGGGAAGCTGTGCAATAATGAAGGGGAGTTGCGGATCGGCAAAATGATGGCGCCAATCTGCGATAAGAGACTTCAACAAACCTGCGTATTCGACCGGGCGGTCGGTGTTGCTCTCTCCCTGGTACCACAACGTGCCTTTCAAATGAAAACGGGTCAGCGGAGCTACCATTCCATTGTACAATGCAGTCGGTTCGGTTTGCAGATTAATCCTGCGGGTTTGAACGGCAGCAGGTACTGCAGAAGAAAATACTTCCCCGACCTTGTACTGCCAATAACCTTTTAAGTCAACGGTATCGCTATCTGTAGAAATGTAGTAGTCCTTATCAGGAACAAATCCTCCCTTACCTCCATAGTTGCTGACGCGAATCACAAGTAAATTCCGGCCAGGGTCCAGGGTCCCGGACGGTAAATGATATCTTCTCTGCGGATACTGGTAGGTTGTTCTCCCGATCTCCTTTCCGTTGATATACACATTATCCGCGTCGACAACCCGTCCGAGAAACAACCGGGCTTCCCGATTCGCCATCGCGGGCGGTACGTCCACTTCTTTCCGATACCACACTACCCCATCGAGATCTTGCACACCCTGATCTTCCCAATACCCGGGAATGTTGATCCTTCTCCAATTGGCCGGAACAAAATCTGCTGCATACCACGGTATCGGACCTGTCAGCCTTTGTCCGTCACCATTCGCGGAGTGCCTACGGATCTTCTGTCACTCCTGCTTAATTCCCCGACGCGTGCCGTATCTTTGTTTTCCCGAACTATGGCCATTGTTTCCGGGTACCCGGAGAAGCCTTGTTCGCTGATCCATGTCTCAACGGGCGTTCCTCCGACGCTGGCATTGATCAACCCGATCGGGATACCATACCGCTTTTGGATCTCACGTGCGAAGAAATACGCTACGGCGGAGAAAGGTCGCACGTCCTCCCCGACAGCCGACTGCCATGCGCCACCCTCGAGGTCATCTCTGGAACCGTTAAGGTCGGGTGTAGTCGGGATCTTAAAATGACGAATGGCGGGCTCGTTAGCATTTGCAATATCCGCAGCATAGGTGACGTCATGGATATCCATTTGATGCACCATGTTCGACTGTCCGGCGCATAACCACACGTCGCCTACCAGAATATCCCGCACTGTCACGCGATCTTTTTTACCAGATACGATCATCACATG
This sequence comes from uncultured Roseivirgaceae bacterium, assembly GCA_964438975.1. Classification (GTDB taxonomy): domain Bacteria; phylum Bacteroidota; class Bacteroidia; order Cytophagales; family Cyclobacteriaceae; genus Chryseosolibacter. The sequence continues at coordinate 41,917 of CAYTMU010000019.1, read as the reverse complement.
CGGGCCGCCCGGATCCATTGGCCGGAGCTTCACTGTCCACGTCCCTGCAGGCGTCGCCGAGGTCTGATATTTCCGACCGTCTATCATCACAGAAATCTTCTCGTTGGGCGCTGCCCATCCCCAGATGCTGATCGCCGCCTCGCGTTGAATGACCATTCCGTCTGATATGATACGCGGCAGTCTGATCTGGGAGAATAACTCCGTGGCCGATATCATGGTGAATATGATACCCGCGGCAACAACTTTGATGATCCTCACGATTTCGAAGGTTGGTTAGAAAAAGCATCCGCGCCATCAGGCCGCGGATGCTTTTCAAATTATGACATGTCTGGATACTTCTATCCCCCGCCGGCTACGGCATAGCCGGGATTTTGATACGCAGCTTTATAACTCGCATCTCCATCCATTCTGTCGAGTTGCCCTTGCGGCACGGGACGGAGGTAAAGATACTTGCTCAGCTGGCGGTTGACTGTAGTCGGCGTGTCCCCGGCTTTGGCAGCGATCCGGTAAGACCCTGCGATCTCTTCCCATTTCTGAGTGCGTGCCAGGTCGTGCCAGCGATATCCTTCCCCGAAGAATTCCCGCGACCGTTCCTCGAGAATATAATTGATGTCGATTGACGCCGGCGTTGCAGCAATCATCGCTGCTCCGTTGTCCTCAACGCGCGCCGTGTTGGCGGCCACATCAAATCTCCACTGGCCGGCTCGCCACCGAAGAACGTCAACAAGTCCCTTGGCTGTTCCGTCACACGCAATGGGATCGCTATTGCTCAATGCCCGTGTACTCGCACCCTTGACCGCCGCCTCTGCTGCGATCAGATATAACTCGGAAAATTTCAGAATGTTATATGGACGCGAGCTGGCGATTTTGTCGTCATTATAGTCAGCCGAGTTCCGGTGCGTACCAAGTTTCCACAGTCCTGGGAACACTGTCCGCGAGATCTTGTCGAGTGGCACGACGTAGTCCGCCCGACCGGGCAAATATCCCGCTTCCGTGCCACTGCTATACGTGCTGTTTGAATAGTCGATGCCTCCCGGATCGCTGGGAATGAACGAAAGAACAGGTTCGTTAGGACCCACGGGCATGTAGTTCGCGTTGTACAACTGCGTCTCCGACCGGTTGGGATTGAAGTACCAGGTTCCGCGGTAGACAGTTGTGAAGGTTCCGTCGAAGCGTGAATCTGTGGTCTTGTCTGCGAACGTGTTCTCGAATACACCGATCGGAGGCGCCATACGCGACCACATCCGGCTGTAGGACTGACCCGCCTGAACAGTTCTGAACATTGCGTCGACGGGGCTCCAGTTACCAGGCGAGGAGCTGCTCTTAATGGTGTGGAAATACCACGTCACCATCCAGACCGACTGATTTTGCGCGTCACCACCATCCCATCCTGTTACGTTACTTTCACTGTATTTGGCGCTGTTCTCCGTGTGATCGGCCCACAGCATGATCTCCTTGTTACGATCGTTCTCAGCAAGATTCACATCGTAGAAGGTCGGCTGCAATTTGTAATCACCCGGGCTATCAATAGCCGTTGTCGCCACATCGTATGCCTGTTGAAAGTACCACTGAGCATTGTGTCCGTCAGGATCGGTACGCTGTGTTTCGGGGTACGTGGGGATATCATTCGGATTCTCCAGCCACCACCCATATGTCAGATAAGCCTTGGCGAGAATCAGACGGGCGACATTCTTGCTCACCCCTCCTATTACGCGAGGTGCATCCGGGAGATCGTTGACAGACTGCAGCAAGTCGGGGAACACCGCGAGTGTATAGACCTCTGGAACCGTATTGCGAACAGAACTCAGCGTGGGCGCTGTGTTGAATTCAAGGATGCCGCCACCGAGGTCCAGGGGCACGCCGCCAAATGTCTGCACGAGCAGGAAATAGTCAAACGCACGGAAGAACCGCGCCTCTGCGATCAGCGCATCGGGCATTCCTGCTTCTACACCGTTCGCTATTATACCACTCGCCGAATTGATCGCGGAGTAGGCAGCGTTCCAGAGAACGTCGAAGCGACTATTGTCAGCATCGGGGATACCCAGCCCTGACAGGTCTGCTGCGCGAAAGTTTCCGTCGGCCTGCGATCCATACGTGTACTCATCCGTTCCGGTTTCACATGCGTTATAGTAGTACGGCTGTCCGTAGATCCTGCGCAGGTTCGCGTATAGACCTGTCAGACCGCCGATCACACCTTCTTCTGTCTTGAAGAACCCAGGTTCAAATCGGTCGCGCGCTGTCTCGTCGAGGATGTCGTTGCATCCCATCGGCAGGACAAGCATCACCAGGACCGTTAGTGCCAATATCTTGTTTATTCTTTGCATAACTGCTATTCGTTAAAAGGTCAGGTTCATTCCAATCAAATAGTTGCGTGTAGAGGGAGCGTTATTCGCGACCACCGGGAGACGATCCTGGATCGTTGTGGTGACGGCTTGGTTTTCATCACCGTACGAGTTGGTTTCCGGATCCATGCCCGACTCTGAATGATAAGGTGAGAACATCACCAACGGATTCTGTGCCGTGACATATAACCGCAGGCGACTGATACCTGCCTTTGTCATCCAGTTAGCCTGGCTGAAGTTGTACCCCAGCGAGATAGTCCGTATTTTCAAATAGGAGGCATCAAAGTATCCCAGTGTGCTGCCGTACTTCGGGTTGTCGCCCGCGGTAATACCGCCCGGTCTCGGATACGTGGCATTTGTGTTCTCCGGTGTCCAGTAGTCAACCGAAACGTTGTTGTGACGCGCGCTCAGCAAATTCAGGTAGCTGGAACTTCCATATAGCGTGGAGATAAGTGTTCCCCCGCTCTTGAATGCACCCACGATGGATAGATCGAATCCTTTATAACCGAGTCGCGTATTGAAACCTCCCTGGAAGTTAGGGTCGAATTCCTGCACCTGGCGGTCCTCCGCGTTGATCGGTCGCACCGGTGTTCCGTTGCTGTCGAATTCGCCTGTGTACTTCACGCGGATCATTCCGGCATTTCCTCCGGGTTCGAGTACGTCCAGATGCGGATCCTCTTCCTGCCAGAGACCGATCCGTTCATAATCATAGATCACGTCGATCGGATGACCCACGAACCACCAGTTACCTTCATTCTCCTCCTGACCGGTGGCCAGGGAGAGTAGGGTGTTGCGGTTGGCATACAAGTTGACTCCCGCCTGCCATACGAAGCCACTCGGTCGTTCGATGATGGTACCGTTCAATGACAATTCAAATCCTTTGTTTTCAGTCTCCCCCATGTTCGCCAGGTAACTTCCGACGCCGGTTGTGCTCGGAAGATCTACGCGCAGCAAAATATCCTTTGTGTGCTGCTTGTAGTACTCGAACGTACCCGTCAGGCGTCCGCCAAAGAAGCCGAAGTCCACACCGGCGTTCCAGGTCTCGGTATACTCCCATCCGAGGTTCTCATTCGGGAGCTCGGAGATATAATATCCGGTAGCGTAGCTGGACTCGCCGTTATCACCGAAGTTGTAAGGTCGTGTACTGAGCCGGCCCAGTGTCGCATAAGGGCCCACAGCCTGGTTGGACGTTTCCCCATACCCGACACGTAACTTCAGGAGGTCGAGTGCAGGAATACCCTGCATGAATGCTTCACGTGCAATGTGCCATCCGGCCGAAAGTGCCGGGTAGGTATGCCACTTATGTCCGGGAGCCAGAACGGAGGAAGCATCTGAGCGAAGTGTAGCACTCAACATAAAGCGGTCATCGAACGAGTACATTATGCGGCCCATCCACGAGACCAGGCCTGACACGGTGTAATCCTGGTCATCAGGATTGATCGTGACTTCTCCCTCGCCAAAGCCAAGGTTGTAGTACTGGAAATGGTCGGCCGGAAGGTTGAGCACGCTGATCGACGAACTGTTGTAGCGATTCTCCTGAGCTGAGTACAGCGCTACCACATTAAAGTCGTGTTTGTCGGCAAACGTGCGATCATACGTGATCAGATTCTCAACAGCCCAGTTTGTCGTCAGCCCATGATTGATCGACGCAACCGAAGGCGCATTTGGATCAGTCGCATTCGTGACACCCCTTCCGGTAAAGCTACCACCCGCGCTAGTGCGGATATTCAGACCGAGGTTGACCCGATATCGCAGTCCCTCTACACCTGGAATATCGACTTCTCCGTAGATGTTATTGTAGGAACCGAGCGTCTTTGTTTCACTTAGCCACAAGTCTCGCACGTCTTCAATGGCCTCCTTCGTCCAGGTTCTGTAAACATCCTGCGAAGCAAAGGTCGCGCGTTTAAGTTCACCGTTGGCTTCATAAGGATCGGCCAGCGGCGAGGCTGCCAGAGCATCGCCCACGCCCACCTGGTTGCCTTGCGTAAAACCGAAGCTGTTGTTAGAGGTAACGCCGAAGCGAACATGCTCTCCTATCCCCTGGTCAACCGCAGCACGAAGTGAAACCCGTCTGTACGAGTTAGTCGGGATCACTGCTTCGTCGAGGAGGTAACCAAGTCCAACCGAGTAGTTTCCTTTTTCAGATCCCTTGGAGATGGTGATGTCGTGGCTCATGATCTTGCCCCGGCGGTAAAGCATGTCCTGCCAGTCAGTGTTGATATTGTCAAATTCGTCGGACGAATTCGGGTACGTTGCACCGCGTCCAAGGTCCGCCACCGTCCGCAATGCTTCGGCACGCAGCCTGGCAAACTCGGGGCCGTCCATTACCGGATACTTCGAGAACGCATTCTTCACACCGTGGAACGTATTGTATGAAATTTGCGCCGGCTGTCCTTTCTGTCCGCGATGCGTTGTGACGATGATCACACCATTCGCGCCACGGGAACCGTAGATCGCCGTAGCTGAAGCATCCTTCAGGATGTCAATGCTCTTGATGCTGTACGGATCAATGTCATTGATAGATCCCGCGAACGGAATGCCGTCGAGGACAACAAGCGGATCGTTGCTCGCCGTGAGCGATCGCGTGCCGCGGATCCGGATCTGCATCCCCGCACCAGGGCGGCTTGATGTCTGTGTCATCTCTACGCCGGGTAACCGACCTTGGAGTGCTTGAGTTATATTGGCCGACGGTACCTCGCGCAACGCATCACCGTTGATGGATACGACGGATCCTGTCACTGCCTCTCTTCGCAACTCGCCGTACCCGATCACGACAACCTCGGATAGCGATTCTGCGCTCGCCGCAAGACTTACGTTGATTAGAGTCCGGCCGCTGACAGCCACTTCCTGGGTCTCAAATCCGATAAAGGAGAAGACCAGCACCGCATCTCCTTGTGGTACTTCGATCGAAAAACTTCCATCCGAATCTGTCGTTGTACCGACAGTGGTTCCCTTGACCAGAACATTTGTTCCCGGGAGTCCACCCCCCTCTTCGTCTGTAACGGTGCCTCGAACAGCGACCTGCGCCTGAGTCACAAATGCCGACAGCATAAAAAGCGTCAGCATGAACGCGATATGGAGACCCGAAGGGACCCTCCTTTTCGCGAGAATTGAGAATCGTAAAACTCGTCTCATAGATTTTGGTTAAGTGTGAGATTGAACTATTCGCGAGTACAGCGGATCTCCGCGGGATGGGCAAGGCCTGCTTCGAATCACGCTGACTCACGACGCCTGTTCGCCGGGGATCAGCCGGCGGTGCAAACGTTTTCGTTAAAGTCGCAGATGATGCTCACACGAGTGTTTCACGAAATGAACATTCACTTTAAACTTTGTAACAAATCGCGTCCTGATACCAAAAAAGGACGTTTTAGGGAACGGAAAACAGATTGCGGGATGGGAATGGCCCGGATATCAGGCTTGTTCGAGGTATTCGGACGGCGTCTTCCCATACTCGTCCTTAAACACGCGGGTAAAATAGGATGAGGAGTTGAAGCCGGTCTGGTAAGCTATCTCAGAAAGGGTATATTGGTGTGTACTCATGAGTTTCAATGCCTGTTTCACCCGAACCATTCGGATGAACTCAACAACGGATTTACCGGTCAGTGCCTTGATCTTGCGGTATACTTGCATCCGGCTAAGGTTGAATATCTCTGCGATCGAGTCTACGGTGAGCTGTGGATCCTGCAAATTCTCAACTATATAGTCGATAGCTTTCTGAAGAAACGCCTGATCGATTTTACTCGAAGCAACCTTTCCTGGTAGCAAGTACACATCCTGACTAAACCGGATATACAACTTTTGACGCGATTCAATTATCTGGTTGACCTGGGCAATCAGGAATCGGATGCTGAACGGCTTGGTCACATACACGTCTGCACCAGCAGCAAGTCCTGCTACCTGGTCGTCGACCATAGCTTTGGCAGTTAAAAGCACGATCGGGATGTGGCTGGTCTTAATACTCGATTTCAACTCCTGACATAGCTGCATGCCGTTCTTGCCGGGCATCAAGACATCGCTGATGATCAAATCGGGTGTACGCTCAAATGCCATGTCCAGGCCTTCGGCTCCATCCCGTGCCTCCAACACGGAAAACTGCTGCTGCCGCAGTTCCAACGCTATGTAGCTTCGCAGTTCCTCATTGTCTTCGACGACCAGAACCTGTGCACAATCCTGCGTGTCTTCTGACTCGGAGACCGACTGACCCGGAGTTTCATCATCGCGGCGACGCGCCGAAATATGACGGACATTCTCGCAGATGTCGTCAGCACTGTAGACCTCTCGGTCGATCGGTAATTGGATCAAGAACCTGGTCTCCTCAGACGGGGTACTCTCGACTTGAATAGTTCCTTGGTGGAGTTCGATGAGTCCTTTTGTCAACGACAGCCCGATGCCGGTACCGGGATTGGCGATCATGGCCGACGTGCTGGTCTGATAGAACTTATCAAAAATGAAAGGTAGCTCTTCCGGCGGGATACCAATGCCGTTGTCTGCGATCGTAAGGTCAAGAAACCGTATTGTGCGTCCTTCGTCGTCAACAACATGCCGGACGTTCATGATAAGATTGATCTGGCCATGATCAGCAGTGAATTTAAAAGCATTCGAAAGGACGTTCACTACCACCTTCTCCAATTTATCATGGTCAAACCATCCCTCGAGCGACCGGACCATTGCATGCACGCCGAAGTGGATGTTTCGCTTTGTTGCGAGATCATGGAATACGGCGACTGCCCCGGTAACAAACCGAACCAACTCTCCGTATTGAATGTATAATCGAAGCTTCGAACTCTCCAGTTTGCTGAAATCCATCAACTCGTTGACAAGCCGTGTCATCTTCTCGGCACTTACCTGTATCGTGCTCAATCGCTTTTTAACCGAAGCCGGCAAGTCATCCATCATCAGTAGACTCTCCAATGGCATGGCGATGAGGCTCAAAGGCGTTCTGAACTCATGTGATATGTTAGTAAAGAATTGCGTCTTTGACTCGCTCAGTGCGTGCTCCTGTTCCCGCGACAATCGCTCTAACTCAAGCTGGTTCCGGATCTTGATGCGCTCCACCCGGAGCCTGTGGATGAAGTAAACAGCCGAGAAAATTATCGCGAAGTAAAGAAGAAATGCCCACCAGGTTTTCCACGGAGCCGGCTCGATAACGATCTGCAGACGGGCGGGCTCCTCGCTCACAACGCCATCGCTACTGGTCGCCGACACCAGAAGTTCGTAACGTCCCGGATCGATGTTCGTGTAAATAGCACGATTTGCTGACCCCACGCAGGTCCAATCCTCATCGAACCCCTGGAGTTTGTAACAGTAGCGACTTCTGGAAGACTGGCCATAATTTATAGCTACAAAATCAATCGTAAAAGACCGCTGCGCGTATGATAACTGGATCTCGTCGGTCAGACCGATATGCCGGGACAGCGGCGAACCTTCACCACCGATCCCGACTGACTGGTTATTCAGTTTGAAGTCAGTGAAATAGACTACCGGTTTCGCCGGATTGTCCCGGATACTGTCGGGGTAGAAGGCGATTAAACCCCGGTCGCTGCCAAAGTAGAATTTTCCATCGCGCGCATCCAGTGATGCGTTTGCATTGAATTCGTTCGAAAGCAATCCATCTTCTTTCGTGTAGTTTCGAACGTTATTCGAACTTGCATTGTATTTCGCCAAACCCCTGTTCGTACTGAACCATACATTGTTTCGGGAATCAATCAATATTCCGCGGACAGCATTGCTGACACCTTCCCCTCGCGGTATTCCCCGAAAGACGGAACTCCCATACGGCAGCACAACCAGGCCATTATCTCCGGTACCAAACCAAAGGTTCTTTTGGGTATCCCGGTATATCGTGGTGATATCAAAACTTCCTATCTCACCCGGTTTGTCGGACTTCTCATACAGCGTGGCGACATATTGACCATCCAGATCAAGGTGATAGCGATAAAGGCCAAATAACGTCGCGATCCACAAGTCACCATCTGCATCCTCCAGAACCGATGTCACATAAGAAGATCTTCGTATATAACTCGAGTTAGTCTGTTCGTTTATGCCGACGAATGTTGAACCCTTCGGATCAAAGCGAAAAAGTCCGCTTCCTGCACTGCCCACCCAGATATTTCCGCGACTGTCCTCGTAGAGGCAGAACACGCGGTTGTCGCCAAAACCATGTGCTTCGACTTTGTAGTGCTGCACATTACGCGACTTCAGGTCGATCTTGAAAACGCCGCGTCCCCATGTTCCAACCCAAAGGTTACCCGCGCGATCGAAAAGAAGTGCCATCAAGTACCGGGTGTTGAGTTTGTCGTTGATCGCTTTGTCGAATGTGATCTTTTCACTGCGTGGGTCGAGCACAGCAAGCCCGCCCCGATCGCATGCGATCCAGATATTGCCGTCCGGATCCTCCGCCAGATCCTTTATATTCTGCCCCGCGATACCAACCCTTGCAAAATCACTGTACTGGTACACGTCGAATTTCTTCGCTTGATTGTCGATCATGTAGGCACCTCGGTTAAACGTGCCAATCCACGTGATACCCGTATTATCCACATAAATGGTACGGATGGAATTTGTCGGCAGTGCTCGCGAATCCTCCTCGTCTGCCTGGTGGCTGACGATCCGCCCGCTGTGCGCGTCGATAAAGTTTATACCGGAATTTTCTCCTGCAGCCCATACATTGCCGTCTCCATCGAGAGCCAGCGTCAGAATGGTACCTTCACCTTCCGTCGAGGTACTGCCTTCAAACATGGCCTTGTACAACGTGTACCCCGAACCCTCCGGCGATAGCCGGATAATTTCCCGATCGATCGTGGCGATCCACACATTACCTGCGTCGTCGCACTTCACGTTCGTGATCTCTTTGGAAGCAAGGCTTGCATCGGTGACCGGCGTCGCAAGTATTTTCATACTTCTGGCGTCAAAGCGTCTCAGTCCCCCTTTAGTAGATGTCCACACGATGCCATCCGCGTGGACCAAGGATGTCACATAGTTCGCCGGTGGGATGGCATTCAGCGCGCTGCCGTCCTCCAGGTACGAAAACGTAAACGTGGATGGATCGTATACATTAATTCCGTTTCCGTAAGTTCCGATCCATATCCGACCCTGACCATCGGCAGCAAGAGAAGTCACATACTGATTACTCAGCTGATTGACATTTTTTTCGATAGTATTGACGTCAATGAAGTTATCCCGCGACCGATCGTAGATTACCAGGCCTTGCGCCGTCCCGATCCAAAGATTGTTGTGTAGGTCCTCAATGATCGCGTTGATTCTATTATCAGGGATAGTATTGGCACCGGCACCTGCCTCGTAGAGGTGAGTTGTCGTTCCATCGTAGCGGACGAGACCCGTGCCGGTGCCGAGCCATACGAATCCCCGGCTGTCTTTGTAAATACAGCGTACAAAGCTGCTTGAAAGCTCGGCCGGTGCAACCGGAACGAACATCGTGTGCTGAAACTGGGCGTAAACCATTTGTACGGCGCATACAAAGAGTAGCGCGAGCAGCGATATACTCCGAGAAGTCGGACTCAGTACCATGATCAGTATCCGTGTAGCGAATACAAATTAGACATTCAGCCGGCAATCACAAAATAAGCAAACGCGGCCAACAAAAGAGCCTCCCGAAAAAATCCGGAAGGCCTTTTATTCGTTGCGTCTTGACCGATTATCAACGGGTAGGACGCGGTGCCCATTTGTCGTATGGAGCCAGGTCAAACTTGTTGACTTCATCCATTGTCAGACCCAGTTCTTTGGCTACTCCTTCGCCGTACTCAGGGTCTGCTTTGTAGCAATTCCTGATGTGTCGAACCTGGACGAACTTCTCCGCACCACCGATCTGCGCCGCAGTATTCCGGAACAACAAGTCTGCTTTTCCATCGGCCTTTATGATCCGAAACAGATCGCCTGGCTGCGTGAAATAATCATCATCGTCATCTCTGAAGTTATGTGCATACGCACTGCCATCAAGTTCCAGAGGTGGCTCCTTCGTTTCCGGCTGCTCCTGCCATTCTCCATAACTATTCGGATTGTAATGTTTCGCATCACCGTAGTTACCATCGACCCGCATGGCTCCATCCCGATGGAACGCGTGATACGGACAAGTCGGTTTGTTAACCGGGATCTGAAAGTGATTCACTCCCAGCCTGTACCGCTGCGCATCGCCGTATGAAAACAGGCGGCCCTGAAGCATTTTGTCCGGTGAGAAACCGATTCCCGGAACAATGTTAGTGGGGTTAAACGCTGCCTGCTCAACATCCTGGAAGTAGTTCTCCGGGTTTCTGTTCAATTCGAACTCTCCAACCGGGATAAGAGGAAAATCCTTCTTCGACCACACTTTTGTGAGATCGAACGGATGAAAGCGGTAAGTCTTCGCTTGTTCTTCCGTCATGATCTGGATGAACATCTTCCACTTTGGAAAATCCTTCTTTTCAATCGCATCGAAGAGATCGCGCTGCGAAGACTCCCGGTCTGTACCGATTATCCTTGCGGCTTCCTCATCGGAAAGATTTTCGATGCCTTGCTGTGTACGCAAGTGAAACTTCACCCAATGCCTGACATTGTCCTTGTTAATGAAGCTGTAAGTATGACTGCCAAACCCATGCATGTGACGATAGCCTCTTGGAATTCCGCGGTCACTCATGACAATAGTGACTTGATGCAGAGACTCGGGGAGTAGTGTCCAGAAATCCCAATTATTGTTCGCGCTCCGAAGGTTGGTCTTGGGGTCGCGTTTTACGGCGTGGTTCAGGTCTGGGAACTTCATTGGATCGCGGAAGAAGAAGACCGGAGTATTGTTACCCACGAGGTCCCAGATACCCTCGTCGGTATAGAACTTCATTGCAAATCCGCGAATATCGCGTTCCGCATCTGCAGCACCTCTTTCGCCCGCCACGGTTGAGAACCGCAAGAACATGTCGGTCTTCTTGCCTATTTTGTTGAAGATACTCGCCTTTGTATAAAGGGAGATATCGTGAGTTACCGTAAACGTACCAAACGCACCCGATCCCTTCGCATGCATTCTTCGCTCGGGAATAACTTCACGATCGAAGTTTGCCATTTTTTCTAGGAACCAAAAATCCTGCATCAGCATAGGACCTCGAGGCCCCGCTGTCTGAACGTTCTGGTTATCAGGCACCGGCGCGCCTGTCTGCCTGGTCAATTTTGAATTCTTCTTCTCCATCGCTAATGTTGGTTTAATATCCCAATATAGCCTTTATTTAGATAGACTGAAAGGCGCAAAAGAGTGTCAACGCTCCACCAGTTCCTTGACATTTTCTCCGTAAGAATCAACCTTATCCGCTTTGAGACCCAGGAGATAATGCCATCGTCGGAAGGTATTGACGAATACAGCGAGCATAAGTAACATCGCCAGCAGAGCCAGAGAGGCCAATAAATACTGTTCTTTGGGCAAATAGACATCCCTGATCTGTTCGTAACCGGCCCAGAAGGTGATTATGGCCATGAATACACCAGGAATCGCGGAACACAAAGCATACTTCTTCCTGTTGAGACGGATGAGCATCGTGGTACAGACGATTAGTCCGCAGGCAGCGAGTAACTGGTTGCTTATGCCGAACAACGGCCAGATACTGCTGATGTTCCCTGTGTAGACAAGGTAGCCCCAGGAAAACGTAAAGATGAGACTGCTGATCAGAATACCCGGCATCCAGTTCTTGTCGTGGAATTTCGGGAATACGTTTCCAATCATCTCCTGCAGAAAGAAGCGTCCTACGCGCGTACCCGCATCGATCGCGGTCAGAATGAAGACAGCCTCGAACATGATCGCAAAGTTGTACCAGTATGCCATCACGTCGTCCATGAAAGGGATGCTGTTAAAGATATGAGCCATCCCGACTGCCAGCGACACCGCCCCGCCCGTCCGACCCTGTAAGTCGACGCCGATCATCTCGCTGAAATGGGCGAGGTCTACAGCGTGCAAACCTGGATTCTGCGCGAGAAACGCATCATAGACCTCACGCGGCGTATTGATCGCGAAATAGTCGCCGGGCACCAGCGTACACGCGGCAATGAGTGCCATCAGCGCCACAAATCCTTCGACCAGCATCGCTCCGTATCCGACGAAGAGTATCTCCTTCTCGTTGCTCAACATCTTCGGAGTCGTTCCGGTCGCAATCACCGCGTGGAATCCCGAGATCGCACCGCAGGCGATAACAATGAATATAAAAGGTAACACAGGGCCGCCGATCACAGGGCCACCGCCATGGATGAATTCCGTCATCGCAGGCATCTGCAAGGTGGGGTGAACGAAGATCACGCCGACCGTCAGCATAAGGATGGTGCCGATCTTCAGATACGTGGACAGGTAGTCGCGCGGAACTAACAGTAACCATACCGGTAAAACCGAGGCGAGGAAGCCATAAATAGCAATCGCGACAGATATCGTTTCGATCCTCCAGTGAAACAAGTTGCTGATCTCCCCGATCTTCATCAATTCGTGGCCGCCGACGATGCCTGCGATCAGCAGGATCGCACCGATTATACTCGCCTGCAGAACACTATCCTGGCGGTATCGCATGATAAGCCCCATTATGACGGCAATGGGCATCGTCGCTATAACGGTGAACAATGACCACGAAGCCTCGTGCATCGCGCTGATGCACGCCAGTGACAACCCGGCCAGAGTGAGTATCAGAATAAACAAAATGGCTACTCCGGCGATCAGACCTGTTCCACGACCGACTTCTTTTCCAGCGATTGTTGCCAGGCTCTCGCCTTTATGTCGAACGGAAGCGAAAAGAACCACCATGTCGTGCACGGCTCCCCCGAGGACGCATCCAATGAGTATCCACAGCGCGCCAGGCAAATATCCGAATTGCGCAGCCAGGACCGGGCCGACGAGTGGCCCTGCAGCAGCAATCGCTGCAAAATGGTGCCCGAACAGCACGTTCTTATTCGTGGCAACATAATCCTTACCATCGGCGAACTCAACGGCGGGGGTAACATGATCAGCGTTCAGACGCAAGACTTTGCGGGCGATAAACAGACCGTAATACCGGTAGGCAAGCGCAAATACTAACAGGGCAACAAAAACCAGTGTAAGGGCATTAATGCCGTTAAGAAACTCCATTTCCGAGCAAATTTTTCATTTATTTAATATCCATCGCTTTTATAGCCGTTACTCCGGCCAGGTATGAACGAACGCTCCTTCGATAATAGCGTCATCACACTGTGTTTCCGCGATGTTTTCTAAACCCTTAGCAATCCGCGAAAACCTCTTGCAGCGTAGTAGGACTCGGCGCCGTTGTGATACAGGAAGATTGTGCGATAGCGGCGGTCGCAGAACAACGCACCGCCAAGTTTTCGAATCTCGGGTGACGTCCACACCCAACTCGACGTCTTAGTGTCAAACTCACCCAATTTCTGCAGCTCGCGATATTGCTCCTCAGTCAGAATCTCGATACCCATATCGGCTGCCATACCGATCGCGCTGTCTTTCGGCTTGTGCTCCTTGCGCGATGCGAGCGCTTCGGGGTCGTAGCAAATACTTCTGCGTCCCTTAGGACTTTCTGCGGAACAATCAACAAAGATGAACTCACCTGACTTCTTGTCCTGGCCAATGACATCGGGTTCACCATCCGTTTCCTCCATTTCACTGAGTGGGCGCAATTTAGCAGGACTTCTCTCCAGCCTGGCCTGGACTTTTTCCCAGGTTATCCCTTTATGGCGACCCGTGTTCTTCTCGAAACGGATGCGCAGGATGTCCAGCAAATGTTCACGCTCCTTTGCCGGCAACTCTTTTGCCTTGGATACTGATTTCTTCGCCATATGATCAATCTATTGGAAAGGCTGACTGATTCACAAGGTAATGACCTCCCGGTCATTCCGGAAAGACATTGTTGAAAAAAATCACCGCCCAAGCCAGCGGATGATCTCGGAGGTGTCACTTGGGCCCTCCCGGAAAACGATGCTCAACTTCTCATCAGCTTGCTTCGCCGCATAAACTGATCTGACTATCGACAAGTCACCCCCCGATGTATCCACATTTGCCAGTTTACCTGCTGCATCCGTCGGATTGTACAGTAGCAACCGGGTTGGTGCAAGACTCGCAGCGAGATCAGGAAGATCGTACCTGGTCAACGCACGCGGTACTGCATGTTCGATAAAATGCGGGTCATAGAAGCGCTCCTCTGCGATTGAGGAATAAGACGTAAGCGGATTGATCAGCACGAGTCCGGAAAGCCCCGGCTCAAAAGCTGCCGCATGAAGAAGTGTCGACGCCATCCCACGAATAGCAACCGCATACACCTGCGCATCCGGTTGTTCGCGTTTGATGGTCCGTATCAGCCGAACGATGTCGCCGGCCCGTATGCCGGGCACGCTTCGGCCGATCAGTACTCCCCAGTTCATCGCGATGTATGAAAGTCCATCAGTCTGCACATGACTGAAATACGCAGGCCTGTCGAAAAGTCCCTTGCCCATCTCTCCCTGACCAATCAGGTCAGGTGCGACGACGACATACCCCTCCTTGACATATCGTTCGATCTCGTCGACGACTCCAGCCTTTCCGTTCGGATGGAGATACAACAAAACCTTCGACGGCGACGGAGGTATGAATTTAAGGTAGGGAACGACATAGTCTCCTTCGCCGCTGATGAAAGTCTTTTCAATGCTGTAGCCATCCCGTTCGAGCACTCCTGTGATCACGGGTGTCTCAACCGGTGTGGGTTCCTTGTAGCCAGAGATACTTCTGGCGGCAGCGACAGCATTGGAGATGTATTTGCCGATATCATTCCGGTTCGATGCGCGTTCGCGCGCGAGACCGGCGGCGTATTTCCTGTTTAGACTGAAGGTTGTCTCACCCGGCGTTGGCGAGGAAAGGAGCTGTCCGGTCTCTGTGACACGCAGCTCTTCCGGCGTCAGCAGTTCCAGGGAATCGGCGGCAGACCTCCCTGGATTGTTGAGGTGCTTTTGAAAAAAAGCATACATCGCCTCGCTATTCCTGCGCGTCGTCGCGTGCGGCGCGAGATCCTCCGCTCTGCCAAAATTTTCAGCTACACCATAAGCTTCGTAAATTCGCTTTACTTCCGCCTCCGTATCTTTTGCTCCACTAATATTAAAGAAGTCATTTGTCGTCGTGATCATCAACGCCGGTTTCGGAGCACGTACTGCCAGAAAATCGGCGTGATCAAGTCCTTCGGAAATGAAGCTGAAGATATCCTGCTCCGCGTCCTGTGGTCCGATCGACTGGAGGAGGCGGGGAAAACTTGTGATATAACGCTCTGGCGCTGCCGCATAGATACGCGAGTCGTATGCTGCAATGTAAGCCGACTGAGTACCACCGCCCGAACCGCCAGTAATCCCGAGCCTTGCGGGGTCAACTTCGGGCCGGGTTAACAGATAGTCGACAGCGCGGATACCATCCCATATCATAAAGGATGCCAGCGAGTTGCCGGTAAGGAACAACTGCGCGCCGGGAAACGCGTGCTCCCGTGTCGGCGCGCCGACGATCGACTTCCCGGTCGCGGGGTCCAGATACTCCAGACGCTCGCCCTGTCCCACTGGATCTAACGCGAACACCACAAAGCCCTTGTTCACAAGGTTCAACACGACGGAAAGATATGTTCGGCTCCGATAAGCCGACGCTGAGTGCCCGCTACAGTAAATGATCGCCGGTGCCTTCTTCCTATTCGACACTCCAGCAGGGATGAATAGAGAAGACGTTACCTTGAGCCCCGGACGGGACTCATACACAATATGTTCAACCCGGAACGTCTTCTTTTTTATTGTACGCGTGATCTGAGGGTTCAGCGGGGTGCGTTCGGGAAACGGACCAGCAAGATCGAGAAGCTTCTGTGACACGAACGCTTGTCTTTCTTTCCATTGATCAAGTGTTTCGATCCGAGCTATTGCTTCTTCACGCTGCTGAAAGAACACAGAAGACTCCCGAAGAAAGTGGTTGTACAGCGCATCGGATGAGTTGGCATGCGCCCCCCAGCGGTTAAGGACATTTAACTGCGCCTGTGCAAAGGCATTGACACAGATGAAGAACTGGAGGGCTCCTGACAAAATCAAAATGGAATGCAGTTTTCTTTTCATGAAACAGGATTCTAAAGTTTAAGTGCCGGGAAGGTTATTGCACGTGCAAGACCACCCCCGACCTGAGTAGGACAAAACTCCGGAGTGTAAACCCTCAAGACAAGCGAAAATTGTCACGAAATGTGGCGAGCGGATCCTATCAAGAAAGAGCTCCCTAACGCCCGTGTTCCGCCTGTATTGCGGCAACGGTTCTGCTTGCAGGACGGGTGTACCACGAGATTGCCGTAAGAGCTAATAATAGCAATGGCGGGAACATTCCTTCTGCGTGACCTGAGGCAACGTGTGAATAAAGCGCACCAAGCATGGTAAAAGATACTCCTGCATACGCCCATTCCTTCAGGCGGGGAATGCCCGGAAGTAACACGGCGATCGCTGCCAGTATCTTCGATATCCCGAGCAACGTCAGGAGATACTCCGGATAACCCAGGTCCAGGATAAACTGAATTTCTTCATCAACGTGTAGTGTCTGAACGACGCCGGTGGACACCAAACCAAGCGCTAACCAAATCGTGAATATCCAGTACGCAATTTTCTTTGCCTTTTTCATAAAGATCTATTTTCGTTTGTCTGCGACTTTCTGCAATTGGTCATGGGCCATGTTAAGGCCGTGAGCAAACGGTAATTTCAAAATCTGATCCCTCAACTCGACCGAGCGAAATACCATTTGTATCGTCAGTTTGCTTCTCTCGTCACCCACCTGCTCAAACTCAAGAAACTCCAATTGCGCGGCGAAGGAAGTATTCTCCATTTGAAACGTTCTGACAATTCTCTGGTTGGGACTGAATTCATGAATCGCACCATTAGCACGAAACAGGATATTGCCATCGGCGTCGGTAGTCTCGAATTGCCAACCGCCGTGCTGGCGGTTTTCCAGCTTCAACACCTTTGTTCCCATCCACTCGCCTATCAATTCAGGCTCGGTGTAAGCTCTGAACAACAATTCCACCGGGAGGTCAAACTCCCGGGTGATAACTAATTCCTGTTTGCCGTCCTTGGCGCTGACCTTGGTTTTTCTTTCCATCTGTCTATTATTTTGTTCTGTGTTTTTTCATTACCGCTTCGAGTTTGTCAAACCGGTCGTCCCACAGCTTCCTGAACGGTTCAATAAAATCCGCGATCTCCTTGATCTTAGCCAGGTTCAAATGATAATATATCTCCCTTCCGCTCTGCTCCTGTTCAACCAGTTCGCACTCGGCAAGAATTTGAAGGTGCCGGGAAACAGTAGGCCTCGCAGTTTCAAAATGAGCGGCTATTGCACCTGCTGTCATTGCATGCGTCGCTACCAACGTCAGGATTGCTCTTCTCGTCGGATCAGCAATAGCCTGAAAAACATCGCGTCTCAGATTCATCACGTAGTCGTTTGACTACAAATGTATATGTAGCCAAATGGCTACGCAAATAATTTGTTATTTTTCTCAACCCGGTACTTAGTCTGAGTTAAAGCATTCCATCTGGAACTGTATGCAAAAAAACTTATCTTGTCGCGATTTTGGTTTGCAGGCCTCGTCAACTACCGGGGCGCAACGAAAAGGGAATTCCGGTGCAACTCCGGAGCAGTGCCCGCTACTGTAATCCCATCTCCGGAAACGGAGCATACTTTTGCCTATCCTCCTTGCCATTGTCTTGTTGATCAGGACGAGAAGGCCGCAAAAGTTGGGAAAGCCAGGAGACCTGCCAGATGGATGAAGAGATACATCTCTCGGAAGCAAGAGATTGTATTCGAAACCGATTCATTTACTTTGATGGCCAGAAAGCCGGAAATCATTCTTTTCCTGCTTTGCGCGCTGTATGCTTTCGACCTCAACGGACAGAGTCATGTCGACTCCGCCCAAATGTTGAAGCCTGTCACCGTAACGCAAAGCCGGTTGCGCGATCATCTCATCGCCCCGTATTCCCTGCCGATCGACAGCGCGATGCTATCGACGGCATCCAACGGAAGTTTGACCGACCTCCTGCGAAAACAAGGATTAGGTCACCTCCGCTCCTATGGCCAGGGAGGCCCCGCGCTGCCTTCGTTCCGCGGGACGGGCAGTAGTCACACGGCCGTGCTCTGGAACGGCATCAGCCTCGTAAGTCCGCTATCAGGTCAACTCGACCTTTCACTCCTTCCTGTTGCGCTATTCGACGACGCAACAATTCAGACAGGAGGATCTGCAAGTCTCGCCGGGAATGGCGCGATCGGCGCTAACATCCACTTGAACAATAACGTGGACTTCGGACAGGGATTACGCGCAACGGCTTCGTCGCATCACGGATCGTTCAGCCAGCACTACCACGCTGTTGGTTTCCGTGTGAGCAATCAAAAACTCGGTATCTCGACCAAGGCATTTCACGACAGATCCGGCAACGATTACCCATATACAAACCGAAGTGTGTATCCGCCGAAGATTCAGCGGCGAGCGCATGCGGCTTTTGAGCGTCACGGTTTGCTTCAGCAGTTTCACCTACAGACACAGGATGCAGGAATCTTCTCACTGAAGTTCTGGTATCAGAAAAGTTTTGCTGAGACTCCAAACCCCACGAGCATTCCGACTGCCTCTGAGACCACCCAAGACGACGTGTTCTATCGCGCAGTCGCTGCC
The DNA here is from genome assembly GCA_964438975.1 of uncultured Roseivirgaceae bacterium. GTDB lineage: Bacteria > Bacteroidota > Bacteroidia > Cytophagales > Cyclobacteriaceae > Chryseosolibacter. Next base: position 22,947 of record CAYTMU010000019.1, on the reverse strand, counting down.
TGGAGTATCAGTCGTGCACAATGGGACCTGAACTATCAAACAGCATTTGTCCGCCAGGAACTCGACTACGCTGATCCGGCAACCGATCTCTTCTCTTCTGCGGTGTATAACAGCTCTATTCACAATCTTGAAGCCAACTTCAACATTTCCAACCATAGCCTCTTAACCACGGGTATTCACTACACATGGGAAGAAGGAGTGGCCGACGACTTCGGAGGCTCATCACCTGTCCGAAATCGCGTGGCACTCTTTTCCGCGTACAAGATCCGCACGCCAAATAACTGGACATTCTCCCTTTCCGCCCGCGAGGAGATCGCCGACGGAAAGCCGATGCCTCTCGCCCCCGCCTTGTCGGGGCGATATGATGTCAGCCGAAAGCTGAACGTCTTCACCAATCTTTCCCGCAATTATCGGATCCCGACATTCAATGATCTGTATTGGAAGGGGGTTGGTACCCGCGGCAACCCGGATCTGAAAACCGAAACTTCGTTAAGCGCTGAATCAGGAATGAGTTACACAGCACCGACCTGGACATTGAAGGGTGTGCTCTTCAGCAACCATGTCGACAATTGGATACTATGGAACCCGGAGATCGGGCAAGTATGGATGCCGCGAAACGTGAAAAAAGTCTGGTCCCGCGGCGGAGAGTCACAGTTCTCCATTCGAGCAAACGTCGCGAGCATTATGATCCGCACAACGCTGACCTATAGTTTCAGCCGATCGACCAATGTCGATGTTTATGAGACGGGCAATCCCAACGAGATCGGGAAGCAGTTGCTCCTGACACCGATGCACGAAGGCGGCCTTACCCTGAAAGCTGACTGGGAAAGATTTGCACTGCGGGTTGTAAATAGCTATACCGGGAAACAATTCAACGACAGTGACAACTCACCTTACGCGGTAGTGGATGCCAACAACATCACAAATGTCTGGTTAAGCAAGTCCTTCGAACGGGAGAATATAAGACTAAGATTTACCGCAGAAGTCAACAACGTGTTCGACACCGAATACGTTGGGCGACCCGGCTATCCCCTGCCGGGAAGAAATTTCAAAGCCGGAGTACACGTTCAATTCGATAAACCCAATAAAAAATGAAACAGACCTACAAAAGCCTACTCGTGATATTGTCGCTGGTAGCGACGCTTAACTTTCAAAGCTGCAGCGATGACACCCTCGCCCCCGTAAAGCCGGGGACAGAGGGATTCTTCATTATCAACGAGGGCGGATACCCCAATGAAAACAGCTCCATTTCATTCTATGATCGGGAAGCAGGCAACGTAACCAACAACATCTTTCAGAGTGTCAACGGACGGCCTCTGGGACTTCAGGCTCAGTCGATGACGGTGCACAACGGGAAGGGCTACATCGTAGTACAAGCATCGAAGAAAATTGAAGTGATCGACGCAGACAACTATTCGTCGCTGGCAACCATCACCGACGTGGATAATCCCAGGTATGTCATCGTCACCTCGCCCGGAAAAGCCTACATCTCCGACTGGGGTGCCGACGGCCTCACCGGTACGGTAAAAGTACTCGATTTGAATACGAACCAGGTCATCAAATCAATTGCAACCGGAAGTGGACCCAACAAAATGCTGCAAGTCGGAGAACACGTTTATGTCGCCAACTCAGGCGGCTATGGCAAGGACAATACAATAAAAATAATCGACACGACATCCGACACCGTCGTAGAGTCCATTGTTGTCGGAGACAATCCTAACAGTCTCCAGCGAGACGCCTACGGCAACATCTGGGTCACTTCGAGCGGTGCGATTGCGTATAATGAAGACTGGTCAGTCGACGAAACGAACAGTACCAAAGGATCTGTCAGCAAGATAACTCCCGACAATTCCGAGGACCTTCGCCTGGATATGAACAAGATCGTCCTTGGCGGTGCAACAAATCTCTCCATCTCGCCGGACGGCGAAACACTGTACTACATCTTTGATGGTTCACCATATTCGATGTCGGCCACCGAGACAGAACTGCCCACCGCAGCGTTCCTTCCGAAATCATACTACGGGCTGGGGATAGATCCGTCTAACGGAAACATCCTTGGTACTGTCGCACCGAACTTCAGTTCCGCTGGAACGATCGATATAATGGACAAAGACGGAAATATATTGGATTCACATCCTGTGGGGATAGGGCCTGGGGGATTTGCTTTTAAGTAGTTCTACCGCGAAACCTTTCTCAGCGAAATTTCCCTGTAGGCGCTTGGAGTCGTATTCATCACTTTCCTGAATTGCTTTTGGAAATTGGACATATTGTTGAAGCCGCTCTCGAAGGCGACTTCCGTTATGTCCAATGTTCCAAGCGTCAGGAGACTACAGGCATAGTCTATCCTGACGTGGTTCACGTACTCAAGGAAACTCTTCTTTGCACGTGCCTTGAAGTACCTGCAGAAAGCTGCAGGCGTCAGGCTACATATCTCTGCAGCCTCCATCAGGGATATGCGGTCGCGAAAATGATCATTTACATACGCGAACACGCGATTGATCTTCTGCGTATCGCTGTTTGTATAGCTTTTGACAAAGCTTTCGGCATTCAGGTAAGTGAAATCGTCTGATTTCCCAAGAAGGTCCAGGATTGAAAGGAGTTTGAGGAGCGCATTCAACCCCTCCAACCTCGTCAACTCAAACAGTTCGGCGGCGACTCGCTCACGCGTCAACCCTGTAAATCGAAGACCACGGGTGGCCTTATTCAACAACGACTTTATTGCGACAAATTCGTGCAGCTCAAACAACTGCTGCCCGAGAAACTGGTCGTGAAACTGGACAACGATCGTTTCTGGTTCCTGGTCCGAATGCCCGGCATAGTAGTTACGATCTCGCTGCCGCGTATGCGGAAGGTTCTTTCCAAACAGGAGTATCTCCCCCTCTTCAATCGGCGCTACATAATTTCCGACGTAGTTCGTCCCCCTTCCTTTCACGCAGAACAACAATTCGATCTCCGGATGAAAATGCCAGGGATTGTTCCATGCGATGCTATCCCCTTTGATAACAAAGCTGTGTTCGACCGGAGGTGTAACTTTGAGAAGGTGTGGCTTTTGAGGTCTGTCCAGAAATTTCCGCTTCATATCCGTCGTTTATAGCCAGCTAAAGATACCAATTAGCCCGGTCGAAAAAAACTTTTATTTCTTTGTGGGCTTTGTGGTTCTTGGTGGCCGTCGTGTTACGGCTTTTTAATACCAGATCACGAAGGGCACTAAGAAAACACGAAACGCACGAAGTAGCCGTTCGTCCCAAAACCCGGCAAAAATAGCATGCCTTTACATCAAAGTAGTGGATGCTCTCCTCGTGCGGGCGCTGTAGTCTTGTAATCAGTATGCAACTTGGAATCAGCTCCTACACGTATGGCTGGGCCGTCGGCGGCTCGTCCCTCGGTTTGCCTAATACGCTGACCGAACTGGAGCTCTTGGAACGTGTAGGCACATTCGGACTCGACACCTTGCAGATCGGGGATAACCTGGCCCTGCACGAAATGGACGAATCACGCCGTGATGTATTCTTTCGCACCTGTGCAGATCAGGGAATCCGACTCGAAATCGGCGCCGCCGGAATGACGGATGAGCACCTGGACAAATACATCGGTTTTGCCGCAAAGGCAAAAGCTCCCATTCTGCGATTCGTGACAGATAGCGGCGAGTACAAACCCTCACCGGCGGACATCGTCGCCCTCGTGAACAACCACCTGACAGCACTGAAGAGAAACGGCATCCGGATCGGCATCGAGAATCACGACCGCCTGACCGCGCTGGAACTCGCGCACATCATGGAAAGCATTGGCGACGCGCATTGCGGAATCTGCCTGGACTGTGCCAATTCACTCGGCGCCGGGGAAGGACTGGAGCATGTGTTGACAACACTAGCTCCCTACACAATCAATCTTCACTTCAAGGATTTCTCGATCAACAGACTTCCACACAAAATGGGATTCATCGTCACCGGTGCGAAACCCGGGACCGGTCTGTTGGAAGCGGCCCGCGTGATCGAAATACTCTCTTCATTCCGTCGTTGTGAAAGCGCAATTCTCGAACAATGGGTGCCACCTGAGCCATCCATGGACCAGACAATCGCAAAAGAACGCGCCTGGGCGGAAGTTGGCGTTGCTTATCTTAAGAAATTGACTCAACTAAAAAATCAATACACATGTCTCTGAAAATTGCACTGGTTGGTGCTGGCGGAAAAATGGGATGCCGGCTCACCGACAACTTCCTCAAGTTCCCGGCGTATGAAGTTTCCTATCTGGAAATAAGTGAACCCTGCATTCAAAAGCTGCGTGACCGAGGTGTCAGCACAACCTCGCAGGAAGAAGCGATCCCCAGCGCCGACGTTGTGATCCTCGCAGTACCGGATGTTGCCATCGCAAAGATCAGCGACGAGATCGTTCCCATGATGAAGGCGGGAGCCCTGGTGCTCACACTTGATCCTGCGGCCCCACTCGACAACGCCATCCATCACCGCGACGATCTTGGTTATGTCATCGCACACCCCTGCCATCCAACGATCTTCAACTGGGAGCCTTCGGAAGAAGCCTTCCGCGACTTTTACGGCGGAATCTCCGCGAAACAGTCTATCGTCGTTGCGTTGATGCACGGAAACGAAGAGCACTATCTCCTCGGTGAGCAGGTATCCAAGGATATGTACCAGCCAATCGACCGCGTGCATCGCATAAGCCTTGAGCAAATGGCGATACTCGAACCCGCCATGGTTGAGACGTTGGCGCAAACGTGTATGGAAGTGGTTAAGGAAGGCTACGACAGGATCGTTGACCTCGGAGTCCCCGCCGAGGCTGCGAGAGATTTTGTACTCGGACATCTCCGCATCCAGATAGCAGTGCTCTTTAAGGAAGTAAATGGTACCTTTAGTGATGCTGCATACAAGATCAGCAAGCGCGCCAAACCCATCCTGTTCAAGGAAGGATGGCAAAAGATATTCGAAATGAGCGACATCCGCGAACAAGTACGTGATATTACCGGCGCTGCGTCAAAATAACGAAACAGGGAATGAAAAGGCTTCGCTTTGCTGTAATCGGTACCGGATTCTGGGCGCGTTACCAGATTCCCGCCTGGCTGGAATTGGACGGCGTAGAACTCGTTGCCGTTTACAACAGGACCGTCGCCAAAGCGACAGAGTTGGCAGCACACTACAACATTCCGGAGGTCTATGACTCAGTCGATACACTCCTGGAAAAGGAGCAACTCGACTTCGTCGACATCATCACGGACGTCGACACCCATGAGACCTTTACCCGGCAGGCAGCAGCAAAAGGAGTTCACGTTATCTGTCAGAAACCAATGGCCCCGAAGCTGAAGAATGCGATGGAGATGGCGGAGGCCTGCAAGAATTCAAATGTATCATTCTTTGTCCATGAGAACTGGCGGTGGCAATCGCCTATTCGAAAAGTGAAAGAGATCATGTCCAGCCGGCAACTCGGCGATGTGTTCAAGGTACGCGTCAGCTTTTGCTCAGGCTTTCCGGTCTTCGACAATCAGCCGTTCCTCGCCGAACTTGAGGAATTCATCCTTACGGATATAGGATCTCATATTCTCGATGTGTGTCGCTTTCTTTGCGGTGAAGCAGACACACTGTACTGTCAAACTTCCCGCGTCAACCACAGAATTCGAGGGGAGGATGTTGCCAATGTAGCGATGAAGATGAAGAATGGAATTTCGTGCTGCGCGGAGATGTCCTACGCTTCGGTGCCAGAGCACGAGATATTTCCTCAGACACTTATTGCCGTCGAGGGATCGGAAGGATCGCTCACCCTGAACAGAGATTTCGAAATCAGAATTACTACGCGCAATGGAACTACTTCCACTATCGCAGCCCCGGTAATGTATCCCTGGGTCGATCCCGCTTATGCACTCGTGCATTCAAGCATCGTTGACTGTAATCGTGATATTCTCCAGGCACTCCAGGGGCAAAAACCAGCTGAGACGACTGGGGACGACAATCTTGAAACGGTGAGGCTTGTGCACGCAGCATATGCGTCCTCACGGACAAACCAATCAGTGAAAGTAGAGACCTTTCATGGATAGACTGAGGATTGAAAATATCAGCAAACGCTTCCCGGGTGTCCGAGCCCTGACCAATGTCTCGTTCTCGATCGCCCCTGGAGAAATCCATGCCCTGTGTGGTGAAAACGGTGCGGGCAAAAGTACCCTGATGAATATTCTTACGGGAAATATCAGGGCTGACGAGGGACGCATATGGCTGAACGACGAGGAACTTGTCCTTAGCAGTCCACAGGAGGCATTCGATCGCGGAATATCGATCGTCCATCAGCACCTGAGCCTCATTGACAGTATCAGCGCGGCCGAGAACATCTTTCTTAACCACCAACCCGTAAATCGGAATGGGCTCATCGACTACCGAGGTCTGCGAAGTCAGGCGGCGAACCTGTTAGATGAGTTGGGAATTGAAATCGATCCGGCGATACTTGTCATGCACCTCTCCCCCGCAGAAAAACAAATGATCGAGATCGCAAAAGCTCTTGCGCGGAACCCGCAGTTGCTGATCCTAGACGAGCCAAGCGCCTCGCTAACTGACAAGGAAACCCGTGTGCTCTTCCGGATACTGGATGACCTCGTCAGAAAGGACGTTGCGATCATCTATATATCGCATAGGCTGGCTGAGATAGGGCAAATTGCAACCCGGATCTCCATCCTGAAAGATGGAGTTTACCAGGGCACCTATCTCCAAGGTGAACTCACACGTGATAACTTGATCAGCAAGATGATCGGGCGAGAGCTCATAAGGACACACCGCGCCGCAAGGGAGGAACGCGAAGTGCTGCTCGACGTCGAGGGCATCTCGTCCCGATCTTTTCGAAGAATAAGCTTCCAGGTAAGGCGCGGAGAAATCGTTGGTCTGGCAGGCCTCGTTGGCGCTGGCAGAACTGCAATTGCGAAAGCAATCTTCGGTGCTATCCCGTATGACGGAAAGATCCTGTTCAAAGGAGAAAAGCTCAGGGTGAAGCACCCCGCAGACGCGATCCGCAACGGGATTGCATACGTGCCCGAAGAGCGCAAGAGACTCGGACTGTTCTCCGACATGTCGGTAAAAGAAAACATACTCGCCGCGAGCGCCAACACAACCGCTGAGAGTCGTCTGTATGACGAAGCTAACGGACTCGCCCAGAGCAAAGATATGATCCGTAAATTCCGAGTGGCAACGACTGGCCCCGAACAGAAAGTATCACGACTGAGCGGGGGTAATCAGCAGAAAGTAGTACTGGGAAAATGGCTTCTTACGGAACCGGATCTTTTGATCGTAGATGAGCCGACGCACGGTATTGACATCGGCGCCAAGGCGGAGATATACGACACACTATTTCAATTGGCGGATACCGGAAAGGGTATTATTGTTATTTCGAGCGAGCTACCTGAATTGCTCGCCATTTGTACACGCATCCTTGTCATGCGATCCGGCGAATTAGCCGGATCGATACCTGGACCGGAAGCAACGGAAGAAAAGATCATGACACTCGCTACCTAGTATGAAGAAAATACTTCAGGAACGCATCTACTCCATCACCATCCTGCTCGTCATCATCATTGCCGTCGCGAGCATCGTATACCCGGATACCTTCCCGACCTTTGGCAATCTTCGGCAGATCATGTTGAACATGTCGATTGATACTATTGTAGCAGTAGGCATGATGATCCTGCTCATCTCCGGGGTATTTGACCTATCAGTCGGATCAACCGTAGCATTCACCGGATGCCTGACTTCCTATCTGATGTACTTCTATCAGGTACCTGTTCCGATCGCTATCACCTTTGGCCTGCTCGCTGCCATCGTGATCGGACTAGTCAACGGGTACCTCATTGCTTATCAATCGATAAATCCCATGATCCAGACCCTTGCCATGATGGGCATTGTACGCGGGATGGCATTAATGGTAAGTGGATCAGGCATTCAAGGTCTCCCCTATTGGTTCAATGCTATCGGCCAATCAACGCTGTTGGGAATACAAATGCCAGTGTGGTACATGATATTCACGGTTATGATATTCACATTTTGCTTTAATAAATTGATCTTCTTCAGACGCTACTATTACATCGGGGGGAACGAGCAAGCGGCTGAACTCAGTGGGATCCGCGTTAAGCGCATGAAAATGCTGGGTTTTGTCATCTCCGCGTTTCTCGCTGGCGTTGCAGGGATCCTGCTCGCGTCGCGCATTGGCGCGGCACTTCCGACGATGGGTCGGGGACTGGAACTACGCGTGATCACAGCTGCCATCCTGGGAGGAGCGAGTTTGAGTGGAGGTTATGGAAAAATTCCGGGGGCTCTGTTGGGGTCGCTGTTCATGGGCATCATCGCAAACCTTATGGTACTCGGGCGCATCTCCGGGTATTGGCAGGAGATCATTTTGGGATCGATCCTCATCCTCACTTTGTGGGCCGACCAGAAACTACAGAACAGACTGAACAATTCGTAAAAGACATGCGAGTAAGCCGCCTTTCATACACATTCATCGCTTTACTGATGCTTTCGTGCGAACTGCCCCCTCAGCGCGGAGAAGTTGTGCAAGTCGTGGAGGAGGATTTTGTCCCCCGCGAAGGGCCGGAGGAATATGTAATGATCACGACCGCAGTCACAATGCCGATGTATGTCAACCACGACCAGGCCGCATTTCTGAAATGGGGTAAGGAACGAAATGTCAAAGTGTCGGTCCTGGGGCCAGCTGACTGGGATGTCCCTTCGCAGATCAACACGCTTGAAGAAGTCATCGGCACCCGTCCGAGCGGCTTGCTGATCAATGGAACAGACCCAGCCCTCGCAGCGGCGATCAACAAGGCCGTCGCGGCTGGTATACCTACCGTTGTATACGACTCCGATATTCCGAATGCAAACCACCACGCTTTTCTCGGCACGGACTGGTATGAGATCGGCCGGATGCAGGGCGAGGAAATGGCAAAGCTTATCGGCGGCAAAGGAAAGATCGCGTATATGGGCATACTGGGACTAACGAACATGGAGGCGGGATTCCAGGGCCTGCTGGATGTCTTCAAAAACTACCCGGGAATTGAGGTCGTCGGGAAGTTCGACGACAAGGCCAACGTCGAAGAAGCTGCGCGCATTACCTCCGATCTTATCGCCGCACATCCCGACCTCGCGGGAGTATGCGGCTTCGACTCCAACAGCGGGCCAGGCATCGCCCTCGCCGTCAAGGAAGCCGGCAAGGCCGGCAAGATCAGGATCACCACGGTCGACTGGGAACCGGAACACCTCGCGCTGGTGAAAGACGGAACTATTCAAATGCTGGCGGGACAGAAACGGGAACTATTCACCTGGTATGGCGCCCAGTTCCTGTATGATATGATTCACCAGACCAACAAACTCTCGGGTAACGACCGCCGCGCCGGCATTACCAATGTACCCGCGAAGATCAACACCGGTCTTCTGCGCATTGACAAGAACAATGTTGATCTCTTTATCAGTAAATAGAGTGTTCATGGCCTTCTGAGTTCCTCGCTGGAACAGCCAGTGCTTCCACTCCTTTTTTCCTGACTGCCGGATTTCTGGCTATTTTCTATTCGTTAATGATTACCTGCGATCGTTACGTTTGTTGAATGCGCGGAAAAA
>CAYTMU010000019.1:0-13251 GCA_964438975.1 uncultured Roseivirgaceae bacterium | reverse complement strand
TATTCCGTTAGTCGGTTGTCATGATCCCAGATACGCACTTTCCAGTAGTACCTGGTGCGGGGTTTCAGTGGCATTCCCATATGCTTTAACACGCCGCCGTGCCCCTCTGCAACCCTGCCACTGTTCCACATATCACCAATATTGAGATCGATGAGCTGGCGCGAAGAAGAAACCAGGACCTGATAACCTCGTTCGCTTTCCGCAGACTCCGGAAGTGTCCACAAATAGCTCGGAATGCCGGGGTTATCGGGTCTAAAGTCAACACGCAACGCCTCCGGAGTGCCTGACATCCCGCTGCGATATTGATTCACATAAGCATCGGTTCGCTTTCGCAGAGCATTGAGCTCCCGACGGTACTTCCGATCCGAGGCGAGATTGTGTGCTTCTCCCGGGTCGCTTTCCAGGTCATATAATTCCTCGATCGATTTGTCGTTGATGTAACGGAAGTATTTCCATCGGTGCGTCCTTACACCCTCGCTTGGCGGAATGTTCACCGTCTCCCACAAATGCTCAACAAATATGTGCATCCGCCGGTCAACGGCAACTCTCCCCATCACCGCGGGAACCAGACTTCTTCCCTGCCAACTTGCCGGACGCTCTACACCCGCATAATCAAGAATCGTGGAGGGGACGTCAATATTGAGTGCCATTCCTGAAACCGTGCGAACTGACTTCACCCGGGGATCATAGACCACCATTGGAATCCGGATCGAGGGATCGTACATCAGCCACTTGTCTGCGAGTTGTCGATCGCCGAGGAAATAGCCGTTGTCCGACGCAAAAATGATGATCGTGTTCTGATCAAGATTCTTCTTCTTCAACTGTTCCCGGATCTTGCCGATTTCGCGGTCGATACCGGAAATCATCCGATAATATCCCTTCACGCTGCGCTGGTACTTCTCCGGTGTATCAAAACGCCAGTACCACCGCGTGCGATTAAAACCTTCTTTAACGATCCTTGGTAGTCGCTCGAAGTAGTGGTCACCACCTAACAGGGGGTCGTCTATGACGACATTATTATAAAGATGATCGAGCTCCGGATCCCAGAAATACTGGTCTTCAGACGGGTCGTGTCCGTGCGGGGCGCTGAAACTGATCGAAAGACAAAACGGCTTGTCATTCGAAGCGGAATCGATAAAATCCATCGCGCGCGCGCCAGTGTATCTCGTCAAGTGTACCGTATCGCCATTCAGCGTCTTATAGTAGTATCCACGTGCATCCTTGAATTTCGTATTCCGGTCATATACTTCATAGAAATCGAAAAGCTTATCGACAGGCACACCGTTCACCCCCAGTTTTCCAATGAAGCCCGTGTAATATCCGTTCTCACGAAGGATCCTGGGATACGATTCATCAAGATGCGCATCGCGCACGTTGGCAACCTGAAATGTGTATCCGTGCGTGCGCTCGTATAGTCCCGTCAGAAAGCTCGCACGACTCGCTGCACATATCGGTGTTGTGGAAAAAGCATTGACAAAGTTGGTTCCTTCGGAAGCCAGCTTGTCCATTTCCGGAGTGTGAATGATCCGGTTCCCGGCATATCCCACAGCATCCCATCGCTGATCGTCCGTGAGTATAAAAATAATATTAGGGCGCCTCTCGCTGCCGGAATTCGGCTGTCCGGTAGCCGGCTCAGCGTTCAGCAATAGGGCGAACAGATGCACGAGCATTGCACATCCGGTTGCCACCAGTCTGCTGTGCGGAAAAATAAGTGGAAGTAACATCACAAACTTTTTACCTGTCGAGATCATATACTCACCTGGCGGCGTCACGGAGCAGTTCCACTTTTCCAGCCAACCCCATCCTGATCTTCTCGAATCCAGTCGTCCATTTCATCGCAGTGGGATCGTCGCTGAGTGTGCGAACGTAGTTGCTCAGCACGGTCGTGTATCGTATTTCCAGTTTATTCTCCCCATCGCGAAGTACTCCTCCGACATAAAACACCGGCTCTCCATACCAATTCATTCCAACAGGTTTACCGTTCACAAAGACTTCTGACACACCCCGGTTTACTTTTCCGAGCCGTATCCAGGTCTCATCACCTGCCGCTGTAAAGCTGTTTGTGTAGACAACCGTTCCAGCGAACGAACTGAGCTGCGGGTCAGCACCGGTGCCGAAATTTTCAAGCGCCTCAAGCTCCCTGGAAAACGTGGTGCCGTTCGTATGGCTGAACTGAAGCATCCATGGGCCTTCGATCACGCCGGCAGCGCTGCCCGGCCGGGAACGTTCCGGCTGATCCTCGACGCTGCTACTTTTGGATTCGACCACAAGCAATGCAGACTCCAGAGGTCGAAGGATGAGCTCGAACGGGCTGCGGTCGTCGCCGGAGGAGAGACGATGACGAGTACCATCTTCTGGATTCCAGCGATATATATCATTGTTGCGATCACCCAGAATAACCTGGAGGCTTTGGATCCTGTCGCGCCGGGTGTTCACAAAGAAATGAATGTCAGCATCGGCATGCCGGCTATGGATCTGGAATACGCTTTGCGTGGGATTCACGATCCTTACATTGGGAATATGACCGATCTGATCGAACAGCGCCATCGTCCATGGAAGCATATCGCCCTCGTTGCGAGGTCCCTGCAGAACGAATACCTGATCAGGAAATTGTTCCCGCATCGCTGCAAACGACTTGCTGACCACATTATCAGAATCCGATTGATCTACCAGCGACAAGGACTTGGACGGCACCTCATCGAGCAGTACCAGTTTGCCTCCCAACTCAACATACCTAAGGAGTGCTTGCGCCGTCCGCGGCTCGACCGATTTCACTCCTGCGAGAATGACGGCCTCATACGTCATCGGCCCGTATTTCAAAACACCTTGTGAAATATCTGCGTCCACGACGATCTTCTCATTGATATAGTCAACGGAACTGCCCGCCTGACTGAAGGGTTCCCACAGGCGGTAACCGTACCAGGGCGTAAGATGGAACGGCACACGCACCAGGCCTGAGTTGCTCCACACGTCACCTGTCGGACCAACCACAGCGATCTTCTTGACTGGCTGGCTATTCTGAAATACGTAAGAAAGGCGTGCATTGTAATCAACCCATTTATTGAAAAATGGCCACCACGTATTCCGTTCACTAAAGTAGCCGCCGTAGCGAATCCAGCCGGGGAACCCGGCCTCCTCCGGTGAGTAGTTGTACCCGTGCAGGATCGTGTGGTTAATCCCAGTAATAAAATTCATGTCGTCGTGACGTTTGATCTCCTCAAGTGACGTCTTGAAAACACCGCGAGTATTCGTCATCGACTCGCAGCTGATAACGGGGCGCCCCATCAGGTGACCGCCAGAAGCGGCGAAGAGATTCCAGATCAAGTAGCCATGCTGTTGGTTCCATGACCATTCCTCGTTATCCATGTCCACGGCGTACAGCCAGTTGTTGCTCTCCGGGATATCAGGTATAAGGTTGCCTTCCATGATTCCCATGTTCCACGGATGACCATAAGCCTGGTAACGCGCTTTGACACCATTCGCTGAACAAAACTCCTGAAAAGTCTGCACGAAGTTATTCATATACACGTCGACAAGTAACTTGTTGTAGTCATACCGCACGCGAGCGATGCGCTTGCCAAATGTCTCCGTTACAGAGATATCCTCGTAGCCGGTATAAGTCTCGTAAAAGATAAAGGGGAAATACGGCTCAAGCCTATAACCATACGTTTGCTCGAACAGTGCTCCGAACCCATCGGTCCAATTGGCGCCCGCCAGTTCGATACTGTCGCAGAATAGAGCGCGTACCAGTTGGTTAAGTGGCACGCCGGTATCTTCTGTGATCTTCTTAAGCCTTTCGAGGTACTCCAGGACGATCTCCTTGTCATAGTGATTCATCACCGACCCCGCGGCTCCCAACGCACCGTGCATGACATTCCAGTGTCCCTTCTGCAAAACACCGTAGCGCAACTCAACATCTGTGGGTACTTTGTAGTCCAAACGCTGATCCTGGCCGAACAGCGACATCAGATCGATGATGCCGGAAGTATCATTCGCATTGAGAGGAACCAGAGAAAGAAAGAACACTTCGTTGCTCAGCGCTTCCGTATCACCTCCGCGGGTCAGCGACTGCAGTGCCTTTTGAATGAGACTTTGCCGGTCTTCGCGGATCGTCTCCCCCGCTTGATAAGATATCTCATGTACCATCACACGCTGTGTTGCCTTATCTGCATCGATAAACTCACCGCCGAACGGCCAGCCTGATCCTACGATGAGATCAGCGATCATCCCTTTTTCCTTAGCTTCTCGCGAAGCGAAGACAACCATATCATTCCATTCTTTACTCAGCCATTCGATGGGCTTCGTTCCGACCGCTTTTGCCTCCTCCGGCATCTCTATCGGATTGATCTCGACACCACCGATCCCAGCCTCCTTCAACACATTCAGCTGCCTGCGTATTTCATCTTCCGACAAGTGATTGCCATTCCACCACCACCGGACAAACGGCCGCGCCTCCGCCGGAGGTGTCACAAACCCTGAATATAGATCTTGCGCTGTGCGCTGGTCTTCATGGCAAGACGTCAGACTGAACAACGTGCTGAATAGAACGATGCGAGGAAATAAAAGGAAGAAAAATCTCTTCATCAGTTTCAATTAAGATTTGAGGTGAATAGTAATTTTCAGAAAACCTCCGGACTAGCTTTTACCACGGTATCCAATGTTCTGGAGGAGGTTGGAATTGACATCAATTTCAGTTTGAGGTATGGGAAAGAACCGGTGATTGGGCCAGTCTACATGGACCCACGGCTTTACTGCCTCCACGTTTTCCTTCAACACGCCCCACCGCACCAGGTCGAACCACCGGTGACCTTCGCCGTGAAATTCAAAATAGCGTTCGTCCCGAATTGCCTGACGGATTTCTTCCCGCGACATTCCGCCAGGCAACATGCTGGCGCTCGAGCGCTCACGCACAGCGTTGATTGCTTCGTAGATCTCATCCGTCGGTCCACCCGATTCGTTGACAGCTTCGGCATACATCAGAAGCACATCTGCGTAGCGGATGAATGGGAGGTTCGTATCGTGATTGTTATAGCTGAACCGACCCCAGTACGGATCGCGATACTTCTGCGTATAAGGGAAGCCCATTGGCGTCTCCGCCTTTATCGAATCAATCAGCACACCTTGTGTATCAAATATATTAACGGTGTAGGTTCCTCGAATCATCGCCTTCCTCCGCTCATCAGAAGGCTCCAGCATATCATACAGCCGCGGCGCAATAGCGAGGACATTCAATCCCCGTTGATTGTATGTATCCGGGTTTGGACTGAATTGACTTTGAATATGACCATTGTACGCGGTCTTCGCTTTGAACTGGTACGCAAAGATATCTTCCGGGCCACCTTCGTTCTCCGACCAGAACACTTCGCGATATTCATCAATAAGTGCATGACCCTCCTGCTCGATAACTTCCTTCAGTTTCTCAGCCGCCAGGGTAAAATACTCACCGTTGTTGATTTCGGGCAGTGTCGCCATCGTGAGGTAAACCTTCCCCAGGAGTGATCGGGCTGCACTCCTCGTCGCTCTTCCGTTCTCTTCCGGGATACTACGCCAGCCAGGAAGAAGTACCTCCGCCTCACGGAGGTCGCGGACGATCTGGGCATAAATATCAGGGATCGTTGAATTGGCAGGAAACAACTGTGCATCGGAAAAACTGGTCAGCAACGGCACGGCGCCAAACGTCCGGACCTGGCCAAAGTAATACCACGCACGCAGAAGCTTTGCTTCTGCCGTTATCCGGTTGGAGAATTCCTTATCCGGAAAGTCTGCGATCGCCTCGATGAGTTGATTGGCACGTGATATCCCGCGGGTGTGAGCCGTCCATATTCGCGCCGTTTCGGGATTGGTAGGTGTGAATACAAAATTTTCGAGCTCCTGTAATGTAATGGCGTCCTTCCGCAAGAATAGCTCATCCGTCGTGATCCCGTACGGCAGAACGTATTCCACTCGCCTGTAGAGTGCAAACCCCGCCTGATATACTCCATTCAGAGCTTCGGTAATTCCCGTTTCAGTGCTAAACACCTCCTCCGCGGAAGAGAAGCTGGTTGGCTTTTCCTGCAGGAAGTCATCACAGCCAGACGCTGCAAAGGTCAAACCGATAAAGATCAATATCGTTGTCCGTCGTATCATACTCGCGTCCTCATCAAAAAATCAGGTTCATTCCCATCACAATCGATTTTGCTCTCGGATAACTTCCATTATCAAAGTTCTGAATGTCGATACTGCCTGCAGAAATGTTGACCTCAGGGTCGTATCCGGTGTATTCGGTAAGAGTCAGCAAATTGACACCAGTCGCATAGATCCGCAATTTATCAATCCCAACCCGCTGAAGTAGTGAGGATGGCAGCGTGTAGCCGATACTGATCTCTCTCAATCGAAGGAACGACGCATCCTCAAGCCATATATCCAGGACTTGTTTGGGAGTTCGTGAGCCCGCGCGAGGAATATCGGTGTCAGGATTTTCAGGCGTCCACGAATTCAGCATCGAGACATGCTTGTTGGTGTAGCTTCCCGTGTTACGCGTGTCAAGATTCAATCCATTGAACACGTGATTACCACCGACAAAGGTGAAGAAAAACGACAAATCGAAGTTACGGTAGCCAATCACGCTGTTCAGGCTACCGTAAAACCTGGGCTGCGCACGCCCGATAATATCGCGATCTGCCTCGTTCACCTCTCCATCTGCGTTCAGATCGATGAGCTTCAAATCGCCGGCAGCGACAGGTGAACCGAATTGGTCGTAGCTGTGCTCAATTTCTGACGGTTGCCAAACTCCATCGGTCCGGTAACCATAGTAACTACCCAACGGCTCACCTACTTTGACAAGTTGAAGTGCAGCCACGTTATACCCACCGTTGAGCGGACCTGTTGCAAATTCACTCCGTCCATCGAGACTCAGGACCGAAGAAGTCAGGAAGGTGGCATTGGCTCCGATCTGCCAGTTGAACGAGCCCTTGACCGGTTTTGCGAGTACACTCATTTCAAGACCTGCATTTCTTAACGCGCCAATATTCTGGCTGACGGTCTTTACCCCCGTGGTCTCGGGAACACGCTGTTCGAGAAACAGATTGCGCGTCGTCTTGTCAAAGTAGTCGACCACCAGCGTTAGCCGCCCTCCGAGCATCCCTGCATCCACTCCTACATCGAACTGCACAGTTTGTTCCCACTGCAAGTGAGGATTTGCCAACCTGCTGAAGTAGTAGCTCCTTACAGGTTTGTCTCCGATGATATAGCCAGCATCATCCGAAGTCATCGCAGCTATCGAGTTGTAAGGGCCGAGTGCTTCGCTCCCGGAAACCCCATAACTTGACCGCACCTTTATGTCTCCGGAGAAACCGGCATTTTTCAGGAAAGGCTCCTCCGACAGGCGCCAGGCCACAGCGCCGGAAGGAAAGAACGCCCACCGCCTGTCCTCTCCGAACTTGGAGTTGCCATCGTACCTGCCGTTGAAGGTTACCAGGTATTTGTCCTTCCATGTGTAGTGAAGTCGGCTGAAGGCCGACGCCTGGCGCCATCGGCTCGACTCAGCGGAGTATCTGTCTTTTCCGACACCTAACGGAACATCCCCCTGGAATACCACGTCATCCGGCAAGTCCGATGCAATTATGCTCATCAACCCGACATCGTGCGATTGCAGCGTGGTCCCGGCGACACCTTGAAACGAGTGATGCCCCCAATTCTTCAGGTACGTGAAATAGTTCTCCTGCAGCCATGCCTTTTCGAGCGTAACGTCGAGTCTTGCTGTGCTTTGATATCCCGTGGTAGTTTCCAGTAATATAGGTGACTTGAAGCGACTCATGCGACTGTCATGCCGTTCGAGTCCAAGACTGGCGCGGAACGTCAGGGCCTTGGACAATTTTACGTCTGCGAACAGGCTCCCCGTCACGTTATTGGTAGCGAATTTCTGGTGAATATTTTCAAGCCAGAATGCAGGGTTCGCGCGAAGAATCCCGGCGTAGTCCGACACAGTGCTGTAGAGTTCACCATCCGCGTCACGCGAGGCAGCAGTCGGCTGAAGAATCAACGCCCTGGCTACTGGATGAGCGGTGTCGTCCCTGCGTCCGAATTCTTCTCCGTCTTGCACGGTCCGGTCGATTTGGCTGCCCCCTAAGCGTATGCCCAGGGTGACGACATCATTCAGCGGGGCATCGATGTTCGCACGGACAGTCGAACGAGTGAAGCCAGTCTCTTTCACAATACCTTGCTGATCAGTGTAAGAGCCGGAAAGGTAGTAGAGTACTCCGGCAACATCTCCCCTCGCAGACAGCATATGTTGATGCCAGGGTGCTGTGCGGGTGATTTCCTCCTGCCAGTCGGTATCGTGCGGTATGTCGTTGGGATCCGGATACGACAACGGTTTTCCCATATCCGCATCGATGCGATTGATGTACGCGGCATAGTCTCGCCCCTTCATCATATCCAACTTGTTTCCAAGTGTTTGAAATCCATAAAAGCTGTCGAACGCAATAGCCCGGCTCTTCTTCGTCCCGCGTTTTGTGGTGATCATCACTACCCCATTCGATCCGCGGGTTCCAAAAATTGCTGTAGAAGAAGCATCCTTCAGGATATCGATCGACTCTATATCGCCGGGGTTAACAGCGTTGATGTCGCCACCGATGTATCCGTCAATTACATAAAGTGGTTCGTTATTCCCGAGAATGGAGTTAATACCCCGGATGCGAACATTCGTTTCACCACCGGGATTCGCATGCGAGTTGGATACAAACACACCTGCCGCGTGTCCCTGCAATGCGTGATCCGCAGAGATAACCGGCACTCGTCTCACCTCATCGCTGCGAATGATCGACACCGAGCCGGTGACGTCCTTCAACGGCGTATTCGCGTAACCAGTCACAACTATTTGCTCGAGTGCTTTGGTTTCGGGTTGCAGTGCAACTTCGACATGTTCCGCCGCATGCACTGAACGGATCTCCGATCGGTAGCCGATATACGTGAAGACCATCACGGCGTCACTCCCGGGGATTGCAATTTCGAACTCGCCGGATTCATCCGTCATCGTCACAAGATGAGTTCCTTTGACCATGATACTGACACCCGGCACGACGTCGCCGGAATTTTCAGCGATTACCCTGCCATGAATGCGATGGCTGTCTGCGGAACGATTCCGATTGTTGCTATCAAGCACGGAAACACCGTCTCGCACGGCGGCCGGTCCTGGACCGTAGCCGGGTTCCTGACTATCTGTACGCGGCCCGGAACCCGAACCGAAAGCGATGGCGTAATACTCTTTTTCGATCCGTTCGTACCGGAGGTTGAAAGGAAGCAGTATCTCGTTCAACTGTTCAACCAGAGAACCGTTATCAACCCGACGTATAATGAATTTATCCTCAAGGAGTTCCGGATCGTACATAAACCTGACGACAAACGTCTTTTCAAGTTCTTTCAGCTTGCCAATGAGGGCTTGAGGAACGTGGTCTCCGGAGAGAGGGGTTTCATCAGGCACATCGGTTGCGCGTTCCTGGGAAAACACCCAGTACGGCAACATGGCCACAACGCAAGCCATAGCTAATCGAAACACCTCTTTCTGCATAATCCCAGGCCCCGGGCCTAATTGATGTAGATTCTATCTCGTGATCAGGATTCGATTATCCTGAACAGTAATATCAAGTCCATGGGTCTTTCTGAGTCCGTTGAGCAATATCTCGAGGTTATCAGTCGGTGCGCTACCTGTAAACAAAAGCGACTCAACGTCTTCCGTAACTTCCACTTCATATCCATACGTAGCAGAGAGTCGCTCTGCGATCTCCTGTATTGAGATGCTTTCAAACATGAGAATGTTGTCAGCCCATGACGCATATTGTTCCGGATTCACAACCTTTTGCACGATCTCGTCAGAACGTTCGCTGTATTCCACCATATCTCCCGGTTCCATTAAGAGCGCCTCCACACTGTCATATGTCTGTACTGAAATGCTAATGGAACCCGAGTTAAGCACCACAGCGGTCTTCCCTATTCTATTGTTGACATTGAACTCGGTTCCCAATACCTCAACCGTAACTTTATCGGCAAGCACCCGAAACCGCCGTGCCTCGTCCCGTCGCACCCGGAAATAAGCTTCACCGGCGAGCGTCAT
This sequence comes from uncultured Roseivirgaceae bacterium, assembly GCA_964438975.1. Classification (GTDB taxonomy): domain Bacteria; phylum Bacteroidota; class Bacteroidia; order Cytophagales; family Cyclobacteriaceae; genus Chryseosolibacter. The sequence goes on along the minus strand of CAYTMU010000019.1, from coordinate 3,161 downwards.
CTCCCGATCACCGGGACTCGTCATACTTACATAGCGCAATGTCGAATTGCCGTTCAATGTCACGACAGATCCGTCATCCAGTGTAACGGTGCGCGTTTCCCCATAAGCAGTGGCGATAACTGTTTCAGACGGCGCAAGCAAACGCGTACCGATGAACACGGCGCCTAGAATGCCTACAAACACAGCCGCCCACCGATACCAAACGAGTGTGCGTACTTTTGCCGGAGGCGCAGGCATCTCTTCCAACAGTCGGTCGATGCCTTCTTTGACCCTCAGTTTGGCACTGCTACCTGGACGAGTTACCTCATACTGCAACAGGGATACGAGCCGGCGAGCCTCCGCTACATCATGCCGTTTTTCCGGATGCCGCGCCAACCACTCTTCCCAAAATTTTAGATCTTCCGCGCGCGGATCCCGAACCCAATCGACAAAATCCGAGTCCATTGCAAAGTCCTCCGCTGAAAACCCTTCGTAATTCACCATCTATATTAAATATGCAAGCTATTAGTCCTCATTTTGACAACGCAAACAGACAAAAACCCTCAACAATCCAGGGAAATCATTCGGTTTTATCATTGTGCTATCCATTCATCCAAGCGGCTTTGTATAGGCGATTGCGAGTGCAATCAGGTTAACTATTTCGATGGATTTGAAAAGCGGTAACTTCATCAAACCATTCTTTAGTGTCTCAAGAGACCGATAAATCAGCGTGCGTGCGTACTTGACGTCCTTGAGAGAAAGAGTTTCCGCTATCTCATCGTATTCCATGTTCTCATAAAAGCGGAGATACAATGCCTCCCGTTGATGGTCAGTCAGGTCCCGAAAGGCGTGGCGGAGGCTCTCCTTTTTTTCAGAGTCCTCCTCCCCACTGATCAGGAACGCCTCATGCGGAAAGGCGACAGCTGACCCATCGTCCGAATCCCATGCGAAAGTCGTCTTCTCCCGGATCATTTTTTCTTTTCTAAGAATATTAAGTATGCGATTTTTGAAAGACCTGTAGAGATAGGCTTTTACCGAAGCAACTTCAGGAAGCTTCTCGCGATTAAGCCACAGGTGCACGAACAGATCCTGAATGCAGTCCTGGACAATTTCGTCGTCAAGCCGGTATTGCCGCCCGAATCCGAAAAGCGAGTCAAAATAGAGGTCGTAAAGGTGATCAAAAGCTGTTTTATCCCCTCTGCGCAGCAACAACCAGTAATTCCTTTGAGGCATCAGACAGTTACAGGGTTAGGCAGGATAAAGCTACCAAAATCCCACTGCTTTGCAAGGATACCGTACTTGATTTATATAGGGGGATCTACCAATTTCAGCGTGTGAGATATAGAACCTTACCGGCCTGGTGAGTAAACCACATTGCTGGGTTTCCAACCGATGCGAGTGGCCATCGCTTCCACCTTGCGCGAACGGTCTGCTGTGACCGGTCGTACGTAAAGTTGCCACCGCTTCTCACCTTCAAATTTCCACGCAACAGATGCTCCTTCGGTCGGGCAATGAATGGTGATCTTTTTTCCATGCCGCTCGATTACAGGATCAATCGTCACCGGCTGAATGCCATCCGGCGGCCACAGTTTGCGGATCAGTTCCGTCTCGGGAATCATTCCATGATCGCCATAGGTCTCAACAAAGCGCTCGTGCGCTGTGCGAAGCTCGGCAAGCTTATCAACGTATTCCATGTTCGAAGCCAGATTGTGAATCTCGTAGGGATCTGCCTCCGTATCATACAATTCTTCAAGAGGTTTCTTTTTCCCCCAGAACTGCCATTGGTCGGCGCCCAATGTTCCTGCATCTATCCGTTTGTGAATAGCTTGCATCATCGCTGCCTGATCGCGATAGGGAATAAACCCGATGTAAGGTAGATCCGGACGATAGTTGCGAACATATTTGAACCGCGCATCGCGCACAGCCCTGATGGTTTCCGGAGCGGGATCCATGCGATCGCGGAATGCATAAATGTATTTCCTCGGTTCAGCCTTATCCCGACCGAGAAATATCTGCCCTTCCATGTAATCAGGAACCGTGAGGCCCGCGACCGACAAAACTGTCGGCGCAAGGTCGACGAACGAAACCAGTTCGTCGTTGATCGTACCAGCTCCATGGCCATCCGGCCATACTACGATCAGCGGCACTTTGATTCCGGAATCGTACACCCAGCGTTTCGACCGGGGCAGACCGTCTCCATGGTCGCTGTAGAAAAAGACAATGGTATTATCGAGCAACCCGTCTTCCTTAAGTTGTTCCATGATCGTCCCGACCCACTTATCCATTGCATGTACGTTGTCGAAATGACGCGCCATATCTTCGCGAACTTCCGGGATATCGGGATAATAAGGCGGCACCTTTATCTTGTTCAGGTCTGTCACTCGTGGCGAGCGCGGCTGGAATGTGCCACTCTCATGTGTTAGCTCGCTGTTGAACACGGCAAAGAATGGCATACTCTTATCCGGCCTGTTTCGCCAATGAGCACCCTTCCCGCTATCATCCCAGGCTGTGACGGGAGTTCTGAACTGGTAATCAGTTTTTTGGTTGTTGGATGTATAGTATCCCGCTGCGCGGAAATACTCGGAAAAACATTTGACACCGGTTGGTGGCGTCGCCTCATACACAGGAATATTCAGCAACTCAGGATCCGTGATCTGCGCAAGCGCGGCTGTGCGTTTGTAGGTCCGCATCGCCATCGCTCCCGTCGATGTCGGATACATACCCGTGATGATCGTATGTCTGCTTGGGGCGCAGACACCGTATGTGGAATACGCATTGGTAAACCGAACGCCACTGCGCGCGAGCTTATTGATATTCGGTGTAGCCACCGTGGAGTCGCCGTAGCAATTCAAATGCGGACTCATGTCTTCGACTGTGATCCACAGGATATTGGGTTGCTGCTGCGCGGAGAGCTCCGGAACAACCACCACGATACTCAGGAAGATACACAGCCAAAAGAATCGATTCCTTTTCGTGAGTAGTGAGTGGTGAGTAGTGAGCGGTGGGGACCATTTTCCCAAGTGACTCTCCTGAACTAAATCCTTCATGCTACTGAATTATTACCTGAATGTCTTACAATCTAAACTCTAAACTCTAAACTAAAAATGCACACCGTGTTAAAACGCACACCATCTGACCTGGCACCCACTCACCACTCACCACTCACCACTCACTACTCACTA
>CAYTMU010000018.1:23485-68169 GCA_964438975.1 uncultured Roseivirgaceae bacterium | reverse complement strand
CCAGAAAGTCAGCAGGCGCAAGGTGAGGCGGAAAAAGAGCATCGCAGAGGTGAGAATAAAAAAGACAGCAGCAACATAGAGCTTCTAGCAAACGAAGTATCGGGCACGGTCAGTAGCCGCGATACCAGCACAGATCCAGAAGATATTGCCGGAGTTTCAGATATTGATCGCGGGTTGAAACGACGACGTCGCTGAATACCTGAAAACCGGGTATAAAGTAAAGCAGTCTCAAGAACTCAGTAAGTCCTTAACAATTCCGTTTCAACCGTTTTAAGTCTGCTTTTGTGAGAATCGAATGTTCCGAGTTCACGAGCGGCAAAACTTCGGATCTCTGCGCTTTGTGCTGCCGTCGCGAGCTGAGAAAATGTAGTCCGGCTTTCTTCGGTGATATCGTTCATGATCCGGATATACATCTCATCAAATGACCGGCGGTCTGTATTCTTGAGTTGGTTCAGAAGGGCTTGATGGTTATCGCTCATCTGCCCGGGCAATTTGATTTTCTCCTTTCGCGCCAGTCGTTTCAGTTCCTTTCGCATGGATTGGTGATGTTCCAGGTTCTCCTTAGCCAACGTAACGATGGCAGCGGAATAACCGGATGTGCTTGCTTCTTCGGCTAAGCCAGTAGCGAGAAGGTTGTAACTTGCGGCATCGATCACGAAACGCGCGTCATCAAAACGGCGTTGATCATTTGAATTCTTCAGATTCTTACTGACGGCTTTTTTATAGGATAATGTCGAGTCGCACGCTGTCAGGAGAATTGCGGCGAATGCAATGCCGCATACGGCGGCAATAGTTCGGTGGCTTGTCATAGTTGATTTAAGTAGTTAAAGAAAGTTAAGCAGAAAAATCCAGCTTTTAAGCGTCAGTTACTTGATTGCGGCATCTTGCAAGTTGGGTCTTGATGGGCGGTCGGAAGCGGTCTGTGGCTTCCGCGGTACAACAGTGGGTGAAGGCTTGTCATTTTCAGATAACCCTGCCGACAACTTCAGTTCCTTTTCATGCTTATAGGTGCCTATCTCTTCAGGGTCTCCGAAAATGTAGAAAAATCGTTCTTTCCAGGTGTCGGCTGACTTTACATCTCGAATGATATCGCCGTATTCGTGAAAGTTGATATGAATGGGATCGTGTTTGTGGTCGATGTTGTGTGTAATACCGTAGATGACCTTTTCCTCGTCGTCCTCTTCCTGATAGGTACCAAAGATGCGGTCCCAGATGATAAAGGTTGCGCCGTAGTTCTTGTTAATATATTTGGGTTGGGAGCCGTGGTGAACCCGGTGGTTAGAAGGCGTGGCAAACCAATATTCGATCCAGGGAGGCAGTTTACCGATGTATTCGGTATGCACCCAAAATTGAAAGAGAATACCGATCTGGTTGGCGAGAAATATGATAATGGGATGAAATCCCAATAGTGCGACCGGTAAGAAGAAAAATACTTTGATATACTGCACCCAGCTGAGACGAAAGGAAATCGTAAGATTGAAGTGTTCGCCGGAGTGATGTGCGACGTGCGTTGCCCATAAGAACCGCATGCGATGAGAGATGTTATGCGCCCAGTAACTGCAGAAGTCGAAAAGGATGTAGCAGGGTAAGAACGTCCACCAACTGAACTCCATTCGCCATGGGACAAGATTGTAGGTCACGACGAAGAGTGACAGAAGTATGGTCTTTAATGCTACACCTATGACGACATTGCCGATGCCAACCAGTGTTGAACCAATAGTTTCTTTCTTGTTGTAAACATGGTGTCTGCCCTGGTACCGGGAGACAACGTACTCGATGATTACAAAAAAGAACATTGCGGGAGCAGCCCACACCAGTAGATCAGGAGCGGATTGTCCAATATCGGTGAGGTTGGAAAGATCAATCTTGTCAGCGCCGAATTTCAAGTCCATGTGTCGTACGTTAGTATGGTCAGTAAAAAAATGATTCCACAGCAGCTTTGCAGCTGATCCGCAGATACAGGACAACGGTCGGACGAATTCCCCCTATGCCATTGGCAAACTCTTTCCCAGGTTGGCCGCTTCGCGGCTTTCCGCGTGGTTTGATCATAAGATCAATGGGAGATGTCAGGATGGGCATGGGAGGGGTAATAACCATCAAGTTAACAATTTCCCGGTCATAAATATCCGGCGTTATCGATGGCGTATGGTAACGCCCTGGTGTTGCACTTTATTTCGCAGGGTGTATTTTTTATCTGATATCCCGGTGTCGTTCAAAAAAAAGCGGAGGGTCCAGGGGACTCTCCGCTCTATCCGTGCTTTGATTGTAGGGTCAGGCCGCTTTCTTGACTGGTTCCACTTCCAGCGTTTTATGGCGGGTGAGTGTGATCACATTCAATTTGGCAAGTAACCGGATAACCTGGTATGTAGGGTCGATCTCATGCCAGCGGATACCGCCAAAGTTGGCGCGCATACCGTGCTTGTGGTGATTGTTGTGATAACTCTCACCCATCATGAGGAAATCAACAGGAAGGAAATTTCGAGACGTGTCGCCTACTTCAAAGTTGCGATAGCCGTATTTGTGCGCAAACCAGTTGATAATTGCTCCGTGAATAGGACTCATCAGAAACATAACAGGCAGAAGCAGCCACTGCCACCACGCCGTAGCGAAAGCGACAAACAGCGATGTATAAACAACTCCCCAGAAAATCCTGGACGGCCATGAGCGGGCGAATTTGTCAAACGCTTCCCATTGAGGCACTCCTTCTGTGAAACGTTTGTCCGGAACCATCTTTTTATTTGCTATTGCAGAATAGATGGTCTTTGTTTTCCACATCATGTTCCAGATGGTCTCGTCATATTTGGGTGAATGTGGATCGTTTTCAGTGTCGGCAAAGGCATGGTGCATGCGGTGCATGACGCCATAACCATAAGGGCTCAGGTAGTTAGATCCCTGGAATATCCAGGTAAGCACATAGAACACCTTCTCCGTTGTCTTACTCATGGTAAACGCGCGGTGCGACGCATACCGGTGAAGGAAAAAAGTCTGGAAAAAAAGGGAGAGGTACCAGTGAGCTACAAAAATTGCAATGATGATCATGAATGTTACGGTTTACGGTATTTAACTGAGGACGATGTTGGAGTCCTCACATGGAAAGACAAGGAATTGGTGTATTTGTGACAGATTCAACGAAAAAAATGTAAAAAAATGGAGAATTATCCCACCCGCAGTTGCGCGATCAAGTCAAGCGGCTGGCCAAAATCGCATGCATGGCGGAAACTCTCAAGCAATGCCGCTTTCTTTGGTTGGAATACGGAATTAAAATGTTCGGTTTCTTCCCTTAATTTCTTCTTTGCCCGGCAAAATACTTGCCTGCAATGATCCTGTTTCTTGTCCAGAACCTGCTGCAAAGCTTTATAATCGAAATCAAAGACCTCGCGCAGCACGTACACCGCCCGTTCAAGCGGTTCCAGTTTCTGTTGCAGGATTTGCAACGCGCGGCTGATCTCAACTTCGATGTCAATATGGGAGAAATCAGTAGTTTCCCTGACTTTCTCGACTATATCCTGCCAGTTAATAGAGTCCAGATAGTGAAGGCGCTTCTGTTTTAACACCTTGAGGTGGTTGATACAGTTGTTCGTGACGGCGCGAACCAGGTATGCTTTTGTGTTCTTTATTTTCTCCTGCTCCTGTGACAGCCATTTGATAAACGTCTCCTGGACCACATCTTCCGCATCCGGCTTGCTCTTGAGCATACGCATAGCGATCTGCTGAAGCAGGGGCTGATAGAGTGTGATGGTTTGGCCGGGAGTCAAAATTTTATAATTTGAACAAAGATACGTCTTTTTTTTACGAAACGTAAACCGCGGAATGAATCGCAAAGCGGCGTTTGGGACGTACACGTAGTGTTTTTTTGGACTCTTAACGAAGCGATATGAGATACCTGGCAGTTTTTTTATTTGTCTTCGCCGCCATGATTGGGCGGGCGCAGGAACCGGTTTCGGCAACCGGCAGACAAGTGGTTTTCAAAAATGTATCGGTAATTCCGATGGACACCGATCGTCTTCTCGAAAATCAGGCAGTCGTCACCCAAGCCGGACGAATTGTGGCGATCGGTCCGGCCGCGCAGATTCAGCATGATGCCCGTGCGCATGTAGTCGACGGTAAGGGAAAATTTCTGATCCCTGGATTGGCCGAGATGCACGCCCACGTTCCACCTTCCGACGATGTCGCGGCGATGAAGGAAGTGTTGATGCTTTTTGCAGTTAACGGCATCACGACCATTCGCGGAATGCTCGGACACCCGAGGCATTTGGAGGTACGTGAACAGCTGAAGGCGGGCGAAATTCTCGGACCTCATTTCTACGCAACGGGCCCGTCGTTCAATGGGATGAGTGTGAAGACTCCCGAAGACGGAGCCGAAATGGTGCGCCGGCAGAAGGAGGCTGGTTACGATTATCTCAAGCTTCACCCGGGTCTCACGAGACCAAAGTTCGATGCCATTGCGTCGGCAGCAAAGGAGGTCGACATTCCGTTTGCCGGGCATGTTTCCTATGGTGTGGGTGTATGGCGTGCGATTGAAGCGGGCTATTCCTCAATCGATCACCTCGATGGGTTTGTCGAAGGAATCGTTCCGGGCATAGAGAGGATACCGGAAAAAGAAGCTGGCTTGTTTGGAATGCACCTTGCCGACAAAGTGGACCGCACGCAGATTCCCCGGTTGGTAAAGGCTTTGCACGATAACAACATATGGGTAGTTCCCACTCAGGCGCTGGCGGAGAGATGGTTCCATCCGGATTTTGCACCAGAGGATTTCCTGAATGACCCCCACCACGTCTACATGAAGAAGGAAACGAGAGACCAGTGGATTTCCAGTAAGAACAACCTGGTCAGTAACCCGGCCTTCGATGCGGAAAGGGTGAAACGCTTTATCGATTTACGGCGTGATCTTATTCGGGCTTGTCAGGAGGGCGGTGTAAAACTCTTGTTGGGGTGCGATGCTCCGCAGGTATTCAATGTTCCGGGTTTCTCGACACATCATGAACTCGAATACCTTGTTTTGTCGGGTCTCACCCCCTACCAGGCTCTTGTGACTGGTACGCGGAACGTGGCTGAGTACCTGGGGAAGAAGGATTCGGGGATCATTGCGGAAGGCGCGGTGTCCGACCTCGTGTTACTTGATGCCAACCCGTTGACCAACATCCGGAATAGTGCTAAGGTCGCAGGCGTGATGATCGGTGATCAATGGCTCGATCGCCGTTTTATAGACAACCAGTTGCAAAGACTGAGGAAATAAGCAGATACTCAGGTGACCCAGTGCAGGGTCTGTCCTTGTATCGGGTTGACGAATTCGGTCTTGTCTTGTTGCGCTTTCTGATAGAGACGCTTGATTTCGTAATACCATTTGGCCTGGGCATCAGGCTCACCGATAAGTGTCAGCGTGGGGTTGCTCTCCAGCCCCTTCGCCAGTTTGATGAATACTGCGAGATCCTGACCGATGAACTTCTTGCCCAGTCGCTTAAGCGGCCACCAGAACCAGCGTGTAGCAGGAAGCGTTGAATAGAAAATATGATGCAGTTCCGTGGTGTGTTCGTTGATTGGCGTCAACAACGTGATCGAGATCACCTCATGCCGCTCTCCCACGCGGATGTGTTCATATCGGTTTCCGGGGATCTCGAACGTTATCTCTGTAGAAGAGGTGCCTTTCAACACGGAGTAACCTTTTGAATTCGAGGAAGGCGCATGACGCACCATTCTGAAACCCATGGACGTTGGTTCGAAATGTTTCTCTTTCAACTTCAGTTTCCGGGCCGAACGCCAATACCACGATTGATGAACGAAGGTGACGTGTGCGGGATCGATGAGGCCGATGACTGAGTGATCGATGTTTGCAGGAAGCAGCACGGTTTCCACGTGTAGAAAGTTCTTCGCCTTGTCCAGTATGAGATCGGGAGGCTGAGTAAGGGGCGTTACCGTGCTATGCAGCTTTTTGTCCGGGATATAGATCCAGATAGTGTTACTGATCTCTTTGATCGGATAGCGGAATACCCGGATCTTGCTGAAATCAACTTTGCTTCCGGGCGCAACGGCAGGAATGTTTTGGCATACTCCATGGGTGTTGAATTGCCACCCGTGATAGCAGCACTGCAGCGTATCCTTCTCGAACCATCCTTCTGATAGAGGAACACCACGGTGGGGACAATTGTCGCGCAAGGCGAAGGCTTCTCCATTCGAATCACGGCCAAAGACGATTCTGTCGCCGAGTATCTCCTTTCCAACGAGCTTTCCCTTTTTTAAGGAAGAGCTGTGAAAAGCCATGTACCACAAATTCTTCAGAAACAACGACGGATCAGCTGCCATGCGGTTCAGGTAAAAGGCAAAAGTACATAAAAGTGCGGGCTTTGCCTATCGCGTTGATACTGCTGCAGTTTGACGAACCTTTCAGATCGACCGGGCGATACCGAGTTCGAGGCCGCGCAGCTCCGCGATCCCGCGCAGTCGTCCGATTGCTGAGTAGCCTGGGTATGTAGTCTTCTTCAGGTCGTCCAGCATTTGATGGCCATGGTCAGGCCGCATTGGGATCGAAAGATTTCTTCGTCGCATTACCGCAACAATTTCTTTTACGACAGCGAACATGTCTGTATCGCCGTCTAGGTGATCCGCTTCGTAAAAGTTGCCATCGCCATCTCCTCTGGTGTTGCGGAGATGAATGAAATGGATGTGGTCGCCCAGCCGTCTCAGCATTCCCGGCAGGTCATTGTCAGGTCGCACACCATATGAGCCTGTGCAAAAACACAGGCCGTTGGCTGGCGATGGTGCCGCAGCAATAATTTCCCGGGCGTCTGCTTCGGTACATACAACCCTGGGAAGTCCAAGTATGGGGTACGGAGGATCGTCGGGATGAATGGCCATCTTCAATCCGACTTCTTCAGCTGTGGGAATTACTTGCTGCAGGAAGTAGAACAGATGCTGTTTCAATTTGTCTGCATCTATATCGCGGTATTGTTCTAAGGCAGTGAGGATTTGCTCTTCGGTGAATTGTTCCTCACTTCCCGGGAGGCCGAGCAAGGCGTTGCGGTAGAGTGTTTCTTTCTCCTGATCGGTCATTTCCTCCAGGCGCGCTTTTGCTTTGTGGATCTGTCCGGGCGTGTAGTCTTTTTCGGCCCCCGGTCGTTTCAGAAGGAAGAGATCGAAAGCGATAAATGCGTGTTTTTCGAAGTAGAGTGCCTTGCTGCCATCGGGCATCGTGTAGTTGATGTCGGTACGCATCCAATCCAGGATAGGCATGAAGTTGTATGTAACCACTCTGAGTCCACACGCGGCGACGTTGCGCAGGCTTTGTTTATAGTTTTCGATGTATTGCTGAAAGTTGCCCTTCTGCTTTTTGATGTCTTCGTGTACAGGAAGGCTTTCAATGACAGTCCATGTAAGTCCTGCTTCCGCGGCTAGCGCGAGTCGCTTGTTGATTTCTTCCACGGTCCATACATCTCCGACGGGGATGTGGTGAAGAGCGGTGACGATACCTGTGCACCCTGCCTGTCGGATATCCCACAGGCTCACCGGGTCGTGCGGCCCGTACCACCGCATCGTTTGTTCCATTAACATAGCTAGCAAAGATTGGATTTATCTAATTCACGACTATTTTCCTCCAACTCCCGGCAGCCCCGTCAGAGACGTGTAATAGGTAAAGTCCGGCTGCTTCGTAGAATTCGACAAGCACGGGACTGTCGGTGGATGTAGAGATTGTCTTCCTGGGATTGCCGTTCAGATCAAAGATGCGGATAGTGACAGTACCCCTACCTGGATTTACGGTGAACCGCCCGTCGCGTATTGGTAACGGGTACACTTCTAGGTCTGCTTCAGACTCACGCATGCCCGTCACCGGACTGCAGAATGTGCCGCCTTGGTTTTCTTTGACATATTTGGCAAGCCATGTCAGGGCAGGCCGTGCGCTTCCATTGCTCCGAAGCAGGTAGGCGTGTTCACGCCATATCGCTCCCTGCCGGTAGCCCCACAACGTGATCCCGTGAACCCCGGGATGTTCCCAGAGCACTGGAAATTGCTCCTGATACTTCGCGGATTGCGCGGCGTCGTTTTCCAGGTTTACGTCGTATTCAGATATGTGAATGGGAAGACCCGCAGCGTGAAGACGATCCAGATTCTTCCGGATCGTCGCAATGGAAGTGGTTTCCATGAAATGGCCTTGTTCCCCTACGATATCGATCAGATTCCTGTCCTTCAGGAGACCGATGATCTCCAGATACGTGGTCGTCGCGTCATCATTGCTGAGGATGTTGTAGTCGTTCAGGGCGAGCCTGGCATTGGGACAGTATTCGCGTGCTTTTTCGAAAGCCCAGATGAGCCAATCCCATCCGGTAGTTCCGCTGCCGCCGAGGGCAGCCGCATAGGAAGGAACAGCATGGAGCGGTTCATTGACGACGTCGATGTCGTCGGTTTCAGGGTAGCGTTCGCAGTAGGCTTTGATCCATTCCTCGACTTCGGCTTTCTGTTCGTCTGCCGTAAGTCCATCGATCCACCCGGGTTGTTGCTGGCCCCACACCAACGTATGTTGTTTGAACGGGAAATCATTACTCTGCGCATAGCTATAGGCGTTGTCGAGTGCGCTCCAGTCCATGTTGTCGCGTTCAGTTTCCACGGAGCCCCACTTTCCGGCATTCTCCGGTGTGACCTGGTTCCAGTAGGCGCCGAAGGCCGCGGGGGTTGACCCGGGAATTACATTGCCGAGAAACTTGCATTTCCCCTTGGCAAGTTGAGCCTGTGCCGGTAGGGTTGCGAAGGCAGCGATGACGATAGCCAGTGCATTCGCGCGGAGTTGGGAGAATATAGTTTGAGCCAAGGACATGTAGATCGGCCTCGAAAGTAATAAATACGCCGGCAAGATTGCAACCGATTGCATAATTTTATTACTTGACGGTTCAACATCTAACTCGATCATGAGATCCACCTTTTTCCTGGCTGCCTTCCTTCTAAGCTCTGTTGCGCTCGCAGAAGATGGCTATGAACTCTGGCTGCGTTACAAAACAGTGGCTGACAGCCGCGTACTCAATGCCTACCGGTCGGCGATATCCGGGTGGATTGTGGACGACTCCTACCCGACCGCCATGGCGGCGCGGGCTGAACTGGCGGTCGCGTTGCCAGGATTACTGGGGCGTGCGGTTCCGGAATTGCCGCGTATCCAGGCTGGCGCGATCATCGTCGGAACGTTTGAAAGTACTTCGCTTAGTTCTCTCCAACTCTCCTCCTCACGCGCCGGCACCGAGGGTTTTGTCATAACGACAACAACCGTGTCGGGAAAAAAGGCGATCGTCATCGCCGGAAAGGATGCACAAGGCATGCTCTATGGTGTATTTCATTTCCTTCGCCTTCTGCAGACGCAACAGGCGATCGACAAGCTCGATATCGCAAGCTCACCGCGAACGAAGATCCGAATTCTGAATCATTGGGATAACCTCGACCGGACGGTGGAACGCGGATACGCTGGCTTCTCTCTTTGGGATTGGCACAAACTCCCCGACTATATCGACCCTCGTTATCGCGACTATGCCAGGGCCAATGCCTCGATAGGCATCAATGGTATCGTGTTGACAAACGTCAATGCGAACGCGCTGATCCTTACACCCATGTATCTCAAGAAAGTGGCAGCGTTGGCAGATGTATTCCGCCCCTACGGGATCAAAGTCTACCTCACCGCGCGTTTTAGTGCACCGATCGAGCTCGGGGGGTTGAAGACTGCTGACCCGCTTGACAGCTCGGTGCAGGCATGGTGGAAAGAAAAGGTCGACGAGATCTATCAGTATATCCCCGATTTCGGGGGCTTCACTGTGAAGGCGAATTCCGAGGGTCAACCCGGTCCGCAGAACTACGGCCGGGACCACGCGGAAGGTGCTAACCTGCTTGCGGCAGCACTGCAAGCGCACGGCGGTATCGTCATGTGGCGGGCATTCGTCTATGACAACGACGTACCGGTCGACAGGACCAAGCAAGCCTACGATGAGTTCAAGCCTCTCGATGGAAAATTTCAATCCAATGTGATGGTACAGGTAAAGAATGGTCCGCTCGATTTTCAGCCGCGCGAACCATTTCACCCGTTGTTCGGGGCGATGCCTTCCACACCGTTGATGATGGAGTTCCAGATCACACAAGAGTATCTCGGATTCGCTACGCACCTTGTGTATCTCGGTACATTATTTAAGGAGACGCTCGACGCCGATACCTATGCGATGGGTGAGGGATCGACTGTGGGACGCGTCGTGGACGGATCTCTACATGCGCATAGGCTGTCCGGGATGGCGGGTGTAGCCAATATAGGTGACGACCGGAACTGGTGCGGACATCCTATAGCCCAGGCCAACTGGTATGTCTTCGGACGACTCGCGTGGGACCCCTCCTTAACGGCGGAGGCGATTGCCGATGAGTGGATCCGTCAGACATTTGGAAACGAAACGTTCGTCGTGAATACCATTCGAGAGATGATGATGGCATCGCGCGAGATAACCGTTAACTACATGACGCCGTTAGGACTGCATCATATCATGGGGTACGATCATCACTATGGGCCCGGCCCGTGGATAAGCGGTGACCGGGAAGACTGGACATCGGTGTACTACCACAAGGCGGCCGAAGACGGATTGGGGTTCAACCGCAGCACAAGTGGCACCAACGCCCTTGAGCAGTACCACGAACCCGTCCGGCAACTATACGACGATATGGCTCGTTGTCCTGATACCTATTTGCTGTGGTTCCACCGCCTTTCGTGGGATCACCCAATGCGCACAGGGCGAACGTTGTGGGATGAGCTTTGCTATCGATACTATGCCGGTGCAGATTCTGTGCGCTGGATGCAGCGACAATGGGAACAACTTCGCGGGAAAGTTGACGACCGGAGGTTCGAACACGTCGCAAGCTTCCTTTCCATTCAGGCGCAGGAAGCCAGGTGGTGGCGAAATTCGTGTGTACTGTATTTCCAGTCATTCGCGAATCGGCCGATTCCTGCCGGACTGGAAACGCCGCAGCATACACTTGAATATTATCAGAACCTTCGATTCCCCTTTGCTCCAGGCATCCGGCCAAGATGGTAGATAGCAGACAATTGCCTAATTTCGGGGCGAACTCATTAATCGAACGTCTATGAAAATTCTCGCGCACAATTATTTGCTGATAATTATTACAGCTATGGGGATTTTATCAAGCAACAACGGTATACAGGAAGTGAACCTTGCAAAATCCGCGAAGGTATCTTCGGATACGGCAGCTGACAATCCGCTGATGGCGGCGTGGACCGGGCCGTACGGAGGGCTTCCACCGTTCGACAAAGTCGAAGTGCGTCACTTCGAGCCTGCATTTGAAGCGGCTATCCGCGAGCGACTCCAGGAAGTTGATCAGATTGCAGCCTCAACGGCCCCTCCGACATTTGACAATACGATCGCCGCGCTTGAACGCTCCGGCAGGATGATGGATCGGATAAGAAGGATGTATGGCGTTTGGGCCGCCAACATTAGCACGGCTGAGTTTCGCAAGGTCGAGAGTAAGATGGAACCGAAGCTTGCAGCAGTGGAGGATAACATTCTTCTGAATGAACAATTGTTCAAACGCATTGAGACGATCTACCAGGCACGCGAGAGATCCGGAATGACCGAAGAGCAGCAGCGTCTTGTCTGGCATCACTACACACGGTTTGTCCGCTCCGGAGCCAACCTCGACGAGAAACAAAAAAAGCGGTTGTCGGATATCAATCAAGAGCTTGCAGGTCATTTTACTAAGTTCGGGCAGAATGTATTGGCTGATGAAGGGGGCGTCAAACTTGTGATCGAGCATGAAAACGACCTTGCAGGTCTGCCGTTGTCGGTCAAGAACGCGGCGGCTGAGCTGGCGAGACAACAGGGCCTTACCGGAAAGTGGGTGATCTCAAATACCCGTTCCTCCGTGGATCCTTTTTTGACCTACTCGGGCAAACGCGCACTCCGGGAACGTGCATGGAAGATGTTTGTCAATCGAGGGGATAATGGCGATGCCAACGACAACAATGAAGTGATCACCGAAATTCTGGAACTGCGCCTGGAGCGCGCGAAGCTACTTGGATTTGAAACACACGCGCATTGGCGTCTGGAGAATACAATGGCAAAAACACCTGAGCGCGCGCTGGAATTGCTGGAGGCTGTCTGGAAACCCGCAGTAGCGCGCGTACGTGAAGAGGTAGCTGATATGCAAACTTATGCAGACAAGGACGGCGCCAGGATAACAATTGCGCCGTGGGATTACCGTTATTATATGGAGCGTGTTCGCAAGGAACGATACGATCTCGATCAGAATGAAGTGAAGCCCTATCTGCAGCTCGATAAGCTCCGCGATGGGATGTTCTGGGTTGCTGGGGAGCTGTTCAACCTGACATTTACACCTGTCGACAATGTTCCGGTGTTCCACCCGGATGTAAAGGTATGGGAGGTGAAGGACCGGACCTCAGGCAAACACACCGGACTCTGGTACTTCGATCCGTATGCCCGTGAAGGAAAGCGGTCCGGCGCCTGGATGACTTCTTATCGCGCGCAGCAACGAATGGACGGGGAAGTATCGACGCTTGTCTCAAACAACTCCAACTTCGTGAAAGGCAAACCCGGTGAAGCCACACTCATTTCCTGGGACGACGCTACTACGCTCTTTCATGAGTTCGGCCACGCGTTGCACGGACTTAGTTCGTCAGTCACCTACCCCTCACTTTCGGGTACTTCCGTGGTCCGCGATTACGTCGAGTTCCCATCTCAGCTCCTGGAGCACTGGCTGCCGACGCCCGAAGTTCTTCAGCGATTTGCCTTGCACTACAGGACCGGCAAGCCAATACCGCAGGATCTGGTGAAAAAAATCGAAAAGGCTTCCACGTTTAATCAAGGGTTCGCTACAACGGAGTATTTGTCTAGTGCACTGGTGGACATGCGCTTTCACCTCTCAACGGAGGACAATATAGACCCGGACAAGTTTGAGCGCGAAACATTGGAGGTCCTCGGAATGCCGAAGGAGCTTGTGATGCGTCATCGCAGCCCTCATTTCCTGCACATCTTTTCCGGCGACAGCTACTCTGCGGGCTACTACAGTTACCTCTGGTCCGATGTGCTCACCGCGGATGCGTTCAATGCATTTGTTGAAGCCGGCGGGCCTTACGATAAAGCGGTTGCTGCGCGGATGATCAAGTACATCTTCTCGGTAGGTAACACGATCGACCCGGCGGAAGGATACAAAGCGTTCCGCGGAAGGGATCCACAGGTCGAGGCGCTCATGAAGAAACGAGGTTTCAGCAGCGGAGCTAAGTAATCATCGCAGGTCTGCCGGATCGAACAGAAGTGGAAAGAACAAAATGTGTAGCCCTGAAATTGCCATTGGAGGCAAAAAAAGTACCCGCTAACACGCTCTTCTTTCGAAAGTCTGTCAATTCCCTTACTTTGGAGACTTGTGCTTATGATTTGATGAACCGCAAAACTGGAATCCCCTTGAAAAACAGCAGAAGAGATTTTCTTAAGAGATCCGCCCTGGCCGTGGGTGCGTTTTACATCGTGCCCCGGCATGTGCTCGGCGGTCCTGGCTACCTCGCCCCCAGCGATCAACTTACAAAAGGCATCATCGGTGTCGGAGGGATGGGACGGGGACACATACCTTATGAAGGTACTCGTGTAGTGGCGGTCTGCGATGTCGATACGCAGCATCTGAAGAAGGCAATGGATATGATCGGACAAGGTGTCCGCGGTTATGGAGACTTCCGCGAATTGCTGGCACAACCAGACGTCGATATCGTTCACATCGCCACGCCACCTCACTGGCACGGCATCATGTCAGTCATGGCTGCACAGGCAGGGAAAGACGTGTGGTGTGAAAAACCGATGACGCGGACTATCGGTGAAGGCAAGAGGGTGATCGAAGCCATGGAGCAATACGGACGTATGTTTCGCCTGAACACCTGGTTCCGTTTCCACGATAACTTCTACGGCATGGGCACTACCGTGAAGCCTCTCAAGAAGGTCGTAGAAAGCGGACTACTGGGATGGCCCCTGAAGGTTACGATCAGCGGCGTGACGGGTTTTAACTGGAAGTTCTACTGGGTGGGAAAAACCAATCTCGAACCAATGCAAGTGCCCGAGCAACTTGACTACGATATGTGGCTGGGACCCGCCCAGTACAAACCTTATAACCCCCACCGTGTCCATACGAATTTCCGTGGTTATTGGGACTACGATGGCGGCGGACTCGGCGACATGGGTCAGCACTATATCGACCCTGTGCAGTATTTCCTCGGCAAGGATGATACGTCCCCAGTGCGCGTAGATATCGATGCACCTCAGCAGCACGACGATGCAGTCGGGACCTGGCGCCGCATCGAGTTTACATATGACGACGGTTGTAAGATCATCCTCGACGGTGAAAACAAAGACGTCAACGCACCTTATATTGAGGGGCCCAAAGGTAAGATATATCGTGGATTCCGCTCCGATATTCCAAACATCCTGAAAGTGATCGATGCCATGCCTGACTCGGATCCGCAGGTGGGCCTGTTTTCGGATTCCGTCCGCACACGCAAAAAATTCGCGCTTAATGAACTCAACGGCCACCGGTCATCTACTGTGGTAAACATCGGCAAGATCGCTTTGCAACTCGGACGTTCACTTGAGTTTGATCCGGTCAAACAGGAATTTATCAACGATGAAGCGGCTAACCGTTTGATCAATCAACCGATGAGAGGTCCCTGGAAAATCTGATCGCATTTCACGTATATCTCTGACATTCTGTAATGAAATTCAACAACACTTCACTTATCGTATTGCTGTTCGCACTGGCGGCGCCCGCCTTTGCGCAAGACTCCCGTACAAACCAGACAAGAGTCGCTGACATATTGACTCTCTTGCCTGCAGGAACCACGGGGGATGCCGGGCGGATTTTCAAGGATCTGGTTGGATTGAACGACGAAGGGCTTGACCTGATTACTTCGCAGGTTCTCCCCAACGGACGATCCGAAGGCATTCCGGCACGTTACGCCGTGTCTCTCCTCACCCACCACGCGAGTAACCCCGCCGAAAAAGCTCGGATTGAACTCGCCTACCTGCGGGCACTTGAGCGTTCCGATAACACGGAAGTCAGTTCTTATTTCATCGACAATCTGAAAATCATCGGTAGTGACGCCTCAGTAAAAACTCTAACCGATTATGTCCGGGATCACGGGCTTGCGCAGCAGGCTATTGGTGCATTAGTGAGTATCGGCAGTCCCGCAGCACGGGAAGCCTTACAGACAGCGCTAGCCGGTAACAACACGGGTGCAACACTCAACCGTTTAATTCAGGCAGCCGGAGAATTAAATCACCGTCCCGCGATTTCTTTGATCACGCCCCACGCGTCATCAAGCGATGCCTCCATCAGGCAGCAAGCACTGTGGACGCTCGCGCAGATAGCGGATGCGGCTTCCTACAATACCCTGTTGGAAGAAGCAAGGAAAGTCCGTTTTCGCAACGATCCGTCCGAAGCAACGCACGCA
This sequence comes from uncultured Roseivirgaceae bacterium, assembly GCA_964438975.1. Taxonomy (GTDB): domain Bacteria; phylum Bacteroidota; class Bacteroidia; order Cytophagales; family Cyclobacteriaceae; genus Chryseosolibacter. The sequence continues at coordinate 52,700 of CAYTMU010000018.1, read as the reverse complement.
CTCGTGGAGTATATCTATCAGCTTTCGGGAAAAGGTGACAATTCCACCGCCCTTCAGGCGAGCCAGGCCCTTCTCGATGCCACGCCGGAGTCCGATCAGCAGCATTTCCGGCTTGCGGCGTTGAAAACGATCGCTGCCGCGCAGCCTGGAAAATCAATCAAGATGCTCACCCGCGAGCTCGGCCGTTTTGACGCAGGATATCAACGCGAAGTATTAAAGATCGCTGGAACACATGCCAGACGCGGGAACGCCACCGGTCAGTGGCTGAAGGTCTATAAGAAGAATAGCGCTCTTGCGCCCGACATACTCGCGATGCTCGCAGAGGCTAACCGAAACGACGCGTTTATCGACGCAACACTGGTACCAGCGCTCCAGTCGAAAAATGCCGAGGTGAGGATCGCGGCGGCAGAACAGATTGCGTACAGCGGGAATGAGAAATATCAGGTAACGCTGACTGATTACCTCTTGCGTGCAACTGCCGATGCCGAGATCACTGCGGCGAAGAAAGCGCTTCTTCGAACCGTGGATGACCGCGAGTCGCATATGCTTACTTCGCATGTTGCTACGGCTCAGCCACATAACCAGGCAGCTCTGATTGAAATCCTGGGGGAGCGGAGGAACTACGAAGCATTCGACGTCATCTTCTCCAACATCACATCGGGTGACGCAGTGGTACGGACTGCGGCGTTTGCCGCACTGCCAAAGGTTTCATCGTCAAAAAACACCGCGGCATTGTTGGGCTTGCTCGGAGAGAACCTGAGCCCGAACGAAGCAGGGTCAGTACAGGCCGCGCTGATCGAGGTGATAGACAAAAGCAATCACGGCCTGATCAACGACGTTTATGCGAAGAACAAGGCTCGGATCCTGCCGCTCATACCCTATGTAAACGACGAGGCAGCTCTCGAAAAAGTCACCGATGCCTTCAAGTCGGGTTCGTCCGAGGAGAAGACGGCAGCATTCGAAGCACTCCTCAATTGGCAGGATCACGCTGCCGCGCGGACCTTGCTGGCCATTCGCAAGGATGCAGGCCTCAGTCAGTATCATGACAAGGCCTTTCAAGCGTACGTTTCCCAGATCGGCCAATCCGCGCTGCCTGATGATCAGAAGCTGTTGATGTTCGATGCTGCCATGAGCGAAGCGCGATCCACGTCAGAAAAGATTTCGGTCATTCGCGCTGTCGGTGGTCTCAGGACTTTCCTGGCGCTGATGTTCGTGTCGGGATATCTCGATGATGAGAGTCTCAACCGCGCGGCGAGTCGTGCTGTCATGCAGATAGCGCTGCCAACCGCGGATGCACGCCCCGGCCTGACCGGTGTCGTTGTGCGGAACATACTTCAGAATATACTCAACAAACTCGAAGGTCAGGACAGCCAGTACGAGGTCATCGATATCCAGACGTACCTGGCTAACATGCCCTATACGAAAGGCTTTGAATCAATCTTCAATGGCAAGGATCTTTCGGGATGGCAGGGACTCGTCGAAAATCCCTTAACCCGGTCGAAGATGAGCAAGGCCGAACTGGCCAGGAAGCAAAAGGACGCTGACGAGAAACTCAAGGAGAGCTGGAGTGTGAGGGACGGGGCTATTTACTTTACTGGAAAAGGAGACAACCTGTGTACCACCCGTCCTTACGGTGACTTCGAGATGCTGGTGGATTGGAAGATCACCCGCGATGGCGACAGTGGAATCTATCTTCGCGGTTCGCCGCAGGTTCAGATATGGGATCCGTGGGGGAAAGAAGAGATCGCACATGTCGGCTCCGGGGGCCTGTTCAACAATAAAATTAACCCAAGTAAACCACCGGTGATCGCCGATAACCCTGTCGGGGAATGGAATACCTTCCATATCCGGATGGTTGGCGAGAAGGTGACAGTGCACCTTAACGGCATCCTGGTTGTCGATAATGTTACGATGGAGAATTACTGGGACCGAAGCCTCCCGATTTTCCCGGAAGAGGCAATCGAACTGCAGGCACACGGCAATGAGTTGGCGTTCCGCAACATTTACGTCAAGGAGTTGGGCAGCAAACCTTATGAACTGAGGGAGGATGAAAAACGCGAGGGCTTCCAGTTGCTATTCAACGGAAAGAATCTCGACAACTGGGTTGGAAACAAAACGGAATATGTCGTTGAAGACAATGCCATCGCTATCTATCCTGTCGGGCGAGGCCATGGTAATCTGTATACCGAAAAAGAATATTCCGACTTTGTCTTCCGGTTCGAGTTTCAACTTACCCCAGGCGCCAACAACGGTCTTGGCATTCACGCATCGTTGAAAGGTGACGCGGCCTATGGCGGAAAGGAGATCCAGATCCTCGACGATACCGCGCCGGTCTATGCCACTCTCGAACCATACCAGTACCACGGATCGGTGTATGGTATCGCTCCGGCCAAACGCGGTTATCTGAAACCCGTCGGGGAATGGAATGAGGAAGAAGTGTACGTGAAGGGCGACAGAATTAAGGTCGTACTGAATGGAACCGTCATCCTCGACGCCGACCTCAAAAAAGCTACCCGCAACGGCACGCTAGACAAGAAAAACCACCCCGGACTCAACGTCTACCGCGGACATATCGGATTCCTCGGGCATGGAACGGTCGTGAGGTTTAGGAATATTAGAGTGAAGGAATTGTGAATCGTCACGCCTCACGATTCACGCCTGACGACTCACTACCCCAGGAACGGCTTCAACGTATTGCTTCTCGAGCTGTGTCTGAGTCTGCGGGTTGCTTTTTCTTTGATTTGCCGGACGCGTTCGCGTGTGAGATTGTACTTCTGTCCGATTTCTTCGAGTGTCAGTGCTTGCTCACCATTTAGTCCGAAGTAGTAAGAGATCACATCTGCTTCGCGCTGGGTCAGGGTTGACAGTGCGCGCTGCACTTCCTTCCTGAGTGAATCCATCATCAGCTCTGAGTCTGGAGTCTCTTCGCTGTCGTTCTCAAGTACATCAAGCAGACTGTTTTCTTCGCCCTGGACAAATGGCGCGTCCACAGATACGTGGCGACCTGATATCTTCATGGTATCAGTCACCTCATCAGTAGAAATATCGAGAACTTCCGCTAATTCTTCAGCGGAAGGCTCCCGCTGAAACTTCTGTTCCAGTTCAGAGAACGTCTTGGATATCTTGTTGAGTGAGCCCACGCGGTTCAGTGGTAGTCGCACAATACGAGACTGCTCGGCGAGGGCCTGCATGATCGACTGACGAATCCACCAGACAGCATATGAGATGAACTTAAATCCTCTCGTCTCGTCAAAACGCTTCGCCGCTTTGATCAGCCCGAGATTCCCCTCATTGATCAGATCGCCCAGCGTCAGACCATTGTTCTGGTATTGCTTGGCAACAGAAACCACGAAACGGAGGTTGGCTTTTGTGAGCTTTTCCAAAGCGATCTGGTCACCTTCGCGGATGCGCTTTGCCAACTCCACTTCCATGTCAGATGTGATCAAATCCACCTTCCCGATTTCCTGCAGATACTTATCCAGCGACTGGCTCTCCCGGTTCGTAATCTGCTTGCTGATCTTTAGCTGTCTCATTTGAAAAATTGTCCGTTATGTGCGTAAAAATGAATATACTGTGTAACAACCGAGTCACACCTGTTTAGGTTCGGTGGAGAAAGGAAAATACGGTGGGTGATTTTGCCGATGGCAGTAAAAATTTCCTAAGTATACAAATTACGAAGCGCTTTGGTTCCCCATTCGCGCAAAAAAACTCGCATTTCTCTTGCCCCCAGACCCAAAATCCACTCTTTTTGAGTTGATACGTAAAAAAAATTCCAGAGATTGATTCTTGCGTCCCAAATTTGGTAACCGGCGCCGCCAAACCCATACTTATGCGACTGCTCCTGCTCTGCCTGCTCCTATGTGCCTGCGCCCATCCGTCGGTTGCCCAGAAGACGAAGGATCACAAGGCCGTTGTGGCCGAGATTGCCAGCAATATCGAGTCAGCAGACTTCGGAAGACCTACTGTCCGCCTGGCGGTCGTGACGTTCGTCCCATTGCAAGTCAGCAGCGGAAATGCGAACGTATTCGGCGAATATCTGAGCGAGTCGATTATAGGAAGGCTCAGTGCAGATCCCGGACGCCTGAAACTGTTTGAACGCAAGCGCGTTGACGCGATTCTCAAAGAGAACGAGTTCATGCTTTCCGGGATGATGAAGGCTAGTGAGGCCATCCGGATCGGAGAGTTGTTGCCGATCGATGCCATATTTTCCGGGACCTATACCAGGCTGAAAAATTACGTCGATGTTAACGGCCGGCTGATCGATGTCGTCAGCGGTGAAATTCTGATGAGCTATTCGGGTCGCATACGTCTGACAAAAAACATACGGACGCTCTTCCCCGAGTCTGCGCTGACAGCGAATACAACACAGGTTGTGGTATCCAAAGGCGGTGCGAGTGCCCCACACGAGACAAAAACTGACGCCGAAACCCGGTGCCGCGCCTTCGCTGACAAGTTCCGGGAGAAGTTGCAGGACCTTTCGACTCCCGAGAAGATCGAGGCGGTTACGATCGAGGCTATGCGCACGCCATTTGACAATGCATGTGGAAAGATCCACTATCACCTGATAAACGCTCTGGCCAGGTACGCCATCACTCCCGGGCGTTACAAGACTTTCTTGCTGGCAACGCTTGATACGATCGCCTACCCTTCTGGTGATGACCGGGCATATAGCATTCTCGCGTATCTCACGAGCGACCAGAATGCAGATGATGACGAATGGCGATCTGGGATCGGCACTATCAGGAAGGTCGGTGACCATACCCTATCGGCCTACCTCGGGTTTCTGTTCAATCGCGTGGAGGAACCAGACACCGCTATTCTCCGATCGCGGCTGAACCAGTATTTCGACTTGCTGAGCTCCGGCCAGGTCGGACTGCCAAGGGCGGTCTCGTTTGACCGGGGCTTCTATGAGCTCATGGAGTCATTGACGGCTAATCGCGAACTGCGTCGTTATGCGTACGGACACTATGGAAATCGGCTGGAAACTGAATCAGACAACGCCACGGGACTTCATTTCATGTACCTGAAGAGAATGTACGATGAAGAGCCTGACGCGCCGTCAAAAACACAGGTGATGTATTGGCTCGCCGACTACTTCAACGATCATCAGAACAAAAAGACGCCGGATCAATTGTATACATTCGCGCGGAATTTCATGCCATATCCTTCTGATGAAGGGAGTCCGTTCAAGATCGAGCAGAACAAACAGGCCGAATCTAAATACCCATCGAATGACCTGGCGCTGCTGGTCAACAGGTGCCGGGCTAGTTTTGCGTTGTATGCGCTTGAATCACCGTATCCCAATCAACGACAAGATCGTATCGACTTTTGTACGAGGAATGGTATTGCAATTCCTGGCGTCATTCCGACGATCGATGAAGCGGGCTCCGTGCTGCGCGGAAGTGACGTTGGGGAACAGCACCGAGTCATGAAACTGCTGACGATGATGGGTGATCGTGTGGCGCCGCTGGAGCCAATACTGGTGGCGTTGCTGGACCGACGGTCCCTTGATCACAAGGAACAATTGGCGGATGTCCAGGTGATGGCTCTTCAATTGTTGGGCGACCTAAGGACAAGCAACCAAACGGCGATCAGACACATGATCGCCGCGTTACGGAATTATGACAAGGCAGGTGAGATCTCACAGGAATCCCTGGTGGCGGTGGGCCGCCCGGCGGTAAATCCACTGGTGGACGAACTGAATGCGACGACAATTCATGACGGCGGATTGCAATATCGTCTCGTGGTAATTCTTGGGCGGATCGGAAAAGACGCCAAATCGGCTACGCCCGCCTTGCGGTCGTTACTGACAAAAACGACAAATAAGGATATTCGATATGCTATCGAGGCTGCGTTGCAGGAGTTCGGGCTGTGATCTTACTGCCGTGTCAGACGTCGCAGATCTCTACTCCCTGCTTCAGTGACGCCAGCTTGTCGGGACGTTTCGGAATGAATTCCTGCGCCACATAGCCCTTGAATCCGGTGTCGACAATAGCTTGCATGATGGCAGGATAATTCAGCTCCTGCGTTTCATCGATTTCATTCCTGCCGGGAACGCCACCGGTGTGATAGTGGGATATGTACGGGTGGTATTTGCGGATAGTCGCAATGACATCGCCCTCCATGATCTGCATGTGATAGATATCGTATAGCAGTTTGAAGTATTCTGACCCGATCCGTTCGCACAAAGCCACTCCCCAGGCGGTGTGATCGCATTGATAATCCTTGTGGTTCACCTTGCTATTGAGCAGTTCCATGACGACTGTGACCTTATGCTTCTCAGCGGTACGCATCAGGCGTTTCAATCCGATGGCGCAATTTTCTATCCCCTTCTCATCGTCGAGCCCCCTTCTGTTACCCGAAAAGCAGATGATCTGCGATAATCCGGCCTTGGCAACCTGCGGAATGACCGCCTCATAACTTGCGACAAGGTCTTCGTGGTATTGTGGATCGTTAAAACCCTTTTCGATACCCATGCCGGCGCCATTCGGCAGCGCCGATGTCAACCCGTATTTCTGGAGCACCGGCCACTCGTTGGGTCCCGTCAACTCGATTGATGTGAGGCCAATGTTCTTCGCTGCCTGGCAGAGATCTTCCAGGGGGATGTTGCCATAACACCAACGGCAGACGGAATGGTTTACTCTACCTTTTAACGCAGGCGCGAGTACAGCTTCCGCCGCCTCAATACGGTGGCTAAGTGAGAGTCCTGCTGCCGTCGCAGAAGCAACGGCAAGTTTTTTCATAGCACTTCTTCGCGACGTCATACGCAGTAATTGACTAGGGGATTGATGTAGCGAACTGCTAGAGCCGCACCTGCGCAGGCAGGTACTTCGCGATCAGTTCTTCGTAATAGGGTCTGAGCTCTTTTGAATCCGGAGGCACCGGGCTCTTCGAATACAGGTCATAGGGGTTGAACTTCTTCACCCACTCGAACATCTCCCGGTCGTGATCATCCATCAGATGTTCGTAGGCGTGTTCGCGGTGCTGGGCGTAGAACGAGTGATACCGGATCATGTACAGCGCGGGTTCCGGCATAAAGTCCTTGGTGATATGGTAGAGGTACTCATCGTGACCCCAGGACATCGTGACGTTTCTGAGTCCGCACCCTGGCTTGTAAATGCCATACGTTGTGTTATAACGACTATCGCTGTTATCGGGGTTCAGTTCAAAGAACTCGGGATAAACGATCTTATCAGAGAACTTGCACCCGACGGGAAAGGTGTCGCCGACCACAGCCCACTGAGGCTCGCCGAAAAGGCATAATACTTTTCCCATGTCGTGTATGAAGCCGGTCAGCACGAACCAATCGGGATGCCCGTCGCGGCGGATTGCCTCGGCGGTTTGAAGTAGGTGCTGGAGTTGATCGAGTTCAATGTCGGGATCGGAGTCGTCGACGAGCGTGTTCAGGAACTCCATAGCCTCCCATACGGTCAGCGTCTTGCGATCGAATTTCAGGAACTCCTCCCGCTTTGTCATGACAAAATTGTAGGTCTGATACTGGTGGTTGAGCTTATAGAACTCGCGTACGGTATCGCGGGCCGGGGCTTCGTAATTCCGGTATTCCTCTTTCTTCCTGGTTTCCGGGTAGCGATGCAGGAGGTCGTCTTCCCACTCTTCAATGCTTTTGAGGGGGTTCTTTTCCTTTTCGGACAACTGTTCGTTATTCATACTTCCCTGGTTTATTACCAAATATACAAAACTATGGAAAAAAATACCAGCGCCTGGAATGCTACCAGAAAACCGTATAAAGTGCGGTTAGAATGCCAATGATCAGCACCGAACCGATAGTAAATGACGGCGTAACGCGGAACATCGACGTATCAACTTCGATTACACGCGGCTGAGTCGCACTGCGGCGGTCAAGCAGGCTCATGACGATCATCAACAACAACAGGAACACGAAGACGATGGACATACGATCGAGGAAGGGATAATCCGGGAACGCACCATTGGTCCAATACGGAAGGTATTTCAACAACGTTGATAGTGGAATCGTCAGCAGCGCCGCGGTAAGTGCAGCGGATGCGGTGGTTCGGCGCCAGAAGAAACCGAGTAGAAAGATCACGAGCACTCCAGGAGAAATAAAGCCTACATATTCCTGGATGAATTGATAAGCCTGATCCAGCGAGCGCAAGGCAGGCGCTACAATTGAGGCGATCACCATGGAAACAATGACGGTCCATCGCCCGGTGCTGACAAGTTGCTTTTCACTCGCTTTCCGATTGAAGAACTTCTTGTAAATATCCAGCGAAAAGATAGTCGCGATGCTATTCGCTTTCCCCGCCAACGAGGCTACGATAGCTGCGGTCAAGGCTGCAAAGGCCAGGCCCTTCAAGCCGGGTGGCAGCAGGTTGAGCAATGTTGGATATGCGTGGTCTGGTTTCACGATCCCCTGGTCATTGATCATTTCTGTTTGAAACAGACCCTCCTGGAACAACACGTAGGCAGCGATGCCCGGCAGCACTGCAATGACCGGCACCAGCAATTTCAGGAACGCTGCGAACAAAATTCCATTCCGCGCCGTCTTGAGATCCGCTCCGAGCGCGCGCTGAATGATGTATTGGTTGCATCCCCAATAACTCAGGTTATTGATCCACATGCCGCCGATTAACACCGAGAGTCCCGGCAGGTCGGAATAGTACTGGTGCGAAGAGTCGAAGATCATATGGAAATGTGAATCTGCCTTGTCCAGCATCACCCGGGCGCCAGCGATGACATCCTCACCATAACCGAAGTGCTGCGATACGAGCGTCAACGCCAGATAGGTGGTGACCAGCCCGCCGATGATCAGGACAGCAACCTGAATGACATCGGTATAACCGATCACTTTCATTCCGCCTAGTGTTACGATAATTGAGAACACGGCCAGTCCGATGATACACACTTCAAAGCTGATACCTGAGATGGCGGTGATCGCCAGCGCACCGAGATAGATGATGGATGTCAGATTGACGAATACGTATACGAGGAGCCAGAAAATGGCCATAATGGTACTAACCGTTCCGTTGTACCGTTGCTCCAGGAATTGGGGCATGGTGTATATCTTGTTCTTTAGATAAACCGGAACAAAAAAAACAGCGACAATGATAAGTGTCGCTGCTGCCATCCATTCATACGTTGAGATAGCCAGGCCGAGTGCAAAGCCAGATCCCGACATCCCGATGAAGTGTTCTGCCGAAATATTCGATGCGATGAGCGAAGCGCCAATGGCCCACCAGGTCAGCGAGCCTTCTGCGAGAAAGAAATCGCGCGAGTCGGCTACCTTCGACCTATTGCGGTTGTAAACGTAGATTCCGTAAGTGCTGACGGCCAGAAAATAGAAAATGAATACGCAGTAGTCGGAGAAGTCCAGATCGTGCATTCGCGCTGTGAGTGAGGTTCAGGCATTCAAGATAACGGCCTCGCCTGAAACTTCCAAGCTATTGACGATCAGGGGGCATCGGCCCAAGCGTACATCTTGGAAACGATGGCGTAGTAATCTTCGAATGCAAAGAACCGGGCTGCCAGTACGGACCCTACCCGTGCATTCATCTGATAAAAGAAGTCTTCCCTCAATTTCAGCTCGCGCTCCATCACATGAAGTAAATCGTAACCCAATCTTTTGGCCAGTGCAGGCGTAAAGTCTGCGGCATCGCTGGCGAACAGGGCGTAAATATCGTACGCCTCCCCCATCAGCGCATTGCGTTCAACTTCGTATCTTCTGTATAGTGACCAGAACGCGCTTTTCTTCTCATCCGGGATATCCAAAGCGGCCTCCAGCGTGTTGCGCTTTGCCTTTGCGACCTGGTCATCCGGCAAAGAGTGGGCGTGAAAACGATATCTCTCCCATTCGGTTCCGTTGTAAATATTTGCGCTCTCCAGCATGTCCATCATGGCCTCGGTCTGGAGGAATTGCATAGCAATGACTCCGTTCAGGATGGCTCCCATCTCCCGGTAGTATTTCTTCCGCATCTCAAGTTCCTCCTTGCGATACGTCAGCACCTTTACGGCATTCTCCAAAGCAGTAGTTTCCGACACAGATGCGTCAGTCTCAGCCAGGTCCTCGAGCGACCGGTAAGTCATGGAATAGACCTTGGTCGCATCGTTGAGATACTTATCGTACAATGGCCAGAATGACCGTTCGTGCCATTCCGCAAGCCTGACGCTGCCCTTGACTACCGTTATGCGATCATTCCCGGAAACTGATAGCGCCATTGTATTCTTGGCAAATTGTCCAAAAGAGGTCAGGCAAAGGCAAAGCAGGACAGTTGTACAGCAAACATCTCTCATCGTAGAAGCGGTTTGGGTGATGAAAATACTTCAAAAATTCCGGTAAACAATTCGAATGAGTAGATTTTGCTGCATAGGCATACGGGATGGCAGACGATGCCATCCTGGTAAAAATCCGATGCCAAGAAGGTAGCCACGGATGTCTCACTGGAAAGCGGGTCGGTTCTTGGCTTTTTTTTGTTATCATTGGCCGGAATGGCGGATCCCGCCGTCTTTGTTCAGTATGGAAGAATTTTTACAGAAACTGGCACATGAGTTTCAGACACCGTTCAGCAGTTCGGTTCTGATCTTTTCGCTTATACTCGGAATCATTCTACTGGTCCCGATTGTGCTGGCCCGGTTCAAAATACCAGGCATCATCGGACTGATCCTGTCGGGCATCCTCATCGGGCCGCACGGACTGTTCCTCATCCAGAAGAACTCTGCTGTTGACCTGTTTTCGACGATCGGTCTGTTGTACATCATGTTTATCGCTGGTCTGGAACTGGACTTGAATGAGTTCAATAAGCATAAGTACAAGAGCGCGATCTTCGGTGTCCTTACCTTCCTGATTCCGATCGCCCTGGGGCTACCGGTCTGCTACTACCTGCTCGGTTACGAGTTCAATGCCAGTCTTTTGATCGCCAGCATGTTTGCAACGCATACGCTGATCGCTTACCCGATCGTTAACCGACTCGGGATAGCCAAAAATCAGGCTGTCGCGATCACGGTCGGCGGCACGATTCTCACCGATACTGCGGTGCTGCTGATACTCGCCATCATCGCGGGCACGGCTTCCGGTCAGGCAACATCTGACTTATGGACCCGCCTGCTGATATCGATAGTTTGTTTCACCGCCGTTGTGTATTTCGTCATCCCGCGCATAGCCTCGTGGTTCTTCCGTCGCCTCGAGGATGAGAAGAACGCTCACTTTATATTCGTCCTTTTCGTCGTATTTCTGACGGCCTTCGGGGCAGAACTCGCGGGATTGGAACCCATCATTGGCGCGTTTGCGGCAGGGTTGACACTGAACCGCCTGATCCCGCACACGTCTTCACTGATGAACCGGATCGAGTTTGTCGGCAATGCTCTCTTCATACCATTCTTTCTTATCAGCGTCGGGATGCTGATCGATTTCCGGGTGCTCACGAATGGACCGCAGGCTTTGATCGTAGCCTTTACGCTCACGGCTGCGGCATTAATCGGGAAGTGGCTCGCAGCTGAGGCGAGTGGCCGGATATTTAACTTCACCAAGGGTCAGCGGCAGCTGATATTTGGACTCAGCAGTTCGCATGCGGCCGCCACTCTTGCCGTGATACTCGTCGGATACAACCTGGAAATTATCGACGATCATGTATTGAACGGCACCATTTTATTGATCCTTGTCACCTGTGTCGTCGCCTCGTTCGTAACGGAGGAAGCCGGGAAACAGGTCGTCCTCCACATGGACAATGAGCCGGATCAGATCCCGACTGCAGCGCAGCGTGTGCTGGTGCCAATTGCCAACCCGGAAACGATGGAAAAGTTGATCGACTTTTCCATGCTGATCAAGAGTCCAAAAGACACGTCACCCATTCTCGGGCTGACCATTGTGAAGGATGACCACCAGGCTCAAACGAAACTTCTACACTCGAAAAAGTTACTCGACAAGGCTATCGTTTACGCGGCGGCTGCCGATCAACAGATCGAGATAATGTCGACGATTGACCGTAATGTCACCAGCGGAATCAAACGGATCGCAACGGAAAAGTTCATCACTGATATCGTCGCCGGCTGGTCGCCTCAAAAGAACCTGGCTGACATCATTTTTGGTCAGACGTTCGACATACTGGTGAAGCAGACCACGCAAACAATCTTTATCACCCGGTTCATGATGCCGTTAAGCGTACACAATAACGTCAAATTGATTTGTCCTCATTTTGCGGAGAAAGAACCTGGATTCAACAAGTGGCTTCCCAGTATATTTCGCGCAGCGTCCCAGATGAGCACGGGTATTCAGCTTTATGCATCTGCCGAAGTGGAGGCCGCAATAAGAGCATTTGCCGATGCCAACAAGATCGCTGTCACCGTCGATTACCGCGGGGATATTGATCTCGGGAATATGACTGAACTGTCTTCGAAACTAAAGGAACAGGATATGGTCGTCCTGGTGTCATCTCGCGAAGGCGGAATCTCCTACACACCCGCGCTGGATGTTCTGCCAAAGAAAATGCCACGGATATTTCAGTCGAACAGCCTGATCTTCATATATCCCGCCACCACGACCGATGGTGAGATCACGAACTACGAACAGGAAATGTCGGGTGGTCTGCTCGGCAAAAGCATTTCGATGATCCGAAACGCCCGGAGCGCTTTCCGAAAGAAATCTTAGATTCTGGGCTAGTTGGTGTGGATCAGTCAGAGGCTTCCGACGCTTCCGTGTCCCTCTGCGGGAACACTACGGATGCAATGATCGAAATAACCAGGAGTCCAACAATCACAATCAACGATACGTCAACGGGTATTTTGTAGTAATCTGTAAGGCACATTTTTACCCCTACGAAGACGAGGATAGCTGATAGTCCGTATTTGAGGAAATGAAAGTAGCGCTCAATCCCAGAGAGTGCAAAATACAGCGAGCGCAAGCCTAGGATCGCAAACACATTAGACGTGTAGACGATGAACGGATCATCGGTGATAGCCAGGATGGCAGGAATCGAGTCGACAGCAAAGATCAAGTCGGTCGTCTCAATCAGAACGACGACAACAAAGAGAGGTGTAGCCCAGAGCTTGGCGCCTCGTCTGACAAAAAAGTTGTCTCCCTCGAAATCAGCGGTCACCGGAAATAGCTTCCGTACCATCTTCACGACCGGATTCTTGTCTGGCTCTATCTTGGAGTCTCCCGCGGTCACCATCCGCACTCCAGTGAAGACCAGGAAGGCGCCAAAAATGTAAATAAGCCAGTGGAAGCGATTAATAAGTTCTATTCCGGCGAATATGAACGTCACACGCATGACCAACGCGCCGAGGATACCCCAGAACAATACTTTGTGTTGGTATTTCGGCGGGACCTGGAAGTATGAAAAGATCATGATGATGACAAAAATATTGTCAACACTCAATGACTTCTCGATTACGTACCCGGTGAAAAACTCAATGCCAGATTCTTTACCCAGATAAAGGTAAACAAAGACGTTAAACGCCATCGCCAACGTAATCCAGACTGCCGTCCAGGTTAAAGCGTTGCGGACCGATATCTCCTCGGACTTCTTGTGAAAAACCCCCAGATCAAGTGCTAACATGCCGATAACGAAGATGTTAAAGGCAGCCCAGAGGAGCAAATTAGGATCCATATGTATCTTTGAACCCGCAAAATAGTCAATTAATCGAAAAACAAGCGGCCTTAAGAAGAAATGGCCGTAACGTTTACCACCTTGGTAGAAACTACCGTGCGTGCATACGGAAATGCGCAGGTAAAGACCGATCCCTTACCAATCTCACTTCGAACATTTATTCGGCCTCCGTTTCGTTCGACGAATTCGCGGCACAAAACCAGGCCGAGACCGGTACCCTTTTCGTTGGCGGTACCTGATGTCGAGTGCTTCGTGCCAAGCTGAAACACTTTGTCCATCGCGTCTCGACTCATTCCCACCCCGGTATCGGATATGGCGAGCCTCAGCACCTCGCTGTCAGTCGTGACGGAGATCCTGATAGCGCCTCCCGAAGGCGTAAACTTGATACTGTTGGAGATCAGGTTCCGCACGACGGTGTTCACGGAATTCTTGTGCAAACGCACCGTGAGATTGACGTCACAGTCAATCTCAACGGCGATCCCTTTGGTGTCTGCCTGTGTTTGAAGGAGGGCTTTGTTGCTCATCAGAAGTTCATTCAGCGGTAACACTTCGGGGGTGAAGTCTATATTCCCTGTTTGCGACCGCGACCATGCCAGTAAATTCTCCAGTAAGGTAAGCAGGTTGCGAACGGACTTGTCGAGATCCTTAGCCAGCAATTGAATCTCTTCCCGACTGAGACTATCCGTATGATTGATCAACAACCCCGAAAAGGATGTAAGCGAATTCAGCGGACCTTTCAGATCATGACTAATGATGGAAAAGAACTTGTCTTTTGTATTGTTCAACTCCTGTAATTTCTGATTCTTCGCTTCCACCTCTTTGCGCGCTGCCTGAAGTCGCATATTCGATCTCCGTTTCACCAGGTAGAGCACGAAGAGAAGAGCTGCGGAAAGGAATACAAGTACGGCCACCAGGAAGAGGATGTTCCGGGACTTGCGTTGTGCGTCGATTTCCCGTTCGCGCTCCAGTCGCAGAGCATCGAGTTCCTGAATCTGGCTTTCCTTTGTTGCAATCACATATCGGTTCTGTGCTTCCAGGAGTTGTCGCTCCTGTTTTTCCGCGGCGATCAACTCCTGAAGAGCTACTCCGAGTTCGAGTTGTACCAATGCATTGCGGAAGTCGCCAGTCTCCTTATAACCCTGGCTTAGTAGCTCGTAACTCTGAAGCATGAGTTCGCGCGACTGTGCTTCTCTTCCGTGCTCGAGTGCCTGCAGAGCGTGTGAGATCGCGTCGGCGGTCTCTCCAGCCTTCAGATGGAGTGCCGCGATATTATTATGTGATTCGGCGAGTCCGCGGCCATCGCCCAGACGCTGCCGTATTTCGAGCGCAACCTGGTGGTTTGCACCGCTCTTGTTATCATTCTGCATCCGATCATACAGGATGCCGATATCATTCAAGGAGCGTGCCTCGGCTTGCTTATCGCCGAGCGTACGGTTTACGCGAAGTGCCGCGCGGTGATAATCCAAGGCCTGATCGTACTCGCCCTGCAGGGCGAACAGATGTCCGAGGTTGAACAATGCCTCTGCCTCATACGACTTGCCAATATAGTCCTGGTAGCGAAGTACCTGCCTGTAATTCTCAAAAGCTTCATTCAATCGACCACGTGCGGCGTTTACTCTTCCGAGGTTGTTTAATATCAATGCATCTGCGTCGATATGACGAGAGCCCCGGTTGATGTCAAGAGCTTTGCTCAACAATTGTGCGCTCTTGTGATAGTCACCTACGACTTCGAATACGCGTGCCATAGCAACATATGTCAGGAGTTGCTGGTCCTTTAGGTGAACCGAGTCTGCAATTGCCAGCGCTGTAATAAAATGATCGAGCGCTCTTTCATAGTCGTGCACGCGCGTAAGGTATACCAGACCAAGCAATCGCCGGGATGTAATTTCAGCAAGCGCGTCGTTCGACTCGCGGGCTTGGTCGATCTGCAGCTCGGTATCTTGCAGAGATTCCTCGGCAGGCGACCGGGTGCCATCATGTAGCAACCCTTTGAATGTCGCGATCGCGTTTTCGTCCTGACCAAAAACCAAGCAAGGCAAAACGAAAAAAAATGAAAAGAGCAACCTGCGTCTGTGGACCATATTCCGTTTGTCAAAATTGGCCAAAAACACGCAGTATTTATCTGGAGATTGAGACCGAATCTTACACTGGGAAGCAGTGAAAAAACACTTAAAGTATTACTTTAAGTGAAATGCTGCTTTCAAAATAAAGCGACAAGTTTATCGTTGGCTCGTAAAACCCGCGTGTAAATTCCTTTTACAAGTGTTCCAAAAAAAGAAAACAAATACTTTAGTTTTAGCAAACGAAGTTTGGGCGTCCTCGGTTCTCCTACCGGCACAGCCCTCCAACGAATTTGTCAAACCAACCGACACCACCATGCTGCAGACTACGAAGAAAAAGATGATCGCCACAAAAGGATATGCAGCACTCGATTCGGCCTCCTCACTCGCCCCGTTCTCATTCGAACGTCGCCCAACCGGACCTCGCGATGTGCAGCTTGAGATCTTGTATTGCGGTGTATGCCACTCAGATATTCATCAGATCCGCAATGAATGGCGCAACGGCATCTTTCCAATGGTTCCTGGTCACGAGATCGTGGGCCGGGTCAAGAAAGTAGGCGATCAGGTGAGAAAGTTTGCGGTCGGCGACATCGCCGCCGTGGGATGCCTCGTTGATTCTTGCCGGGAGTGCGACAATTGCAAACAGGGGCTCGAACAGTATTGCAGTGACGGCGCGGTAGGCACGTATAACAGCTACGAACGGGATGGGAAGACGCCTACGTACGGCGGCTACTCGGACCGAATAGTCGTTGATGAAGATTTTGTCTTGAAGGTGCCCTCCAATCTCCCTCTCGAAGCAGTTGCGCCGCTGCTGTGCGCGGGGATCACTACCTATTCGCCGATGCGGCATTGGAATATTGGAAAAGGTCACAAGGTCGGAGTCCTTGGACTGGGGGGTCTCGGACATATGGCAGTCAAATTTGCATCGGCCTTTGGCGCCGAAGTCACGATGCTCAGTTCCTCACCCTCAAAAGAGGCGGACAGCAAGCGTCTCGGTGCTGCGCGGTTCGCTTTGACTTCGGATCCCGCAAACCTTCATCCACTGAGGAATTACTTCGACTTCATCATTGATACGGTGTCTGCTCCCCACGATTACAATGTCTACCTGAGGATGCTCAATACGAACGGTGTCCAAATATGTGTCGGCGCTCCGCCTACTCCATCTGAATTCCGCGGCATGGCACTTATCACTAACCGGAGGAGTATCGCCGGCTCAAGTATCGGGGGACTGCCTGAAACGCAGGAGATGCTGGACTTCTGTTCGTCGTATGACATTGTCGCCGATGTCGAAGTGATCGATATCCGTGATATCAACGCGGCTTACGAACGAATGCTCAAAGGCGACGTTCGTTACCGGTTTGTTATTGATATGGCTACCTTGTAAGAGACCTGGCATCCACCTTCAAAAGTGCGGATGAGCTAGAGATCAGCGGGCGATCTTGACATTAACGGCACTCGGACCCTTCGGACCTTTCTCGACTTCAAAGTTGACGCGATTGTTTTCGGCAATCGGTTCGAGCGTATTATTGATGTGTACGAAAATGCTCTCCTGGGTATCCTGATCCCGGATAAACCCGTAACCTTTCGAATTATTGAAAAAGGAGACGATCCCTCTTCTGATCGGGTCTTCCTTCGGTCCGGTATTCTTGGGTATGCTGATCTGAATATCTTCCTCTTTGACTTCTACCCGGTTCTTGGGATCGGGTGGTGTAGCCGAGAAATTGCCAAATTCATCCACATAGGCGATCTCGAAGCTGTTGCCGTCCTTGGCGCTGGCCTTCCGTTCCTCGCGTCTTGCTTCTTTCTCCTTCTTTTTTTGCTGCTTCTTTTTTTCGATTTCCTTCTTATTCCACGTGCCCTGTGATTTTGCCATATTTTGGTTTTAGTTCATGATTTTGGGTACTTAAACAAAGTTACCACTTTTTCCCGTAAGAACGCCTACCGGGACATTATTTGACGGTTTTTGGCCACCCACGTAACGAAAAAACAGCTGCTCCGGGAACGCGCAACGATACGTCACACCCAGGTCTTCAGAATGGAACCAGCAATTCTAACGGTATGGCAATGCGCAGACCGGTCAGGTCCTCCGCAGATGATAGGCTTTAGGCTTTGCAAAGGCGCGGAGACCTGCGTGCGAAAGAGTTGCTCCAAACCCTGAGTGACGTCTTCCGCTCCACGGCACTGCAGCACTCACGCGATCACAGCAATTCCAGTAGCCCGTGCCCGTATCCAGGCGATCCAGAATACGCTCAGCACGCGCCTGATCAGCCGTGTAGACTGACGCCGTGAGCCCGTATTCCGTATCCTTCATCAACGCTATTGCCTCCTCGTCACCGGATACCTTCATGATCCCAATCACCGGCCCGAATGACTCGTCGCGCATTACATCCATCTGGTGATTTACGCCGGTTAGTATCGTGGGTTCGAAGTAATACCCCTTTCCTGCGATCCTCTTTCCTCCCGTTACGACGGTCGCTCCCTTCGACAGCGCATCTTTGACTTGTGATTCAAGCACGGTGAGCTGGTCCTTGCGCGTCAGAGGTCCGAAATAAACACCGTCATCAGCAGGACGCCCCTTATTCCAGGAGGTTACCTCCTTTGCGAAAGCCTCGACGTAGACATCGTGAATATCCTGATGAACATAGATGCGTTCTACGGCACAGCAACTTTGTCCGTTGTTATAGAACGCCCCGTCCGCGGTAGCTCCTGCAACAGCAGCCACATTGGCAACATCATCCGCCACGTACAATGGATCCTTGCCACCGAGCTCGCACTGACACGGTACCATCTTCGCAGCAACTCTCTCATAGATATACTTACCTGTCTTATACGAACCGGTGAAGAAATATCCATCAAAAGCTAGATCGAGCAGTGCTTCACCGACGGCACGCGCACCAACTGCTACTTGAAAGACACCGTCCGGAACACCCGCCTCCTTTAACAACCGATCGATTTCCAAACCTGTGAGCATTGAATATTCGGACGGCTTATACATCACTGCGTTTCCGGCGAGCAGCGCAGGAACAAACACATTGATGCCGACCAGCCAGGGGTAATTCCATGCCGAGATATTGCACACCACCCCGAGCGGCTCGTACCGGATGCGCTCCTCCAAGCTTTCGGAACGGGTCATGACCTCATCGGCTAAATACGTTGACGCATTGTCTGTGAGCCATCGAATACGCGCCTGTGCACCTTTCAGTTCATTGACGGACTGTTGCAGTGGTTTCCCCACCTCGCTTGTCAACACGGAAGCAAGATGCGCAGTGTGCTCCGAAATCAACGACGAGAACCGGCGGAGGATGTCAATCCTGCGATCGAGTGGGACCTCGCTCCATGTACGTTGTGTTCTTTTCAACGTGTCGAACTTATCTTTCAATGACGCGCCGGAGTCTTCTGGTATGTCCTTTATGACTTCTTCCGTCGCCGGGTTAATCACTTGCATAGTTGTAAATTTTTATCGAATATGTTATAGGCGGCATTGTTCCAGGAATACAAGTTTCAATTGTCCCGAGAATGCGCTGCCGGGATCTTTCATCCGCTCGGGATGCCACTGGACTAACTGCAGGAATGCACCCTCTTTGCCTGCCTCTCGTTCAATACCTTCAACTACTCCATCGGGCGACAACGCATTCGCCACGAAGCCAGGTGCAATACGGTCGGCGGCCTGGTGATGAGCGCTGTTTACTTCTCCTGTTAGTACGTTAAGGAACGTCATGAGTCGGCTGTTGCAGTCGACATAGATGTCGTGATAACGATCTCCTCGTTCGCCCTCCGCATGATCAAACTTTCCAAAGGATGGCAAATGCGGTATCAATGTACCCCCGTAGAAAACATTGGCAATCTGCAGACCCCGACAGATACCAAGCAGTGGACGTTTGTGCTTTTCAACGAGTTCGAGTACCTTCCACTCAAACGCATCACGTTCCTCATTTACTTCGCAATAGGGCAGATAGTCTTCCCGCCCGTAATAGCTTGGGTGCACATCCTCCCCTCCTGTAAGGACAATGCCATTACACTTCTCAACAGCCGAAGCGTTACCTTGCTGATGGCTCAGTTGAATGACTTCGACACCTGATTCAGCAGCAATCCACTTGTGATAGTTCTGGTATTTGCTGCAATCGGTTATTCCTATGACTATTGACATCTCTGTTTATTTATGGTCACTTCGTTCACGCGTATCGTCGGTGATTTTCACAAAGCTTTTTGATAAAGACTTTTGAAGTCCTCTCGCGACACAGGCTTCGGATTATTGGGATGTGCGAAGTCGGCGGAAGCAAGGTCAGCGAGTTGCTCGATATGTTCGTCGCGCACACCAATGTCCCGCATTCGATGCGGGATACTGATCCGCGTGTTGATATCGAACAGATAATCTACCACTGCTTCTCCAGATTCAGCAGGCAGGCGGAGGCATCGCGCTATTTGTGAAAACTTCTCCTCACAGCCTTCAATATTGAACGCCATTCCGTGCGGTATCGCAACGGCATTGGCTAGTCCGTGATGCGTATCGAGCAACGTAGACAGCGGATGCGCAAGCGAATGGACGACACCCAATCCCTTTTGAAAAGCAACCGCACCCATCATTGAACCCATGAGCATTTTCCAGCGCGACGCAAGATCAGGTTTCTTGACAGCTGTCTCAATCGCTTCGTGAATCAACAACATACCCTGCAGCGCGATGCCTTCACACATGGGATGTGGCATCTTCGCCAGGAATGCTTCCATATTGTGCGTCAACGCATCCATGCCAGTCGCAGCCGTGACAAATGCGGGCAATTCCATCGTGAGCTGCGGATCGGCAAACACGATTCTTGCCAGTAGCTTTGGTGAAAACAGTATCTTCTTCTGATGGGTGACATCGTCGGATATGATCGCGCTCCGGCCCACTTCGCTCCCGGTTCCCGCAGTGGTCGGGATTGTCACAAAATGCGGAACGTCATTCGTCACATACACATCACCGCCGATCAGGTCGTCATAGACAAACAGATCCTCCCGGTGATTTACCCGGAGAACAATTGCCCGGGCCACATCAAGCGCGGCACCACCACCTATTCCCACGATCACATCGCAGCCCGCTTGATCGAATACTTCTCCGCCCTTGTAAACATCCGACTTCACCGGATTCTTATGAATGTCCGAAAAGGTTTCACAGGCCAGCCCTCTGCGCTCGAGGTCCCCGACGATCTCCCTGAAAAATCCCAATTGCGCAACTACTGGATCTGTTACGATCAGCGGCCGGCGCAATCCATTCTTCAAAAGATAATCGGGGAGTTCCTTACTGGCTCCTGCTCCAAAACGAATTGTTGTTGGAAAATTGTACTGATAAATTGTATCGTAGTTCATATTGTTTGCGCGCGATTAATCCGATGCGCGGCGGGTAACAGTGATCATATTATTTCGAAATACCGCCGGAATTCCCAGTCGGTGACCGCTTTCAGCGATTGCCTCCACTCCCATTCGCGCGTATGCGTGAAGTGTTCAACGAAGTCGGCACCGAGCACCTCCTTCGCGACGTCCGAGCTCTTCATCCGCTGGGTGGCATCGTACAGGTTGGTCGGAAGCGTACCGTAGGTATAGTCTCGATATCCATTGCCCTGCGTGGGTGGTTGCGACAGTTCCAACTTGTTTTCAATCCCGTACAAGCCCGAGGCAACTGCAGCAGCCATGGCGAGATACGGGTTCGCATCAGAGCCGATCACACGTGTTTCGATCCGCGCTGACTTCTCTCCATTGCACAGAAGCCGGATCGCCACTGTCCGGTTGTCGATACCCCAGGTGAGTGTGGTAGGCGCCCACGCACCTTCCACCAATCGCTTGTAGCTATTTACCGTCGGCGCATAAATCGGGAGCAGATGTGGCAAACAGAAGAGCTGGCCGGCGAGGTATTGCTTCATCAGCTTGCTGATGCCCTGCTCTTCCTGCTCGTCGCGGAAGAGGTTGCGCTCGCCGTCTGCGCTCCACAAACTTTGGTGCACATGTCCACCGCATCCCGGGAGGTGCTCACTTATCTTCGCCATGAATGTCGCCATGATACCGTGGCGATACGCGATTTCCTTAACAGCGGTTTTGAAGAGCACTGCGCGATCGGCAGCTTCCACAAGATCACTATAGCGGATCGCCGCCTCAAATACGCCAGGTCCTGTCTCCGTGTGAAGTCCTTCCAACGGCACCCCGAATTTCCCCAAAAGTTCAAACAGATCGTTGAAATACGGATTGTTGAGCGTGCTGCGAAGAATGGAATATCCGAACATGCCGGGAGTCAACGGGGTCATTCCGCGAAAACCTTTCTCTTCCGCAGACTGAGGTGTTTCGCGGAAGTTGAACCACTCAAACTCCTGGGAGCAATAGACTTTGAACCCCGCATCGGCTGCACGGGTCGCGACCTTTCGGATCAGTTGTCTCGGACATACCGAAGCCGGAAGGCCTTCGTTGTCGGAGATATCGCCGAGAAAGAATGGAACGTCGTTCTCCCAGGGAATCTTCCGGAAGGTGGACAAATCTATGCGCGCGGGGGCATCAGGGTATCCCGTATGCCAACCCGTGTACTTCACGTTATCGTACGCCAGGTCCGCTGCATCCCAACCGAAAATGACATCACAAAAGCCGGAGCCGCCTTCCACGGCGGAAAGAAACTTTTCCGTCGAGATGTATTTTCCTCTCAGTATGCCATCGATGTCTGTAAAAGCGATCTTAACTCTGGCCGAAGGGTGTTGTTTCAGGTAATTGATAATCTCTTCCGATGTCATCGGGGAATTGTTATTGGGGTTTAGAACTATTCATTTTTGAAGGGGTTCTGCGTTGCCATAATTTAAATATTCCAAAGCATCCGACAACGAGCAGGCAATAAATTCCTGCGACTTTGGTGTTGTAGAAGGTCATTGCAACGAATGATGCGGAGGCGATGACAAGCGCTGTCCAGGGTGCAAACGGATACAGAGGCACCCGGAATGGCCGGGGGAGATCAGGCTCCTTCTTTCGCAGTCGGAGGAACGCGATCATCGATATGATATACAGTGTTAACGCGCCGAATACGGACATGGTAATGATCTCACCGGTTTTGCCGGTAAGGAGCGCGAGAATACCAATTCCCATATTTACGATAAGTGCATTGGCAGGCGTGCGGAACCGCGGATTCACGTTCCCGACAAAGGATGGAACAAACCCCATTCTGCCAAACTCAAATGTCGAGCGACCCGCGACGAGGATGATACCATGAAAAGAGGCGATCAGACCGAATAATCCGACCGTGATAAGCAAGTGGTAAAATACATTGTTTTCGCCTACGACCCGGGCGAGTGCGAGGGGTAACGGCGAGTCGGACATGCTACCGTCCGACGTGAAGACAATTGCCTCCCAGCCGGCTACGCCAACAGAGGAAATGAATGTGAGGATACAGAGGACGACCAGCGTCAGAATAGCGGAACCAAACCCGATCAGGATTGTACGTTGCGGATTCACGGCCTCTTCAGCGACATTCGCGACGCCTTCGATCGCCAGGAAAAACCAAATTGCAAAAGGAATGGCCGCGAACGCACCCGTCCATCCGTTGGGCAATGCATTATGCGTCAGATTACTCCACTGGAACTCTGGCAGTGTCAGTCCGGCAAACAGCAGCAGTTCGCCGACAGCCAGCATAGTGATGACCAATTCAAACATCGCAGCCGCCCGCACCCCGTAAATATTCAGCGCCGTGAACAAGACGTAAGCGCAGACAGCGATGCCAAGGATCGGAATAGTCGGAAAGAAGAGGTTGAAGTAGGCACCGATGGCGAAAGCAATGGCAGGTGGTGCGAAAATGAACTCAACGCTTTGGGCGATTCCCGCTATGAATCCAAGGTCTTTACCCAGTGCGCGATGAGCGTAATCGAATGCACCTCCCGCCTTCGGGATTGCGCAAGCAAGTTCTGAATAGCTGAATGTAAAGGTTACATACAGTATGATGATAAAGAGTGTGGCGACTGCCAACCCAAGTGTTCCTCCTTCGGCCAACCCCAGGTTCCATCCGAAGTACATTCCAGAAATGACATATCCGACGCCTAATCCCCACAACATAGTGGGTGACAACGTCCGCTTGAGTTCGTTCGGTTGCAAGATGTGCGCCCGCTTGGTTAACAATAGATGGTAACATAGGATAAAAAATTGAAAGCAGCAGGGAGTGCGCCTGTTTTTTTCGGCCACAAAAAAAGCCATCGATTCGCATCGATGGCCTTTTCTTGCGCAATGTGATCCTATTACTGAATGATCTGAACTTTAACGGCGTTCAAACCCTTTCGTCCTTTTTCTACTTCGAATTGCACTTTGTCGTTTTCGCGAATTTCATCAATGAGACCGCTCTGATGAACAAAAATGTCCTCGCCTGAATCGGCTGGCTTAATAAACCCAAAACCTTTTGAGTTGTTAAAGAATTTGACTACTCCTTCTTTCATTATGGTAAAATTTAATTGGTGTTCGGAGCATTCGAGCGCACGGCGTGTCACTCGAAGGCGGTAAAGGTAGGTAGGTGCAAGAGAACAATGACTTATCAAAGATAAGTGGTGGAATGAACATTCCTAACGAATCGACGGAAAATGTGCATTGAGTTGCGTAAAATGGCGTTCGATTAAACAAAATTGACGTTCGGTGAACGGTCGCCGTAAATCATAATTCACGACATCTTGATATACAGTCTTTGCTTTGGGTCGAATGCCTGGAAGCGTTTCAGTTTATCCGTGAGCAACAGGGATTCTTTGTTACCGAGACCCAGTATCCCAAATCTGCAAAGGCTATTGTAAAACAGATTGACCACTTTGCTTTGCAATGTCTGATTGAAGTAAATCATCACGTTTCGACACAACACGAGATGAAACTCGTTGAACGATTGGTCGGTGGCAAGATTATGAGGGGCAAAGACGATGTTGTTCCGGAGGTCGCGATCAAATAACGCAGCGTCGTATTGTGCCACGTAGTACTCCGAGAAATCCCGCTGACCACCTGCCGTCTGGTAGTTTGTCGTATAGGTTTTCATCAGGTCAATCGGAAATATCCCTTCCCGTGCGCGGCGAAGGGAATCCTGATTGATGTCTGTGGCATAGATCAGCGAACGCGACAACAATCCTTCCTCTTTCAGGAGTATGGCGACTGAATAAACTTCTTCTCCCGTCGCGCATCCGGCTATCCATATTTTTACAAAGGGATAGGTTGCTAGTCTGGTCAGCACCTTCGTTCGCAGGCAAGCGTAGAACGCAGGGTCTCGGAACATCTCGGTGACCGTGACAGACGTGTTCCTGACGAACTCCTCAAACTTGCCTTCATCGGTTAGCAACAGGTTTGCCAGGTCTTTCACGGTAGCTATCCTGTGCGTATTCATGAAATAGACACTGCGGCGTTTGATCGATTCTTCCGCGTACTGTGTAAAATCATAACCGTACAATGCATGGATCGCGTCGAGTAGCTCTCTCAGTTCACCCGAATCAATTGTGTCAACTGTTCTTACAACCATTTCAGCATCGTAGATATTGCTCTCTTGATCGATCGGCATCAGTTTGCCGCGTATTCGCTCACGTATATAACCAAACACGCATGAGCGCCACTAACTGTTGCACGTTAAGTGGCTTCGAGATGTAATCCGACATTCCAGCTGCGAGACACTTCTCGCGGTCGTCCTTCATTGCCTTTGCTGTAAGCGCGATCACAGGAATCTTCCTGAGTTCCGGCATCTGTCTGAGTTTACGGGTAGCTTCGATGCCGTCCATACCTGGCATCATCACATCCATCAGGATGATGTCGATGTTCTTCTCTTCAGTCAGACGAGCAAGAGCAGCTATCCCATTCTCCGCCTTGAACACGGTCATGCCTTCCGGCTCGAGTGCACTCACCAGTGAGGAGGCGTTTCGGGCGTCGTCATCAACGATTAGAACGCGTTTGCCCCTCAATACCTCATCAGTCTTGTGAAGCTTGCGAATAATGCTCTGCTTTTCTTTCGGCAGCTTCGACTCGACGCGGTGAAGAAAGAGCGTGGTTTCGTCCAGGAGACGTTCATGCGAAAAAGCTGTCTTCAACACCACGGTACTGGCAAGGTTTTCAAGCCGCTGGTTCTCCTCTTTACTGAGGTCCTTACCGGTGTAAACAATGATGGGAATGCGACTGAGATTGCTATCCTCCCTGATCTTCTCCAGGAATCCAAAACCAGTCATGTCGGGAAGACCGAGGTCGACAATGATGCAATCGAACGACGTGGTACCCAATAGTTCATACGCTTCCGTTCCTGAGAAAGCGGAGTAACACTTGACATCTCCATTCCCGATCAGTTGCTGGACAGCTTCGTTATGCTGCTTGTTGTCCTCGATGATCAGCAGTTTCTTTGGTTTTCTCGATACGAAATACTCTACTTTGTCAAGCGCTCCCCAGAATGCATCGCGAGTAATCGGCTTGCGAATAAAGTCGACAGCACCCAACTCAAGGCCCACTCTGCGGTAGTCCTGCCCGGAAATGATCTGAACGGGTATGTGTCTCAGATCCGGATCGGACTTGAGCTTCTTCAGCACGTCTGAGCCATCAATGACCGGCAATCCCATGTCGAGGATAATCGCATCAGGTTTGTAGTGGCGTGCATAGGCCAACCCGATATTCCCTTGATGCGCTATGATACCCTTATAGTTGCGCTCGTGTACGAGTTCGAGCAATACTTTTGAAAGTGCTACATCATCCTCCATGATCAGTATAACCCGGTCTCCCGACATGATCAGGTGCTGATCGTCGTAATGTGATGCATCGACCAAAGGCATCTCGTTCACAACGCGCACACTGTCTTCGGCAGGTGCAGACGGTATCAGGCGTGTGCTGACGGTGTCTGTAGATATTCGTGGTACCTCGGCGGGGATATAAAGCGTGAAAACGCTACCAGCGTCCAACTGACTTGATACATGGATCTCGCCACCGAGTAGATTTGCCAATTCACGACTGATCGATAGCCCGAGCCCGGTTCCGCCGTACTGCCTGCGCGTCGATCCGTCCACTTGGTGAAAGGCTTCAAATATTGCCTCCAACTTGTCTTCGGGAATTCCAATTCCCGTATCCGAAACCCTGAAGGCAAGCGTGTCGCTTGACTGTCTCAGACTGGTTCGGCGAAAGCTGACATCGGGAGTTGGAAGGTCGATGGTCATCTCCACTTTTCCTTCAGTTTCCGTGAACTTAAACGAGTTTGAAAGGAAATTCTTCAAGACCTGTTCTAATCTCTGCTGATCTGACACCAATACTTTTTCCTTCACCCGGGGATCGCAGCGAATTGAGAACCGGATCTTTCTGCTTTTTGCCACTTCGCCAAAGGAACCCTTAAGACTTCGGATCAGAGCATCTACGGAAAATGATTCGACAGCGAGTTCCATCTTTCCAGCTTCGATCTTTGAAAGATCGAGGATTTCGTTGATCAGATTCAGAAGATCGTTACCGGAATTCAGGATCGTGTTGGCAAACTGAATTTCTTTTGTGGTGAGATTCTGATTGCGATTCTCCATCAACACTTGAGCAAGTATCAGAATGCTGTTGAGAGGCGTTCGGAGTTCGTGCGACATGTTCGAAAGGAACTCGCTCTTGTATTGGTTCGCTTGCTGGAGTTCTTTTGCTTTTGACTCGATCTGGCTATGGGTATATTCGAGGTTTCGCTTCTGTTCCTCGAGTATGGTAGCCTTTTCAACCAGTTCTTCGTTGGTCATCTGCAACTCCTCTTGCTGCGTCCTGAGTTCTTCTTCCGACCTTTGCAACAGCGTTGTCTTCTCCATCAACTCCTCGTTGTTCTGCTTCAGTTCTTCCTGCTGCGTTTCGAGCTCCTCCGACTGCCGCTGGGTTTCTTCCAGGAGTACCTGCAATCTCTGTCGCGACAACGCACCTTGTACCGCGATACCGATGTGGTTGCTGACGAGACCGAGTAACTCGAGGTCGGCGGAAGAGAACTCATTCATCGATCCAATCTCAATGATGCCCCTGACCTCGTCTTCGTAGTGAAATGGATAGACCACGAGGTGTCGCGGTCGGGCGTCGCCAATTGCCGAGGTAATTCTGACATAGTCGTCGGGGACATCACGGATGACAACGTGTTTTCCGTCAGCGGCGACCTGGCCGACGAGGCCCTCATGTAAATTGAAACTACGCCGACTTCCATTCTCCGAATACGCGTAGCGTCCCATCAATGCCAGGTGACCGTTCTCACGTACATACAATGCACCTATTTGGGCGTCGAGCAGTCGGGCCAACTCGCCGATAACATCGTTCGTGAGTACTCCAAGTTCCTTCTCTCCACGAAGCCGGTCGTTGAGTTGATTGCTGGCGGTTAGCAGCCATGTTCGCATCTCGGTTTCGATCGACAAGCGCTGCAAATCTGTCCGCATGGTCTCAAGTGCCTTCCCCAGGACATCTCGTTCGCTGCGCACATTTACTTCCTTGCGATAGTCACCTGTTCCAATCAGTCGGGCTGTTTCAGCATGCTGCTGGATGCCCGTAACCATCTTGTTGAATGAGTCAGCCAGGGCTCCGATTTCGTCGCCGGAACCTGACTGAACGCGGATATCGATTTCGCCATCGGCTATCTTCCGCGCCGCAGCGCTGATTTCCGTAACCGAAGATGTGATGCGCCGGATCGTGAAAGCCACAAGGAGAGTGATCACAGTGGTGACAAGCAGCCCCATAAGTGCGTTGAGCACGACGACGCGATTCATGGCGGCTACTTCCGCAGCAGCAGCTCCACGTATGGTCAGAAGTGAATGTTGCTCGGTCTGGGCATATGCATCCAACACAGCGGCGGTCTCTTCCCACCACGTTCGAACATCGATCTGACTTACGGCAGCCGGGTTTGCGAAGAGGAACTCAAGTTGCGCCTCAACACCTAACCATGGTGACGTTGCAAGCCGGGCGTGGTAGAACTCGAGAAGTTCTTCCGATGCGCTGTGTTCAAACTGACTACGACTCAGTTCAAACTGTCCTTTGTTTCGGGAGAAATGTGCAAAGTGTACTCTGTCGAATTCGTTGTCAATAAAATGTGGAAGGAGGATATTCTTCGTTCTGGAGAAATATTCTTTTATATAAAGCAGCGACAAATGCGATTCCAGGTGATTCTTGATATCGGGATTCCTGGTAATTCGGGCCACGTCAAAAATCTCGTTAAGCACGATGTTTTTCAACGAATTCAGGTGTTCTCCGTGTGTGTGGACGTTCGAACGGAATATGCTTAGGCTGTCGAAATGTGTGAAAAAATCAGAAATAGCTCCTTGCCTGGCATATGTTTCGCGGGCAACGTTGAGTGCACTGTCAGTGAGCTTTGTTTGCGAGACCATCAGATTCTGGTCCCGCTGTGAGTCGCTGGCAAGAAACCTGAGGAATCGCCCGCGTTCATTCTGCAGTTCGTGAACCAGAGATGATAGAGCATTGACCTGCTCGCACTCCGAAAACACACGCTCCGAGGCCCGCTTCTGTTCGAGTGAGTCCGAAATGAGGCCATAGAGGAGTACACTAAGTCCAAGCAGCGGAATAATCGAAATCAGGTAAAGCTTGCTACGAATGGAAAGGTCTCTCAGTAACCTCATCTGCTAAGGGGAAAAGTCCGGT
>CAYTMU010000018.1:0-23385 GCA_964438975.1 uncultured Roseivirgaceae bacterium | reverse complement strand
CGGAATGTCGGAACCCGGATCAGGTACGGTTCTACATTCGGGAACTGTGTATCAAGATCGAGGAGTATAAGAAGCGTTTCGATTTTGTTCCGAGCGCCGCGTACGCCCTGCTCTCTCAGTACAACTCCCGCCAGAATGCCATGTTGTACCGTGATCTCATCAAGAGTTACTGATCATTCCCCATATGCGCTACGTCCCCTCCCCTATTCCTTTCCCGTGTGAATGGGTTTATAGCGCGCTGGCGAACAAGTCAGGGAGGATGCAGTATCACAAGATCAAACCAGGCAAGAGCAAGCTTCGAATCAGCCGGAGCGAGTTTATCAAGACATTCAACAGCGCACGGATCATTGCGATCAAACCGCTGCAGATCACCGGGAACGAGACTGATTTTCAGTTGGAATTTTACGTCTAGCACACCACCCATCGTGGGAAAAGCGTACCTTCAGCAAGGAAACCGCGGGAAAGCTATGAGGATCGCAGCGATCATACTGCTGGTGTTCACTCCATCCGTTTGCTTGAGTAATTACCTCTTCATTCCGATGGACAACACCCAGCGCAACCACCTGAAGGCATACGGCGTAGCATATTACGCTCTGAAGCAGGATCTGGCAGTGGATTGGCTTTTGAATTATCGCGGCGGAAGTTTTCTGATCCCATTGACGCCAGATCTCCGCCAGGAGTGCCTGGTACGCGGCGTTTCCCACGAAGTGGTGTCCGACGCCGAATCGAACCGTATCCTCGAAGAAATAGCAAGTCCGGCCGTGAACATGGATGCCGTCAAACTCGAGACTGCCCCACGAATCGCGGTCTATTCTCCGAAAAACGAGTTCATACTGGACGAAACGGATGCTGTGATACTGGTGCTCGATTACGCCGAGATCCCCTATGAGATCATCTACGACGAAGATATACTCGGAGACGCACTGGTTCGATTCGACTGGCTACACCTCCATCACGAAGATTTCACGGGACAACACGGTAGGCATACACGCCGGAATCAGTCGCGGATCGAAGCCGACATCCAGGAGGTCACTTCCCAAAGACTCGGTTTCCCAAAGGTCTCTGAAATGAAGCTGGCCGTTGCGAAGCAGATAAAAGGATTCTGTGCAGCCGGCGGCTACTTGTTTGCTATGTGCTCCGGCGCTGAAACCTTCGACATTGCCCTTGCCGCAGAAGGTATCGACATCAGTGAGAGTACATTTGACGGGGATGACGCAGACCCAGGCGCACAGGGGAAACTGAACTTTGACAAAAGTCTCGCTTTCGAAAAGTTTACGCTTGAACCCGGATACAGCCGCCGCTTTTCCGATATCAATGTCAGCCGCGACTACTTCAACCCATCTCAGGATTTTTTTGCGGTATTCACCTTCTCGGCCAAGTGGGATGTCGTACCAACAATGTTAACACAAAACCACGAACACTATATCCGTGAGTTCCATGGCCAAACGACGGCCTTTAATAAGTATGTTGTAAAACCAACTGCGCTCGTCCTTGGCGAGAGCAAGAGCAAGAACCACGTTCGCTATTTGTACGGTGAATTGCAACGCGGACATTGGACATATTACAGCGGCCACGATCCGGAAGGAGTTCCGGGTCGTGGCCGCGGACCGACTGACCTCAACCTTTTCCCTAACTCACCAGGGTACCGGCTGATCCTCAACAATGTCCTGTTCCCGTCGGCCCGGAAAAAGAAGCAAAAGACCTGATGTTACTCCGCAACTTCATAGGCAACCACTGTGTTCTTGAAGAATGTCGGTACGAGCAGTAGATTCTTTGACTTGACGTACTCAATATCCGCAGCATTAACAGAGTCTTTGCGTGTATCGATCAGGATCGTGCTCTTCCAGTCGGAATCCACATGGTGGACGATACCATTCCAGCTTGAGACCAGATACCCGTTCCGGCCGAGTGCTTCGATACCATCGGGATTTTCGATACCTTCCGTTCTCTTCGTAATTTCCTTTGATGAGATGTCCAGCGTAGCAAGCGCCTTGGCGTTCCACAACGCGACCATCAATTTGCCATCTTCATAGAAAAGACCATTGGGACCTTCAACGTCCGACATGAACGTCGAGACATTTCCGTTTTCGATAAGGTAGATCGATCCACCGCGGGAGTCACTCACATACACCTTCTCGTTGTCTACCGTAATATCGTTCAGGAAGACGGCGCCTTCAACGCGATGTTCCTGAACGATCGCTCCGGTCGCCACATCAATCTCATGGACTCGGTCAATATCGGCCACAAACAGCCTGCCGTTGTGCAATCCCATGCCTTTCGGGGCGTCCATTCCCGTCGCCCATTTCTCGGTCGCCACACTCCCATCCATCGACACGATTGAGATGAAACCGTTGTTATCCTTCTCACCCGGCCCTCCATTGATATTGGCCACGTAAAGTCTGTCATTCTGATCATCGTACAACACTGACTCGCACGTTGTCAATACGGCCTCGGTCTCCCACTTCTTGGTAAGGGTGACCGTCGGTCTATCCTCGCCGGATTGTTCAGGCGCGTCGCTCTGCGTCTTCTGACCACATGCTCCCGCGAGAACGGCAACAGCTAAAAGCATCGTCTTGTTGAATCTCATACATTAGTTGGTTTTGGTTTTCACTGATACGCGAATATAGCACTTTTGAAAGGGCGGAGGCAACCGTATCGTATCCCGGGTGGCTTGAGCGTTCGTGGATTATGCCGTTATTAGCGTCGACAAAATACCGTATGCCGATGATACGACAAATGCTGTTGAACGTCCTTAAGTGGCTGGACTCACTTATCCGCGATAAACTTCATTCAAAAAACAGGCATTTGCGGTATTATGTCGCAATCCTGATTGCTGTCATTCTGTTTGTCCTTGCTCTGGCAAGCTTTGTGGAGTTGACCGAAGAACTTGCCGAAAACGAACTCGCCGAATTCGACGACTGGGTTTCCACCGCCATCATATCGCTTCGAAACGATCAACTCACCGGTTTTTTTCGGTTCACGACACACCTCGGCGACAAACTCACGTACGGTATTATGGGTGTGCTGATGGCTGCCTATTTTTATATCCGCAAGCGCAGCTGGAAATTCATCGCGCAGACATCGGTCGTGCTGGCCCTTTCCACGCTATCGAACATCTTCCTGAAAAGCGTAATCAACCGTTCTCGTCCCGCATTCGAGCACCTGGTGAGCGTCGATACGCTGAGCTATCCCAGCGGTCATTCTATGTCGGCGATGGCATTCTATGGTTTTCTGATTTACCTCTGTCTGCGGTATGAGATGAATACCGCGTTGCGGATAGTGGCCGTGTCAATATTGGTACTTTTGATCCTCACTGTTGGTGTCAGTCGAATCTACCTCGGAGTCCATTTTCCGAGCGACGTCGTCGCCGGCTATGTAGGTGGATTGATATGGGTAACTTTCTGCGCGGTCGTCTTTGACGTAACCGAACTGGCACGGAAAGGAAATGGAAGTACCGACAACCGTTAAACAGAATCCACTTGTCAGAGACGTAAAACAATCATAAATTTAATCCTTAAACCAATCACTGTGAAAAGATCATTTATCCGATTATCTGCGATGACCCTTATCGGGCTCGTCATGTTGTCTTGCAACCGCCAGAAAGACACGGCATCCGCTGATGCCGTCAGTGAATCTCCACAGCTAAACTCGCTGACGGAAGAGCAAAAAGCGGAAGGATGGCAGTTGTTGTTCGATGGACGTACGCTCGATGGATGGAAGCGCTTCAACAGCGATACGATCGGACCTCTCTGGAGTGTTCGGGATGGTGCCATTCTCTGTGATGGCGAAGGACTGGGCGAAGGAAGTGGTGAAATGGGCGGGTCACTCGTGACAACCCGCGAGTTCGGCAACTTCGATCTGGTTGCAGACTTCAACCTTTCAGCCGGTGGAAACAGCGGTATTCTCTATCACGTGGTTGAGGACGCCAAATATAGCTACGACTATGAGACCGGTCCCGAATACCAGGTCCTTGATGATACGGGATGGACAGGTGGGCAGCTAAAAGACTCCCAATTGGCCGCCAGCAGCTATGACGTGTATGCGGCATCTTCAGGCAAGAAACTGAATCCCGCCGGCGAATGGAATACCGCCCGCATCATTTACAATAACGGCCATGTGGAACATTGGCTGAACGGTGAGAAAGTTCTCGAATACGACGAGAATAGCGAAGACTTTGCAAGCCGCAAGAACAACAGCAAGTGGGTTGACTTTCCCGACTGGCATAAATCGAAATCAGGTAGTATCTCACTCCAGGACCACGGCGCGCCCGTATACTTTCGCAACATCCGCATCCGGGAGTTATGAACCTCCTGGAACAGTTGAAGGACACACCGCGACTGTATGCATTCCTTCCCGTGCTTTACGTCGTGTGGTCTGATACGATCCTCACTCCTCCTGAGCTCCGCTCTCTTTTGGAGTCGATTGAGACTCAGCGTTGGCTGAGCGATCGTGAAAGGCAGACGCTGCTCGAACAACTTAACCCATCCTCTCCGCCGGGACCAGATGAGTTTAAGAAGTGGCTATCGGAGATCCGCTCGGTACTCGATACCGCAAGTTCCGAGCATCACGCATCATTGTTTGATATCGGGCTGAACCTAGTTCGCAAACACAATGGCGGTGTGAACGATGATTCTCTTGAAGAGGCACGGGAGTCAATGCAGCGTCTGGAGAATTCGCTCGGGCTGATCAATCAGGAATCTTTTTATCACTTTCACCCCGAAAGCCGGGATACGATCACTCAGCGACGTGCTACGGTAGCGAGTTTCGACGTCGAGACAATGGGCAAATTGCTCGACGGCACTCATGAGCCACTCATTCGGCGAGTAAAAGCACTCCTGCGCCAACCTGAGTTCGCCTATATTGAAACGGAGGAGCTATCCGTTTACCGCGACAAAACGCTGCAATGGTGCAGTATTCTCGCCGACCATGGATTGGGTGCTATCGGTTACCCAAGGGAATACGGAGGTGAAGGCGACATGGCGGCGTATTTCACCGTCATGGAAACCATCAGTTACCGCGACCTCAGCATGGTCATCAAGTTCGGAGTTCAGTTCGGACTGTTTGGGATGAGCATTTACTTTCTTGGAACGGAGAAACATCACCGCGCCTATCTCCGCGATGCTGGTACGTTGAAACTACCCGGCTGCTTTGCGATGACAGAGACCGGACATGGATCAAACGTCCGGGGGATTGAGACGACGGCGACATATGATCATGCCACTCGCTCGTTCGTGATCACCACACCAAACATCCAGGCGCAAAAGGAGTTTATCGGGAATGCCGCGTGCCACGGACGGATGGCGACAGTCTTTGCAAAGATGCTCGTAGACGGCACAGACTACGGAGTCAGTGCTTTCCTTGTTCCGATCCGCGACGAAAAAGGCACTGTACTTCCGGGTGTTTCCATTCGCGACTGCGGTAAAAAAATGGGGCTTAACGGCGTTGATAACGGAATCATCTCGTTTGATAAAGTCTCTATTCCTTACGACAACCTGCTGGATCGCTTCGCAGGGATCACGGCGAACGGCAAGTTCGACAGTCCGATAGCGAGCGATAACCGCCGGTTTTTTACTATGCTCGGTACCCTCGTGGGTGGGCGTATAGGCGTACCGAGATCCGGACTCAGCGCATCGAAGACGGGGTTGACGATCGCTATCAGGTATGGTGACCAACGGCGTCAATTCGGACCTGAAGGCGCGGAAGAGGTACCGATATTGAACTACCGGCAACACCAGCGCAGGCTGATGCCTTTACTGGCGGATGCCTATGCCCACCATTTTGCGCTGCAGTATCTCACCGACAGATTTCTCGAACGCACTGACGACGACATACGGGAGATTGAAGCGCTCGCCGCCGGCCTCAAGGCAGTCGCCACCTGGAGTACAACCCGCACGCTCCAGGAATGCCGGGAGTGCTGTGGAGGAAAGGGATATATGTCTGAAAATCGCATCGATGCGTTGAAAAACGATACCGAGATATTCACGACCTTCGAGGGCGATAACACTGTCCTTATGCACCTGGTGGCAAAAAGCCGCCTCACAGAATTCAAACAGGCATTTGGCACCATGGATCTCTTCGGTATCCTGAACTACGTAGCGGATCAGGCAAAGACAACCCTGTCCGAACGCAATCCGATCATCGTCCGCAATACGGACGAGAATCACCTTCTGGATAGCGAATTCCATCTGAATGCTTTCCGCTACCGCGAGCGCAGCATTCTCACATCGGCGGCAAGAAGATTCAAACGTCACGTAGATAGTGGAATGGATTCATTCGATGCCTTCAACGTTTCGCAAAACCATCTGCTCCACGTTGGTTTCGCTCACATCGAACGTATCATCCTTGAGCAGTTCCTGGAGAAAGTGGAAAGTACGGAAGACGCCGGCTGCCGGGCAGTCTTGCA
Organism: uncultured Roseivirgaceae bacterium; assembly: GCA_964438975.1. Lineage (GTDB taxonomy): Bacteria > Bacteroidota > Bacteroidia > Cytophagales > Cyclobacteriaceae > Chryseosolibacter. Next base: position 16,982 of record CAYTMU010000018.1, on the reverse strand, counting down.
GAAGCTCGCACAATTGTACGCCCTGTCAACGCTTGAAACGCACAAAGGATGGTATCTCGAAAACGGGTACATGGAAGGCGTGAAAACCAAAGCCATCCGACGCACGGTCGACCAGCTTTGTTGGGAATTGCGGCAAGAGGCCGTGCCACTCGTGAATGCCTTCCGTATCCCCGACGAATGTCTCGCCGCGCCTATTGCGCATTAGTAGTATGAGCGAAGCGAGAACAGCATGCCGGGATACTGCGGAGCCACCTGTTCTCTACCCGGGTACCCTTACATGAACGCCGCAGCCAGAACGGCAAAGCCACCGCCCACTACGTATAGTGCCAACGTGATGATCATCAAGATACCAATGAACTTGTAGTGCGATTTGAGGTTCTCAAAAGCGCTTTCGAGATCGCCTGGATCCCTCTGTTGAATCGCCGGTTTCAACTTTATGGCAAACTTGAACAAATAATAAATCGGAAAGAAATACACCGCGCCTATCAAAATGTAGAATATTCCGACCGCGAAAGGCGGATACGGCAACGCACCACCCATTGATGATAGAATCGTACCGGCAAAAAGGCCGATCACAACGATTAAGCCGATAAAACAAAAACCGAGGACAGCCAGGAACTTCGCCCAGCGACTTGTTTCTGCCAGATAGACCGTTGCAGTGGGTGATACGGTCAATTGGCCGTTTTGATAGCCACTCCCGGCATCGATTACATTTTCATTTTCCATAGGTAAAGGTTTAGGTATTTCGCAACTGAACGAGGTCACTTCAAGCGCGGTGCGATGGCGTCTTTCCAGATCGCATATCCAGAAGCATTCATATGAAGCATGTCTTTGAGAAATAATTCTTTTCTGGGATTCCCCTCAGCATCCAGCATAGCCTGCCATATATCGACATAGCCGGTGCGTTGCTTCGTCTCAAGAAAACCTTGGATAGCCTGATTTGCCTTCTTTATCCGAGGCATCAGATGCTGTCGGCTAGGGCTTGGTTTCATTGAGACAAAGATGATCTCGGCTTTCGGTAGTTTCTTGCGAAGGTATTCAAACAAGGTTACAAACCTGGCTGTTACGATCTCGCTTGTCACCGTGTCTTTTGTAAAATCATTCTCACCACAGTAAATAAAAACCTGCTTCGGCTTATAACGGATGATGATGTCATCTGCGTAATCGATCACATGCGGAAGACTGGACCCTCCAAAGCCACGATTGATAATAGTGTGGCCAGGAAAATCCTCGTGAACACTTTTCCACATGCGGAACGAAGAACTGCCTACAAATACAATCGCATTTTTGGGTGGTGCCTGAATGCTGTCCTCTTTCTTGAATGCCTGAATCTCTTTCCAGAATGACTTTTGTTGCCCGTACAGACCCGTAGAAATAAGGAGCAGAAGAACGGCAAGGACTCTGTTCATGATGATGTTCATTAAAATAAAGATACGACTTATCCTGAAACGACCATACTGTAGCCTGCGAGATTTGAGACCTTGCTTGTCTAAAAGATAAATCGGGACCGAGTGCCGAGTTCAGCGGAGACGATCCCCTGTAAGGTTGAGGCTTTTTCGTCGAATGCCTTCAGCAAGACCAACTGATTCCCTGCGCGCACGAAGTTCTGGTCTTCGTATCGGGCTCCGTAATAGACATCATCGTTGAAGTAGTCGGTCAGAAAACGGAGGGCTTGCATGTAGATCATAAAAGGTCCCGCATACAATATCAGTGGCTGCTCGTCGGATGTCAACTCGTCTCCCATGCTACTGAGATACCCGTTGACGATTGCCTTGAAAAAATCATCGCGCACCTCGATCTTGTCAAAGTCTTTCTCTTCTTCATTTGCCGGTGAAAGGTATGTGCGCATCATGTCTCCCATATCGCTGATGAAATAGCCCGCCATAACAGTGTCAAGGTCGATGACACAGAGGCCTTTATCGTGCTTGTCGAACAGTACGTTGCTGATCTTGGTGTCGTGATGCGTTACCCGCCGTTTCACATTGGTATTTCTCCTTATCTTTTCGAATTCATCAACTATTCCGGCGAACTTTCTGATATCACCGATGAGGTGCTGAGATTGCCTGATCCGTTCGGGGTTGCCATTGCCGAGTGCGGTTTCAAACTGCCTGTACCGCAGAGTCAGGTTGTGAAAATCCGGGATGGTTACGTGCAGCAACCTCGCATCGAATCCGGCTAATAGTCGCGTGAATTTGCCGAAGTGAAGGGCTGCCTCAAAAGCCTGGCTGGGATTTAGCACGGCATTGATCGTATGCGAACCGCTGATATACGGGAACATCCGGTAATAGCCGTCGCCCTCCAGGTAAGCGATATCGTCCCCCGCCAGGTTTCGCACAGGGGCGACAAAAAGGTAGGCAGGTGAATGTTCCTTGAGGAAGGCGTTGATCATTCGAATATTGGCCGCTACTTCAAACGGCTTTTTGAATACGTGGTGATTAATCCGTTGGACAATGAATGTTCCCTGTGGCCCACTAGCTTTCCACGTGGCATTGATGAGTCCGCTCGTCAAAGGTTCGACGTCGCTTTTCGTCGGTTCAACGCCATAAAGTTCCAAGATATTATCTATCATCTAGCATATACTGTCCAAAGGCAGCGTGATTTGGCGCTCAATATAGTTGAATTGTTCTCATTCTGACACAACGGATTTCAAACAGGACGAAAATATTGGCGCAGGCGGAATGTGAGACCTCGGCGTATCGCCAGGGGATTGGAATACCCGCCATTTTATAATAGTTTCATGCGCACTTCTCAAGGGAACTGATCGACATGAAAACACTTTACGCCGGGCCCGTACGTCTGGTCTACGAAAACGGATTTTTGCGACGCATCACCTATCGGAACAGCGAGGTCATCCGGATGATCTACTTCGCACTTCGGGATCACAACTGGAATACGATGGTTCACGACATCACAAACGAGGAGATCGAGAGCCTGGATAATGAATTCCGCTTAGCCTACGAGTCTACGCATATCAACGGTGGTGTCTCTGTGATGTCCTGGAAAACGGAGATCGTGGGAAAGGCGGATGGGGTGATCACGTTTGAAATTCGCGGAAGAATGCTCGAGGATTTCAGGAAGAACCGCGCCGGTTTCTGTCTGTTACATCCCCCCCTCGTGGCTGGAAAGCCGTGCACGATCGTTCACGACGATGGTTCGACGTCGGAGAATATCTTTCCGACCGACATCGCCCCGGACAATCCGTTCAAGAATATCCGGTCTATGACCTGGACGGCGGGTGAGGATCGCTTTGTGGCCATCTTCGAAGGTGATATATTCGAGACGGAGGATCAGAGAAACTGGGGTGATGCTTCCTACAAAACTTTCTGTACACCACTCGACATCCCCTTCCCTGTCGAGTTGAAGAAGGGAACCGAAGTATACCAACGCATTACGCTGAAGCCGGTCGAGCCTTTACCGACGGAAGTACCTGATGACACGGGCGTTACGCTGCTGCCATCCGGGATCCAAACCGTGCTACCATCGCTGGGCATCGGTGCTTCATCGGAGGTAGAGCGGCTATCAGACGAAATGGTCACAATGATCCGAGGGTTGAAACTGAGTCATTACCGCATCGACCTTCAGCCCTCATCCCAACGATTTTCGGCCGACTTCTCCAGGGAATACGAAAATGCCTTCGCACTGGGATTACCCTTGGAGGTGGTCCTTCATTTAACCGACAATTTCGCGGACGAAATGGCTGGGTTCACCGTCATCTGCCAGCAAAACAAAGTACGTCTTAAAAAGGTGATTCTCCTGCGGAAGGGGGCACTTGTCACGAGTCAGGAGATAATCGATCTGGTGGGTACTCTGAAAACGGCTTTCCCCCGTGTACAATTCGGAGTTGGGACGGACTACAACTTCACCGAGATCAACCGGAATCGCTTTCGTACGGGAGGCGTTGACTTCGTCACCTTCTCGATGGATCCACAGGAGCATGCGTCAGACGATCTGACGATTCTGGAGAATGCCGCCTCGCTTGAGTTTCTCATCCGGAGTACCAAATCCATTTACGGCCAGGGAATGCCAGTTCACGTTTCACCCTTGACGTTGCGCAGGCGTTTCAATCCCTACGCCACGGATCCGGCCGACCTTGTCGTCGAGGAAATTCAGCGGACGGATCCCAGACAATCAGAGGTGCTGGCGTCGCTGTGGACGTTTGGCGCGATATGCAGTCTTTCAAAAGGCATGGGGTCGTCAGTGACCTTGTATCAAACCGTGGGAAGCCAGGGCATCATCGATATGGGCTGTCGTGCTTATCCGGTCTATGACACGCTTCGGATGCTGGCGCCTTTTCAGGGACGCGCCGTTGAGCCGCTATCAAGCAGTGATCCTCTCTCGATTACCGCTGTGTTGCTGGATAACAAGATCCTCGCGCTCGCAAATATGACGGCACGAGAAATCCCTGTGCACTGGAACGGTGGCAGGATTGTGTTGTCGCCGCACGAGATCAGGTTCGAAAACGTCCAGGCGTCACACTAAGCAACTCGGCTAGACTGTACGGAGGAACTTGAGTTGTTGCTTCAACTCTTTCAGGTGTTCTGTTGCAACTCGTATCTTTTCATTGAATTCGTCCCGGACTTTGTCAGCATTTTGGGAACGTCCAAAGAATTCAAGGTTGTTTTTCCAAAGTGCTATGTCATTCTCCGCCTTCGTGATCTTCTTGCGAATAGCCTGCTCCTTGTGGAAAAGCTTGCGATCTGCCATTGGATCCTTACGCAGATCACTCACCTGGTTTTCCAGCAACGCCATGCTACGCTCGTCATCGGTGAGATCAGGTATTGCTGCCACGAACTTCTCAACGGCTTCGTGATAACGGCTCTTCATCGAAGCAATATCCTTTCGCGGCACGAATCCGATGCTGGCATAGCGATCCTGGAGATTTCTCAACTCTTCAATAGAGGCAGTGTTTTCCGCAACATGCCGTTCCAGATCTTCGACAATAGCAACCTTCATGTTCAGGTTGTCGATCTGTTCCTGCTCGACCTTGCCCGTCTGTCCACGCTTCTGAGCGAAGAAATAATCACAGGCATCTTTGAACTCACGGAATAACTTTTCGCGAAACTTCTCCGGCACCGGTCCGACGTCCTTCCATTTTTGCTGAAGAGCTTTCAAATCGTTGGATGTCTTTTCCCAGTCCTCGCTGTCTTTCAGTTCCAGCGCGTGCTTGATCAGTTCGTTCTTTACCTGCAGGTTCTGTTCACGTTCTTCATCAAGTTTCTTAAAAAAAGTATTCTTATTGTTGAAAAACGACTTGAAGGCTGACCAGAATTTCTTGTTGACGTCCTTGGCTTTTGCCCGTGGTAATCCACCGGCGCCCTCCCACTTTTTCTGAAGCTCGAGGATTTCACGGGTCTTCTCATTCCACTCCTTGATCCGGTCACTTAGAAAACTCGCATAGGACTCCGCTTCCTCGCCATACTTGAGCTTGAGCTCAAGGTTCTTCTGGAGTTCATCCTGCAGACTGTGTAGATAGGCATCGCGCCGCGAGTACACCGCATCGGAAGCGGTCTTGAATCGCTGCCATATGGCTTCCTTTTCATCTGCAGGAACGGGCCCGATATGTTTGAACTCCTGATGAAGCTCGTTGAGTTCGCGAATGGCATCCTTGATGATCTCTACTTCGGCGAGCCGCTCGGCACGTACACACAGATCTTGTTTGGACTCAAGGTTTTTTCGCCTGTCCAGTTCTTTCAACTCGAAGTAAATGCTCTGGTTGTCGTAGAATCGATCGACGAGGGCGTGATAGTTTGCCCACAATGTCCTTGCCTGCGTTGCCGGGACAGGGCCAATGCCACGCCATTCCTTCTGCAACTCCTTGAAAGTGTCGAACTGGTTGGTGTTGTCAGGAGAATCGACCAACACGCGCAGGCGTTCAATCAGGTCCAGTTTCCTTCTCAGATTCTCCGCCTTTTGTTCCTCCTGTTGTCGGAAATACTGCGTACGTCGATCCCGGATCAGTTTGACGTGAGCATCGAAGGCGGTGTCAAGGTCGTCGCCCTTATAGTCGAAGTCATCCGCCTCACCACCCTCTTGCAGGAATTTGTCGAGTGCAGTTTGTTTTTCGCGGTCTCGGATCTCGTCGTAATGTGGTTTGACCTCCCGCAGAATATGATCAACCTTCTTGTGATTCGTTTCTTTAGACAACTCTTTTACAAGGGCGACGACCTGTTCCTTGGAATAATTGCTGTAGTCGACATGTTTCTGTTCATCATCCTCGATAGTGTCGTCTTCACTTTCGTCCTTTTCGGAAAGATCCGCTTCGGAATTAAGCACTCGGAACTCTGCCCTCGCAGGTCCATGTACGTGATCAAGTCCATCGCGATTGTCTTTTTCGATTTCCATGGTAAAAGAATCCATTTCTCCCCCCTTTTATGCTAAGTTACTTAAAAAAGCCTAATTCAACCTCGGATCAACGGGATAGTTCGAATACATCGAAAATCGTCCTCCCATACCTTCAAGAGCTTTTCTCCACATTACCTCCGGCCCTGTGTCGAATAATAGCTGGTCAGTAACATAGTCACAAACGATCCATGAATCCTGATCGAGTTCCGCTTCCAGTTGCCCGGGGCCCCAACCACTATAGCCGAGAAAGAAGCGAATGTTCTTCTCTTCGAACTGGCGCGTTTCGAACAATAATAGCAAACTCTCGAAGGCACCTCCCCAATGGATACTATCAGCTATTTCAACAGCATTCTCCAGTAGCGCGTTGCGGTGGATGAAGTGTAGCGTATCCTGCTGAACCGGACCGCCGACGTAGACAACACTCTCGAGATCGCCGAGATCCTCCATCACCTCACTCACTTTCAATATCGATGGTTTGTTCAATACAAAACCAAACGATCCTTCCTCATTGTGCTCACACAGTAGCACTACCGTTCTCTCGAAATTGGGATCAGGCAAAAATGGTTCTGATATCAACAGCCTACCCTTCTCTGGTTTGATTTTATTCCGGTACTTGAAAAAATCCATCGCTGGTATTTCGATTGAATGTCTTTATTTCACTCAGGCAGGGCAAGGAGAATAGCTCCATCCGATACATGAATAAAATACTTAACCTTCATCTATGCAAATCTTATTTCTTTGATAAATTTCGTGCCTGAATACTGTGAGCGAGGGACTCGAAGCGTGCGTTATATTAACCGAATGAAAGAATGCAGGATATAGCTAATATACGAAAAGACTATAGAAAGGCTACACTCGATGCCGCAAGTGTTGATGTGGATCCATTCCGACAATTTCAGAAATGGTTTTCCGAAGCGATCGCATCTGAAGTCGCGGAGCCCAACGCTATGCATCTTGCGACTGTCGATGAGCGCGGCCGTCCGTCGGGACGAATCGTATTGTTAAAAGGACTCGATAACGATCGATTTCTTTTTTACACGAATTACCAGAGTAAAAAGGGCAAAGAGCTTCAAAATAATCCAGCGTGCGCGTTAACATTCTTTTGGCCCGAACTTGAGAGACAGGTTCGCATTGAGGGCATAACGTCACGCGTGGCAAGTGAAGTCTCCGACATTTACTTCCAAAGTCGTCCGCGTGAATCGCAGATCGGGGCATGGGCTTCTCCGCAAAGTACCGCGGTTGAAACCAGGGATGTTCTGGAGGAACGTTTCCGCATGATCGAAAAGAAATTCGAGGGACAGCCAGTCCTGGAGCGCCCCGGTCACTGGGGAGGATTTCAAGTCGATGTGCAAAAGATCGAATTCTGGCAGGGAGGGCCCGGACGCATGCACGATAGGATACAATACGTGAAGACCGCAGCAGGCTCCTGGGATATCAGACGGCTCGCGCCCTAACTCGTTACCGAAGGTTAAACAAGTTGCTCACCCCGACGAACCGTCGCGCAGTGAACCCTTCTCCGTAGTCAGCGCCGATCGCGTGGCCATACTCAATCGCCCGCGCTTCGAGCATCCTCAAGAACCCGGGTTTGCTGATGTAGGTCTCCGGCTCTTTGCTTCCCGGATCGTGGAATTGTGAAGCAAATGCGCGGATCGCTTTCATCTTGGTCGGCCATTCCGATGAAATATCCACAATAAAGTCAGGCGTTATAAACTGACTCTGCACGAAGTGATACACTACTTCCGGACGCCAGGGCGCTTGCCGGGTTCCCTCTTCATCCTGGGTCTCGATTTTCACCAGGCCTGACAGGAAGCATGCGTCGTGGGCAAGTGACGCTCCTTTTCCATGGTCGATGTGACGGTCGTAGATCGCATTGGCGAGTACGATCCGAGGTCGGTACTTCCGTATAACACGGATCACCTTGCGTTGACTTTCCTCGTCATTTGCGAAGAAGCCGTCGGCAAGACCAATATTCTCGCGGATGGATACCCCCAGTATTCCCGACGATTCGTTTGCCTCGGCAATTCTTAACTCAGGTGTACCGCGGGTACCGAGTTCGCCGCGGGTCAGGTCGGCAATGCCCACTTTATATCCCGCAACCGTATGCTTTATGATCGTTCCACCGCACCCCAGTTCTGCATCGTCGGGGTGTGCTGCCAGCACCAGGATATCGAGTTCCATGATCCTCTTTATTGAGCGGGTTCCATTTCCTTCGCGACGAGAAACTTCTCGGCGTCGAGTGCTCCCATGCATCCGGTACCCGCAGCTGTTACCGCCTGGCGATACACTTTATCCGCTGCATCTCCTACGGCAAAAACGCCGGGCACGTTCGTTTTCGTCGAGCCGGGGATCACCTGAATATATCCCGTCTCATCCATGTCGATAATACCTCTGAAGATATCGGTGTTCGGTTGGTGCCCGATCGCCAAAAAGAATCCCTGGATCGGAATCACTTTCTTCTCGCCGGTCTTGTTGTTCACGACGCGCACGCCGTTTACACCATTGTCGTCACCGAGGATTTCGTCGGTCTCTGTATTCCAATGAATCTCGATATTCGGCGTATTCAACACCCGCTGTTGCATGATCTTCGATGCTCTCATCTCATCGCGCCGAACGAGGAGATGAACCTTCGTGCATAATTTCGAGAGGTAGGTCGCCTCTTCCGCCGCCGAATCGCCAGCGCCAACCACTGCCACCTCCCGGTCGCGGTAGAAATAACCATCGCAGACCGCACATGCCGATACACCCCTGTTGTTGTACAGGGTTTCACTGGGAATGCCGAGGTACTTGGCAGATGCGCCGGTGGCGATAATCACACTCTCAGCTATGATGTCCTGTTTCTCGTCTACTGTCACGCGCAGTGGATAGCTGCTGAAGTCGACCGACGTTGCAACACCGTAGTGTATCTTCGTGCCAAAGCGCTCGGCCTGTTTCTGGAGGTCGAGCATCATCTGTGGCCCGTTGATCCCATCGGGATAACCCGGAAAATTTTCGACGTCGTTGGTAGTCGTCAATTGCCCTCCCGGCGTTCCGCCGGTGTAGAGGACAGGGTTCAGGCCTGCCCGCGCTGCGTAGATGGCGGCCGTATAGCCAGCCGGTCCTGAACCGATGATCAATACTTTTACAACTTCCTTGCTCATTGCCAGTGTGTCTTATTAGAATGCGGAAAGATAAAACAAAGGGTCCTGTTAGAGACCCTTGCCGGTGATATTTTCGCTGGTTCTTAACCGAGGTAAGGCTTTAAAGCTTTACTTCTGGAGGTATGCCGCAACCGCCTGATAGCCTTTTCCTTAATTTGACGAACGCGCTCGCGGGTCAGATTGAATTTTTCCCCGATCTCCTCAAGCGTCATAGCGTGTTCGCCATTGAGTCCGAAATAGAGCGTGATGACGTCCGCTTCCCGTTGCGTGAGAGTGGACAACGCCCGCTGTACCTCGCGGCGCAGTGAGTCGTTCATCAGGCCGGAGTCCGGCGTCTCCTCGCTCTCGTTCTCAAGTACATCGAGAAGGCTATTTTCCTCTCCCTGTACGAATGGCGCGTCCATTGACACGTGTCGTCCGGATATCTTCATCGTATCGACGACCTCTGCGGTCGTGACATCGAGCACCTCGGCGAGTTCCTCCGGTGAAGGTTCGCGTTCATACTTCTGTTCGAGTTCCGAGAACGTCTTTGATATCTTGTTGAGTGAACCAACGCGATTCAGCGGAAGTCTGACAATACGCGACTGCTCAGCAAGTGCTTGCAGGATCGACTGACGTATCCACCACACCGCATACGAGATGAATTTGAATCCCCTCGTCTCGTCGAACCGTTGGGCTGCCTTGATCAATCCGAGGTTTCCCTCGTTGATCAGGTCACCCAGGGACAACCCTTGGTTCTGGTATTGCTTAGCAACGGAGACAACAAAGCGAAGATTTGCCTTCGTCAGCTTTTCAAGGGCGATCTGATCTCCTTCCTTGATCCGTTTCGCCAACTCCACTTCCTCGTCCGGCGTCAGCAGATCTACCTTCCCAATTTCCTGCAGATACTTATCCAGCGATTGACTCTCGCGGTTGGTGATCTGTTTGCTGATCTTTAGCTGTCTCATTCAGGTCGCGATACCATTGATTGAGTAACAAATTAAACGGAAAACTTAGTTCCTGTCAATCCTCGCTGCCTTTCATTCCTGCGTGGCTGTAGTCTCCTTGCGAGGTGGCCGCGGAAGCAAAACTTTTCTGGAGAGTCTGAACTTGCCTGTTTTCTTATCGATTTCAATGAGTTTAACCTGTACTTCCTCACCGACTTCCAGCACGCCTTCCATGTTCTCCAGGCGCTCCCACTTGATTTCAGATATGTGGAGCAATCCGTCCTTACCTGGCATGAATTCAACAAATGCTCCGAACGGCATGATTGACTTGACCTTGCCTTCGTAAACCTCGCCTACTTCCGGCATGGCTACGATCGCACGAATCCGCCTCAACGCACCTTCCATTGATTCCTTGTTGCTCGCGAATACACTCACGATACCTTTGCTGTCCACTTCTTCGATGACGACCGTTGCGCCTGTAGTGTTCTGAATATCCTGTACGATCTTTCCTCCCGGGCCGATCACTGCACCGATCAATTCCTTGTCGATCGTAACGGTGGTTGCCCGTGGCGCGTGCGGCTTCAGTTCCGCCCTTGGCTCGGACATCGTCTTCTTGATCTCGTTGAGAATATGAAGCCTCCCTTCGCGCGCTTGAAGCAGCGCCTCCTTAAGCACATCGTAGGTCAACCCATCAACCTTCAAGTCCATCTGACACGCGGTGATACCTTTGTCGGTACCAGTGACTTTGAAATCCATATCCCCCAGGTGATCTTCATCGCCGAGGATATCAGACAGGATCGCGTATTTGCCAGTTTTGCTATCGGAGATCATTCCCATGGCAATTCCTGAAACCGCGCCTTTTACGGGAACGCCGGCATCCATTAACGCGAGGGAACCCGCGCATACGGTTGCCATCGATGAAGATCCATTGGACTCCAGAATGTCGGAAACCACGCGGATCGTGTACGGGTTATCAGTATCCGCTGGAAGCACCTGCCTGAGTGCGCGGAGTGCAAGATTGCCGTGACCAACTTCCCTTCTTCCAGGTCCGCGGTTAGGTTTCACCTCACCGGTAGAGAACCCCGGGAAGTTGTAGTGCAGAATGAATTTGCTGGATCCCGAGATCATCGCGCCATCGATCATTTGCTGATCGAGTTTGGTCCCAAGCGTAACTGTTGTCAGTGATTGGGTTTCACCACGTGTGAAGACCGCTGAACCATGCGGTGACGGGAGGTAGTCTACCTCCGACCAGATCTCACGGATCTCGTTTGGCTTCCGTCCGTCCAGGCGCACGCCTTCATTCAGAACGAGATCGCGGGACGCCTTCTTCTGGATATCGTGATAATAACGTTTTACAAGATCTGTGTCGACGATGCTGTCCTCGGGCAGTGACAGGAGGTAGTCCTCGATAATTTTATCGAACCCTTCCGACCTCAGGTGCTTGTTCTGGATCTGAAGCCTGGCTTGCTGATAAGTTTTCTCGTAGAGCAGGTTCCAAAGCTCCTGGCGGAGGTTCTCGTCGTGAGTTTCGTGGTCGTACTTGCGCTTCTCCGTCTTGCCGACCGCCTGGGTCAGTTCGATCTGGAGTTGGCACTGAACCTTGATGGCTTCGTGGGCCACCTTGAGAGCTTCGATCATATCGTCCTCTCCTACTTCCTTCATTTCGCCTTCGACCATCAGGATGTTTTCCAGTGAAGCGGCAACGATCAAGTCCATATCAGCGCGAGCTTTGTCGGCCATCGTCGGATTGACTACGTACTTTCCGTCAATACGCGCGACGCGCACTTCCGAAATAGGACCACCGAAAGGAATATCGGATACTGATAGTGCCGCCGACGCTGCAAATGCCGCGAGCGAATCGGGGAGCGCATTTTCATCTCCCGAGATCAGGTAGAGCATTACCTGTGTCTCGGCGTGGTAATCGTCCGGGAACAACGGTCGGATCGCGCGATCGACAAGGCGGCTGATCAATACCTCGTAATCCGAGAGTTTGCCTTCGCGTTTTAGAAAGCCCCCAGGAACCTTTCCGGTGGAGGCGAATTTCTCTTGGTAGTCGACTGAGAGTGGCAGAAAATCAGCCCCTTCTTTTCCTTTCTGGTTAGCCACAACTGATGCAAGCAGCATTGTATTACCCATCCGAAGAACGACGGACCCGTCTGCCTGACGGGCAAGTTTACCTGTTTCAATAGTTATAGAACGGCCGTCCGGCAGTTGACAGGTTTTTGTGATGACATTAAGTTTCATGAGTTTGCTTGTTTTTTATGGAGCCCGAAAAGAACCGCTACGCGTGCTGGGGTACCCGGTAAACGACAGGAATGCGCTAGATACTGAGTGCCAGTGGGCCGGTATTTCGTCGGGCATTTATCTATTAAGACGACAAAAGGTGGGATAAAATTCTGAAGGTCTACCCCTGAAAAAATGTAAAAAGGGAACCAGGTCCGGTTCCCTTCTCGATGCTTTATTTTCGCAGCGACAGCTCCGCCAGTATAGAGCGGTATCTCTCGATATTTGTGTTTTGCAGGTAATTCAGCAGCTTTTTACGTTTTCCCACAAGTTTCATTAGTCCTTGTTGGGTTGAGAAATCCTTCTTGTTTTGCTTCAGATGAGCAGTCAGATGGTTGATTCGATGGGTAAACAGCGCAATTTGAGATTCTGCTGAGCCGGTGTCTTCCTTCTTTTTACCGTACCCATGTTTCTCGAACAGATCTTGCTTGATTTCAGTTGTCAGATACATTGCAAATGTTATTTTTCCTTATTTTAGGGTGCAAATATAGAGCATTAATTCCTAATCACAAATGGCCTGTGGATAATTAAACCGTAGGTTTTGGCTGCGTTTTTCGCTTGCCATACCATTGCCGGAAGCGGTCGAAGAAGACCCGGTACGCGTCGGAATCGAAAAGGCGCGCGTCCTCCCGGGCTTGTCGCAGGAAGATGAGACCGATCACCAGAAGGATGAAATCGGACGCCCACATACCCACCATCGGACTGACCACTCCCTGCTTAGCCATCTTCTCCCCTTGCATATTCAGGACGTAGTAGACGATAAAGAACAGGATTGAAATCAGGAACGGTACCCCGAGTCCTCCCCGTTTGATGATCGCACCCAGCGGGGCTCCGATCAGGAACATCGCAATACACATAACGGAACTGGCGATGATCTTATGCCATTGAATTTCGAAGACGACCCGCCCACTTTCATAGTTCTGGATAGCCGTGTTGCTGTTCATGACCTGGCTCTTCACCTGGCGCGCCATGTTGGCCGAGGCTTGCAATATCTCCCGTGTCGCCGGCAACTGGTGCAGGCTGTCGATCTTGGCCGCCCGCGCGGAATCGGGCGTCGCAACAACCTGGCGCGGTGATCGCTTGCTTGCCGGGAGTGCCTTGCGCCTCGAAGGGCGCTCTGCGGTTACCGCCGCGGTAGCCGACGCCTTCACAGCAGGTTCACGTGGCGTAGGAGGAGCAGCAACTTCGCTGTCGACCTCATCTTTCGACATATACTTATAGCGGTTGATCGAATCCCGTACCTGTCTGAATTCCTGCAGATAGCCCGGCATTGTGACAGAATCCTTATTGTAGTAGTTGAAGTAAGTTGTTTTGTAGAGATAGTGATTCAATTCCTGCTGGAGGATCTCGCGGTCCATCGAATCAATGTCGGCGTCCAGTTCGGTGAGGTTCCGCATGATTCGGTTACCCTCAAAAAGTTTCTTATCCGTCCGTTCGAGCTGGAACGATGACAGATCGAACACAACCTGTGTCTTTTTAAACTGACTACGCGTAAGCGTCTCTGTCTTGGAACTTTTGCGTCCAGTCATCTCCCGTTCGTTGTTGGCGCCTTCCGTATAGTTATACCCCTCAAAGAGCTCGAACTTCAGATAGCGTTCGTTAAGGATCGTCGACATGCGACCTGAGTCGGCGATAGTCACCTCCTTGTTCCCATCATTCCGACGGTGATCGTAGACGATGATATCCTTCAGCGTGATACCATCCGGAAACCGCTCGTTCACCTTGATGCTGACATTCGGGAGCCCGTTGTAGAAAGCACCTTCGCGGAGATCGAGAGCCGGCTTCTTCTGCTTGATATCGTACAGAAGGCTATACGCCTCAAGGGCCGCTCGCGGAACCAGGTTGTTGTTTATATAGAAAGCGAGACCCGTGAGGATCAGAACGAAAAAGAAAATCGGTTGTATGGTTCGAAGCAACGAAATACCCGAGCTTTTTATCGCGGTGAGTTCGAAGTGTTCACCGAGATTTCCAAAAGCGATCAGCGACGAGAGAAGGACAGCAAGCGGCATTGCAACCGGCGTCATGAAGATCGCGAAATAGAACAGCAGCTGGCTCAGGACATCCCATCCGAGATCCTTCCCGATAATGTCATCGAAATACTTCAGCATATGCTGCGTCAGCAGAATGAACACCACAACCAGGAAGGTCATGACAAAAGGACCCACGAACGACGAAAGGATGAGCTTGTCGAGTTTTTTCATCAGATGCCACAAAGTTACTCAAAAAATGGTCCAGAGTTGACGGCCACGGTTGGTCCACTGTCGACGGACCACAGTCCACGGTAGGGGAACCGGGCTCGTCGATGATTCTTACGATACGGTGGGTTTTAAAGATTTTCTGTGATACGAAAGGACACGATGCAATCCGCGATCCTTCCTGCCAGGCGAAAGGAAGAGGCAATTCGAACTAGCTCCACCTGAGGCAAGGAAACATCGTGGCCGGATGTTCCTACTACCGTGGTCCGTCGACAGTGGACCGTGGACCATTTCGTAGCGCGGGGGGGAGTTGAACCCCCGACCTTTGGGTTATGAATCCAACGCTCTAACCACCTGAGCTACCGCGCCGAGTCAGATTAATAATCTGTAACTGCATTTGGAGGCCGCAAACTTACGAATATGCCGGTAAAAGCAAAGCGTCGGTGTTGATTTTTCCGGGAATTGCTTCGCTCGGCAATGTGATCTCGGCAAATCACTGGGATCACAAGGATACAGGGCTGAATAGGTCCCTCCTGCCGTGCTTCTTTTTTTCATTCGGAGAATTTACATATATTAAGCCAACGAGGAGGTGTTATGGGGACAATGCAAATGACCGGGAAGAAAAAACTATTCACTGCTGACTACGAGATACACGCCTCGATCAAAATGTTGTATCCCTACCTTCAAAGTGCCTCCGGCCTGGCTGAATGGTTTGCCGATGATGTGAGGATCAACAACGAAAGCAAGGTCTTCACTTTTTACTGGGACCACGAGGAACACAAGGCGCGGCTTGCGGCTCATCGCACCAACCACTTCGCGCGGTTCGAGTTTCTTCCAGAGACAAAAGAAGATGAAACTGATCCCTCCTACTTTGAACTGCGGCTGGAATTCAATGACCTCACTCAATCAGTGTTTCTCAAAGTCACCGACTATTCCGAATTTGACGATATCCACGAACTCGGGGCCCTGTGGCAATCGCTCGTGGATGCGTTGAAGAAGACCGTCGGGGGATAGAACTGAACGTCGGATTGGCGCCCCGACTCATCGTCTCGAAACTACTTACCTCAACCTGAAAAGAATTGGAAGTACAAATTTCTGTTTGACTCTGTGATTTTTATACGTAGCCGGATTCCATGAAGGGAGTTTTTCGAGCTTGTTTATCGCTTTCTTTTCTAAATTATACCCTTCTTGCGTCAATGGTTTGAAGTCTGATAACCTCCCGTCTTTATCAATGATGAACTCGATATAGATGCGTCCTTCTTTCCCGGCAAGCCTTGCAACTCCCGGATATCTTAAGACGTTTACCATCTCCTTGTAAAATTCCTCTAATCCACCCTTCGGAGATGCCATTGTATCAACAGTATAGTGAATAGTATCTTTTTCAACGGTTCGCACACCATATCGAAGCACAAGGACTGAGTCTGTGTAGGTTTCATAATAGGTCTCGTTTCCGTCGTCTGAAAGAAACGATCCGTGACCATCTCCATGATCGAGAATTTTCTCACGATTTGAGTTCCACACCTGCCCGTACCTTAACGTATTTCCTTTGACAAGGATTTGTTTACAGATTTCTCCCCCGGAATACTCTTCCATAAGTGCACCGAGATCCCTAAAGTAATCCTTATAATACAACTCAGAAGTACCCTGTATGCAATACCACGCGAATTTATCTACTTCGTCAACATTCGTCGCTCCATAGATAGTGATCTTGTGAATTAATGACCCTTTTTTTGTATCACTTATAATTGTGAAGTCGTTCCCGAGTTCATATGTTCTTATGTTATCAGTTTGTTTGTCCGATATAGCGTCAAAACGATCAGTGAAATACTTTCGCTCCTGCGCAAAAAGGAGAGTCGGGAATGCGGTTAGAATAGCGAATAATAGTTGTTTCATTGTGATATTGAGATTATCGCCAGCTAGTATCTGAAATAATACACCCGAGCACTTTTCCCCCACTCGCTGCTAACCCATGTCCGGCGGCCTCGGCCGATAACCATCCTCAAACAAGGACGACGAAAAAAGGAAGTCGGCGGTTGAGCGATTGCATGCTACAGGAATGTTCCATAACACAGCAATGCGCAGCAGCGCTTTGATATCCT
>CAYTMU010000017.1:0-72114 GCA_964438975.1 uncultured Roseivirgaceae bacterium | reverse complement strand
GGATCAGCCTGCTTTTCTTTCGAAGTTTTTACAAGACCCTTGAACGGATCATGATAGCCCTTATCATCGTCATGCTCGCCGCGTTTCTCGTGACGTTGTTCTTGTCGAATCCTCCGGCCGCGCAGGTGGCGGGCGGGTTGATACCCAGGATCCCGGTGGGGTCGTTTGCACTCATCGTTGCGTTTATGGCTTCGTGCTTTTCGGTCGTGGGTGCCTGTTACCAGTCGTATCTGATGCAGGAACGCAGGAAGATTCGTCCGAATGAAAAACAATCGGGGCGCGATAGCTTCCCGGGAATACTGATACTCGGTGTCATGAGTGCGATCGTGCTCGTCTGTGCGGCGACAGTCCTTCATCCCCAGGGATTGAAGGTAAACAGCGGCTCCGACATGGCGCGAGTACTAGAGCCGTTGTTCGGGAACTACGCCTCCGCTTTCTTCCTGATCGGGCTTTTTGGTGCGGCGTTCTCTTCGCTGATCGGCAACGCCTCTCTCGGCGGGACGCTTATGGCCGATGCACTCGGGTATGGAAGCAGTTTCAATTCACTGGTTGTGCGAGTGCTGATCGCGCTTGTGATGGTCATCGGCGCCGTGATCGCTATCGTCTTCGGCAATCTGCCGATCGAGTTGATGATCTTCGCGCAGAGCATTACCATCTTTATCGTTCCGTTCATCGGTATTGCGCTTTATCTGATCGCGAACGATAGATCGATCATGAAGGATCTTGCCAACAAATCGTCGACAAGAGTATTCGGCGCGATCGGACTCCTCATCCTGATCGGGTTGGCGGTGTGGAATGCCCGGTCGTTGTTTGTTTGATCGGATCCTCCTTCTGTTGATGTCTATGAAACTTCCCTGGTAGCCCTATGATCGACGCGATAAGAACTCTTTCGGCCAGCATTCACGGTGAGGTAGTAGCAACCCGCCGTCATCTGCATGCACATCCCGAGTTGTCATTTCAGGAGCACGAGACGTCTGCCTTCGTCAAGAGGCAGCTTGACGATGCCGGTGTTTCCTGGCAACCGGTTGCCGACACCGGGGTCCTGGCGACTATCTCTGGAAAGCATCCATCTGACAAGGTCATCGCGCTGCGCGCAGACATGGATGCACTCCCCATCCACGAGCAGAATAACGTGCCGTACGCGTCCAGGTATCCCAACGTCATGCATGCATGTGGACATGACTTTCACACTTCATCGCTGCTTGGGACCGCTCGGATCCTTCAGGAGCTGCGCAACGATTTCGGCGGGACTGTAAAGTTTCTGTTCCAGCCAGGGGAAGAAGTATTACCGGGAGGCGCCACACATATGATCCGCGATGGAGTCCTGGAAAATCCAACAGTCGATGCCGTGATCGGCCAACACGTGATGCCACAGATCCCGGTTGGAAAGGTCGGGATCCGCAAAGGCAAGCACATGGCCTCGATGGACTCACTTTTTGTGAAGATAACCGGAAAGGGAGGGCACGGCGCCCAGCCGCACCTCAACGTCGATCCGGTCGTGATCTCGGCACATGTGATTGTCGCGCTGCAGCAGATCGTAAGTCGTATAGCGCGACCTGATGACCCGACTGTGTTGTCATTCGGAAAGGTGATCGCAAACGGTGCCATCAACGTTATTCCAGACGAGGTGATCATGGAAGGAACCTTTCGCGCTATGAATGAGGAGTGGCGTGCCGAAGCGCACAAACGCATGACGAAGATGGCTGTCGAAATTTCAGAAGGTATGGGAGCGAAATGCGAGTTCAGAATTCAACGCGGATACCCTTTCCTCACCAACGACGAAGAACTAACGGATGATGTGGAGCGATATGCAATCGACTTTCTCGGAAAGGAGAATGTAATTGATGGAGGCATTCTTATGGCTTCTGAAGATTTTGCTTACTACTCCCAGATCGTCAGTTCCTGCTTCTATTTTTGCGGGGTTGGCAACGATGCCAAGGATATTCGATCGTCCTTACACACGCCGACATTTAACGTCGACGAAGATGCCCTCGCGACATCTACAGGGCTTATGGCCTACATTGCTCTGAAGAGATTGGGGAATTAGGAATCGGACGCGGCGTCCGTGCGAAGGGAAATTCCTATATTGGCGGCTAAAGCAACCTGTATGACTCAAGGATTTCTCATCGACATGGATGGCGTGATCTACGGTGGAGACATCATGATTCCCGGCGCGGACGAGTTCGTCGCGAGACTACTGAAAGAAGACATTCCATTCACCTTCATGACGAATAACAGCCAGCGCACTCCGCTGGAGGTTGTGCGGAAACTGAGAAAGCTCGGTATTGAGGTGACGGAGAAGCACGTCTACACCAGTGCGATGGCTACCGGCAAGTTTATCGCGAGCCAGCGGCCAAACGGATCGTGTTATGTTCTTGGCGAAGGCGGCTTGCTCACAAGCCTTCACGACAACGGCCTGACTCTTGTTGAAACGGATCCCGATTTCGTTGTTCTCGGCGAAGGCCGGAATTTCACATTGGAGATGGTTCAAAAAGCAGTCGATATGATCCTCGCAGGTGCCAAATTCATTACTACGAATCGCGACCCGTCGCCGAAGAAGAAAGGTTGGAACAATCTGGGTATCGCCGCGACGACCGCAATGATCGAGGAAGCCACCGGAACAAAGGCATTTGTCGTTGGCAAACCCGGTCCTGTGATGATGCGCTCGGCGCGCAAATCTATTGGATTAGAAACGGCTGATACAGTAGTTATCGGCGACACGATGGAGACTGATATTCGCGGAGGTGTGCAGATGGGTTATAAGACTATTCTCGTGCTATCGGGTGTCTCCACGCGTGCAGACTTGTCACAATTTGCCTTCAAGGCTGATATGATCGTGGAGAGTATAAAGGATATTCAGTTGCCATTGAAATGGTAAGATCGGTCGACTCGATCACTGCTTCGAACGCAAATAATTCGAATTTCACGGGTGTAAGGGCACTGTAAGTCGATGAGTGGTGAGATGACTCTCACCACTCACTATTTACCACTCTACCGCTCCCAGAACGGTGGAGGCTCAATCCCCAATGAGCGCAGGTAAACGTAACCTTGTGCCCGATGATGGATCTCGTTGTCGATGAAGTAGAGTATTGACCAATACACTTTTCCCTCGTACTGGTTGAATGCCTTGTCTACTTGTTGGAATCTCTCTTCCGACAGATGGGGCCACAAAGAATCGAGCTGTCCGGTCGTCCGATCCCACATCTCCAGGAGTTCCTCGCGTGTTTGTGGTTTCGGGAAGGATTTTGCGACTGCCTCATATGTCTCCCATTCACCAACGACAAACCCGCGGACTCCCGGTGCCGTCATATACAGCATTTCCAGCGCCAGCTCAGCGAAGGGACGCATTCCGCCGATCGAGTAGGTGAATAGTTTGTCTTCCGGAAACGCTTCAATCACTTTTCGCGTTAGTCGGCGATGTCCCTGCCAGTGATCCAACAGCGCCTGTGCGGTCAAGAATACGGTTTCCTGCTTTTTTTCAACGGTTTCCATAGATAGAGTGCTTTGGTTGAACAATTGTTTTCCCAAAGCAAATGCCACGGGCTGACAACCCTATGTCAACAGTAGTTTCGGACCGTCTCTTTTTTTTCGTGGAGGTGTGACGCACGTTGCCTCCAACAATCCCGTGACGAAGCAGTAACCTGCCAGGTAGCAAGCACCCGCTCACCATTACAATTCTTTCGCGGAAGCCATATCCAGATACAACGTGCAATGCTCATGCCGCTGCAGGATACTGGCGGGAAAGAGGTTACTGACCGGATTTTTCACGCAGTTTCTGACGGCTTGGGCTTTTCGCTCGTCGGGGACGGAGCAAATAATGCGCTTGGATTTCATGATTTGCCGGATCGACATACTGATTGCCTGACGGGGAACATCTTCAACCGTCTTGAACCAGCCTTCTCCAAATTGCTGACGCCGGCATGCTTCGTCCAATTCAACGACGATGTACGGCTCATCTGTGTCAAAATCAGCCGGAGGATCATTGAAGGCCAGGTGCCCGTTCTCGCCGATGCCGACGAGTGCGACATCGATGGGGTGTTGAGCGATAAGGTCGCCAAGCCATACACATTCAGCCTGCGGATCACCTTCTCCGTTGACGAGATGCGCGGCCTTCAGTGCGGGGACGTTGGCAATGAATCGCTCCTTGAGATACTTTCGAAAGCTCGCGGGGTGGGTCTCCGGGATACCGATATACTCGTCCAGGTGGAACACGGTGACTTTGTCCCACTCAATATTTTTTTCCTGGAGCAACTGACGAAGCGTCTCAAATTGACTGGTGCCGGTTGCCAGGATGATGTTCGCGGCGCCTTTTTCTGCGATGGCATTTCGGATTAGTTCTGCAGCGTGCTTACCGGCGGATTGCCCTAGGCTCACCGGGTCATTTTCGATTTTAATTTGCATTTCGTTCGTCGTACTGAGTTTCGTTTGTGAGATCGTTTATTTGCGGGACCACGCTTCGAGTATTGTTCGAATGACATCTTCGTCGTTCTCATTCCGGATGATAGAAAGATACGGAGTCGAGTTGCCGTCATACGCCTCGTGAATGGCGGCAAATTCTTTCACCACTTCCTCCTCGTCCAGATTTGCACCGGTACCATTTAATGCATTTATGATCGCAAGCTGTCGTGGCGCCAGCGTGGCCGCGAGTTCAGGAAGGTCGTATTCCCTCAGCATGCCAGGAACGGCGGCGGTGATGAAAGACGAATGGTATAAGCGCGTCTGGACCAGCGACCGGTACGAAGCCAGCGGTTCGACAAGCGCGATCGCGCTGATTGATTTTTCGAAAGCTGCCGCATGCAGAAGCACGGGCGCCATTTCCTTGCGCGCAATCGCGTAAACCGATCTTGTATCACCCGCCAGATGGTGTATGACGCGTTCGATATCCGCAGCTTGCAGTGCTGTAACACTTTTTCCCACGAGTAATGCCGTGTACCAAATGTTGTGGGAGACTCCGTCGATGAATGCATCGCCTTTAAAATCACCCGGTCCGAGTTCACCAACACCGGGGAGGTCAGGGGCAATGACGGTATACCCTGCCTTCACGAGTTCCTCGATTTCCCCGCCGGGGGAACCTTCTTTCGCTTTCCCCGCCGGGTGGAGA
The DNA here is from genome assembly GCA_964438975.1 of uncultured Roseivirgaceae bacterium. Classification (GTDB taxonomy): domain Bacteria; phylum Bacteroidota; class Bacteroidia; order Cytophagales; family Cyclobacteriaceae; genus Chryseosolibacter. The sequence goes on along the minus strand of CAYTMU010000017.1, from coordinate 67,013 downwards.
TAGATGAGTGCTCTTTCAGAGCCAGCATTCGGCTTCATCCGGAGCACGGGTACTACATAGTTTGCTTCACCGGGTATGAGGTACTTTTCTATCACGTAGCCCTCACGTGGTGTACGACCTGCGAACACAGCTGTACCGAAATCTTTCGGAGACTGATATCCCGAGAGCTGACGGGCAGCTTTTATGATTTGCTGCGCATCTACGGGTGACGCGCCTTGTCTGACATTCTCTCGGTTAAGCGAGAACACCGTTTCCCCCTTAAGCGACGTGGATACTTGCCCTGTGGCCGTCACGCGGATTTCATCATCTGTCAGGATTTCGAGCTCTTCATCGCGGGGGTCCCCCGGGTTGTTCAGGTGGTGCTGAAAGAATGCGTACATCGCCTCCCGGTTCTTTTTTGTTGATGCGTGTGGAGCGTCATCCTCTACGATTCCGAAGTTTTTATCTGCGCCGAAGGCAGCATAAACACGTGATACTTCGGCTGCCGTCTCACGGGCACCCTGGATGCTGAACATATCTCTCGTCGTGGTGATCATCAGCGACGGTTTTGGCGCGCGCACAATTAACAAGTCTCCGTGATCAAGACCTTTCCTGATACCATGAAAAAAGATCTGTTCCGCATCTTGCGGACCGATCGACTGTAAGAGCCGGGTGAAATTTGTCAGGTAGCACTCCGGCGCCGCTGCGGCAATCCGGTCGTCAAAAGCGGCGATGTATGCGGACTGTGTACCACCACCCGAACGCCCCGTAATGCCGATCCTCGAAGGATCAACTTCCCGTCGGGTGAGCAGGTAGTCGACCGCACGAATTCCGTCCCAAACCATATAGCGCGCTTGAGAATCACCGGAGATAAATGCTTGTGTGCCGGGATAGGAATGTTGTGTTGTCGGACCGCCGACAGCCGGGGCTTTCTTCTCTTCATCGTAATACTCGAACCGTTCACCCTGTCCGACAGGGTCAAAGGCAAAAACGATAAAACCTTTCTTTACCAGGTTCAGGATCACCCCCTGGTATACGCTACTCCGGTAGCCCAATGGAGAATGTCCACTGCAATAGATGACAGCCGGGGCTCGCCCTCTTTTCTTTAGAGATTTTGGCATGAACAGAGATGATGTTACATAGAAGCGCGGCTGCGACTCAAAGACGATGTGTTCCACGCGATAGAAATCCTTTTCCACTGAGCGGATCACTTTCGCATTGAGCGGCGTTTTCTGCGGGAACGGTCCAATTACTTCATCAAGAGTTCTCCGGATGATGTGCTGCTGGTCCTTCCACTCGTCCACCGTTGTGATATCCTCGAGTTTTTTCCTTCGTCTGTCGAGTAGCTCATCCGCCTGATGCGCAAAGTGGCGATACAATGTGTTCCGCGAATCCGTATACGCGAGCCAGTCCTCTCTCGGCTCCAGGACGCTGAGTTCGCTTTGTGCGGCGATTTCACCGCCGGCCAGGCACAGGATGAATAAAAAGACGTATCGTCTGACGGGGCGCATCGATGCATCAGGATTTCTCTGCCTTCGCGACCAATGCCTTCCACAGTTTGCGCTGATTGATCAATGCCGCAACCTTGTCTTCGGGGTCGGAGGCGCACTCCCACAGCACCCACTCCGAATAGTCCATGCGGACGAGTTCGTTCATCAGATCTTGCCAGGGATAGGGGAAAGTATCCAGTTCATGGATGTGGATGGTATCTCCCATCCGGTCCTTGACCAGGTTGAAGTTGTAGTGGAACCCCTGCCCGTTGAGATCAGTGGGATTACAGTTCCAGCAGATCACAACATTTGGATGATCCGCGACGTCCATGATCGCTTTCATATTGGGAAGTTCCTGCGTTTCCCGTCCGTGAACCTCCACTCGTATCTTCTGACCATAGTCGGCCCCGAATTTCCCAAGTTCGTTCAGCGACTTGCCGATCTGCTCAATTGTTTTTTCATTTGGTACGCCTTTATGAAAACGATTCGGTTTCACTTTGACTCCATTGCCTCCGATGTCATGACAGAGCTTAATCAGCTGTTTACCGAATTCCATATTTTGTTTCAGCACTGCAGGATCCGGGCTGTCAAATTCTACGTTAGAGCCATACCCGATGAACTTCACTGAGCTATTTTCGAAACGCGCCTTGATTTCCTTGCGCTGGGCTGCAGAAAGCGAAGGTTCGACACCGTGCTTATGCTCCGTGCGAAGTTCGACGCCTAACAGTTTACTTTTTTCACAGTTGGCAATGATGGTAGGAACATCCCAGTCCTTTCCCCACTGGTAGGTGACAAGTCCTGGTTTCATTGCCGACCGTTTTCTCATAGCTGCGAAAACATTTTCCTGCGTAAGAGCCAGTCCCAGCGTTGAGAGCGAAACTCCTTTGATGAAATCTCTGCGTTTGATCATGTTAGTCAATCTGTAATTTTGTGAAAAATTCGGTTCAAACCTTGTTACCGGCGTTTCGTCGAAGATGTAGCAACGGCGTAAGCCGCTGGGTTCCTCCACGGAATCACAGGCAAATTATTGGCGTATCGTGTGAGCGCTATTTTGCCGTAAGGAGTACTCTCGTGTTGCCTCCTTGTGACAATGTAACGTCGACAGGCGTGTTTGTTTTCCACGATCCCGAGGTAAAGTCGGGCACATCGACGGATTTTGAACGATTGGCAACAGACTGTTCGCTTAGTGGAGCGACGACACTCCATGCAGCGGCATCGTAGACGTCCATATCCAGAGCGATGCCGTTTCTCAGACAGTCGATCAGTCGCCAGTCCATGAGAAAGTCCATCCCACCGTGTCCACCGATTTGTTTTGCCATTTCGCCGACACGTTTCACGATCGGCGGCGCGTATTTTTCTTCCAACGCTTTGAATTCATTTTCATCAATCCATCCTTCGTGGCTCGTTGAAATGCGCGGTTCTGGATACTTCAGCGCTGTTCCTTTGGTTCCGCTGAGCAAATGTATCCGGGAGTACGGACGAGGTGAAGACACGTCGTGCTGGATCATCATCGTTTTTCCGTTCACCGTTCGGATGGTCGTTGTGTTCATGTTGCCGCGGAACTTCTTGTTAACATAGGGCTGGTAGAAGTTGTCTTTTGCCGCTAGCTCTTTGGCGAGTTCGCCCATCTGGAAATCACCGGAGGAAACTGATACGAGATAGTCCATTCTGTCACCCCGATTGACGTTCAACGCTTGCGCTATCGGTCCCAGGCCGTGAGTAGGATAGAGGCTTCCGTTGCGCATATTCTCCTTCAGGCGCCACATGTCGTAGTAAGTTTCCTTCTTGAAGTTCTGATTGAGAAGATCATGGATATAGGCACCTTCCGCGTGTATCAATTCACCGAAGAAACCTTGACGTGCCATGTTCAGCGTCATCAATTCAAAGAAGTCATAGCATGTATTTTCGAGCATCATGCAATGCTTCTTCGTCTTTTCGGATGTTTCCACTAACTGCCAGCACTCATCAACTGTGACGGCCGCCGGAACCTCGGTGACGGCGTGCTTGCCTTGCTCCATGGCATATATTGCCATGGGTGCGTGGAGGGCCCATGGAGTAGCTATGTAAATCAGGTCGATATCTTTGCGCTCGCACATTTTCTTCCAGTCGTTCTCGCCAGCCGTGAATAATACTGGGCGGTGCTTTGTGCCTTCCAGCGACTTTCGCGCTTTTTCCGCACGGTCCGGACGGATATCGCAGAGGGCTTTGATCTCCACGCCGTCGACCTTGCTCATTCTGTTGACAGCCCCAGGGCCCCGATTCCCCAACCCGACGAATCCTATTCGAACAGTTTCAAGCTTTGGAGCAGCATATCCACTCATGTTAAAATGCTTTCCCTTCTGGCTGGTTCCTGGGGTAATAGTCGCTGCAGCGAATGTCGCAGCTTGCCCCTCGATAAGACCGGCGCCTCCAGCCAGTCCAATACCTGCCAGTCCCGATACTTTTAGAAAACTTCTTCGGTTGCTTTTCATCGTGTTGTGTTGTGTGGTTTATTAGGATGACCGGAACATTCCGGTGCGATTGTTAAGCTCTCAAATTACGGAATCGGCGCCAAATAACCACTGAGACCAATTCGCATTTTTGTCGCTGGTCGATTACTACCGTTTAACATTCTAATTAACCATTGGGTGCAAAGGCACACACCTACTTCAGCCATTTGTCAAACCAGCGAAATGCTTCTTCCTGCATGGGGGCGTCGAACTTATGCCGGCCGGGATAAAATGAACATGCATACTTGTCGGAAGCACCGGCTTTGTCAAAGACCGAGCGAAGGATAGTATTGGCGCGCTCCATCTCTGGCATGGTGAAGAGTTGGTCCTGCGCATCGTTTAATACGAGGGTCGGAAGGGGAGCACGCATGCCCAATATTTCCGGGAAGTCAAGTTCGTTTGGAAGTATGGGCACATAAGTCATCCAGGTGTGCGTAAATGATTTGTTAAGTGCAAAGTCTTTCCAGGTCGTCATGAACCCCACGCATACTGCGCATTTTATGCGGTCGTCCAGTCCACCCAGGAAGGCGGTTCGCATTCCGCCTCCCGACAGACCGGCGCAACCGATCTTGCCGGCATCGACATCGCTACGGCTGGAGAGTACATCCAGCGCGACGCGATCTTCTGCCAGGAAGACACCTGGCCACGTCGTTCCTGCACTGAAGAGCGATTTTGCCATAATGTGTTCATGGCGTGCAGCCCATGCGTTGTATGCGCGGATGTTTTCGGGATTCTCCGGATCTTCATCTGTGAGCCCTTCACGGAGATGATTTGGAACGTCTTGTAGCAATACACGCCTGCTGGCAAAAGGGAACGCATCGGAGACGAGTACGACGAATCCTCGTCGAGCGAGTTCGTTCGCCCATGCCCGGCCATCGTAGTAGTGTTGCTGATGCTCCTTCATCATCGGATGAGAATCACCCGTGCGAATGATCTTCCGCGTGCCGAAGTACTTATTGCCGGCGTGGTCGTGAAAGGCGAGGATGCCCGGTAATTTTCCCTTCGCATTAGCGGGTTTCAAGAGCACCGCTGCGGTCGGTGGTCCGTAGCTCAGTTGCCATGTCAACTCTTCTATGTGGAGGCCGTCATACTCGTAACGCTTGTTGACTGTCGTCCGGGGCGTCGCGCCTGTGTCGGGCATCCCCAGCCTTTGCAGGAGCCGCTGCCGGGCCTCTTTCTTCCAACTGTCGATAGAGTTGAACCTGTCATTGCGAAAGGACAGCGATGGCATTTTGTCGATGAGTGATGAGGCCCATGGCCCGTACGATCCAATAAGTGTGGTGTTTTCCTGTGCGAAGTTCATATTCTCAAATACCGTTGCTCCGTTGATCTCGCCCAATGCGGAAGTGGCCCCAGTCGAAATCATGGCGCTGGTAATGCCTACCTGTTTTAAAAATTGTCGACGATCCTGTTTCATAATGTTGAGATAAGATAGATGATAATAACCAATAATAAAATGATGGGCAACTGGACGAGCTCCCTGTCATTCTTCGAGGTCTTCGGGCCCAAAGCTGACGACTTTGTTGATTGCAAGATTGTTTCGTGTGTATTCGCGAAAGTATCCGGCGAGGGTTCGATGCGTGGGCAGAGATGAGCTTTGAAGCTCTTCTATTTGGAAAGCCTGGTTTTTCAGATCATCGAAAGCCTGATCCACTTTCAGCAAAACGACCCTTCCCCCGATCGGATCAAACGCAGTAGACACGCCGGAAAAAATACCCTGGATGACAAGTGGACTGCGGCGAGTACCGATCTTGTATATGTGGTAGAACGATTTTTCCTCGACCGATGACATTAGTATGAAAAGGCAACCGTGGCGAATTTTGAGGTCGCCTTCGTACGTCCACGAAGGTCCTTTCAGCGTCAACGTAAAGCGCGAACCGGACTCCCCTATCCTGACGGGAGACTGGAATATGAGACCCTTGTTCGAATTCTGTCGCATGTAAATGTAATAGCTGCCAACGAGGCTCTGAAGCTGTTCATCGACCGGCAATTCGAGCGATGATACAAGTGCCGTGATGTTTGTATGGCCGAGGAAACGCGCGATCGAATTCAGTTGGGCATCGCGAAGGCTGAGCTCCTGATCATCATCCATCTCCCGTATTTCATAATGTATTTTCTTGTACAAGTAGTCTTCACCGATGCCACCGATCTCCGACGCCATGTTGCGCAAGCCCGCGCGGTCGATTGGCTCGCGCGTTCTCTCAGACAGCATGGAGAGCAACCGTTGCAGATGGCGCACCTTGATTTTCATGGGGTCAAGATATGGCAATTGGGCAAAAATTCGGGAAAACAAGGAAAAAAAGCGACCATATAAGGGAATACAACGAGGCCGCCACTGCCCCGTCGCGGGGCCATCTTTGTGAAGTCTTTCAAAAAGACCGCATTGTGTTTAAAGTCCCTTTCTCGCCCCGGCCCATGTGGCTGGGGGCGGAGAGGCGACAGAACGACACGTGTGACAAGAAAATTATTTTACCCACTTTAAACACTAGCAAAATGAAGAATGCAATGAAAAGACTGCCCATCCTGATGGCCGTAATTTGCGCCGTTGTGGTATCAGCATGTTCCGAAATCGATGTCAACCCGAGAGGTGAGGGAGACGATGAAACGCCTCCGATCATTATCAAGCCGAAACCGAGAAGCACTAACGCACCTGATTCGGTCGTCATCGGTTAATATCGCATAAAACCTTACAGGCCGGCAGATTTGCCGGCCTTTTGTTTTTCTGATGCGCTGATTTTGCCCTACCTTACTTTTTGTTTATAAAAAGTAAAGTGGCTTGGCGTTTAATCTTCTTTCTGATTCTTTCAATCCCCACGTTTTCTCAGCCAACGGGGAATGATCTGAGGTCCGCGCTACGCTCGGCAGAGGATTCCGGCAATCGCGATACGATCAGTTATTACCTTTCTGTCCTGTCCACCTACTATCTCGAGAGAAATAGGCAAGACAGCGCCCGGTTGTTCCTCCGCCGAGCGATTGCTTTCAATATGGCAGAGGGCCTCGACACCCGACTGGCCGAGAATCTTAACAACCTCGGCGTGTTGTATCACCAACAGGGTTCCTGGGATAGTAGTGTTTATTACTATGAAAAGGCATACGGGGCCTACCTATCCTTGGGGGATACGACGATGAGCAGCGTCTTGGAGATAAATCTAGGGACGCTTTACAAGCAAAAGGGGCTGTATGAAAAATCCTTAGAGTTTCTTCTCAAAGCGGTTACGCAACTGGAGCGAGGAGAGTCCACGGGCAATCTGGCAAGCAGTTACAATATTATTGCGAGCCTGTATTCAAATATCAATGAACCTGCCTCGGCACTGGAATTTCATTACAAATCTATCGCGGTGCGCAAAGACCTGGGATTGAAATCCGGTCTATCCTGGTCATATAATAATGTTGGCAATGTGTACATGGCCTTAAATCAAGTCGATAGCGCACTTGTTAATTTTGAACGATCGCTGGTTCTTAAACGGGAACTAGGAGATCTGTCTGGCGAGGGCACTTGTCTCAATAACATCGGGGAACTGATGATCAAAAAAGGAGACCTGGAACGTGCGGAGGAGTTGCTTAAGCAAGCGCTGGCGATCAGAATTGCGACAAAGCATGAGGTCGGGGAACTGAGCACGCGTAGCAATCTTGCCAGGCTATACCTGATCAAAAACGATCTTTTCAGAGCTGAGGCGGAACTACAGGTCGCGGAGTCTATGGTGATGTCATTGGGACTACTTGATCAGATGAAGGAAATTTTCGAGTTATTGATCCAGTTGAACCAGAAGCGCGGCGATGTTGCAAGGGCGTTGGCTTACAGCCAGCAGCTCATTGTTGTCAAGGACAGTCTGCTCAATCGCGACAAAGCTCAGTCGCTGGCCGAAATGCAAACCAGGTACGAGTCACTCAAGAAGGAGGATCGCATTAAGCTGCTTGAAAAGGAAGGTTTGCTCCAGGCGGTGGAGTTAGAGCGTCGGCAGACGTGGATAAAAATGTTGGGTGTCGGGATGACACTGGTCCTGATCATCGTTGTCCTGGTCTACATCAACTTCCGCACGGTGCGGAAAAGCAAGGCGCATATCGAATTGCTTCTAAAGGAATTGCACCACCGGGTGAAGAACAATCTCCAGATTCTCTCGAGCCTGCTCAGTCTTCAATCCCAGCAATTGACAGACGACACCGCCATTAAGGCGGTTCGAAGTAGTGAAAGTCGCATCAATGCAATGGCACTGATTCACCGAAAGCTTTACACTGTTGACCAGAACCGCACAGTCGACATCAAGGAATACATCACGGAGCTGATCCAGTATCTCGTATATTCGTACGGATACCATGAGAAGAATTTCAAGCTTGATCTTGAGATCGAAGAGATCAATATTGATGTGGACAAGGCAATTCCTCTCGGGTTGATACTCAACGAACTGATTAGCAATGCGTTCAAACACGCGTATGAGAATGAGCCGAACCCGCGGCTAGCGATCAATCTCGAGTATCCAGATTCACGCGAACTCAACATTTCGATCAGCGACAACGGCAAGGGAATCCCGGTCAGTGATGAGACACAGCGCAAGACATTCGGTATGAAGATCGTTTCGACATTGATCAAGGAACTGAAAGGCAACCTGAGAGTCACGACCGACAACGGAACGACTTATGACCTGCATATCCCGATCTGACGATGGATAATATCAAAGTACTAGTTGTTGAAGATTCTGCCCTGATCGCGGAGGATATTTCCGCGAAACTCGGCAGACATCATTTCGATGTCCTCAAGATCTGTGATCGCGGCGAAGATGCACTTGAATTCCTCGCTTCCAACAAGCCGGACCTGGTGTTGCTCGACATCCGCCTGGCGGGGGCGATGGACGGCATTTCAACCGGGTATATTATTCAGCGCGATTATTCAATCCCTATCATCTATCTCAGTGACCTCTCCGACCGAGATACGCTTAATCGGGCGAAGCAGACGCGGCCAGCAAATTACCTGACCAAGCCATTTAATGAGGCAGATCTTGTCAGAGCGATCGATCTCGCGTTCAGCAATTTCAGTACTCAGCCATTTACGGCCGCTTCAGGCCAACCAGACCATATTTTCGTTAAGCACGAGAATACCTTCGAGAAAATCCTGCTCAGCGATATTCTCTATCTTCATGCTGACCGCGCCTATTGCAGTATTGTGACGGAAAAGAAGACCTATCTCCAGACACTCAGTATGAGCCATATTTTTCAGCAGATCCAACACAACGACTTTATCCGGATCCACCGCTCCTATGTTGTAAACGTCAACAAGGTGACGGCTATTGAAGGAAATATGGTCCGCATTCGCCAGTATTCCCTGGAAATGAGCAAGAGTATGCGCGATGAACTGATGACTCGACTGACGTTTTTGAAGTAGTCGGAAAGAATATACGGCCATTCGGAAAATTCTTTTGCCGGAGCGTTGCGCATTGTCTTTTTTTCACCAAACACACACACAATGCGGCAACACAAGTATGATTATGATGCATTTATCTCTCACGCTGTTGAGGATAAAATTCCGATTGCAAATGAGCTATGCGCCAGATTGGAACAGGCAGGCCTGCGGATCTGGTATTCCGGTAAAGAACTGGGAGTCGGCGACAGTATAGAAAAGACTATTGAAAACGGCTTGCACCGATCGCGGTATGGGATCGTAATCTTGAGTCCGACGTATCTCGCCAAGAACTGGACTATCCGGGAATTTTACACCCTGTTAGCCAAGGAAATTGAGGAGCACAAGGTGATACTCCCCGTCCTATACAACATCACCCCCGATGAACTGAAGCAACGGGACCTGCTGATGGCTGACCGGTTTGCCGTGAATGCCGAGCAGGGAATTGACCACATCGTCGAACGGCTGGTCCGTGAGATGCGCAGGCCTAAGATTCAGAAAGCCAAGTCATCGTGGTACTCGCGAATCTGGTCGGTTGCGCTAGTGCTTTCACTTTTGATCAATGCAGCATTCCTTCTGAACGGTGTGCTCCGTGCAAACGAAAATCATCATTTGACAGCTGCTACACCCGCGAATAACACGATGGCCAATACCGACCTGTTTCAGACGATGCAGGGGATTGTTGGCCAGCTAAGTGCCTGTTCATGTGACCAAACCGACGAAGCAGTCTATCCCCAGCTAGCGCGTGATCCATCGGGTATGTTGGAGGTAGTCAATCCCGACACCCACGGGGCTCTTGCAGGCACTCGGAAGGCCGGAAAGGTGACCATGGCCGTGGTTTTTCAGGTTGAAATGCCCCATCGTGAGATAAAACAGGAGTCCAAGGCGGTGGATTCAAGAGTTACGGCAACGGATTCGCCTGACGGCGAGATCGCGCTGGTTTCGAATACACGTGACGTAGCAAGTCAGTTTTCGTCCTGGTGTCAGCACACGGAGTGATTCGGAAAGAAATTCGGCCCATTGGGAAACTATTTGGTGCCATTCGGAAAGAAAATGCGTGGAAGCGACCGATTCGCCCTTACTTGGCAAAAAAAGGCATCAGCGATGCCCTTACCCTTTCAAAACCCGAAACCGGAGTTGCCATGGATCGACTGAGCATGGGGCTTATGTAAGGTAGATCAGTAACATGGCGACTTCGGTGGACTGGGCCGACGCCCTGCAGAAGAAGAAAATGAAATTGAGACCGCAGAAGACACAAAGAAGTCCCTTTCGATCCCAAGACCCTCTCTATTTTCTTTTTCTGCTAAGGCGTCTGCCAAATTGAAGGTGTAAACTGGAACTGAAAAATGGATGTGCTGAAAGATTTGCTTGATAACCTGACCGATTCGCTGATTATTCTTGATTCCTGTGGTCAGGTCGTGTTGTTCAATAAGGAGGCAGTGAGGATCCAGAAATCAATTTCGGAGAAGCCACTGGAGATTGGAGCTGATTTCGCGGGCTTGGTCATCGAGGAGCGAAGAGAAGTGGTCAGCGATATTCTTTTGGGGCTCCGGCGCCATAAGAAACCCATCAAGAACTTCGTTGAGACGACTACATCCTTAGGCGCTAATGTGTTCCTGGAGGTAAGTTTCGTTCCGGTTCTCGGATCCCGTAAGGAACTGAAATACGTCAATGTCATTACACAGGACGTTACTAACCGCAAGCTGTCTGAAAGACGCATCCGCAAGGCTACTGCCGATTTTGATAATCTGCTGGAGCAGGCTTATGCGGTGATCTTCAGCGTAGATAGCCGGGGCTACATCGTTGACTGGAATACTTTCTGTGCCGATCTGACGGGCTTCTCAAAAGCAGAAGTATTATCTGGTCGGGTTTGCGATATCCTGCTCAACGAACAGGATACGGTTACCTTTCTGCGTCTGATGGACCGCATCCTGAAAAATGAAGTCATGGGAACTTGCGAGTTCCCGATGAAGACCAAGTCGGGAGGCGAAGTTATTGTAATGCTCAGCGCCACCCCTCGTGTAAATGCGAACGGGCACGTTATCGGTGCTACTTTGGTTGGTCAGGATATCACTGAAATGGCCGCCCGAAGGAGGGCCCTTGAGAAACAGGTCGAGAATCAGACGGTGGAGTTGCAGCAGGTGTTGAAGAAGGAGAAAGAGGCGATAGAACTGAAAAGCCGACTAGCATCAATTGCATCACATGAATTCCGCAGCCCGCTTTCATCTATAGATGTAGCGACGAGCTTCATCAAGCAAAATGCCGGTACTATCGGTAAGAAGAAACTGAACGAGAAGGTTGAGGTGATCGAGAAGCATGTCAATTATGTCAGCAACTTCCTGGAAGATGTCCTGAACTATAGCAAGTCAGAGTTGGGACGGAAGCTCGAACATGCCGAGATCGCCCTTGACGACTTCGTCAAAGAGGCTGTTGGGGAGGTCACGCGTGTGAGCAAGCACTCCCACCATATTTGTGTTTCAACAAGCAATCTCGGAGTTCTTGTCACTGACGGGAAGCTCCTGAAAAGTATTGTCGTCAATCTGCTGACCAATGCGATCCGGTTCTCGCCTGGAAGGGAAAAGGTATCGCTTCAGGTACTCGATGAGGGTGACACAGTCACCATCGAGGTTAGGGACGAGGGGATGGGAATTCCGCAGGACGAACTGGTAAAAATATTCGAACCATTTGTCCGTGGCGAAGCCGCGGGTTCGATTGCGGGAGCGGGCCTGGGTCTTTCAATCACGAAGAAAGCGGTCGACTTGCTTCAGGGTACTATCAGCGTGAAAAGCAGACCCGGTAAGGGCTCCGTATTCACGGCTGTCATTCCCCGCCTGCCTGTGCACATCGAGAAGGCAACTCCGACCAATCCAAAAAAAACTGAGACTAAAACCACCCGATAATTCGTCAAACCCAAACCCAAAAACTAATGACGTAACCAAGAAAATCCAAAATCCATGAAAACGTACTATAGAGGTAAGGACATCACAGCAGTATTTGTCATAACGGTCTTTATTATCCTCACGATCTACTCCTGGCTTTCAGTCTGACTGAACCGATTACTTCTTCTGACGCGTTTCCCACCGTCTTTGGTACGGTAGGGGTATGCGTTATAGCCCTTTGATGATCCCGCTGCGCGGCTGACGCCTGCGCCTCCGGTTATCTGTGAATTCGAAAAAAATATCTTAATTTGGCTTGCATTTACCCTTCGACGGGTATTCTTGCAAAGCTAGTGACTGCCCGTACGTATCCATCAACCCCGATCACACATGACTTCTTTCAAGCGTTTCCTGACATTTCTTCTGGTTGCAACCGTGCTATTTTCCTGTGGACCCGGGGGAAGAACTCTGACTGATGCATCGGAAGCGATCACACTCCGGGGAATGGAGGCGCACGTGCGCATCCTGGCATCGGACGACTTTCAGGGGCGCCTTCCGTTTACAGAAGGGGAGCGCAAGACGTTGGAGTATCTTCAGACACAGTTTCGCGAGATTGGAATCGAACCTGGCAACGGTGATAGTTATTTGCAGGAAGTGCCAATGGTGGAGATCACCCCCAAAGCTGATTCGGTGATGACAGTCACCACTGCGAAGGGTCCGATCAGGCTACGTGGCTTTCACGACTTCACGATCAGTTCGCAGCGCACGCAACCCAATGTAACATGGAAGAATGTGCCGATGATATTTGCGGGATTCGGTGTGGTAGCTCCTGAGTACGAATGGAATGATTACGAAGGTCTTGACGTCAAGGACAAGATCGTGGTAGTGATGGTAAACGATCCGGGCTTTGGTGGCGATGATACGACCTTTTTCAAAGGGAATACGATGACGTACTATGGTCGGTGGACCTACAAGTTCGAAGAGGCGGCAAGGCAAGGAGCAAAGGGTTGCCTGGTGATACACAACACAGTGCCGGCCGGTTATCCATTCCAGGTGTTACAGAATGGCTGGAACGCGGCGCACTTATACCTGGATCCGCGAGGCAAGGACGTCTATACAAGCGAAGGCACCGGCTGGATCACCAAACCGGCAATTGAAGAGATTTTTCATGCTACGGGACGCGATTTCAACCATACGCAGGCGGAAGCGCGGAGGCGTGGCTTCCGCGGATTTGACCTTGGTGCAAGTGCGAGTTTCTCTATGGACTTGCAGGTTCGTTACGACAAATCCTATAATGTAATTGGTCAAGTAAGCGGAAGTAAACGCCCGGATGAGTACATTATTTATACGGCGCATTGGGACCATGTGGGAATAGGACGCCCGGATGCATCGGGCGACAGCATCTACAATGGCGCGCTCGATAACGCGAGTGGTACGGCCGGGCTACTGGAGATTGCCCGGGCTTTCAAGAATGTCGAGGGTGGTCCTGAACGCACTGTCGTGTTTCTTGCGGTGACGGCGGAAGAACAGGGGTTGTGGGGATCGGCTTTCTACGCGGAAAACCCTGTTTATCCCAAAGAAAAGACAGTTGCGAATATCAATATGGACGGGATCAATCCCTACGGAAAAATGAACGATGTAATGGTCGTCGGCAGCGGTCAGTCAGACATGGAGGATTACCTCCGCGCGGAAGCACAAGCTGTGGGAAGATATGTCGTTCCGGACGATGAGGCCGAAAAAGGATATTACTTTCGGTCCGATCACTTCAACTTCGCCCGAATTGGTGTGCCCGCGCTCTATCTAAAAACCGGAAGCGACTTCGTCGGAAAGGGTAAGGAGTACGGACAGTCACTGAAGACTGATTACACACAGAAGAATTACCACCAGCCTTCAGATGAATTTGACACAACCCGGATGAACTTCGAAGGCGGTATAGATGATTTGAGATTGCTCTTCCGTGTGGGTGCAAAGCTCGCATCGGGTAGCGACTGGCCTCGATGGAAAGCGGGGTCTGAATTCAAAGCAGTCAGGGAAAGTTATCGGAAAGAATAGAAGACTTACACGCCTACAGCACCAACTGTTTCAGGCGCATTGTGCGGCGCTTCCGCGTCGACCCTGACGGGTTGTTTGTGTTTTAGTGAGAAGAAGAAGGTCGCTCCTTCGCCTTCCTTGCTTTCGACCCAAACTCTTCCTCTGTTTTCGGCGATGTATTGTTGACAGAGCATCAATCCTATTCCCGTACCCTTCTCGTTCCAGGTGCCCAGGATGCTTTCATTATCAGCTGCAAAGATGTTGCCCTGAATTCCTTCGGGAATACCGACACCTGAATCTGTGATACTGAAGATTACTTCATCCGAAAATCTGACCGCATCGATTGTTACGATCCCCCCGGGATGGGAGAATTTGATCGCATTTGACAAAAGGTTGCGCATCACGAAATCAAAATGCGAAGGGTCGACTTGCACGTGAATATCCGGCGAGATGTTGTCGACGATCCGTACCCTTTTTTGCGCAGCGTAGTCGTCAGACAGCCTGATACTTTTGTGAATCTGATCCTTCGCCTGCAGGACCTGTTGGTCCAAACGGATTCCCTTCAACTGGTTATGTCCCCATGTCAACAAGCTGTCGAGCGTTTCGAGTGTTCCAATAGATTGCTCTTTGAGTTTCTTGATAATGGTGGACTCTTCTTCGTCTTCATGCTTGAGGGCCAGCATACTCAGCAACCCGATGACGCGGTTCAGAGGAGCGCGCAGATCATGACCGAGGACGGAGAAGATCTTGTCCTTAATATCGTTTGAAGCTTTGAGTTCGTTTTGTTTGCGGATCAGCTGAGTATTGAGGTTCGAAACCCGGTTGTTGTAAAACCAAACGATAACGATTACGATCAGGGAGATGACGGCGATACCGAACATGATGTTCCGCTGAACAACCGACTTCTCGTTCTGAAGAGCGAGGTGTTTGATTTCATTTTCCTGGCGTGCGAGTTCTTGAGTTGCCTGGAGGTTAGCGATCTCACGGGTTTTTTCCACGCTGAAAATGCTGTCCCTGAGCTGCTGCCGTTTCTCAGATAACTGCATGGCGATCTTGTACTGGTTACGTCGCTTGTATTGTTGGATCATCGCTTCATAAACCTCAGTGATGAGGATGAGGTGGCGGATTCGGTGTGCGATAGTGAGTGCCTGATTGAGCAATTGGAGACTTTGATCGGGGTCGGAAACGCTGACGAGTTCGGCGAGATTGACGAGCGACCTGGATTCTTCCTCGGGAAGATCATATCGCCGTGCCAGAGAGAGTGCCTGCTGTTGGTAGTGCCACGCCGAGTCTGCGCTGCCGAGTTTGTCATAGGCAATGCCGAGGCTGCTCAGCAACGTGATGTGGATGCCTGGGTTCTTCGCGGGATCGCATGCCTGGACTCCGCGTTGGAAATACCGCAGGGCAGTGCGAAGATCATTCCTTTTCCCGTAAATGACACCGATGTTGTTTAGCAGCGTGAGCGTTGCGTCGGATGAAGGGGTGCCGGTATTCAGTTCTTCCGCTTTGAGATAATATTCGAGCGCCTTGTCGAGGTTTCCGAGATAGTCGTTGACAACGCCGAGTTTGATGTTCGTTTGTATGATGCCGACCGGGTGGTTGATCGATTCGTAAAGGGTTAGAGCTTCTACAAAATAACGGGTGGCCTCATCGTATTTGCCTGTACGGCCTGCAACAACGCCTAATCCGTTCGTCGTTGCGGCAACGCCTTGCTGATTTTCCAGTTCGGCGTAGATTCCGCGTGCTTCCAGGTAATGGTCGCGAGCCTGGTCGAGCATCCCGTGTCGCTCAAGAATCTGTGCGAGAACTCTTGTCAACAATGCCTGCCCCTTCGGATATCGGTTCTCGACCGTGAAACTAAGTCCGGCTTGCGCATAGTGAAGCGCCGAATCCATGTGACTGAATTCGTAGTGCCGGGCCAGCTGCTGATACGCGTGTACTTTAGTCGAATCGGAATCAGCTTTCTGGAGTTGCCTGGTAAGATCCCGGAGGTTCTGACCTTGGCCGGACAATGCACTGGTGACGAGTATCGCGAATAGTAAGACGAATTTCATCAATAAATCTCCAATAGCAAACTTATGAATTTGGATCGCCAGGCTCGTGGGAGGAAACGGCCAATTCTTACATGGGAAGGAAGCGCATACTTATGATGATTTTTGAGCCAGGGTGGTAGTGGTTTACGCGTGGATTGCAGAAAATGCCCCCGTTGTGCAACTTCATCCGGTTGCATTACAAAAACAGGGTCACAATTGTCAAGAGATGGCAAAAACCTTGCGCCAGTTGGTCAGCAGGCTTCGCCTATTCGACCCGGTTCTTTTGTTTGGTTTCCAGAAATGTCTGGTAGACAACTTCCCCTTTTGTGAGTTGTTCGAGTTCTTCAGAACTGAAGAAGGAGAGGTCGTCCTGCTGTAGGATCGATACGAAACTTTCATTCGCTTCACCGCTTTCCCGTAGTACCTTGGTCGGGTCGAGGCCGAGATGCTGGGACAGGAATTGATAGGCTGCGCGCCTCTTGTTCTTGCCGTAGTCGTGCCCTTCTGTGGGAAAGTGAGCGAGCTCCACTTGCGAGGCTTGTCCGTAGAGACCATAGATATGCTTTGTGAACGGATATTCTACCGTTTCACTGTTTTTCGTCCAGTCATTCCCATTCGAGATCAATTGCAAGGGTCGGGGTGCGATAGACGCCGCGATCTCGGCATTGGTGTAAACAGTGTTGCCATTCTTGTGCACCGGCATTCCGCTTTCACACGAGCATCCGCCGAAGAAGTGCGCGGATACCATTACCACCGGTATGGCTACTCGCACTCGATGATCGAGCGCTGCAAGCATGAAGGCTTGCGTTCCACCTCCCGACGCCCCGGTTACCGCAATGCGATCGGGGTCTGCTTCCGGAAACGTTAACATGAAATCGATTGCTCGCATGCTATTCCACGTCTGAAAGGCGAGAACCTTCTCGTGCTTGTGCGGGACTTGAACACTTTCGCCCCATCCCACCATGTCATAAGCAAGAACGATTGCTCCCATTCGCGCCATTGCCGCGGCTCCGTATTGGACATCACGCATAAATCGTCCATAGTCTTCAGGC
Source organism: uncultured Roseivirgaceae bacterium (assembly GCA_964438975.1). Taxonomy (GTDB): domain Bacteria; phylum Bacteroidota; class Bacteroidia; order Cytophagales; family Cyclobacteriaceae; genus Chryseosolibacter. Next base: position 49,671 of record CAYTMU010000017.1, on the reverse strand, counting down.
TTGGGGAAATGACCATGTGGCATGAGAACCACAGCGAGTGATTCTTTCTTATGATTTCCCGTGGGGCGATAAACATTGCCGGTTACAAAGAACCCAGGCAGACTTTCGAATGCGACTGACTCAACGGTATATCCATCCAGTTTTTTTTTGTTTCGGAACCGTGGATTCAGAGGGGTACGCACGGGCAGAATTTCGAGTTCCATGCCTTTCCGTACATGGGTCCGCAGACTGTCGGCCCGCGCCTGCCAGTCAGCGCGCGTTCTCAGCCGCGTTTGGAGCGTGGCGAGTTTTGCTGCTCCCTGTTCTTCGGTGTAGTAGCGCCCCTGACACAATTCAGGAGCCTGGCCGAATGCTGTGCAACTGACGAACAGGCAAGCAAGCAGGGTATTGATAGTGCGATTCATTTGGTGTTTTGTTTGTGCTTCGTCTCCCCTCACTAACCGAAGCTCAGCATACGGTCATACCAGGTCCCGAAGACGGCCTCAACAAGTTAGGCAATCGATCGGCATGCCACAAGCCCGTGAAGGTGTTTGCGGTTGCCCCGCAGTCCAATCGCAGGTACGCGAATTCAAATATGTCCGTTTCGCCCCTGTTCCATTTCGTCGGAATTGTTTAACTTGACGACATACCCATGGCTCGCGTGACGCAAGGGCGTTCCGACCGTTCGACAGCTTCGATCGAGTGTGATGAGAGGAAAGTTCCCGAGGATCGGTTGGCGTTGGCAACAGAGAGATGGCGTATATCCTTCGCGTTAATTTGTGTATTGCCCTGAAAATCTCTCCTGAGAATTTGTATTTTTCGGCTCGGGTGAATCGGGCTGCCACGCGCAGAACAAAATTCGACTTTTAAAACGTTTTCTGGATGGGCCACCTGCCACCACTTATACAGGATCTAGCGCTGATATTGATCGCCGGTGCGATCACGACGTTGCTTTTCAGACGTATCAAGCAACCGCTTGTCCTGGGATATATTATTGCAGGCTTCTTGGTAGGACCCCACTTTCGGCTTCTTCCGACCGTGGCGGATACGGCTAACATCGAAACGCTCGCCGAGATCGGCGTGATCTTTCTTCTATTCAGCCTCGGTCTGGAATTCAGTTTCAAGAAACTGATGCGGGTAGGTGGCGAGGCCTCGATCACCGCTTTCGTTGAGATCATATTCATTACCGTGGCTGGCTACTACACAGGGATTTGGATGGGCTGGTCGAAGATGGATAGCCTGTTTCTCGGGGGGATGCTCGCAAGTTCTTCAACGACCATCATCATTCGGGCATTCGACGAGCTGGGAGTAAAGACCAAGCAATTCGCGCGTATCGTATTCGGGGTGCTGGTGGTCGAAGACATTGTGGTTATTCTATTGATGGTGCTCCTGTCGACTATTGCCGTCACACAACAATTCGAAGGCAGCGAAATCGTGTTTACCGTTCTCAAGCTGGTCTTCTTCCTCGGTCTTTGGTTTGTGGCCGGAATATTTCTCATACCGACGCTCTTGAAAAGGACGCGGAATCTCCTCGATAGCGAGACGCTCCTCATTCTTACCCTGGGACTTTGTCTTGGTATGGTTGTCCTTGCCACTCAGGTGGGGTTCTCAGCAGAACTCGGCGCGTTCATTATGGGGTCGATCATTGCGGAAACGACATCCGCGGAGAAGGTCGAACACCTCATTCAGCCGGTCAAAGATCTGTTTGCTGCGGTGTTCTTTGTGTCTGTAGGAATGATGATCGATCCTCAGGCAATCGTCGAATACGGTATTCCTGTGTTTTTGGTCACGTTGCTGACACTATTCGGAAAACTGTTCAGCACAACACTTGGTGCACTGCTTTCAGGCCAGCCGTTGAAGCAGTCAGTACAGGTCGGGATGAGTATGGCGCAGATCGGGGAGTTCGCGTTTATTGTAGCCACGCTTGGGCTTTCACTTGGTGTGATATCCGATTTTCTGTTCCCCGTCGCCGTTGGCGCTTCGGCGATTACGACGTTTACAACGCCATACCTGATCAAATCGTCCGACTTTGTTTCGGAGACGTTGCAACGAGTCCTACCCAAGCGATGGGTGAGGAACATCAACACCTATTCGGTCAGTACCCAGAAGATTCAGGCAGAGACGGGATGGAAGCCTGTGCTTATGTCGTATGGAAGAATACTCGCAAGCAACAGCCTGGTGCTCATCGGTCTTTTCTACATCAATCTCAATTTTGTAAGGCCGTGGATCGACAGCTACTTTGAAGCTTCGTTTGCCGAGGATGTCATCGGCCTGATCATCTCACTGGCTGTTGCGGCGCCATTCTTATGGGCGCTGATGGCGCGGCGCCCGTTAAAACTTGCTTACAAGGAACTCTGGCTGGAGAAGCGTTACAGCCGCGGTCCTCTGCTGCTGATCGAGATCTTCCGCGTCCTGCTGGGCGTACTCTACATCGCAATGCTCGTGTTTGCTTTCTTCTCTACGCAGGTAGCGACGCTTATCGCTGTTCCCATTGTCATAACAGTACTCGTGATCTTTGGAAAGCGGATTCAGCGGTTTTACGATCGCATCGAGATACGTTTTCTTTCGAATCTTAACGCCCGTGAAAATGCCGAAGCCGCGGATAATTCCCGGTCCGCAAACATGCGGCGCAGGACCGAAGCGATCCAATCGAATCTTGTGCCGTGGGACGCTCACATCGTTGAACTGGAAGTGGCTCCGCAGGCACCTTACGTCGGCAAATCCCTGGCTGAACTCGCCTGGCGTGAACATTACGGGATTAATATCGTCTATATCAAACGCGGTGATCGACTCATTCATGTCCCGACCCGCAAGGCGATACTGCTCCCCTTCGATGGTGTCGGACTTATTGCTACCGACGACCAACTCCAGGCTTTCAAACCTGTGTTTGATTCTCTGGAGGAGAGTGACGCGCAGGACCTCGACATCGATGAGATCGCCCTCAAGAAGATTGTCGTGGATGAACACACAAAGTTGAACGGCAAGACTATACGCCATTCCGGCTTGCGGGAACGAACAAACGGACTTGTTATCGGCATCGAACGCGGTAATGAGCGTATACTTAACCCCGATTCGTCTTTTGTTTTTCAGTGGGGCGATATCGTATGGATTGTTGGTGAGCGGAAGAAAATTCGCAGTCTTATCGGAGGTGAAGTGCAATCCGTACAGGGTAGTACGCCGGCATCGGACCCAGGGTGAGCCGCCCCCCGCAGTTGAGGTAGCAAGGCATGGTTTAATTCAGTATGTTTGACTGAAGCCGTTTCGGGATGCAAACAGACCTCATTTTGAAAAACATAGCCAGGCATATTTCCCTGGATGAAGATGAAAGATCATTTTTCCTTTCGCTCCTGGAACCACGTACGTTGCAGAGAAGGAAACTGTATCTCGAGGCGGGTGAGGTTTGTCGAAATTCGGCGTTCGTGATCGACGGCGCACTCAAAGGCTTTACGGTTGATCGCGATGGAAAGGAACACATTCTGAGTTTTGCTATTCCGGACTGGTGGATCGCCGATATGTACAGTCTTCTCTCCGAAAAACCGGCTATGCTTAATATACAGGCGGTCGCGGATTCTCAGGTTCTCATCCTTTCTCGCGAAAACCAGAACCTGCTGTACCTGAAGGTGCCAAAGTTCGAACGCTTCTTTCGAATTTTGGTTGAGAATGCACTGATAGCAAATCAGCAGCGACTTATTGACAACATGAGTGCTACAGCGGAAGAGAGATATCTGAGTTTTCTGGAGAAGTATCCGACCATCCCCTCCTGTGTTCCTCAGCACAATATTGCATCATATCTCGGTATTACACCGGAGTTTCTCAGCAAGATCCGGTCGCGGATGGCCCGGCAAAAGCCGGCGCGGCCGCAGCGTACTATTTCCTGAATCCCGGCAGGGCGAGTTTGAATTTTATCGCTAGAATGCGGATCACGAAGATGAGTGAGATGGCGATTATCATATTGATATTTCTCTCCACACCAGCTTTATGAAGCAGTAGGTAGAGGGTTGAACCAGCCAGACACGCGGTTGCGTAGATCTCTTTTCTTAGAATAATCGGAGTTTCGTTGGTAAGCACATCTCGTATCACCCCGCCCATCACAGCTGTAAACATACCCATGATAGCAGCGATCTCAGGCTTTACTCCAAGGCTCAGCGCCTTTTCGACACCCAGCAAGGTAAAGAACGATATTCCAAGTGCATCGAACAGCATAAGCGTTCGCCGGAGTCGGTTGAGTATTTTGAAGGCGAAGTATGCAACTATTACGCCAGCCAGGATAGCATACAAAAAGTTGATATCACCTATCCATACAAGGGGGTAGCTCCCCAGCATGATGTCCCGGAGAGTTCCGCCGCCGATGGCCGTGACGAAGCCCATAAAGGCAGCGGCGAATATATCGTCCTGTTTGTCCTGTCGGGCAAGCGCTCCCGAAATCGCAAAAAAGAAGGTCCCCAATAACTCGAAGGGATACAGTATGCTCATAACGGAAAATTAGACAGAACTTTGGTGTCCTGCTACTCCGGCGTAGCTGTTTTGATGGTTTTACTTATCAATTCGTAAAAACCCATGCGTTTGCACTTCGGATCGCGTCCTGACTGATCGCATGACCTGCGCCCGGGTATATTTTCTGCTCTACGGTGGCTCCCATCTCCCGCAAGAGGTCACTTGTCTCAATAACGCGTGTCACCGGCACGTGCTGATCGGGATCACTGGTGCCGATGAATATGGGCGTGCTGGCAAAGTCTCCACTATAGTTCTCCCGATAGATACGGTCTCCGATCAATCCCCCGACAAAGGCTGCAACACCTCCCCACCGTCTCCCATTGCGTGTCGCAAATTCGAGGGTTAAGCAAGCCCCTTGGGAAAACCCCGAAAAGTATATGTTCTCGGAAAGTATTCCCCGGCTTATGAGATCATCGACGACATTATCGAGCATTTGTAATGCGGAAGAAAGCCAGGGTTCGTTCTGTTGCGGCGGCGCAAGAAACGAGTATGGATACCAGGTATTATTTGTGGCTTGAGGCGCGATAAGCGAAAAGTCTCCAACGTTCAGGACTTGCGCAAGACTTAGAATGTCTTCCGCCTGTGCGCCCCGACCGTGCAGCAGAATGAGTACACGGGTAGCTTCGTCGATGTTCTTGCCTGCCAGTCGCAGATCTTTACTATGCATGGAGTCAGTATTTTAGTGTGAGTCGCGCGCGTGCCAGGTCTTGTTCCAGATGTCCGCGTATTCTTCGGGATGTCGTTTAAACTGAGCCAGCACGTAAGGGCATAGTGGGATTACCTTGAGACTGTTCGCCCGGGCATAAGTCACCATCTCCTTTAGTAGCCTTGATGCCACACCCTGACCTTTCATTGCTTCGACAACTTCCGTATGGTATACCGTAAGGTTGCCATTCCGGATGCCGATTTCCATTTCAGCGAAACGTTCGCCAGCGTTCTCAAGAACGAAGGCACCACGGCCTGTGTCATTGAGTTGTAATTGGATGTCGTTCATATAACGGTTTTTTGTTAATCCGGTTTTGTTAAACAATCGAAGGCGTTAGCCGACACTATGTAAGCGACGGGAGTACGCTCTCAATATCAGATCGACGAGTCTCGTACTGCGGAGGAAGTTTCAGGCTCGAGCCTAGTTCGTTTACTGGCTCATCTACTGCAAACCCCGGATTGTCAGTCGCGATTTCAAACAGAACACCGCCCGGCTCTCTGAAGTACAGTGAGAAGAAGTAGTTTCTGTCTATTTTTTCTGTGATGTTGAGCCCGGACTCCAGTATCTTTTCTCTGAAATGCATGAGGACGTCTTCATTTGCCACACGGAACGCAACGTGGTGAATAGTGCCTCCTGCGTTCACTGCCCGGGGGACATCCGGGACCTCAAGCAGATCTACCAGGGATGCGCCCTGCACTGCCTCGGTGCTGTAACGGTATCGGTTGCCGTCCTGCTTTTTGAGTGAATAGCCGAAGATGTCGGTGAGCACCCGTGAAGTCTCGGACACGGATCGCAGGGAGAGTGTGACACTATGGAATCCACGTGTGGCTATATCTGTTTTAACTTCCGCTGTTTCCCAGGGTTTTCTCGCATCGACCGTTGCCGGGACGATAAGCGTTAGCGGCAAACCATCGGGATCGTCAAACGACAAGAACTCTTCACCCATCCGCTCGCCACTGCCGGTGATCTGCACGTTCTCTTTCTTCAATCGTTCGGTCCAGAACGGCAGGCTGCCAGACGGAACAGCGTAACCAATATCAGTGGTCATGCCGCTTCCTTGCCTCCCTCTCGTAACGCCTTCCCATGGAAAGAAGGTGAGAATGGTGCCAGGTGATCCCACTTCATCTCCGAAATAAAAGTGATAAGTGCCCGGATCGTCGAAATTGACCGTCTTCTTCACCAGACGAAGACCCATGACGTTCGTATAGAAATCGTGATTCCGTCGCGCATTGCCAGCGATGGCGGTAATGTGATGAATTCCTAGTATCTTTTCCATAGCTGCTTTGTTTTAATGAGTCAAAGGTACAGCGTGTGCGAGAAGAAGGCGTTAATCCAGATTAATAAAAACGGTATTACACAAATACCACGCCTGCCCTGGTTCTATATTATTTGATACGGTATGATTTTCTTAACCTAGTTCAACGACCTTCGGGCATACTCGGGCCTACCTTTGTCTCATTATCAATAACAAAAAACAAACTAACTATGGAAACAAAAGCAGAAAAAAGAACAAAGTGGTCCGTTGATCCTACGCATAGCGAAGTTGGATTCAAGGTGCGGCACATGATGATAACAAATGTCTCGGGTGCGTTTGAAAAGTTCGATGCCGAAGTAGAAACAGATGGCGATGATTTCACAACTGCAGTTATCAAGTTTACAGCAGATACAGACAGCATTACTACCTACAACACAGACAGAGATACGCATTTGAAATCAGGGGATTTCTTCGATGCATCAAAGTACCCGCAGATCAAATTCGTCTCTACGCGATTTGAAAAGAAGGGCGATCAAGACTATGTGTTGCACGGAGATCTGACCATTGGCGCAGTAACGAAACCTTTGGTTTTCGACGTCGAGTTCGGTGGTATTGGCAAGGATCCCTGGGGAAATGAGAAAGCAGGGTTCACGCTTAGCGGAAAGCTCAATCGAACTGACTTCAATCTCAACTGGAACGCTGCACTGGAGACCGGTGGAGTTCTTGTGAGCGAGGATGTCAAACTGTTAGCGGAGATCCAGGTAGTTAAGAAAGGATAGATCTCCTTGCTGTCAATTTGAATTAGGTTATTGAATATTAAACGATATGACATGAAGACGTTAGAGGACAAGGTAGCAATAATTACAGGAGCCGGGTCAGGGATTGGCCTCGCTGCTGCCGAGGCCATTGTTCGCGAGGGTGCTAAGGTGGTGATATCCGATATTTCCGAAGAGAACGGGAATCGTGGCGTCGAAGCAATCAAGAAATCAGGTGGTGAAGCATTCTTCGTTCGCGCTGACTCATCGAAAGCAGAAGACAATCTGTCACTCGTGGAGCAAACGCTGAAGAAGTACGGTCGATTGGATATCGCGGTAAACAACGCAGGTATTGGTGGGCCGTTAGCGATGACCGGTGAATACCCGGTTGACGGTTGGCAAAAGGTGATCGATATCAATCTTTCCGGTGTCTTTTACGGTATGCGTTATCAGATTGGTGCGATGCTTGAGAAGGGCGGAAGCATTATCAACGTCGCCTCTATTCTGGGACATGCCGGTACGAAAGGTTCGCCCGCATATGTGGCTGCGAAGCACGGCGTGGTTGGGCTGACAAAAGCTACAGCTCTCGAGTATGCTGATAAGAAGATTCGTGTGAACTCGATCGGGCCGGGATATATTAACACCCCGCTTCTGGATGCGCTGGACGATGCAACTCGTCAGGCTCTTGTAGCACTCCACCCCATTGGACGATTGGGAGAAGCAAATGAAGTCGGTGAATTGATCGCGTGGCTAGCCTCCGATAAAGCTTCCTTTGTAACAGGTGGGTACTATCCGGTAGATGGCGGATATCTGGCACAATAATTAGAAAAGGAACGCGATGGATGCAAGGCCGAAAAGAGTAGTGGTAGTCGGAGGTGGATTCGGTGGAATCAACCTGGTCAAGCAATTGGCCAACGACTCGCGGTTTGGGGTTACTTTGGTTGACCGCTTCAACTATCACTCCTTTACGCCGTTGTTGTATCAAGTTGGTATGGCATTCATAGAGCCATCGAACATCAGTTATCCTTTTCGCAGGTTGTTTCAGGAGAAGGAGAACCTGAGGTTTCATCTCGGACAACTCCTGCGGGTGGATGCGGACCGGAATAGTATTGAGACCGATTCGGGGACACTTGAATATGATTACCTGGTTCTGGCACTCGGTACCGAAAGCAACTACTTCGGAATGGAGAATGTGAAGGAAAACTCACACCCGCTGAAGACAATAACAGATGCAACGAATCTTCGAAATCACTTATTGCTCAATATGGAGCGAGCTGCGCGTAGTTCCGATCCGGAGGAGCAAACACGATTGTTGAATATCGTGATTGCCGGGGGCGGACCAAGTGGTGTCGAAGTAGCGGGTATGTTAGCCGAGATGGCACACACGATCGCACCAAAGGAATATCCCGAGATACCTCGGGTCAACAATGCGATCTATCTCATCGAGGCCGGGCCTCATCTGCTTGGGCCGATGAGTAAGCGTTCACAAATGGAGGCAACCCTGGTACTGCGAAAGCTTGGTGTCCAGGTTAAGCTGAATGTAGCGGTTAAGGATTACGTTGATGGAAATGTAATATTGGGAAATGGAGAAAGAATCCCGACAGAGGCTTTGATCTGGACGTCGGGTGTAGTCGGCCGTGAAATACCGGGTCTTCCCGGTGATTCCTTCGGACGCGGGAAACGCATCCTGGCGGACCAGCACAACAAGATAATGGGCACCGATAACATATTTGCTATCGGGGATATCGCACTGGTGACGACAGACGCATCCTATCCGGATGGGCATCCCATGCTGGCGCCCGTTGCGATCCAGCAGGGCAAGCATCTGGCTGATAATTTCAAACGGGCGGCGGAGGATAGAACGCTGGTGCCATTTCAATACAAAGACAAGGGTACAATGGCGATCATCTCAAAATACAAGGCGGTTGTGGATCTGCCGCGAGGGTTTATGAAAGGATTCTTCGCGTGGTTAGTATGGTTGTTCATTCACCTCATTCCTATCACTAGTTTCCGGAATAAAGCAAAGCTAGCGTTCAGCTGGTTATGGTCGTTTATGACGAATGATCCCACGCTGAGATTGATTATCCGGCCTCAATCGCGCGATGACAACGAATAATGGCAATGAAATATGATATGAGAAACACAGAACAACCCGTCAGCGACTTGCTCGGGTTCCACCTGACGACGATGTTTGGAGATCAGGTCCTCTTGATCTTACCGACCTATTGAGAGAATTGGAGAAGTGATACGAGAATTTGGCGCTGATAAGCGCCGTGAATGATGCAAAAATGAAAACTGATGAAGGATATAAGGTGGTATTTCAACTGTCGAACAACGACACGTTTATTCAGAAATCGATGTTGCGACAGCTGATGAATCTTTTGGAAGCGATGAATGGTGTCCGGATAGAAGTAGTCACTCATAGTTATGGAATTGATCTCTTGTTAAAGGACGGCCCGTTTCACAAACGCGTGGAGGATCTTCAGGAAAAAGGTGTCGACTTTCTGGTTTGTGAGAATACGATTCGCGCGGAGAAGGTGGATTTCTCCGAGCTTTCGCAAATGGCGAAGCCTATACCCGCGGGTATCGCCCACATCGTTCGCCGTCAGAGTGAAGGATGGAGTTATATTAAAGCGGGCTACTGATACGAAATTGAATTATGGCAATGAAGGTTAATATTTGGTCGGACATACGGTGTCCTTTCTGTTATATCGGAAAGCGAAAATTTGAGATGGCGCTGGCGAAATTTCCGCAGAAGGATAAGATAGAAGTCGTGTGGCGGAGCTTTCAGCTGGACCCCAATCTGAAAACCCAACCGGGTCTGCATTCGTATGATTACTTATCGGACATCAAGGGCATGAGCCGGGAACAGACCGCGAGCATGCATGACAGGGTGAGGGGTATCGCCCGGGAAGTGGGACTTGACTTTGATTTTGACAACGCGGTAGTGGCCAACTCATTCAATGGTCACAGGCTGATTCAGTTGGCGAAGTCCAAAGGGCTTGGAAACGAGGCCGAGGAAGTCCTTTTTCGGGCTCATTTCACGGAAGGGAAGAATATAGATGACCGAGACACGCTCGTCACCGCGGGGGTTGAAATCGGTCTTCCGGAGAGGGAAGTGCAGGAGGTGTTTGAGTCCGACCTTTTCGCAGACAAGGTCAGGGAAGACGAGACGCTCGCGCGGTCCATTGGCGTTCGGGGTGTGCCGTTTTTCCTGATAAACGACAAGTTTACAGTTTCCGGGGCCCAGGATCCGCAATTATTCTACCAGGCTCTTCTCCAGGCATGGGCTGAGTATGAAGGAACTTCGGCGGTGACCTAGCCGTATCGCGGCGCGGTTACCTGGTGATCGGAACCAGGCATTAACCACGTAACATGAAGACCTTGGCGACGGTTTGTTTCTCTCTGATTCTGGCGTCTACCAGTCATGGGCAAACTATGGCCGATCTGCCATCTGATCTGCAAAAGGTCTTCAACTACATTCTCAAGAGTGAGTACCTTGAAATGTTTACTGATTCGTCGCAAGCATTTCAACCTCGAACGGTCGACTGGGCGATTTCCAATATCGACGGAGATAACAGCACTGAAGTTTTTCTTTTGATCAATCCCTATTTCGCGGAGACTGCACCGATTTACATATACCAAATCGCGGTTGATGGCGGGGTTACGCGGGTAAAGGAGGCGCTTGCGCCGGGGCAACCCATTCCGCGGAACAGCCACCAGCCTAGCGGACACAGCGGCGGACAGGGAATGGATATGACCCTGGAGGGCAAGACGACGCTACAGCGAAAGCGAAAGTTCGTTGAAACGAGTATGAAGCACGGAATGACCGTCGTTGAGTTCCCAAACTTCTTCCATGGCGACCATCGTGCATCGCTGGGCGGGGGATATGTCGACCTGCGACATGCGAAGAAAACTTTCGACGAACCTTCCTGTGAGTCGGTGCAGTTGGCGAGACCTTCGGCACTCCAGGTCGGCAAGATAAAGGGTAAACAAGGCAACATCCTCGCCGTTGTCGTTGACAAAGAGATCTGGCTCTACCGGATCAGTCGCATTCCGGAGGATGGCTTCCTCGAAAAGAAGATTGCCACCATCAAGTTACCGAAGGACTTTGTCCGTTTCGATCGAACATCGGAATTCTTCCGATATACAAACAGATTCCAGGAGACACGGGATCTTGTTATCAATGCCACTTTTTGAGGAATTTGCGTAGCGACCGGGTTGCCCCGGGAGTTCGCGAACGGTAGCGACTACCCGTTGTACTGTGTCATCGTTTTTTCTATTCCGATGGAGCAGAAGGAGAGAATCATATCATTGGCCTTCTTCATGAGAGGAGGGAGCGCATCAAATTGTTCCTGTGCGAAATTACTCAGTACGTAATCTACCTGCTGACCCTTTCCGAATTCACTGCCAACACCAAACCGCAACCGGGCATAAGCCTGGTCGCCCAGTATCTCCTCGATGTTGCGAAGGCCGTTGTGTCCGCCGGCGCTCCCTTTCGGACGCATTCGCAGCGTTCCAAATGGAAGAGCGATCTCATCCACGACCACCAACAAGTTTTCGCGAGTTATGTTCAGCGCCTGAAGCCAATAGGCGATTGCTTTGCCACTGAGATTCATATAAGTGGTCGGCTTAATGAGGTGGATAGTTCTTCCCTTGTATCGGAATTCAGCCTTGTCCGCCAGGCGGGAGGGCGCAAAAGTAGCGCCTTGCTGGTCGGCGAGATGATCAAGCACCAGGAATCCTGCGTTGTGACGGGTCAGTTCGTATTCCGGCCCGATGTTGCCAAGTCCTGCGATCAGGTATTTCATCTGGCTTTCAGTTGCAGTCGCCGGCTTCCGTTACCCGGAAGCCGGTAACCGGAACCTTATTTCTTGCCTCCTTCTTTCTTGGCAGCGTCACCGGCAGGGGCAGCAGCAGCGCCCTCCCCGGCAGGTGCGGCAGCAGCAGCTTCTTCAAGCAGCTTGGCAGCGCGAGGTACTTCTACAACGGCAATCGAGGCGGCCTTAGGGTCCAGGAACTCGAGATTCGCCATTTTGATATCGCCGACTTTGATGGCGTGGTGAAAATCCAGAGAACTTACGTCAATGTCGATATGGTCCGGCATGTCCTTGGGAAGTCCGTGTACGCGCAGAGCGGCGCGCTTGCGCACCAGCGTTCCGCCTTTGGTTACACCGGGAGCCTCGCCTACCAGTCTGATCGGAATGTTCATCTTCACTTTCCTGTCTTCCGAAATCCTCAGGAAATCGGCGTGCAGAATGATTTCACTCACCGGGTGAAACTGGACTTCCTGTAAAATCGCCTGGCACTCTTCGCCCTCAATATTGAGGTGTACAAAGTGTGCTTCGTTTGTGTAAACAATGTCCCGGAACAAGATCATCGGAGAGTGAAAATGGATTTGTTCTTCACCTCCGTACAGCACACAAGGAACGAGACCTTCGTCTCTCAGTTTCTGTGAACTTGTCTTGCCGAGATTTGCTCTTCGATACCCTATAATCTCAACAGTTTTCATGGTTATTATGGTTTAAATTGAATACTTCCGTGTTACACCGTTCTTCGTATTACAGTTTGATGAACAGCGAGCTTATTGATTCGTTGTCGTGTATCTTCCGGATTGCCTTGGCGAAAAGATCGGATACTGACAATACTTTGATCTTCGACGCCCCGTTCCTCAAGGGAATAGTATCAGCTACGACCATCTCAGCCAGCGCCGACTTTTCGATACGCTCGTATGCCTCACCTGACAACACAGGGTGAGTACATATAGCTCTGACCGACTTCGCACCGTTTTCCTGGATCAGCGCTGCCGCCTTACAGATGGTTCCGGCTGTGTCCACCAGATCGTCGACGAGGATTACGTCCTTGCCTTGAACCTCACCGATGAGCCGCATGGATTCGATCTTATTCGCGACCTTCCGGTACTTGTCGCATACTGCCAGTTCTGCATTGAAGAACTTGGCAAAATTCCGCGCACGTTTGATGCCACCGACATCTGGTGAGGCGAACATGATGTCATCCAATTTCAATGACTTGAGATATGGGACAAATATGTACGATCCGTCCAGGTGATCGACGGGAATATCAAAAAAGCCCTGTATCTGGTCAGCGTGAAGATCGCATGCCATGATCCTGTCAACTCCAGCGGCGGACAACAAGTTCGCGATAAGCTTGGCGGCAATGGACACCCGCGGCTTGTCTTTGCGGTCCTGACGCGCGTATCCGAAGTAAGGCATGATCACATTGACGTTGTGAGCACTCGCCCGTTTCGCCGCATCCACCATCAGCAACAACTCCAGGAGGTTGTCAGCCGGTGCGAACGTCGATTGGATAATGAAAACATCGTGACCCCGGACCGATTCGGCGATAAAAGGCGACATTTCACCATCACTGAACTGTTGGTAATCAACTTCGCCCAAGGGTTCGCCATACGCATCAGCAATCTTTTCGGCCAGATACCGTGTGGCCCTGCCACTGAAGAGTTTAACAGCCATCGCTCAAAAAAACAATTTATCGTAACGATCTTTCCGAGGGTCGTTAAGAATTCAAAGTAAAAATCCCGTTCAATTTTGAACGGGATTTCCAGGGTTGTCCGACCAGGGCTCGAACCTGGACTTTCCTGAATCAAAATCAGGCGTGTTGCCAGTTACACCATCGGACAATATCCTTCAAGTTCAAAATCCTGCAAAAAAACGCTTGCCAGCCTTGCTGCCAATTGGCAATGGAAGACTGATAAGACCAAAAACCGCCTTTTGGGCTTGATTTTGGGTCTGCAAAGGTAGTTACTATTTTTTAAAAATGGTATGAACAGGCAGCAATTACCTTGAAAATTTGCGGCCAGATGAACATTACACGACCGGTCGGCGGAATCACAATTCGTGATCGTCAATGCTGGTGACGCCGCCTTCCAGGAATCCTTCTGCCCAGAAACGGTATTTGTCGAGAATGGAGATCACAGCGTTTCGCAGGTGCCGGGAGTTATTGAAGTCGATGGTGCCGTACATGGTCGTGGCATACCCCTGCCAGATAGATCGATTCTGACGGCGGTCATAGAACTGGATCAACAGCGTACCGGTCTTCAGATGGAACTTCTGCGGATCGTATTCGAGATCCTCTTTTTGGTTGCGCACCCACTCCTCAATGTCGGGCTGATTGTAACCGTTGAATTTGAGGCTGTCTGAGAACATCTTGAAACCGATGATCAGGTGAGGTTTGTTGGATGCCTGACGGTAACCGAGGAATTTCATCCGGGCGACGATCGATTTCTCAATGAGGTCATTGACCATCGTCGTATCGTTGAGTCCGGCGGGCTTCATGATATCGAACGTCCGGTACTTCTTGAAATTCCCTTTGTAACTGTAGTCGTATTCCACCGGAAGTTCCTTGTAGCCAAGACAGGAAGCGAGTCCAAGCAAGGCTAGCAGCCAAAGGGGAGTAAACAATTTCTTCATAGGCCAGCAGATCATTAAATCACGATTTGAATATAACCTAAAAAAACAAGACCCGGGCACAGACCGAAAGGAAACCTTTGCACGGCAAAGGCATTTGCGACAGGCATTTTGATTTCCGGCGAAAAATGACGGAGGATAGGCCGGAATAGGCAAAAAAAAATCCCCGGTTCTCAGGCAACCCTGGTGGGGATAATGTGGTACCTAACGCGCAGCGTGTTCTGCTGCCCACAATCGCGCATTGACGAATGCGTCAATCCACGGCGAGATCTCGTCGTTTTTTCGCCCAGCGGGGTAATAAGGCCAGTTCCATGTGAAGAGTGACCGTTCGATGTGCGGCATGATGGCAAGGTGCCGGCCGTCATGCGAGACGAGTGCGGCGGTAGAGAATAATGAGCCGGACGGTGTTCCCGGATAGTCTTTATGCGAGTAGGTTGCGGCAATGTTATACAGGCTGCGGTCTGCCGGGAGGTCGAATCTGCCTTCGCCGTGAGCGACCCACACTCCCAAACGGGAGCCGGCCAGGGAACTCAGCATAACCGAGTTGTTTTCAGGAATCGTCAGGTTGACAAAGATCGATTCGAACTTACCGGATTCGTTATGATGCATCTTCGGATGCTCGCGCCATTCGGGGTAAACCAATCCGAGTTCCATCATGAGCTGACAACCATTACATACCCCCAGGCTTAACGTGTCCGGGCGTTTGTAGAAATCATCAAGGGCCTTTCGGGCCTTAGAATTGTAAAGGAAGGCACCGGCCCAGCCTTTTGCTGATCCGAGTACGTCGGAGTTTGAGAAACCACCGACGAAAACGATCATCTGGACGTCCGACAGGTCTTCGCGTCCTGCGATGAGGTCGGTCATGTGAACATCCTTCACATCGAACCCGGCGAGATATAGTACATAGGCCATTTCACGATCTCCGTTCACGCCTTTTTCCCGGATGATCGCCGCTCGCAAGCCGGACGGAGTCCTGCGCGTGCGCTCGATGCCATAGGTTCCCAACCGACCGTCAAAAGCGGCGGGAAAAATATATTCGAGTTGTTGGTGCTTATAGTTCCTGAAGCGCTCTGCGGCCATGCGCTCCGGCCTTTGCTTGCTGTCGAGAAGGTAAGAAGTGCGATACCAGGTGTCGCGCAGCGGGTCGATGTCGAGCGTGTGCGCGCCGTCAGTGGCAAGGATTCGCAGGGTACGTTCGGAGGTGACGTTTCCGAGAACTACCGCATCGATTTCCTCGCGAGCCAGTAGGCGCTGGGCAGCGTCGATGTCATCCACCTGAAGAATGACGCCTGGATTTTCGGCGAACAGTGTCAGGACGAGGTCATCACTCAACGTCGTCAGGTCGAGGTTCATACCTACATGGGGTACGGAGAACGTCATTTCAAGTAATGCCGTGATCATCCCACCTTCCGATATGTCGTGTCCGGCGAGCACGAGATTTTCTTTGATAAGCGATTGTACTGCGCCGAAGGCTCGTTTAAAGTACTCGTCATTCCGTATGGATGGTGCGTCGCTGCCGAGCAGGTTGAGAACTTGGGCGAAGCTGCTGCCGCCTAATTTGCGATCGTCTCGGGAAAAGTCGATGTATAGGATATTCGTGCCGTTCACTGGCTGGAGCGCTGGGGTGATGGTGCCGCGGATATCTTCCACTTCGGCTGCCGCCGAGATGATGACCGTTCCTGGCGCGATCACGACTTCGTCACCAGGGTATTTTTGAACCATGGATAATGAATCCTTGCCCGTCGGGATATTGATCCCGAGACTGATTGCAAATGCAGCGACAGATTCAACGGCCTGGTAGAGTCGTGCGTCTTCACCGGCGTTCTTCGCCGGCCACATCCAGTTTGCGCTAAGGGAAACGCCTTCCAGTCCATAGGTGAGAGGAGCGAAAATGATATTCGTCAACGCTTCGGCTATTGCCAGCTTGCTTCCCGCCACGGCATCGACGAGCGAGGCGCCCGGCGCGTGGCCGATGGCCGTAGCCACGCCCTTGTGGTTGATGAAATCGAGCGCCATTACACCGACATTGTTCAACGGGAGTTGTATTGGTCCGCATGTCTGCTGTGTCGCGACGCGACCGGTGACAGAACGGTCGACTTTGTTGGTAAGCCAATCCTTGCAGGCAACGGCTTCGAGTTGCAATACGTTTTGCAGGTAATCCATGAACCTGGCGGGATCGTATTGTACCTCAGCGAAGTCTGTCGGTTGCGCGAAGTCCTGAAGTACTGTTTTCGGGGAGGATCCGAAGAGGTGTGCGACTTCAAACGAGATCGGTTTCCGCGATTGGCCGTCGCGCTTGAATTCAAGATGCTGATCACCGGTGGCTTCACCGACGACATAGAAAGGTGCGCGCTCGCGCTCAGACACGCGTTGGAGTATCTCGAGGTCGGCTTGCCGGATACCGATTCCCATACGCTCCTGAGACTCGTTGCAGATGATCTCTTTGTCGGACAGCGTAGGATCACCTACGGGTAGCTTGTCGACGTCGATCGTGCCACCTGTCTCTTCGAGTAGTTCCGACAGACAGTTGAGGTGACCACCTGCTCCGTGATCATGTATGGTGATGATCGGGTTATCCTTCGCTTCTACCATCGCCCGGATGGCGTTCATCACACGTTTCTGCATTTCGGGATTGGAACGCTGGATGGCATTGAGCTCGATAGCATTTCCATATTCACCGGTGGCGACGGAAGACACCGCGCCGCCGCCCATGCCGATTCGGTAGTTGTCACCGCCGAGGACGACGATCTTGTCACCAGCCTGCAGGTGTCCTTTCTGACTGTCTTGGGCTTTTCCGAATCCGATACCGCCGGCAAGCATGATCACTTTATCAAATCCGTATTTTTTGCTTCCTTCAAAATGCTCGAAGGTGAGAAGACTTCCGCTGATAAGTGGTTGGCCGAACTTGTTGCCGAAGTCGGATGCACCATCGGATGCTTTTACAAGAATCTCTTCCGGTGTCTGGTAGAGCCACTTTCGCGCAGGAAATTTTTTCTCCCAGACTCTGCCGCCCTGAAGTCGCGGATATGATGTGATGTAGACCGCTGTGCCCGCAAGTGGGAGAGATCCTCGTCCGCCGGCGAGCCGGTCGCGGATCTCGCCACCGGATCCAGTAGCGGCACCGTTGAATGGTTCGACGGTGGTGGGGAAATTGTGTGTTTCGGCCTTCAGCGAGATGACAGAGTCGGAGTCTTCGATCGTAAAGTAGTCGGCAACGTCCTGTCGGGCGGGCGCGAAGAACTCGATCTTCGGTCCTTTGAAAAAGGCAACGTTGTCCTTGTAGGCGCTGACGAGAAAGTTCGGGTTTTGTTTAGACGTTTCTTTGATGAGTTGGAAAAGCGACCGTTCTTTCTGTTCGCCGTCGATGATAAAGGTGCCATTGAATATCTTGTGACGGCAGTGCTCGGAATTTACCTGCGAGAAGCCGAACACTTCACTGTCGGTGAGCTTCCGCCCTAGTTGACGTGAAACGTCTTCCAGGTACTGAACTTCCTCCTGGTTGAGGGCGAGACCTTCCTGTTTGTTATAAGCGGCAATGTCGTCAATGTCGATGATCTCTTCCGGCTGATGATGGATGGTGTAGATATCCTGATTAAGCCCGTGATACAGCATTTCAAGCATGCGGTCGTACGGTGCGTTTGCATCATCGATCCGTCTGAATTCTTCGATGCGCCGGATACCGGGTATTCCCATGGTCTGTGTAATCTCGACGGCGTTGGTGCTCCAGGGGGTGATCATCTCCTTGCGCGGTCCGATGAACAGTCCGGATGCCACGGACTCCTCCACAAACTCAGCTCCTCCGAAAAGCCAGGTCAGTTTTTGGATATCTGCGGACTGTAATGGTTGTTCCACGCCAACCGTGTAAACGAAGGCGCTGTTTTTTCGAAAGAATAAGATCATTGAGTGAATTCGTGGATGCGCCGCAAAAATACGAGCATTTTGCAGTTTTTGCTCACCAAAGTTCAAAAATGCGTTAAGGTTTTCTTTCAGTTTCGCCGCGCGCTTTCGATTCGATGCGGGTACTGGCATTTGGGTTTCGTGTGGTATCGTATCGACCTTCCGTTGCGATGAACTGCAGGGCCTCCTTCAACAGTCCGGTGTGTCCGCTGTCCAGTATCTCTTCGTGGAAGTCCTTTACATGCCGGAGGAGGCGGCGCATGTCCTTCGATTGGATCACCTTGTCGTGTTGACCGGTAAACATCGTCAACCGGATACCGTTGCCGTTCAGAAGTCTTGCGATCTCTCTCACGTCAAACTTCAGGTGTCGGAAGACGACCCATGAGTAATAGACGCGCCTGCGTTTCTCTTCCGAATTCATCTGGAAATCAGCGAAGCGAATGAGACCTCTGTCGACGAGCTTTGAATTGGCAAGCCGAGTGGCGATCCACGCGAAACGGTTATGGCGACTGATCATACTCTTGAACAATCTGCGCAATCCTTTCGGATAGGTGGCCATACTGTACCAGATGTTGGTTTTGATACCATCGGGTGCGATCAGTATCAGGTCGCGGATCCGACTGGCAAATCCCTCGAGGGTGGTGAGTGCGAATTTTCCGCCCATGCTGTAGGCCAGTATTGAGAAGTGGGCGATTTGTTGTTCGTGTAATAACGTCTGCACGATCGCGTTCCATTCTTTCTTATCTATCGGACGCTCACCTTCGTTCCATTCGCTCTTGCCGTGAAAGAAGAGGTCGATGATGTATAGTGTATACTTTGAAGAGAGTGATTTCGTCAGGGGTACATACAATGTGTGATCCTGCCCGAAGCCGTGGAAAACCAGGAGCGGGTGTTTTCCGTTTCCAACTTTGACATAGTGCAGGAGATTCTTGCGGTGATGGATAAAACTTTCCTGTACCATTGATCGTGCGGGTAGGAGGGCGTGGCTACTTTGTCAATCTTTGCGAAAATTTACGCTTTTATAAAATAATAAACTCAAGAAGCCGTCACTGTCCCTAAAGGTGTGCGATGGATCTGGCCATGCAAGCGAAAGAACAGACGTTTCGAAAGGAGAAAGACCGGCTTTTGGCGTTCATACGCAACCGCGTGTCCTCTTCTGAGGAAGCGGAGGATATCCTTCAGGATGTCTTTTTCCAGTTCGTTGCCGGCTACGAGACGATCGAGTCACTTGACCGGGTAACGTCCTGGCTATTCTCGGTTGCCCGAAATAAGATAATTGACCGCTACCGACGGGATTCATCACGCCCGCAACGCGCGGAGTTGTTCTGGCAGACGGGATCCGAGGACGATATTCCTGTGACGCTTCAGGAAATTTTGCCCGACCTCGGCAACACGCCGGAAGACGCCTTGTTTCGAGAAGTTATCTGGACAGCTATCCTGGAAGCTCTGGAGGAGTTGCCACCTGAACAGCGCGAGATATTCATTCTCAACGAAATGGAAGACCGGAGTTTCCGGGAGATCGCAGAGGAGACAGGTGTGTCTATCAACACGTTGCTGTCTCGTAAGCGTTATGCAATCCTCGCGCTGAGACGGAAGCTCCAGCAGGTATACGAGGAATTGGACTAATCGAAGGAATGCGTAAAAACATCAATAATATGAATAAGGGTAAGTGGTTGGTAAAAATGGTTCTCCTGGGCATTACCGTGTTGTTGCTGGTCGGGCTGGTAACGATGGCGCTCTGGAATTGGCTGGTACCCGAACTGTTTTCGGGGCCCGAGATAACCTTTTGGAAGGCAGTAGGGCTCCTGGCGCTCGCAAGAATTTTATTCGGCGGGTGGGGGGGACGCCATTGCAATTGTGGTCGTTCGTCCTGGAAGCACCAATTCCGGGAAACGTTTTCATCTATGTCGCCGGAAGAACGCGCGCGGTTCAAAGAAAAGATGCGCGAAAAATGGTGCGCAAGAGAAACGCCTTCCGGTAATGCAAACGTTTGAACCTTCTGCTGAAAATAAATTCAAAAATTTCAGGGCTGCTTTTTCAACCAAATTATGGCGGACCCGTTAAAGGAAACCATGGAAACTTTTGATATAACCTAAGTTTCCATAGTTTTGCGCCCCCATGGAAGAGAAAAGCATCAAGGACAAAATACAGCAGGGAGCCGAGGAGCTCTTTATGCGGTACGGGGTGCGCAGTGTTTCAATGGATGACATAGCGAGACATCTCGCAGTGTCCAAGAAAACATTGTATCAGCATTTTACCGACAAGGAAGATATCGTCACGGTGACGTGTAAAACGCACCTTGACCGGGACGCAAAGGAGTTTGATACCATTCGCCAGTCGGCTCGAAACGCGATCGACGAATTGGTGAAGCAGTCGGCGTTCTTGAAGCGTTACCTGCAGGATATGAATCCTTCGCTGTTATTTGACCTTCAGAAGTATCACCCGAGGGCCTGGAGGGTGTGGCTTGACCACAAAAAAAATTTTATCCGCGAGAGTGTTGTGCGCAATCTCCGGCAAGGAATCAAGGAAGGATACTTCAGACCCGAGATCGATCCTGAAGTGATCGCTTCAATGCGGCTGGAAATGCTCCAGCTTCCTTTTAATGAGGATATTTTCCCCCACGAAAAATTCAGACTTGCAGAGGTACAGATGCAGATATTCGATCATTTCGTTTTTGGACTATTGTCCGAAAAAGGCAGAAAGCTGTACATCAAGTCGAAGCAAGAATACACAACAAAACCGCTCAAAACCCCTGTATAAATATGAGACGCTTCTTTCAATTGTTCGTCATTTTGTCCCTGGCGACACCCGCCGCCACGCTGGCGCAGACACAACTGACACTCGAGGAATGCATTCAGTACGCATTGGATAATTCCGTTGCGATGAAGAATGCTGCCATCGACGAAGAGATCGCAGATGCGCGCGTGAAGGAAACGCGGGGTATCGGACTACCGCAGATAGACGCGACAGTAGGTGTGTTACACAACCAGCAACTTCCGCGATTCTTCGCGCAGTACTTCACGCCGGTCGAGGGACAGGAGAGCTTTTTTGACCTCAGCGGTATTCCCGGGATCCAGGATGGCGACGTTGTTGGATTGCCCAACTTCTTCCAACTGAAGAGTTCGGGCAATGCTACCCTGAGCATCAACCAGATACTGTTCAACGGCTCCTACCTGGTCGGATTGAAAGCGGCGAATGCGTACCGCGAATTGTCGATCAGAAGCAGCGTGCAGACGCGGGAGCAGGCCATTCAGAATGTCACCAAAGCGTTTTACGCTGTCTTGATCAACAAGGATCGCATGGATCTTTTCGACAACAACATCGCGCGCGTGGATTCGCTCCTGAAGACCACCCAGGCGCTGTATCAGAATGGGTTTGCAGAAGGCATTGACGTTGATCGCATCCGCGTTACGCTGAACAACCTGGTAGTAGAAAGGGATAAGTTTTACAATATGCAGGAACTGGCTGTCCACCTTCTGAAGTTTCAAATGAATTATCCAATGGCGCAGCCGCTCGATGTTGCGGGCGACATCGCGTCGTTACAAGTGGATGAATCGATACTTCAGAATTACGAACTGAACTGGGATTACACGCAACGGAGTGACTATCAATTGCTGGAGGCGAACAAGGCGCTTCAAGAGCTCGATGTCCGGAACAAGTTCTCGACGGCGCTGCCAAGTCTTACAGCATTTGCCAACCTCGGATACAGTACACAGTCGCCTGATATCGGAGGTATTTTCCGCACCGTGACAACGGGAGTAGAGGATACTCCTGATTTTGGACCAGACAAATGGTATCCGTCCTCTACGTTCGGTTTGAATCTGAACATCCCGATTTTTAGCGGCTTGCAACGGTCGTATCGGTTGCAACAGGCGAAGTTGAATCTTATGAAGGTCGAGAACAATTTCATAACCCTCAAGTCGGCCATCGATGTTGAGATTAGACAGGCAACCGTGAATTATCTCAACGCTATCAAATCGCTTGAAGCTCAGCGGGAGAACAGCACGCTTGCTGCGAACGTAGCGCGCGTCACGAAAATCAAGTACGAGCAAGGAGTCGGATCCAATCTTGAGGTGATTGATGCCGAGGCGGCGCTGAAGGAGTCTCAGATCAATTATTACACCGCGTTGTACGACGCCGTTGTTGCGAAAGTGGATATCGACAAAGCATTCGGCAAGTTGTTGCCGGCGGCTGAAAATGAATCAAAATAGTATGACCCAATTAGTAACTGCCCCATTTATGAAGACCAATGTATACGCCCGAATTACTTACTCTTTCCTTGTTGTCGTTTTTTTGGCCTCGTGCAGTGCCTCATCTTCAGACGATAAGCAGGGTCGCCTGGCTAAGCTCAAAGAACAACATGCCGCGTTGACCCAGGAGATCAGCAAACTCGAAGCCGAGATCGCCGAGAGCACGCCTGATTCCTTGAGAACAACGAAGGCGAAGGACGTCGATGCGGTTGAACTTCAACCACAGAAGTTTGACCACTACGTTCAAACGCAAGGATACGTCGAATCTCAGAACAGCGTTGTTGTCGGTGCGGAGATGATGGGCGCTGTGTCCCGTGTCTTCGTCGTCGAAGGTGACGTGGTGTCGAAAGGTCAGACGCTGGCACAGATCGACAATTCGGTCATGGTACGTAATATTGAGTCTATGGAGGCTCAGTTGACGCTGGCGAATTCCGTCTATGAACGGCAGAAGAATCTATGGGATCAGAAGATCGGAACGGAAGTGCAGTTCTTGCAGGCAAAGACGAATAAAGAGTCACTTGAAAAGCAGTTGGCATCACTGAAGGAGCAGAGCGATAAGACCCGGATCAAGGCGCCAATCTCCGGAACCGTTGATGCAGTAATGGTCAAGGCGGGGGAGAACACTGCTCCGGGTATGCCCGCAGTCATAGTCGTCAATACATCTGACTTGCGCATCAAGGCCCGGGTTTCTGAAGCCTATGTCACAAATGTCAAAAAAGGAAATACAGCCCTCGTGACGATTTCCGAGTTGAAAAAAGACATCGAAGCAAAGGTCACTTTCGTCGGGAAGACGATCGACTTGCTATCCAGGACATTCGAGGTGGAGATCGCGCTTCCGCAGGAACCGAACCTGCGGCCGAATATGACGGCGACCGTGAAGGTTGTATTCGAGAGTAACCCTGCCGCGATTGTGGTTCCGGTTAACCTCATTCAGGAGATCAACGATGAGAAAGTGGTCTACATCGCCGAGCAACAAGGCGACCAACTCGTCGCTAGTCGCAAGGTGGTCACGGTGCAGGGAGTCTACGGCTACAAGGCGGAAGTGATAGGCCTCAATCCCGGTGAAAGGATCATTACGGTCGGGTACCTGGGACTTAACGACGGCGACTACATCAAGATCTAACAAGTTTTTCAAATGGAGATGCTCTGCACGGCTACCAGCCGGAAGATTGTCTGCGTTCAAATTCCATAAGTATGAAAGACATCGAGAAAGAATTCCGACCGACCTCTTGGGCGATCGATAATAAAATGAGTATCTACGTTGCGACGATCCTTATCTGTATCGCAGGTATCGTAACGTACATACAACTGCCGAAGGAGAACTTTCCGGAAGTAGTGTTTCCGCAGATATATGTAGCGACGGCCATACCCGGTGCGTCGCCTTCGGACGTCGAGAACCTGGTGACCAAGCACATTGAGAAGCAGGTGAAATCAATTTCGGGGGTTAAAAAGATCTCCAGTAACTCGATCCAGAATTTCTCGAATGTCATCGTCGAGTTTCAGACTGACGTCGATGTGACGGAAGCAAAACGTGAGGTAAGTGATGCGGTAGACCGGGCGAAGCCTGATTTGCCGCAAAATCTCCCTGACGATCCGGTGGTTATGGAGATTGATATCTCCGAAGTACCGATCATGTTTGTCAACCTTTCGGGTGACTACGATCTCAAGACGCTGAAGCGTTATGCAGAGCTCATGCAGGACCGATTTGAGGGACTTCCCGAGATCCGGCGTGTAGACATCGTCGGAGCCCTTGAACGCGAGATCCAGATCAATGTCGATATCTATAAAGCGGCGCTCGCGGGAGTTGACCTCAACGATATCGTTCAGACTATCGGCGGAGAAAACGTGTTGATCCCGGGCGGCCAGCTTTCCGTTGCAGGCATGAAGCGTTCACTCAGTGTAAACGGCGAATACGCCGACGCAACGGAGATCGGGAATACGGTCGTCGGTTCCATCCAGGGTGGGAAAGTCTACCTAAAGGATATTGCCGAAGTAGTGGACAGTCATAAGGAACAGGAAAGTTTCGCAAGACTTAATAATAACAATGTCATTACGCTGAATATCGTCAAACGCGCGGGCGAGAACCTGATCGATGCATCCGACAAGATCCGGAGTATTATCGATGAATACCAGAGCGGCGTTCTGCCGAAGGGCCTCCATGTCACGGTGACTGCGGATCAGTCGGAGAATACGCGTGTGACCTTACACGATCTGATCAACACGATCATCATCGGTTTTGCCCTTGTTACGATGATCCTGATGTTCTTCATGGGTGTTACCAATGCTGTTTTCGTTGCGTTGTCGGTGCCGATCTCAACATTCATCGCTTTCCTGGTGTTCCCATCAATCGACTTCCGGCTCAACATGATGACGTTGTTTTCTTTCCTGCTTGCGCTCGGTATCGTGGTGGATGACGCAATCGTGGTGATCGAGAATACACACCGGGTTTTTGCAAACGGGAAGGTGCCTATACGCAAGGCAGCGAAGATCGCCGCCGGCGAGGTGTTCCTCCCGGTCTTATCGGGAACGCTTGTCGTCTTGGCGCCGTTCATACCGCTCGCGTTCTGGCCGGGTATTGTTGGTAAGTTCATGATGTATTTGCCGATCACCTTGATCATTGCACTTCTCGCGTCGCTGCTGGTCGCCTATATCATCAACCCGGTGTTCGCAGCAGATTTCATGAAGCCGCATACCAAAAGGGAGCCCGGCGCCTCCCGGTTTACAAAGGGATTCAAAGTGACGACGGTTGTATTCGCATCAATAGCCATCTTGTTCTACCTGATGAACGCTGGTCTGGGTAATTTTACGGTTTTCATCTACCTGCTGTACATCCTTCACCATTTCTGGTTGGTCGATGTTATTGAGCATTTTCAGACCGACTTTTGGCCGAGGGTTCAAGATGGGTACCGATCTATACTCGCTTGGTGCTTGTACCGTTACCGCCCGATCTATATCGCGGTGGGCGTCGTGGGATTATTCATCTTTGCGATCGTTTTTACCGGTATCCGAAAACCTCCGGTGGTATTCTTTCCTAACGGTGATCCGAACTTCATCTACGCATTTGTTCGCATGCCGATCGGTACTGACCAACGGGTGACAGATTCCGTTACGGCGGTAGTTGAACGCAGAGTCATCGGCGCAATTGGTGAGGATAATCCGGTGGTGGAATCGATCATTTCGAACATCGCCATCGGCGCGAGTGATAATCCTTTCGACGCAGGCACGCAGGCACTGCCGCACCTGGGAAAAGTTACCGTTGCTTTTGTTAAATTCTCCCAACGCGAGGGACAGTCGACTCGCGAATTCCTCGATGATATCCGGGAAGCTGTGCAGGGGATAAAAGGAGCTGAGATATCCGTCAGTTCAGAAGTGAACGGCCCACCGACCGGTAAGCCGGTTAATATTGAGGTGGCCGGTGATGATTTCGATGTACTCGTCAAGACAGCTGATGAGTTGCACCGCTATCTTGTGCGGGAGCAGGTGCCGGGTGTCGAAGAGCTCAAGTCGGATTTTCAAAGTGATAAGCCGGAGATCGTGATCAACATTGACCGTGAGAAAGCTAACCGGGAAGGAATTTCGACCGGGCAAATCGGCCAAGCGTTGAATACAGCTGTCTATGGTTATGAGATCTCGCGTTTCCGCGATGCCAACGACGACTACCCGATCCAACTACGGATACGGGAGGAACAGCGCAATGATGTCAACACGCTTATCAACATGCCGATCACCTATCGCGACATGGGTATGGGCGGTATCGTTCGCCAGATCCCTTTGTCGGCAGTAGCAACCGTTGAATACAAGAATACTTTTGCCGGTATCCGAAGGATCGATCAGAAACGGGTAATTACGATCTCCTCGAACGTATTGGCAAGTCATAATGAGAACGAAGTCGTCGCTGATATAAAACAAAGGTTGGTTGATTTTGGGATTCCGGATGGGGTAACCGTGGCAATGACCGGGGCACAGGAGGAGCAGGCGGAAGCGGCGTCTTTCCTGATGATGGCGTTCGGTCTCGCTTTTGCGTTGATGTTCATGATCCTCGTGATCCAGTTCAACTCGGTCAGCAAGCCCGTGATCATCCTGATGGAGATTGTGTTCAGTTTGATCGGAGTATTGATCGGTTTCTCGTTATTCCGGATGGAAATATCCATCGTTATGACAGGTGTCGGTATTCTCGCGCTTACTGGACTTGTCGTGCGGAACGGGATCCTTCTGGTAGAGTTCACTGATTTGTTGCGAGAGCAGGGAGTTGAGTTGTACGAAGCAATCATTGAAGCAGCAAAGACGCGGATGACTCCCGTGATATTGACGACGCTTGCCGCCTCCATGGGTCTGATACCTCTGGCGGTCGGTTTGAACATCGATTTTGTCTCGTTGTTCACACGTTTCGATCCCCAACTTTATTTTGGGGGTGACAACGTAGCGTTCTGGGGACCTCTTTCGTGGACAATGATCTTTGGACTCGTGTTCGGTACGTTCCTTACGCTGGTCCTGGTGCCTGTTCTCTATCTTATGGTAGCTAAACTCAAGGAGAGAATTTCTGCACGCCGTGCTCCTGATGCCATACCCGGAACGGAAGGTACGGCCGCGTTGAATTGATTGCCAGATTATTTTGTTGGCATAGAGGCAGGTAAAAAAACACCTGTCTCTATCACTTTATGAGGCCTCGATATATGACGTACATCCTGTTCATCGCCTTCTTCCTGTTGGTGGATGCATATCTGTTCCAGGCAGTCCTTGCTGTGAGCCGTGATTGGTCCCCGATGTGGAAAGGGCTGGCACGCTATGGATTCTGGATACCGACTATTGTTTGTGTAGCCGCATTATCCTGGTGGATGTTCGGAGATCCATACCGGGTCAGCGCCGCCGCCAGGAACTGGATTGTCACTGGTTTGTTTGCGACGTATTTCTCCAAACTTTTCGGGATCGTGTTCGTATTCGCAGATGACCTGCAGCGCGGAGTCCGTTGGGTAGCCGGCTGGATTACAGAGAAGCGTGGCGGCGAGTCGTTGCCAGGTACGCCGATCAGTCGCTCGGAATTTCTGACGACAGCTTCGCTTGTCGCTACGGCAATCCCGTTTGGCACCATGGTATATGGTATCCTGTCGGGAGCGCACGATTATCGCGTCCGGCGTGTAAAGGTCACGTTGCCCGATCTCCCGAAATCGTTCGACGGGATAACGATAGGACAACTCTCGGATATCCACGCAGGCAGTTTTCACAACCGCACAGCTGTGATGGGCGGGGTGGAGATGATGATGAAAGAGAAGCCTGATCTCATTTTCTTCACGGGTGACCTGGTGAACAACGAAGCCCGCGAGATGAAGGACTATGTAAATGTGTTTGATAAATTGAGAGCGCCGCTAGGAGTGTACTCCGTGACGGGGAATCATGACTATGGCGACTATTTCCAATGGTCTACATCAGGGGCAAAGAAGCGGAATTTTGAAGACCTAATGGCTGCGCACCGGGCGATGGGATACCGCCTTTTGATGAACGAAAACCACATTCTGCACGGGGGAGCAGACAAAATTGCAATCATCGGAAATGAAAATTGGGGCGGTCGTGGGTTTACGAAGTACGGTAAGCTGCGGGAGGCCTATCGTGGAACAGAGGAGGCTTCAACAAAAATATTGTTATCACATGATCCAAGTCACTGGGATGCTCAGGTGCGCCCTGAATTCCCGGATATCGATTTGATGTTTTCCGGGCATACGCACGGCTTTCAATTCGGTGTCGAGATGGGTGCTTTCAAATGGAGTCCATCTCAGTATGCCTACAAGCAATGGTCGGGGCTACATAAGGAGGGAAATCAGTATTTGTATGTAAACCGGGGTTTCGGATATTTGGGATATCCCGGCAGGATAGGTATGCCGCCAGAACTTACTATCGTTGAACTCAGGCGTGGCTGAATTGTGGCGGGAGAAAAATCATGAAGGAGCTTTTTCAGGAGAGTTTGCTGCTGCAGCTTGTGCTGCTGGTCGTGATCGATTTTTACACGTACACGTCTATTTACAGGACGACGCGTAATTTTCGCCCCTTTGTACGACGGTTAGTCCGCGTGGGAATCTGGGTCTTGTCGGCTCTCGCAGTTGCCACGGTCGTATGGTACAAATTTTCAGAACCCTATTACCAGGCGCCAAGCCTGCGGCAGTGGGCGATCATTATTGTGGCGATGGTCTATGCATCAAAGCTGCTGACGATCTTCGTTATTCTGGTCGATGATATTCAGATCAATTATCGGCGACTGGTCAGATATTTACGCAACCGCGTAACTACACGAATTCCTGGTAAACCGATTACACGTTCCGAATTCTTTGACCGCGTTGCGATCGTCGCCGGAGTGGTTCCGTTTGCCTCTATGGTCACAGGAATCCTTTCCGGCGCGACCGACTACCGGGTTATTCGCAAAACAGTTTTCTTGCCTGAGCTACCGAAATCTTTTGATGGGATCCGGATCGGCCAATTCTCCGATGTTCATGCCGGCACGTTTTCCAATAAGACAGCTGTTCACGGAGGTGTGGAGATGCTGTTGAACGAAAAGCCCGATGTGATTTTTTTTACCGGTGATCTGGTGAACTATCAGACCAACGAAGTCGCGAACTACATCGATGTATTTCGACACATGAAGGCCCCGATGGGGGTGTTCGCTTCGACTGGAAACCACGACTACGGAAATTACAGGAAGTGGTCAGGAGAGGCAGCGAAGAGACAGAATTTTGACGACATGCTGGAAGCGCACCGTCTTCTCGGTTATGATCTTCTGATGAACGAACATCGGTTCCTGGAGACGAGCGGTGACAGGGTTGCCATTATCGGCATCGAGAACTGGGGTGTCGGACCAGCGCATCGCTTTCCGAAATACGGGAATCTGGCGCAGGCCTGTCGCGGCATTGAAGATGCTCCTGTTCGATTGCTGCTGTCACACGACCCCAGCCACTGGGATGCCCAGGTGCGGCAGGAGTTCCCTGATATCGACGTAATGTTTGCCGGACACACACATGGTTTTCAATTGGGAATTGAGGTCGGAGATCTGAGATGGAGTCCCTCGCAGTATGTTTATAAACAATGGGCAGGACTTTACCGTGAAGGTGAGCAATACTTGTATGTCAACAGAGGGTTTGGCTGTATCGGCTATCCAGGCCGCATTGGCATGCCTCCGGAGCTCACTGTGATCGAACTGAGAAGAGGGTCGCCCCCGACGACCTGAAGTATCACGATCGCGTCACAGCGTGACCGCCAAACTCGTTCCGCAGTGCTGCGACTACCTTGCCTGAAAATGTATCGTCCTCCAGAGACCGGTATCTCATCAGCAGCGACAGCGCTATGACAGGTGTTGCGATCTGTTTCTCCAGTGCTGTCTCCAGCGTCCATTTCCCTTCTCCGGAAGATTGCATCACTCCGCGGATAGTCTCGAGGTTCGGATCCTTTGAGAGGGCATTCTCAGTAAGCTCCATAAGCCAGCTGCGTACAACGCTACCGTGATTCCAGACGCCTGCGACCGACTTGAGATCGAGCTCGAATTCGCTCTTGTGTAAGATCTCGAATCCCTCGGCGATCGATTGCATCATGCCGTATTCTATTCCGTTATGGATCATTTTGACGAAGTGCCCGGCACCTGATGCGCCACAATACAGATAGCCATCCGGTACAGCGATGTCGCGAAAAAGTGGTTCACAGTACCGGAAAGCTTCCTTCTTCCCGCCTACCATTGCACAGACTCCGTTCAATGCACCGCTTGTTCCACCGCTTGTTCCGCAGTCGAGGTAGTCAATCCCGTCTACGTCGAGTTCTTGAGCGCGTCGAACAGAATCGCGATAGTTCGAATTACCTCCATCGATCAGAATATCGCCAGCGCGAAGTAATGGCCGGAGTTCGCGAATGACGCCGTCAACGGCAGCGCCGGCAGGAATCATCAACCAGATAACTCGTCGTTCTGTTAATTTCTGAACGAGTTCTCCAATGGAATTGGTGATATTGACACCTTCCTTCGCGATTGCTTCCGCCGTTGGTTGATGTAGATCGAAAGCTCGCACGTCATGGCCGTGGCGGTGTATGTTCAGAGCGAGGTTGAATCCCATCTTTCCTAATCCGATTAATCCTATTTGCATGGTTGTGTTGTTTATGGGGTACGTCGCATTCAAATCATTAATGTATTGAGACTGGTATAGAGCTTTCGATAGTTATCGAACATCGTCTGATAGATGTGTGTTCTTTCCGCATCCGGAAGATACTCGGAAAAGGTCCTGGGTTTGAGTTGGTCGTACTCGGTGATGATATCCAGTTCTTTCATCGCCAGATAGACCGCACCGGAGGCGGACGCGTCTGCGCTATTGACAAGGCAGAGTTTCTTATCGAACAGATCGGAGATCACTTGTAACCACTGCGGGGAGTGGATGAATCCACCGCTGACGTGTATCTGTTTTATGTCGAGGCCGCTTTCGATCATGTTTGAAGTGATGTCGTACAGCGATGCCGAGATCCCCTCGACTACGGCACGTGTAAAGTGTGCCTGGCGGTGATAACCTCGCATACCGAAGAATACCCCGCTTGCATCGCTGTTCCAGATCGGAGCGCGTTCGCCTAATATGTAAGGCAGGAAGACCAGGCCTTCGGCGCCGGGGGGAGTTTCGCGAAGCGCGTCCAGCAGCTCGCTGTAATCGTCAGGCGTTTCAAGGTTCCTTCCAAGTAGATTCTCAGCAAACCATTTCAACGCGCCGCCGCCGTTGTTGATAGGTCCACCGCACACATACGTTTGGTGATCCAGCAGATAATTAAATGTCATCGCCTTGAAGTTTAGCACGGGGCGGGGACGTGTGACACGCACGGCACCACTGGTTCCGATGGTCAGCGCGAGATATCCTTGCTCTGTAGCGAAGCTGCCTACGTTCGCGAGACATCCGTCACTGGCACCTGCGATAAACAAGGTGTCGGCCGGAATACCAAGACTTTGACAAAATGAGGGATCGGGGGATTTTCTACTGTGATTTGTGTTAACCAGTTCCGATAGCTGAAATGACTGGATTCCGGCGGCTGCCAGTGATTCGTCATTCCATTTCAGTTGATGGATGTCCATCAACCCTGTCGCGGAGGCCAGCGAATAGTCTATTTCAAACACACCGAATAGCTTGTACCAGACGTATTCTTTGATGGAAACAAATTTATCTGCCTTCGCGAACATCTCTGGTTCGTTCTCCTTCAGCCATTGAAGTTTGCAAAGTGGCGTCATCGGGTGGATTGGCGTTCCGCTTGCCTCGTAGATTCGCTTTCCTTCGACAGACTGATGGAGTTTTCTAGCGAAGGCAGCGCTTCTGTTATCGGCCCAGATCATCATGTTCATCAGTGGCTCGCCTCGGCGGTCGACCGGGAATACGCCGTGCATTGCGCTGCTGAAACAGATGGCGAGTAGCTGACCGTTCTGGCGCGTCACAATGTCGCCGACGCATTTCAGAAAAGCCTGCCATATCAGTTCCGGGGATTGTTCTTGAAATCCGGGTTGTGGCTGGAGTATCGGATACGGAATTTGTGCAGTATCGATCACACTGCCGTCGGGGATCATTGCGATCGCCTTTGCACTTCCTGTTCCAAGATCTATGCCGATGATGTAATCCATATCGGCGTCCAATATAGAAAAAAGAAAGGCGCCCGTCGATTGACAAGCGCCTTTTGGGGTAGCTTAGAATCCGCCACCACTTCGGTAACCGCCACCACCGCCGCGCGGTGCATCGGTTCTAGGCCGTGCTTCGTTGACAACAAGCGTCTTTCCGAGGAAGTTAAAACCATTCAAACTTGAAATGGCTTGTCTACCTGCTGACTCGTCAGCCATTTCAATAAAGCCGAAACCACGACTGCGCTGTGTAACCTTGTCCATGATAATTTTGGCGGAGGAGACTTCGCCATACTCTTCGAATAGTCCCTTCAATTCCTGTTCGGATGCCTTAAAAGGGATGTTGGCAACGTAGATGTTCATCGTTTTAGATAGTAAATGAGAAATAAGTTAGCGTGACCGGACCCCGACCCTACTAACATAATTTATTATGTCTGTTAGTGCCGTCTACCCCGATAACATTCTAAAGGTAATAAAAATAAATTATATCAACGGCAAGGACATTCTGCGACTTTGAGTCCCAAATTGCGACTTTGACTCGTTTTGGTGTTATGCGTTGTAGCGGCAGAACCGGGGCAAATCAATAGGCGCGATCAACGCTACCGCTCCCGTAGACCTTCTTTTGAGTGTTGCGGGTATTACCTTTGTGCTTGATGATCCCACTTCCCGCGACAGTGGCGTCAATCGTATTGGTGACATTCAACTCACAGATACCCGATCCTGTCACTTTTGCTTTGGCATCTTCGACGGGACAGCTAAACCCGTTGATAGTGCCTGATCCACTCAATAGTGCATCGATCGAGGATGCGTATCCTCTCAGCGCGAGACTTCCGGATCCGGTAAGCTCTGCTTTCACAAGATCTCCTTTGAGGTCGACATCCATACTTCCGTTGCCGTTTACTGCGAGCTTTATGTTACCTGTTGCCAGTGAATTCTCAGCAATGATTTTTCCACTTCCGTTGACCTGAAGCTCTTCGATGTTTTTCATCGTTACGTACAACTTCATGGTCGGGTTCAGTTTGAGGTCGTCGATCTTAGCCCATAGACTCTTGTTAGGACTCTCCGGTTTGCGTTCGATATTCACCATCAGGATGCCATCCACGACCTTGATGTCGCTCACATTGAATATCTCCGTCAGAGCCTCAACATTCACTTCTTGCTTATTCGTTTGCTTAAGATATACAGTGTAATTGGAATTCACATATATACCCCTGAACTCCGGAAGTTCCAGGGCTTTCTTCGTTACCTGTGCGAAGGCGACCTGAGTGATGACACAAAGGATCAGCGCGAAGACATTCGTTTTCATGGTTAGTGGGGTTTGTACTCTGAAGCTTGGTCCTGGCGATTAACGAGGAACAACTATTTTTTTTTGTGGAAGATCGCCTTGAAGATCAAAATAAAGGCAATGCCTCCAATGCACATAACCAAAAGAACTTCAGGTGTGATATATTTTAACGCGTGCATGAATTACCGATTAAAATGTAAATCGCGCCTGTAATTTAACATCATTACGCGTATTTCCGTCGATTGTATCCTCTCCGGAGCCGATTTCCCCGACCAATTGCATGCGTGTACGGGCATACCGTATCCACAGGGTTAGTTTTTTGCTCGCTTTATATTCAATTAGGATATAATTTCTTACACCGATGCCGGCGTAGGCGGGCATTGAGTAGGCAGACCACGCGTCCCGCTCGTACACATAATGGCGGTTATCGTAGTGGTCAGTGTCAAAAAGGGCGTGTCGTCCCGCGACCTTGAATTTTCCCACATCAAGGCGGATATCCTGAACAAACGCCCATCCCTCCGTTCGGGTTTTGTTGACCTCCTGGTGGTTGAATTGAATCCGCGACTTCAAATGAATATTGCGTCCGGCTTTGTACTCAACGTTTAGCACGAGGTGCCTTCTGATGCAGTTCGTCAGTGTGTATATGTTCTGCACTTCCTGTGAATTGCGTGCTTTGAATTCCTGCCGCAACTGAAGAAACATGTTAGCTTCTCGCGAAGGACGGTAACTTCCGCGCAACGACCATTCATGACCGTTGGAGGGTGCGTACCTGCGGAATGCGAGCCACGGAAATCGAAACAGGTCGACATAGCCGTTAAGACTACATCGCCGGTTCCAGCGATATTTCCAGGCCCAATGCAGTGCTTCCTCGTTCTGCGGCATCGAGTTTTCGGACAGGGCATTGGCGGTAAATGAGTGTAGATCGGGACTGTAATACCGGTACAGTGTGGAAATGTCAAGTTTTTCGTGTGCACTGCACAGAATACCCATTATGATCCCCGATCCCGCGCCTATCGACTTTCCGACCTCCGAGAAGAATGAAATATTCTGAAATCGATAATTCAAAAAAGCCCCGATGCTTGTACTCTTGCGTCCCCGAAACGCAAACTGATTGTACAATGTCTCGCGGCGATGCACCGCCGTGCCAAAACGCATTGCGGTTCCAATGATGCCAATGTCCAGGCTCGGCGTTGTGAATCGGAGCACAGTCCCGGTATGTTGCTCCCGGAGTGTTTTACGAGATAGGCGTTCTGTCTCCGTGCGGTGCAATCCCGAACTGTATATGGATGTCACTGCTGAGGAATCGT
Source organism: uncultured Roseivirgaceae bacterium (assembly GCA_964438975.1). Lineage (GTDB taxonomy): Bacteria > Bacteroidota > Bacteroidia > Cytophagales > Cyclobacteriaceae > Chryseosolibacter. The sequence goes on along the minus strand of CAYTMU010000017.1, from coordinate 14,691 downwards.
CACCCCCGGCGGCGTCGCGCATAGCATGTGAATAAAAGGCTGACACCTGAACCCGGGGATCTATCTTGACGGTCGTCGCCAGGCCGCGCCGATATGCGCTTTCCTGTACGGACGTGTACGGACTGAATCCGACAGACGCTTTCTGCAACCCGGAGATTTCATCACCTCTTCCCATCAGGTGCCCTCCTCCCAGCAGCAACCCTTGTGCAAACTGACAACGGAAGTCGCCGATGATGACATTGTGAAGCCATCCCTTGTTGCGCACTTGCAGGTGAAACGAAGTAAAATCGAATCCTGGTTGGTTCCCGCGGAGATTGAAGCGCATTTGCTCGCCGGCATCTTTCTCCCCGGTAAATCCGATGCTGAAGTTACCGGGAAGGGAGGAACGCATTCGCAAAAAAAGTGCATCCGGCGATCCCTTGAATCCGTCGCTGTTGCGATGGCGAAATCCTTTTGACTTTTCAAGTGTGCGTTGATATCGGGCGACGATGTGATTGTCTCCGGCTGTGGTGATATGTTTCAAGAGATGGCTGTTAATCTGGCTTGCCGGATCGACAACAGAAACATAGGGGAGGAGTTGTCGAATCAGCGCTATGTCAAACCCGGGAATGACCTGCAGTTCATGGATGTCGAGCAACGGCCCATGTCGACGTCGCCATGTGAGAAGACTATCGATCTGGGCATCGGTCAGCACGTTCAGGTGTCTCAATTCGTCAGCGGTTGTGCGGTTGAGTTCAATCGCGACGATGTGTGTAGTTGACACGAGTTCCACCAGTGATTCGTAGTCAGCGTATTCATCGACCAGTGGCATCGTCTCGAAGTCGTCTGCATTTCCCGGGAATACCTGGCACGAAGCAGATGCGGAGATTGCGACGCACACCGTCACCAAAGCTATTTTTGATCGAATTGCCATGCTGTAGTAGCATAGTGACTTAGTCCGAAGGCGTAATCGATCTGAACTGCATAGTCGACCTGCAACCGTCCCAATGACAGACCTACACCGGCGAATCCGCATTGTGGCTGAAAGTTGAATCCTGTCCGGATGGCTGCTGATGGAGATGCGCGATATTCGAATCCCGCATGCGTCGCAGGTGAATGATGGATATCTTTGTCGATTTCGAGTGAGACTATGAGGTTCTCGGATGGCCGGAATGCGACCCCTGCCGTCAGCCTCGTGGGTACTCTTTCGCCGGTGACAACATTGAGGACAGGTTGGTTAAGGTTTGTGATATGTGCTCCAAACAGGAAATGCGGTGTTAGTGTCGCGATTCCTCCGAACGAAAAGGTAATTGCGCCGCGAGTTGGACGGCCTTTCGCTCGATATTGCAGATAGTTTGCTTTGAAGCCGATCGACGCCAGGCCGAAGGTGTTGGAGTATCCGAGTGAAACGAAGTGTTCATTGTAGAGATCATCGCCGAATCGCAGCACTCCAACGGCACCAGCGCCACCCGCGATAGTCTGTGCAAAGACCGCCGACATTCGATCGAAGTGCCGGAAGTTCGGAATGGAGTGATAGGACGCAGCGACGATCGGCTGCTCAATCTCCGCGAGTCCCGCAATGTTATTGTGCAATGCCCATACGTCGGACAAGCAAGAGGCTGTGTTTCCCATGCCGATCGCTCGCGCGCCAATGCTTTGGCTCACCGCTTCAGCAGTAGCCAAATACACAACCAGATATGTCAGCAGTGTTTTGATCGTAAGAGGTTCTTTTAGGGAAGTTAGCGCCAGGGTATGCGGCACGCAAAGGAGGGCAAACGATTATCAGGGAAATTGAACAGTCGCCTGTCAAGAAAAGTGGTAGAATCAGAATTCCCGCTTCACATGGAAGAAGAATCCTTTTTCGCCTTCGCCGTTGAATGAGTATTCGAAGCGCAAGACGATGTCGTAGAAGCCGACGACGTCCAGACCGAACCCGGTGCCAAATAACATTTTGTCAGAAAGCCGTGTGTTCAAGCCGCGTTCTTCATAGTAAGGGTAGTTGCGCACGTAGGCGAGGTCGGCATACGTCTTGAGATATACGGAAACAGGGATATGGCGAAACTGGCGGATTGGCATATTCCCCCAGTGGTAGTCGCGATGGAAGATACGCTTTTTGAAAGTCGTCTTGTTGAGCGCGAACCACGGCCCCTCGATAATGTACAGTTCATATCCCTTGACGAACTCCCGGCGTTGCCCCAGGACGCCATAATTGATGTAATCGATGTTGTCGGGATCACTCACAAAACCGACGAAATTGTTCGACAAATAGTAGTGGTTCTTCAGGTCGATGTATCGCGAGTAAAGTAAATTCGCTTCGAATACATTCAGATCTTCACTGATGCCAAGTCCTTTGTGCCCGACCAGGAAGATGAACTGATTGCCGTTCAGAGGATAGGCACCGACGTCGCGGTGATCGGAATTGAATTGGTACGAGATCATTGGATACTCCTGCTTGAGGAGTTCGCCGTTGACGTAGTTGCTGTTCGAATCCTGCACAATGGGATTCACATGGAGATTGCGATAGCCGAGACTGAGCGAATGTGTCTTATAGAACGACTTTCGATAGCTGTAAATGACGCCGGCGTGTCTTTCGTTTTGAAGGATCTGATCCGATTCGGCGAACTGGTATTTGTGGTCGAACGTCTGATATGCAACGTTTTTGGTTTCTCGGAAACCAAGGTCGATGGAGATCCCGTGTTTTTGTTTTTTGTCAATATAAGGAAACCGGTACATGAGATCAAAGCGTCGCTGGAACCCGAATTGAGCGGTAAACCGCAACGTCTCGTTGCGGCCTCTCATGTTGAACTGGTAAAGCCTGAGTCCGTAATTGACGCGTTTCATGTCGTGGTTGTAATTCTGCCACCACTCGTTGAAGTTTCGGTCTGAGAGTTCGAAAATAGGTGATGGGAACGTGTACCACCGCTCGTTGAGATCGATCAGTAGATCAACCTTGTTTTCGTGAAGTTCCATTGCCCGGATCTCCACGGTATTGAAGAGACGGGTGTTGACCAGTTTCTTTTTGTCCAGGTCGAGTATTTCGGGGAGATCGAGATTGAAGATAAGGTCGCCGGGTTTGAGACTGAGTTCCCGCAGAATGATCTGATCCCGTGTGAGGCGATTGCCGATGATGAATATTCGATTGATCAGCACAAAGCGACCGACACTATCGCGCTGGATGGGTGCCAGCTGTTTTACCTTCTTTGCCGAATCTTGCCGTGTAGAGACGTTACCTGCTGAACCGGACATGCCGGTGGCATCCAGTTGATGCTGGTGACTTTGCCCGAAGGACAGAAAGGTTACGAATGTGAGTATTATCGCCTTCACCATACCAGTAACATCGCAAATGACGATGTGACGCAACCTTCATCCTGGAAGGTTCCATCACTTGGTCACTCGTTTGTTGTTCGACTCCTGATTTTTGTACGACCATGCAAGTACAAAAATACCCGCTATCACCAGAGGAATACTCAGGATCTGCCCCATGTTGAGGGTCATTCCTTCTTCGAAGGACACCTGATTTTCTTTCAGAAATTCATAAAAGAAGCGCAATCCAAAACACACCACGAGGAAAATTCCAAATAATCGGCCTGTTGGAAGATTTGCCCCGTACTTTCTCCAGGTTATGAACAATACGACAAATAGCAGTATGCACGAAACCGATTCATAGAGTTGAGCCGGGTGGCGGGCAATCCCCAGTGTGCTTATTCGCGCCGCAAAAGTACCATCGTGTTGTGTTGTAAGTTCGTACTCGAGCGGCCGCGGCCCTTGGTCAAAGTACTCTCCAAGCCGGTTCGAGAGTAGTTTCTTGACCGTCGACTCGATCATAAAGCGCGCCTCGGCTTCCTCGACACCGCTCCGGAAAAATACGTATGTGGAAATCGGAACACGGCCCGGTGCGTCAACCGGGGATGGAGTATCATCCTTCCGAAAAGCTACCTCTCCGATAATACCTGCAGGGTCGTATCGCGGATCGCTCAGCGCCTCGGGAAGGGAATGCGCAAATACGACACCAACCGGTGAGTCTGTCGGCACGCCAATTATCTCTGAGTTGAAGAAATTTCCCAGTCGGATAAGTGCGCCTGTCAGAGCGACCAGAATGACAATTCGGTCGACGACCTGAAAGTAATTCTGCCCGGGTTTCTTCTTTCTGCTGAAAAGCCAGATCGCCGTCAGAATTCCAATTGCACCGCCGTGACTTGCGAGTCCTTGTAAGCCTGTGAATCGGAACGGGTTTGTCTCAAAGGGGAGGAACACGTTTAACGGATCCTCGAGGAAGAGTTCCGGCTGGTAGAAGATTACGTGGCCAAGCCGCGCGCCGATAATGGTCGCAACCACCATGTAGATAGTCAATGTGTCGACGTCCGCTTCAGGTTTGCCTTCCTTGCGGTATATGTAGTAGAGAATTTGCTGGCTGACCAGGAATCCTGATGCAAACAGCAATCCGTACCAGCGCAGTTCGAATGACCCGATGGAAACGATTTCCGGATTGCCATTCCAAAGTATGTAGTTCATCAAAGACATAAGGACAAATATATTGCTTTTTTTGGTCCGCGGCCGTCTGCCGTTAGGTTGTGTGTAATCGTTCAGAGAGCTGTGAGTTCCTCTGCAAAGCCCGAGGAGAGGATGGGGAAACGGCACCAGCTCCGCGGATCAACGTTGAAGTCGTCCAGATGGAATGCCGGGGCAAGCCGTTCGCGTTTCCACTGATTGCGGGCCCAGAGCCTGAAGAACTTTCTGATGTATGTCTTCAGGATGTGCTCGTCGTAGTCGGTAGCCATCGCCTCGAACACCTGGCGTGGAGACAAGCGCTCGTAGATCGCATGTCGTTCGATACGGACCAGGACACCGTACGGCATCAGGTCATCTTCATCGGTCTGATGTCTGTCGGGTGGCCGCAATTCCGCTGTAGGCTGGAGACTGACAACTCCCTGAAGACCGTCATGGCCGAGATCTTTCGCCGCCCATCTCAGCCACTGCAGGATAAATACTTTGCTCAGGCCTGCGATAGGCGACAGGCTCCCACTGGTATCTCCGTCCATAGTTGCATATCCCACGTCGCCTTCACTTCGGTTGGAAGTTGTAAGCAACACGGCGTTTCTGACGTTGGCGAGCATCCAGATGATCGGTGAGCGCGATCGCGCTTGAATGTTCTGGAGTGCGATGTCATCGGTCTGCCACGTCAGATTTCGTCCGAGGGCATTTTCGACCTTCGTTGTATACGCCTGCACGGCTTCGTCAATTGTCCATTGATGAAATTCTGCGCCGATGCTGGTGGCAAGCATACGTGCAGCTTCCAGCGTCTGTGTCGAGGAATTCCGGGTACCTTGGTATGCACACGCGAGCAATGCTCCAAGAGCTGCTTTCCAGTGGCGTGCAATTTCCGGTTCACGGAGTCCTGCCACTTCGCAGAACCGTTCCCACCCCAGGGCTGTCGACGCACGTTTGACCATTTCTGCGACGAAGACTGCGCATATGCTGGAGTCGGCACCACCACTCAGCGATACAACGAATCCGCGCGCACCACTCTTTCGCATGTAGTCGAACAACGCCAGCGACACGGCTTGCGTGAGTTCTTCATTGCCTTTCAGTTCATCTTTGTTTGAAGGCGCGATGGCTGTTTTAGTTGGATCGGCGAAGTCGATATCAACCGTCATCACGTGGAAGTCGCCGAATCTGAGTCGCTGACTGACGGCGATCAGCTTTCCTGACTGACACGCGATAATGTCGCCATCGTAGATCATTCGACCCGCTTCATTACCCAGGAGATTTACGAAGAGATATGCGCAATCGAACGTTTGCGATCCGTTGATCACCACCTCTTGTTGCCGTAGTACGCTTTTTCCCATGGCAAAGTGGCTGGCGCTCGGGTTGAGGATCAGGTCGACTCCACGCTTCATGAGATTATATCCGGGTCGTTTGTCCTTTCGCCAGGCGTCCTCGCAGATCTCAAATCCAAAACGTATGCCGTCGCGTACAAAAATGATGTCTCCCACGGGGAACGTCTCGCCGTGCATGACGTGGTTGACGATACGCCCGGAAGGCCATTCGTCAAACCAGCGGTGCTCGTAGTGGACGCCATCACGTGCGAGGTTCTGTTTGGCAGTAAGACCAAGCACGGTCTGGTCGCTAAGGACCGCGACGGCATTGTACGTGCTGCCGTCAAGTTGAAAAGGCAACCCCACTGCTACTGTTATGTCGACACAGCGCTCTTTGATGATCTGCAGTTGTCGCCATGCTTGCTCACAGACCCAGTCGCTGAGGAACAGGTCTTCACATCCGTAGCCGGTGATACACAATTCCGGGAAGCAAAGCAGTTGCACACCCTGCTGTCTGGCGACGTCAATGGCGTCTAGAATATGGGCCGTATTGTTGCTCCAGTCTATCGGAGTCTGATTGACGGTAGCGCCAGCTATTTTCACAGTAGTTCTTGTTTAGCTGTTTGGCAACTGGAAAATGTCCAACATCTCCAGTGTCTTATACGCGGCATCCTGCTCGGCCTTCTTCTTGCTGTTGCCATAGCCTGTGCCTTTCGGTTCGTTGTCGACAAGCACTTGCGCGATAAACTCCTTGTGATTCCGCGCTTTCTTGACATCGACGATCTCGAAACGGACCTCGCGGCCTTCGCGTTGAGCCCATTCGATGATCTTGCTTTTGAAGTTCGAATTCGAGTTGACCAGTTCCTCCAGGTCGTAATTGGGTGCGATCATTTTGTCGACGACGAACTTACGCGTTCGCAGAAAGCCCTTATCGAGATAGATCGCTCCTACGATTGCTTCCAGCGTATTTCCGAGGATAACTTGTTGAAGGTTGGTGTTCTTATTGTCGAACTGGACGATGTTTGCCACGCCAATCTTTCGTGCGAGTTGGTTGAGTGCTTCCCGGTTGACGATCCGCGACCGGATCTCGGTGAGAAAACCCTCGGGTTTGAAAGGGAATTTCTTGAACAGGTAATCGGCAACGGCAGCACCGAGTATCGCGTCGCCGAGATACTCGAGTCTTTCATTTGATTCTTTGACGCCGTGTTTGTTTTCCTGTGCAATAGAACTGTGAACAGTTGCCAGCCTGTACAATTCGAGATTGGAAGGTGTTAGCCCTGCGATATTCTGGATAGCCCTGATCAGTTTTTGATCATTAGTCGCTTTTCCTTTTCCTGAGATTTTAAGGATTTTCCAAACCAAGCGGAATCAATTTGCAGTTCAATCGGACGCCCTGTTAATGTCTTCAGTACCGAATTGGTACAACGACAGGTGGATGTCAACTAGTTGCTAATTTAGTAATAATAGCAAATGCTATCGCCAATAATTGGAAATGTTATGAGCGTTCTGTAGCAAGTTGTACCGTGGATTGCGATCAGATTTTCTTAACGAGGATCGAGAAATTATGACCGCCAAAGCCAAAGGTGTTGCTGAGTGCAACTTTGACTTCGCGTTGCTGAGCCTCGTTAAACGTCAAATTGAGCTTGGGATCCAGTTCGGGGTCAACCTCGAAATGATTGATCGTTGGCGGCACAACCGATTGATTTAGCGCCAGCAGACAGGCAATGGTTTCGATAGCGCCTGCTGCGCCGAGCAGGTGGCCCGTCATCGACTTGGTGGAACTGATGTTCATTTTATAGGCGTGGTCACCGAATACTTTCTGAATTGCCTTGATTTCTCCAATGTCGCCCAGCGGCGTGGAAGTGCCGTGCGTGTTCACATAACCAACGTCCTCAACTCTTATTCCGGCTTCTTCAAGAGCATTGTACATGACCTGAATAATGCCCAAGCCATCCGGATGAGGGGCGGTGATGTGATAGGCATCGGACGACATGCCGCCGCCGATGATCTCGCCATATATCTTCGCTCCGCGCTTCTTCGCGTGCTCGTATTCTTCCAGGATTAACGCGCCTGCTCCTTCGCCAAGCACAAATCCATCCCGGTCCTTATCGTAGGGACGTGAAGCAGTCTCGGGGGAGTCATTGCGTTCTGAGAGCGCGCGCAGAGCGTTGAATCCGCCAACGCCGGCTTCACAAACAGCAGCTTCGGAACCGCCGGAAACGATGACATCGGCCTTTCCAAGGCGCAGATACGTGAAAGCATCGTATAAGGCGTTCGTCGACGAGGCACATGCGGAAACCGTGACGTAATTCGGACCGCGAAAACCGTATTTGATAGAGATATGGCCGGCGCTCAGGTCCGGGATCATCTTCGGAATGAAGAAAGGATTGAAGCGGGGAGTACCATCTCCCTTCGCATAAGCCTTTACTTCTTCCTGGAAGGTGAGTAACCCTCCGATACCTGACCCCCAGATTACACCGACGCGATTGGGGTTCAATTCCCCCAGGGGAAGTTGTGAATCGATAACTGCTTCATCGACCGCGACCATGGCGTATTGCGCAAAAGGGTCCATTTTGCGGGCCTCTTTGCGGTCCATGAAATTACCAACATCGAAGTTTTTTACTTCGCAGGCGAACTTTGTTTTAAATTGTGCTGAGTCAAAGCGTGTAATCGGCGCAGCGCCACTCACTCCTTTCTTCAGGTTCTCCCAGTACTCCGGAAGCGTATTCCCGATTGGGGTGAGTGCACCAAGTCCCGTAACGACTACTCGCTTTAATGTCATGTTCTAAGGTGTGAGAATGTAAAAAGGCAGTTGTCAATTACTTCTTAACGTTTTGCTCCAGGTAGGAGATAGCCTGGCCAACGGTTGAGATGTTTTCAGCCTGATCATCCGGAATCGAGATATTGAATTCCTTTTCGAACTCCATGATAAGCTCCACAGTATCGAGAGAATCGGCTCCGAGGTCATTGGTAAAGCTGGCTTCTGGCGTAACCTCAGATTCCTCAACACCAAGTTTTTCGATGATGATCTGTTTTACTTTTTGTGCGATTTCAGACATGTTTTTTCAGTTTAATGATTTAAAAATCTCTGCAAAGAAAGAGATTTACGGCAATATTGTCAAACTTTTTTGAAGGGGCGCAAAAGACGCGGAATCCCCCGTTTTGGATATTACAATGAAGAAAAGCAAGCTGGTCATCGACTATGAATTCGACTTCGGTCTGTTGGGTGTTACAACTGCGGCCCGCGGTTATAAGCTCGCATGGGAGATCAATCAGCACCTGGGTGTTCACTTGGTCCGACAGCCCGATCTTGTGGTCGGTTTTCGGAATAGTGTGGAAAAAAGCTTTCATTTCTATGCTTATCAGACAGCCGTCAATCGTTTGAAACTGTTCAAAAACAGACCATCGGACCAGGAATCCGGAAAGTATTTCCTCATACCCGAGTTTCCTCACTTCGATTTTATAATTTTGGCGGCCATGGAGGAACCCGATAGCAACGATTTAGCTGACCAGATTCGCACCATACCCGCTGTTGAACTGGTCTCTGCTATCCCGATGGAGGGTCTGAAGTCTAAATCAAACTTTATCTTTTGACCTTTGATCGCTCTTGCCGAATTCCCCAGCGCCAGTAATTTACCGATATACACCGAACCTTATGTTTGAAAAATCTACGTTCAATAAGACTAAAATTGTAGCCACTGTAGGGCCTGCATCTAACTCGAAAGATATGCTCCGGGCGCTGATCCGTGAAGGTGTGGATGTATTCCGCCTGAACTTCTCCCACGGAACTCACGAAGATCACCTCAAGGTTGTCAAGAACGTAAGGGAACTCAATGCAGAACTCGGCTCGACCGTCTCGCTACTGCAGGACTTACAAGGGCCTAAAATAAGGGTGCAGGAAGTGCAACCTGACACGATACTCGAAAGAGGCCAGGAACTTGTCATTACGACACGGCAATTGCTCGGCAACAAAGACACGGTCAGTACGTCGTATATATCGCTTCCCCGCGATGTAAAATACGGCGATACTATCCTGATTGACGATGGGAAGATCGAACTGAAAGTGAAGGAAGTGCGGGAAGCGGAGGTCCTCACGGAGGTAATTTACGGCGGACCACTCAAATCGCGGAAGGGCATTAACCTCCCGTATACGAAAGTGTCAGCTCCCTCGCTGACGGAAAAAGACCTTAAGGATCTCGAGTTCGGGATCGAGCACGATGTAGACTGGATCGCCTTGTCATTTGTCCGGAAAGCTTCGGATATCAAGGCGCTTCGCGAAATACTCGAATCCAGAAATGCAAGTTCGCGGATCGTCGCGAAGATCGAGAAACCCGAGGCGCTGAATAATGTCGACGAGATCATTGAGTCTACCGACGCGGTGATGGTAGCCCGTGGCGATCTCGGTGTGGAAATCTGGCTTGAGGAGGTGCCGATGGTCCAGAAGATGCTGGTGGAGAAGTGCAACCGGGCCGGAAAGCCGGTAATTGTCGCCACTCAGATGATGGAAAGCATGATCGATAACCCGAGGCCTACCCGTGCTGAGACCAATGACGTAGCCAACGCGGTAATGGATGGTGCGGATGCGCTGATGTTGTCGGCTGAAACTGCTTCGGGTAGGTACCCACTGGAGGTTATCCGCTCGATGGTTCGTACCATCACGTCTGTCGAAAAAAATCCCGGCATTTACTTCAAATTCCGCGATGTCAACGCTGATACAGCTGCTTTCATGAGCGACAGCCTCGTTCTCGCGGCGTGCAAACTGGCAAAGGATGTAGGAGCGAAGGCCATTGTGGGGATGACCTCCTCGGGATATACCGCATTCAAGTCTTCGTCACATCGACCAGATGCGAATATCTTCGTATTTACCGGTAACCACGATATCATCAACAAGATGAACCTCGTCTGGGGTACACGCGCGTATCACTACGACAAGGTCAACTCCACAGATGAGACGATCTCCGATGTTGAACAGATTCTCAAACGCGAGGGCCATGTCAAATCAGGTGATATCATAATCTTCCTCGCAAGTATGCCGATCAAGGAGAAGGCGCGGACCAATACACTTAAGCTAAACGTGGTGAAATAGGAATGGTTAATGATCAGCCTCTGTGAGGCTCGACCATCCTCACTTCTTCTCGCTCGACAACCACTGCACCGGGGGGATCCCCCTTGCGCTTTCGTACGAACTTTTTCGGTGTAACGATAACAGGACACAGCGATTCGCTTCGACGCTTTGAATGAAAGGCTGCAAGCGACGCAGCGTACTCGATGACATCGGCCGGGAATGATCTACCTGCCTGGTACTTGATCAGCACATGCGAACCGCTGACGTCCTTGGCGTGAAGCCAGAGATCGTCTTTGTAACTGTGCTTCAGCGTCAGTATATCATTTGCCTGCGCATTCTTGCCGACAAGAATGCGAAAATCCCGGAACATATATTCGTGATAGGGGAGGGGCGCCAGGTCCTTTTGTGCCACTACTGGCCGTCGCATTCCTCTCACTGCCTTCAGATCGGTGAGTGACTCGGCTTCGGCCAGACGCGCGCGCATCGCTTCCAGTTCCTCCTCCTTTCGGGCCACGGACTGTTGTAGTCGCTCGATCTCAATATGCCGGTTCTTGGCTTTCCGATAGTAGGTTTCCGCAACCTTCTGCGGAGTCGATCCTTTGCGCAACGGTATTTCTATTGGCTTGTCGTCGTCGTAGAAATTTTCCAGTACCACTCGCTCGGTACGTGAATCAACTGCGTGCAAATTTGCCATCAGGACGTCGGCCCATACCTTGAAAGGATTGTCGTGCATCAACTCCTCCAGCCGTGCGTAGTTTTTGAGACAATAGTTTTCGCCTGCGGCGATCTGACTTCTCAAGGCCACCAGGAGTTGCTTCTTTTCCTGGAGAAATACGTGTTGCTGGGTAAAGTAGCGATAGAACTCGTTCGCAGCTTCGACTGGCCGTCGTGCAATCGCTCTGAAATCCCCGACAGGAAGCAGACATAGGTGCGGTTTTCCATCTATTTCGGCGATATAGTAATCCGGATTTTCCAGCAGTTGACGTACTGTCTGAATTTCCTCCCACTTCTGTTCGGTGGTCAAAGAAGAGAATCCCCGCGCTTCGAGGTAATGCCATACCACCTTCCCGAACGTAAAGTATATTCGCCGCAGATCTTCAATGTGGCGATCGAAAAATTCCCGACTCCAGTCGATTACCCGGTCGAGGGAGTCAGGATCCATGTTCTCGTCCGCAACCAGGTTCTTGCGGAACGTGTCGGTTACGCTGTTATTCTGCAGTAATATGATGTTGGAACGGTTGCCGTGCATCTTGAACAACACCACCTGATCGCCAGACAGGCCAACTGCAAAGCTGCGTTCGTTGATGAATTGCCGCACATAGGTGACACGGGTTCCGATCAATGTCGGCATAAGGTCTACACTGTTTTTCCTGGCCCGTTCGAAACGATCAGGGAACGACAAACAACTCAGGGCCGGCGAAAGATTTGCGCGTATACAGAATGATTCCGATCCTACTTCCCAGCGGATCACCAGTTCGTCCTTGCTTTGACTAAAACACTCGGAGATGACGGCCTTGCCAGCCAGCCTGCTGGTAAGACTTTCGGTGATCTGGCGAAGGAAGTAGAAGTTGTTGTGCACAGGATGGAGTTGAGAGCCGTCAGCACACGACTTGAAGACCGTCGAATGCAAGTGAAACATTGTCTGGTAGTTCGTTCTCTACATCACGATACAGCCCCAGCTTGTGGCTGATGTGGGTGAGGTACGTGTGCTGTGGATGAACGGCCTCCACCACTTCGAGTGCTTCCGCGAGGTTGAGATGCGAAATATGTTGCTCGCGCTGCAAAGCGTTAAGCACAAGTACTTTCGTGCCCGCTAATTTCTGAAGTGTGTCAGGCGGAATGAACTTGGCGTCGGTGATGTAACTAAAATTGTGTATGCGGAATCCCAGCACAGGCATATGCAGGTGCAAGACTGGCAGTGGTGTAAAGGTTACGCCATTCACATCGAAGGGATCGCCATTGATTTCACTAAGACTGAGCCGCGGGATCCCAGGATAGTACTTCGGAGCAAACGCATAAGCATACTCGATTCGCAGCTGATCCAGGACGGCTTCCGTGCCGTATACAGGCATTTCCCGCTGATGCATAAAATTGAATGCCCTGACATCGTCGAGGCCAGCGGTGTGATCGCGATGAGCGTGTGTGAAGATGACAGCGTCAAGACGCCCGACTTGTTCACGCAGCATTTGCTGACGGAAGTCGGGACCTGTGTCAATGACAAAGGTCTGCCCCTCAACCTCGACCAGAATAGAAGTGCGCAATCGCTTATCTCTGAAGTCGAGAGATCGGCACACTCCGCAATTGCAGCCAATCACTGGCACACCCTGCGAAGTTCCGGTGCCCAGGAATGTTACTTTCAAGCTGCCGCCGATTGTTGGGAAATTTCCTCGTAAAGCTTTTGGCTTTTCTCGGTAAAGTGTGATGTATCAAGCTCAACGGTGCGGAGAATATCGTACAGTGCGTTGATCTTGCCTTCCGTCGGATAAAACTTGTTCACAATGATGATCTTCTGATCCTTGAGCACGCAGAAACCGGATTTGAAATTGCCTTTCTCGTAACGCAGTGTGTAGTCGGATTCAGCGATGAGATCTTCGAGTTTTGTCAGGAAGTGATTCGTGTACTTGATCATAGCCAATATCGGTCCTCAAGGCAAAGATACAGGATTATTTACAATATTCTCCTTCTGACGGGTAGTAAACGGTATCCGATAAACTGTTATAAATTGCGGGTGAATGACAAGGAACAAACTGGTGGTTGTAGCGGGGCCGACGGCGGTCGGAAAGACCGCCCTGGCTATTCGTCTTGCTCAGGAATTCGAGACCGCTGTTGTCTCTGCGGACTCGCGCCAAGTCTACCGCGAGATGACGATCGGCACGGCGAAGCCCTCATCTCAAGAACGGGCAACCGTTCCACACTATTTTATCGACATCCTTAGTGTGACCGAAGACTACGACGCGGCAGCTTATGCGGAGGATGTACTTGAAAAACTGCAGCAGCTGTTCGCCGAGTATCCCGTTGTCATACTTTGCGGGGGATCCGGCCTTTACATCCGCGCTGTGTGCGAGGGTTTTGATGAAATGCCGGAAGTCCCTGAGGGAGTGCGCCGCGGCATCATCGAGCGGTACGAAGTCAGCGGGTTGGAGTGGCTACAAGAAGAGGTCCGTAGGCGGGATCCGGAGTTGTTTGAGACAGTTGATCAACGGAACCCCCATCGGCTGATCCGCGCCTTGGAAGTATCTTTGCATACGGGTAAGTCGATCCGTTCCTTCCAGAAAAGCCAGCCGCAGGGACGCGATTTTGATATTGTCAAGATCGGCCTCGATTTGCCGAGGGCTGAATTATATCGGCGTATAGATGAGCGCATGGAGGATATGATCGCGCGCGGCTTGTTTGACGAGGCCAGGTCGCTCTTTCTGTTGCGCCATCGGCAGGCATTACAGACCGTCGGCTACCAGGAAATATTCGGTTACCTGGAAGATCGCTACGACCGTGACGAGTGTGTGCGCTTGCTGAAGCGCAATTCCCGGCGATACGCGAAGCGCCAACTGACATGGTTTCGACGGGATCCGGATCTTACCTGGTTTCATCCCGATGAAACAGATGCGATTATTAGCCATATTCGCACAGGTCAGGCTCGCTGACCCGCGGCAAAATCAAGTATCATGAGCAGGCACAACGAGGCGCACCCATCAATTACGACCAACGACTCACGACCGACAGGCTCGACGGGCGCACCTTCAAAAAAAGTACTCATCATCACCTATTACTGGCCTCCGAGCGGTGGCAGCGGCGTACAAAGGTGGCTGAAGTTCGTGAAGTACCTTCCGTCAT
>CAYTMU010000016.1:0-73702 GCA_964438975.1 uncultured Roseivirgaceae bacterium | reverse complement strand
GAGGGGTTGTGGGGAAGTAATGTGAGGTTTGAATGGTGAGTAGTGAGTAGTGAGTGAATACCGGGTCTGCGACTCAACGGTATCCTCCTTACTCACAGCGCACTGAGAAAAAAGTGAATACCTTTAGGCCGCAGCAACCGATGCCCACTCACCACTCACCTCAAAATAACAAAGTCTATGAGCAACAACAAACTGGCCATCGATGGCGGTCCGAAGACAATAAGCAAGAAGTTTCCGTGGCCGATTTTTGACGAAAGTGATGTGGAAACTGTTGCCGCGATTGTGCGCAGTGGCGAATGGGCGAATCCGGATTGCAAGGGATCGGTAGAAGCGTTTGAAAGGGAATTTGCTGCTTATTGCGGGAGCCGGTTTGCGGTTTCGTGTGTCAATGGGTCGGTGTCGCTGCGACTTGCGTTGATCGCTTCTGGTGCAAAGCCCGGAGATGAGGTGATCATTCCGCCGTACACTTTTATTGCAACGGCCAGCGTAGTGGCGGAAGCTAACTGCGTTCCTGTCTTCGTGGATATCCATCCCGATACCTACAATCTCGATCCTGCGAAAATTGAAGCTGCGATCACTCCGCGAACCAAGGCGATCATTCCCGTCCATTTCGCAGGGTTGTCGTGCGACATGGATGCCATTATGGAGATTGCTGAAAAGCACAAGCTGACGGTCATCGAGGACGCTGCGCATGCGCATGGTGGAGAATACAAGGGCAAGAAGCTCGGAAGCATCGGTCATGCAGGAAGTTTCAGTTTTCAGTCGTCCAAGAATCTCACTGCTGGCGAAGGTGGAATTGTTGTGACCGATGACGAGAACCTGTATGACATGATCAATTCATTGCGCAATGTCGGCCGGGTGAAGGGAGGGCAATGGTACGAGCACCACTTCCTGGGATGCAATTACCGGATCACTCAACTCCAGGCTGTGTTGTTGTCAAAACAATTACAGCGATTGGAGCAGCAGACTCGACTGCGCGACGCCAACGGACGCTACCTTGCGGAACTTGTTTCGGGAATCGATGGCATCTCGCCGCTCAGCCGACCTTCCGAGGCGACGCTGCATACGAACCATCTGTTCATCTTCCGATACGATAAATCAGCGTTCGGAGGACTGCCGAAAGCAGAATTTGCCCGCCAACTTGCCGCCGAAGGTGTTCCGGCGTTCATGGGCTATCCCGAACCGCTGTACAAGCAACCTGTGTTTCAGAAGAAGAATTTCCTGAGCTATGCCATTCCTGACCAGGTGAACTATACGAATGTGTCTTGTCCCGTTGCCGAACATGCCTGTTATGAAGAGGGTGTCTGGATACTTCAACACGCCATGCTCGGTACACGTGAGGATATGGAAGCGTTTGCCGAGGCTATCAGAAAGATACAACTCAACGCCAGGTGATCGTTGCGAACGCTTCCCTAAGCGGAAGCAAGAGGGTCACGATGCCTTCTGTAGCATATATTTCTTCCGGTACGCCACCGGCGTCAACCCTTTCAGTTGTTTGAACTGACGCGCGATGTTCTTGCTATCGCTGAGACCCAGGTCAAGTGCGATCTCGAAGATCGTCATATCGGTTTCCAGGAGCTTCTCGGTAAATTTTTCGATGCGCTTGTTGTAGATGTATTCGTACACGGGATACCCGGTGGTCATGATGAAGCGTTTCTCCAGCGAGCGCCTAGACATCGGAACCTCCTTCAAAACCTGCGTGACCTTGAGATTCTTATCCAGGTTCTCGTGGATGTATTTCAGTGCATCGACGATGTATTTGTCGGCACTCGCGAAGATGTCGGTTGAAACACGGGAGACGACCTGTGTCGGCTGCACAATGATATCCTCGAATTTCTTACCCTTTTTCTCAATCATGCGGTGCATCAGCGCAGCTGCTTCGTAACCACTTTTTTCTGTATCGAGCCGGATGCTCGACAGCGGAGGATCGGAGAGTTCGCACAGCATCTCGTCGTTGTCGACGCCGAGTACGGCGATCTCATCAGGGATCTTGATCTTTATATGCCGACTCGCTTCAGTGATGTGGTTGCCGAGGTTATCGTCGCAAGTCATCAAGGCTACTGGTTTCGGGAGAGATTTCAGCCAGCGAGTCAATGTCGACGGTTTGTAATGCCAAAGGTCGACGGCGCGTGAGTCCGTGCGCTCGTATAGGTGGACTTCATATCCTGCTTCTTCAATGCGTTGTTTGAATCCCTCTGAGCGCTCGCGCGACCACACAATATTCCGGAACCCATAGAACGCAAAGTTCTTGAATCCTTTCTTGAGGAAATATTCGGCTCCCATTCGTCCGGTCTCCTGGTAGGCGCCGGTTATATTAGGGATCTCGCTGAACCGTTCTTTGTAATCCTGCGCAATGACAGGAATACCCGCACGGGTGAACCTGCTGATCTCTTCACTGTTATAGAATTGTCCGATGATACCATCGGCTTTCCATTCCTTAGCCCATGCAAGTATGCCGTCGATTCCAATAGTATCCCTGTAATACGCCGGCATCCGGCAAAAGGTCCATGGTCCGTGGTCTTTGGAATAGCGCGCGATCCCGCGAAGCAGATTCTTGCCGTATTCTTCGGCAAAGTCACTGAGTAAAATAATCTTGCACATATCCTTATGGGTTAAGTAAGTACTCTGATCGAGCGTCTCTTCGTGCCAAGAAGTTGTATAATCCTCTGTTCCTTTATCGTTTTGAGTCTGAAACCGCGCTTTCCGACTGTTTTCTGATCGACGCGACATCGAAGAACGTGGTGTTTTTCAGTTTCTCGAGAAGCAACTGGCCGTCTGCCGGCTTCAGGTTCTTCAGCGGCCTTCTGACGGGACCGCAGTCCACGCCTATATGCCGCATTATTGTTTTTCCGGCGATCAGTGAATTCCCTTCATTGAGGACGCGATAGATCGCTGTTGCCTCGGATTGCAGTGTGGTCAGCTTTTCAATATTTCCGGTGTGGAAAGCTTCGAGCATTCTGAAGTACATGTCACCCATGTAATTGTAGGTGGATCCCACATAGTGGCGATTTCCGGCAGCATAAACCATCATGAATACTTCATCCGAACCCCAGTACATAGCGTAATCGCCTTTTGCCAGGTGGATGCATTGTTGGTAATCAACCATGTCATTGAAGCTGTTCTTCAGACCGGCGAATGTCGGGATCTCGCGGATCGCTGCTTCCACGAATGGCGTAAGCGGCAGATTCACACCTGTTAGTCCGGGGATGTTATAATAGTAGAAGGGCACCTCCGGGGCGGCTGCAGCTACGTACTTGCATTGGTCAAGTAGTTCGGTAATGTTCCTGGGTCGGAAATAGAACGTCGGGATCATCGCGATTCCCTCTGCACCGTGCGCCTGCGCGTGTTCCGCCATTTCCACGGCCTCACTGAGATTTGCGCTGCCGACATGTACGAATATCCGGAAGTCCTTGTCATTATGCTTCTTTCTGCACTGTATCCAGGTCTCCAGGAGTTGCTTCCGTTCCGCTACGGTCAGCGACATACATTCCCCCGTTGTACCGTTCAGGAATATTCCCTTGAATCCCGATTCGATGCAGTGGAGATATAGCGACTCCACGCGGTCGTAATGGATAGAACCATCGTCAAACATTGGAGTAAATACCGCGGGGAGAATTTGAACGTCGTAGCGCAACATAGTCATATATAGGGTTGAATAGTTTCTTAGCAATGTTCAAATACGCAAACGTATGCGCCACAATCAATGTAGACCTTTACTAAAAAGATGTATAAAATTATGATGGTATTTGAGGATTTTGTACGTTGCAGAACGTACACGGCCTATGAATTACGCTGAAAAGATTGAACTGAGGCGGTATTGCGTAATCCCGCAGAGCATACAAAACCGGATGAATCAGCATCCGCTTTGCCGCAATCTTTTCCTCACGGAAATTGGATTTGAAGCGGATACCATCTTCCAACCATTTAAGAAGCAGACGGCGGGAAATCACTACCTGTTGATCTATGTAGCCAAAGGGAATGGCTGGTACACTGCAAGCGGGACAACATATTCTGTGCGAGAGAATGATTTCTTTGTGCTGACTCCTGATATGCCTATGCGCTTGAGGTCATCCCACGAGAAACCGTGGAGTATATATTGGGCTTTTTTCTCCGGTGCGCAGGCTGACAACATCGTGCAGCACTTGATGGGTAAGAGCAGTTTTGCACCGCGGAAGGCCAAACCGCTTGTCGGACGGATTGCGCAGTTCAATGATATTCTCCACCACCTGGAACTGATGGAGAACATGGAGAATCTCGTGTATGCAAACACTCGCTTCTACAGCTTTCTATGCTCCTTCCGGCTGACGGTCTTGTCGTCGAGGAGGCATGCCCGGAAAGATGGAGTGATACAGAGTATTGAGTATATGCGCGAAAATATCCATGGAAATGTGACGCTCAAGGACCTTGCGAAGGCTGCCGGACTTTCTGTTTCGCATTACTGTGCACTCTTCAAGAAGAAGACGATGCAGTCGCCATTGAACTTGTACACTTCTATGAAGATCCAACGCGCCTGCCAGATGCTTCAGGACAAGGATCAGACTATCAAATCGATCGCCTACAGTCTCGGATTTTTCGATCAATACCACTTTTCAAAAGTATTCAAGCAGATCATGGGAGCATCTCCCAAGCATTTCAAGAGTCGCCGGCAAGAGTAAGCCGTGCGCTTTTTGCGATACGGTTGTCGTTAAATGCGGCGCATTCCTGTGGAAAATTGCCCTAACCTTAAGGAAAATTTTGCTTATTTGGTTCTTGGCCACCTGCGTGGAAACCCAAAATACCTGACGATGAAACGAAACAACCTCATTGTAGCGCTTATTTTCCTGATCTTTTTCGTCATCTCGTTCCTGACAAATATTCTCGGGCCAATCATTCCGGATATTATTGACAGTTTTAACCTGAGTATCAGGTTGGCCGCGTTCCTGCCATTTTCATTCTTTGTGGCATACGGCGTGATGTCGATTCCATCGGGGATGCTTGTCGAGAAATATTCGGAGAAGACGGTGATGCTCGGAGGGTTTATCCTCGCCTTTCTCGCCGCCCTGCTTTTCGCGCTGTTTCCAACCTTTGAAGTTGCATTGATCTCGCTGTTCTCGATCGGTATTGGAATGGCGATGCTGCAAGTGGTGATCAATCCCCTGCTCCGCGTTGCCGGGGGTGAGCAGCATTTCGCATTTAATTCCGTCATGGCCCAGCTGTTCTTCGGAGCGGCATCGTTCCTGAGTCCGGAGTTATACAGCTACCTGGTGACCAATATTCACACGGATAGCGCTGGTGCGTTCATCGGGATACTCGACGGACTAGTGCCTACCGATATCAAGTGGATATCCCTGTACTGGGTCTTTGCCGCTGTTACCTTTTTGATGGTCGTCATTGTGTTGTTGGCCCGATTGCCGAAGGTGGACCTTACGGAAGAAGAACGCATTGACACGGGTGTCGGTTTTCGGTCGCTGCTTGCAAACCGATATGTCTGGCTCTTCTTCCTCGGAATATTCGCGTATGTCGGAACGGAACAAGGTGTGGGTACATGGACATCCAAGTTTCTCCAAGAGTATCACGGCGTCGATCCTGCCACCACGGGGGCTACCGTTATGTCACGCTTCTGGGGTCTTATGACGGTTGGATGTCTTCTCGGGCTTGTGATACTCAAACTTTACGACAGCAGAAAAGTCCTGATCGGCGCGGTGGCTTGCACCATGTTTACGCTGGGTCTCGCATTATTTGGGAGCAAGGATATAGCACTGGTCTGTTTTCCACTGATCGGGTTCTTTATCAGTGCGATGTGGTCTATCATTTTTTCGCTGGGACTGAATTCCGTTCCGCGGCATCAAGGGACTTTTTCCGGGATACTTTGTACCGGTATCGCCGGTGGCGCGGTTGTGCCTTTTGTCGTTGGCTGGTTGGGCGACCTCATCGGTCTTCGAATGGCCATGCTGTTCCTTTTCATTACGTTGACATATATCCTGAGTATCGGTGTGTGGGCAAAACCACTCGTCAACAATGCGGTTGTCAGCAACTGGCGTGATCTCTTTCGTTTTAACTAGATCTTGTACCTAATTCTCTCGTAATTCATGAACTCCCTTCCCGTAATCGATCTCTTTGTTATCGCCTTGTATCTGATTGGTATGATCGGTATCGGGGTTTATTTCTCCAGGAAGAAGCAGGATACCGATCAGTTTACAAAGGCCTCCGGCCACATCCCCGGCTGGGCACTTGGATTGAGTCTTTACGCGACATTTCTGAGTAGTAATACCTTCCTCGGTGTGCCGGGAAAGGCATTTGGTGCAGACTGGAACGCCTTCGTGTTCAGTTTATCCATGCCATTCGCGGCTTGGCTCGCTGCGAAGTATTTCGTGCCGTTCTATCGGAAGAGTGGTGAGGTCAGCGCCTACACTCACCTCGAGCACAGATTTGGCCCATGGGCCAGGACGTACGCAATGGTGTGCTTTGTTTTGACTCAACTCGCGCGCATGGGCTCGATCTTCTTTGGAATCGCGCTGACGCTCCAGGCGTTGACCGGCATTGACATGAGTACCATCATGATCGTCAGCGGTATTTGTATCATAACCTATACCATGCTCGGCGGAATGGAAGCGGTGATATGGACCGAGGTCGTGCAGGGTATTATCAAGACGGTAGGAGCTCTTGTCGTCCTCTGGCTCGTGGTGGAGGGAATGGATGGCGGTGTCAGCGATATCATTTCAATCGGAATGGCAGATAACAAGTTCAGCCTTGGTAGTTACGATCTCACGGATTTCAGTTCGTCGACATTCTGGGTAATCTTCCTTTACGGATTTTTCATCAACCTGAATAACTTCGGGATTGATCAGAACTACGTGCAACGCTATCATACTGCGAAGAGTGCGAAGGAAGCAGCGCGAAGTATCTGGCTCTGCGTTTATTGGTACTTGCCGGTTTCATTGGTGTTCTTTATTATAGGCACAGCGCTGTACGCCTATTTCCAACAGCATCCGGAGTTGATCGCGGCTGTCAAGGAACAGGTCGCACTCGAGACTGAAAGGGACGTAAGCGCGCTGACGCCTGCGGACTATGGAGACAAAGTGTTGCCGCATTTTATGGTGACAAAGGTACCAACGGGATTGTTGGGTCTTATTATCGCTGCGATATTGTCAGCGGCCATGAGCACGATCAGTAGTGGTATGAATGCGAGTGCGACGGTGTTTCTAAAAGATATCTATCAGCGCTACATCGATCCTCAAACTTCTCCGCGCCGGGAAATGCTGGTGTTGTATGTTGCCACCGGCGTGATGGGTGTGCTTGCCATTGTCGTTGGTATCCTGATGATCGGAGTAAAGAGCATTCTCGATATCTGGTGGCAGCTGTCTGGAATATTCGCCGGTGGAATGTTGGGGCTGTTCCTGCTCGGCATGCTTAGTCGCGCGACGCGTAACATGGAAGCAAAGATCGCCACAGTCATCGGTATTGCCGTGATACTCTGGATGACATTCTCTCATCTTATTCCCGACGAGTATTCTTTCCTTCGCACGACTTTGCACGTTAATATGATTATTGTCGTGGGAACGCTTGCGATTTTCCTTTCGGGTTTATTGCTGACGAAACTGAAACGACTTTTTTCACCTGCAGCTGAATGAAGCTGTCGCATGTCTTTATATACTCAACATTTCTGCTGACAGGTTTTAGCGCGATGCTGCTTTGCTGTTCACCTGATAACCAGTTGACCACTATGGAAGAAATTCAACTTACCAACGATCCGTATGGACATATGCTGTACTCGATCCAGGTCTTTTCACCGGACGATGAGTGGATCGCATATGATATCAGAAACGATCAGACCCAAATCGGACGGACGTGCTGCATTGAGAAGGTAAACGTGAATACAGGCGAGGTTGTGCGCTTGTACTCGGCGCCCAATCAGACACTTCACGGCCCCGGGGTGGGAGCTCCTGCCTGGCACCCTCGCGAACCGAAGATGATCTTCATTCACGGATTGTTGAACTGCGACGAGGAAAGGCCGTATGGATTCACGCGACGCTTCGGCGCGCTGTTGGATGAGCGTGAACCCGGAAAGGTGATACCGGCGGAAGCACGGACAGTGGGTATTATGCCCGTAGCTGGTGCGTTGCGTGGCGGGACTCACGCACATAGTTGGAGCGGCGACGGGGACTGGATCAGCTTTACATACAACGATTACTTGTTTGAAAGACTGGAACAGGCGCCGTCATCACAGGTCAAAGACCTGCGCACGATCGGCGTGATGTCTCCCGTCCGGGCGGTTCAGGTCGGGGAAGACAACGGTGAGAGCTTTTCAGGTGTGTTTTTTTCTACCGTGGCAGCAACTGTTACAGAACTGCCCCGACCTGGAAGCGATGAAATAGAAAAGGCATTTGACGAGTGTTGGGTAGGAGACAACGGATACGTCCGACCGGATGGCGCCCGCCAGAAACGCGCCATTGCTTTTCAAGGGCATGTGAAGACGGCGAATGGCTCGCTTCTCACAGAAGTGTTCGTCGCTGACATCCCCGACGACATCACGGTTGCAGGTGACGCCCCGTTGGAGGGATCGCTTACTTCCCGCCCGGCAGTTCCGCGCGGACTGGTGCAGCGGAGGGTGACATTTACGCAAGACCGCAAATTTCCAGGCTTACAGGGGCCTCGATTCTGGCTGCGATCATCACCGGACGGCAGCGAGTTGTACTTTCTGATGAAGGACGATAACGAGATTGTTCAAATTTACGCAGCTCCTGTCAATGGCGGAGACACGAGACAGGTCACACATCTGGAAACATCGGTACTGGCTCAGTTTAACGTGAGTCCTGATGGCCGATCGCTCGCGTTGATCGCCGACAACAGCATTTGGGTGTGCGATATCCAAACGGGTCAGAGTACACGACTAACTGCACATACGGACGATGCGAATGCTCCGGTGGCCGTGGTCGTGTGGAATCGAGCCGGTGACAGGTTAGTCTACAATCGTTTTGTCGCGGACAGCACGGGTAACTGGCTACAAATTTTTGCACTTCGCTTGAATTAGTTTGGCCGCAAATTTGTTCTCTTGTCGTAATTAGGAAGGGGAGACGCCGGCCACACAAAGACCGGCAGTGCGGTCTTCCAAAGAGGTTATGTCAGAAACAGAGATTCTGAGCTATGTGCAGTCTTACGCCGGCGACGCACATGGCGAACAAGTGCGCAAGTACACCGGTGAAAAGTATATAGGGCACCCTATGCGGGTGATGATGACCGTTCGGGCATACTGCCGGGAACCCGAAGTGTTAGCAGCAGCATTGCTCCACGACGTCCTGGAGGATACGCCAGTGTCTGCCCGACAGATGGAGGAGGACCTCGCCAGGATCATGGATAGCCGGCAAGTGACCAGGACCGTCGGACTTGTAGTCGAATTGACGGATGTGTTTATCAAGAATGATTTTCCCCAGTTGAGCCGACGTACGCGAAAAGAGAAAGAGGCGGCAAGACTCGCAACAGTAAGTCCTGAGGCACAGTCGATCAAGTACGCTGATATTATCGATAATGTGACGGACATCGTTCGCCAGGACAGCGATTTTGCAACGGTGTTCGTACGCGAAGCACATAATATGCTCCGTGCAATGCGATCCGGTGATGCCGCGCTTCGCGAGCGTGCGTTAGCAGTTGTTGACAGTTGTATGAAACAACTTCCCTGAACAGCGGCGCGATAGCCTTCTTCAATCAGCTGAACACACCATATTCTGCCAGAGGAACTGACGTCCATTGACGGTTGATCAAGACTGATACTTCCCGGAACCCGATATTGACCAGCAGTTCGCGAGTAGCGGCAAACTCACGGGTAAGTTCTCGCGGATGATGCGAATCGCTGCAAATAGTGACGGGTACCTGCAAATCAAGCAACCGCTCGAGTATCCAGGGCGACGGGTATGTCGTCTCTGATTTTTTTTTGTACAACCCTCGCGTGTTCACTTCAACCGTCGTCTTTGTGTTGGCAATGGTGCGAAGAGTTTTTTCGACTTCCGAGCGGTACCACTGTTCGTCTTCTGAGAAGTAGGTGCCCAGGGAATTGATCTTGATCTTGTCGAGATGACCGAGGATGTCCGGCGGAGCTACTTCCAGCATCTCCCGCGTCAACGCGAAGTACACTGTGAGCGCTTCTTGAATGTTGTTGTCGAAGATCGCAGCAAGGCCCTCATCGAACACGTCCTGCGTATTGTCGATTTCCCAGTGGCGATCGCGGAGACCTCTGACAAAATGGATAGACCCGACCGTGTAATCGAGTTGGTTCCGAAAATCAGACGGGGAGATGACACGCGGGATGTAGTCGACCTCCAGTCCACTGTAGACTTCTACATCGGGAAAAGCCTGCCGGGCGGTCTGGATTTCCTCCAGATAGGCGGGCAGCGCTTCGGCATCCATAGACCATTTGCAGGGGAACGGCAGCGGTGCGTGCGAGGAAAAACCGATGTGTCGGACACCTTCACTTCTGCAGGCCTCTAAATATTCCGTCATGCTTCCATTACCGTCGCAGTAATGGGCATGTGTATGAAAGTTTGACCACATTCTTACAAGTAAGCAAATATTCGTATATCGCGGACAGACCTGCTTCGAAAAGTTGTGTCCGTGAACGGCAAAAAAGCCGATCAAATTTGGGCCACTGAGTCGATTTGGCCGTTATACCACAGCGAGGGTGATATCTTTGTGATTGGATATCTCGTATTTTGCAGAAAGGTATCTATGCGCTATGTGCTCGCGATAGGGTTGATAATGTGGTTGGTGAAGCCATCCGTTTCGCAGAACCAGACCTATTCGATCCGGAATTACAACGCTGTTGATGGTCTTCCGCAATCGCAGGTTAACATCATGCTCGAAGACCGTAACGGGTATCTTTGGATCGGGACCCATGGCGGCGGACTGGCCCGTTTCGATGGCCGCCAGTTTCGGGTTTACACTACGCTCGATGGTTTGCTGAGCAATATTATCACCTATCTGAAACTCGACTCCCGACAGAATCTTTGGATCATTCATCCGCGTGGTATATCAAAATTCGACGGCGTATCGTTCAAGAATTTTGTTCAGCCGGGGCTGCCTGCGAATGC
Source organism: uncultured Roseivirgaceae bacterium (assembly GCA_964438975.1). Taxonomy (GTDB): domain Bacteria; phylum Bacteroidota; class Bacteroidia; order Cytophagales; family Cyclobacteriaceae; genus Chryseosolibacter. Next base: position 62,642 of record CAYTMU010000016.1, on the reverse strand, counting down.
CCGCCGGATCCGGCGGGCGTTCGAACTCAATGATACCATCTTCTTTCTCTCTGCTCCGGGAAATCTCGGTAAGATCTATCGCGATTCGGTGTATTACTGGTCCAAACCATTCGACAACAATAGTCTGGTGGGCTATTGCCATCTCATGCCTGACCGCAATCTTCTGCTCTACAGCAGCGATAGTTCATTTCATGTCAAAACACCGGCTGGCGATTATTCCTTTAACCATAAGCACCAGTTCAACAGGCTCTTCAGCGTTGTCAACTACCAGAATAAGGTCTGGCTGAGTACGGATAAGGGACGTTTTACGATCGATTTTCAAAAACGAGAGTTCGTTCCCGCCTTTTTGCCGGTCAGGAATCATATCGTGTATCTCGATACAATCAACGATGTCTTCTGGACCCGCAATAACAATACATTGATGAAAGAAAAGCTGGTAGGCGACCAGGTCAGGCTCGATACGGTCCTGCGTGATGTCGAGATCAACCAGGTACTCGTCGACTCGGAGGGCAACACATGGTTCGCTACCCACGGCCGCGGTTTGTACAAATATTTCATACAGGACTTTAATCGCTACGGCCCCAATGACGTGAATGTCGTGATGGCGATCCATCAGGATAGCCACGGGTACACATGGATCGGGTCCACCACCCGGGGGCTGTGGCGAACGCGTGGCGACAATCACCATTCCTATTTCGATCGCAAGGAATCCTATCGAAATGAAGTGCATACCATTGCCGAAGGACCTGATGGATCGCTATGGGTCGGAACGGGATACGGCTTAGGAAAATACCACCGGGACACGGATTCATTCCATTGGTACACGCGTGCGGATGGACTCTCCAGTAGCGCTATCGTGAATATACAATTTGACCAGGGCGGCAACATGTATGTCGGCACCTTCAACGGTGGTATCAATCACTACGACGGAGACTCGTTCCGCCACATTACCACAAAGGACGGACTTAGTTCCGACCACGTCAGCGCACTGCACTATTCTCCTTACTACCGGAAATTGTATGTGGGAAGCGAATTTGGAATCAGCGCGGTGAAGGGCGATTCCGTCGAACAGATCGCGATACCGGAGATCGATAACTCGGGGGTAATCTCTATCCAGTCATTCCGCGATTCGCTTTTGTTGATCGGATCAGGTGGTGCGGGCGTGGCGATCTATGATCCCGGATCGGGGGTTAGCAAGATGATCACCACCCACCAGGGGCTTCCATCTGATTTCATCTATTTTGTCGCTCAGGATGATGACGATTACCTGTGGATCGGAACAGAAAAAGGCATCACACGTGTGAAGTACAGTAGCCGGCTTGAGCCTCTGGAGAATCGGCATTATGACCATGACAACGGACTTGCCGGAGTCGAGACGAATCAGAACGCCTTCAGTATAACTAAGGATCTGAAGCTATTCGGCCTTATCGACGGACTCTATCGTTACAATGACCTGGAACGACACCGCCGTAACTCATTCGATCTTCACCTGACCGGGGTTGAACTTTTTTATGGACAGTATCCTGTTCGTCAGTATTCGGATAGCCTGGTCGGATTTTTTCAACTTCCGTATGAGCCGGATCTTCCTCCGGATATAAATCATATTACCTTCCAGTACAATCGTGTCGACAAACGATATCCGAAATCAGTTAAGTTTCGATACCTGCTCGAAAACTTTGATAAGACATGGTCACAACCGTCGTCGAACAGCGAGGTCACCTACAGCAATCTCCCGCCGGGGGATTATGTTTTTCGCGTTATGGCGACTGACGACCAGGGAAGCTGGTCATCCGAGTCTGTCGTATATCCGTTTACGGTGCTGACACCGTTTTACCGCACAAATTCTTTTGTAGTTGGACTGCTTATTCTGTTCGCCGGTGCTGTCACACTTGTGCTTTATATGCGTGTGAAAAGTCGTGTGAATAAGTTTGTAATGATGGAGCGCATCCGCGCGCGCGAACAGGAAATCCTGCGCAAGGAGATTGCCCGTGATTTTCACGACGAAATGGGCAACCAGCTGACCCGTATTATCAACTATGTCAGCCTGTTGAAGTTGAACAACTCAGCCGGAAACGGCAGCCAGGCAGATCTTTACACAAAGGTTGAAGATTCAGCGAAATACTTGTATACAGGGACGCGGGACTTTATCTGGTCAATCGATCCAGGTAATGATGAGTTGTCAAAGCTATTCTTGTATATCCGGGACTTCGGAGAGAAATTGTTTGAGGAGAAGAATATCAAATTCCGCGCGTACAATGAGGTCAAAGAAAAGATCAAACTCCCGTACGGATTTGGTCGCGAGGCGAATCTCATCTTTAAAGAGGTCATGACGAACGCGTTTAAATACGCCTGCGCCAGCAATGTCACGCTGACGCTGGTTCGCGCCGACAATTCATTTGAAATGTCGTTTGAGGATGATGGCGTCGGTTTCTACGTCGATGATCTGGAAATGTCAAATGGTTTGAAAAATATTCGCGAAAGAGCCGATAGGATCAAAGCGGTTTTACGTATACACAGTGTTGAGAAGGAAGGAACACGCATTGTACTTAGTTTCGAGATAAACAAAACCCTGAAGTATGGCCTTACCATTTAGAAAGAGAGTCCTGATTGTTGAAGATGATCAGGAGATCCGGAACAGTTTCAGCCTCATTGTGAATAGTTCACAGAAATTCATGGTGATCGGTTCGTATGGCAGTTGCGAAGAGGCGATTGATAACCTCAATAAAGATAAGCCCGAGATCATCCTGATGGACATTGAGTTGCCAGGTATAAATGGTATTCAGGGTGCGAAGCTGATCCGGGAGAAGCACCCGCATTGCGACGTCGTGATGGTTACGGTGTACGAAGACAGCGAGCTTGTATTCGAAGCCTTGAAAGCGGGAGCTTCCGGTTATATTACGAAAAGTGCGAACTACATGGAATTGCTTGCTGCGCTGGAGGAAGTCGTGAAAGGTGGTGCACCGATGAGTAGCCGGATCGCACGTATGGTGATTGACAACTTTCATGTCAATCCCAACTCGCCGTTGACGCGCCGTGAAACAGAAATACTTCAGTTGATATCTGAAGGCAAGACATACACACAGATTTCCGAAGAACTATTTATTTCTAAAGAGACTGCGAAAACGCACATTAAGAACATTTATTCCAAGTTGCAGGTCAATTGCAAGTCCGAAGCGATCGCAAAGGCAAATCTTGAAAAGTTGATCTAGGTCTTCCACAGAATTCTACTTGGGGTTTACACACCCATTGCCGACAGAACTCACCCAATTGAGGGTATTTCTGTCGAGCCAATATACCTCCGTTTCCGTCATTTTTTTGAGGGTCGCTTTTGGCAGCTTTGATAAGCGCTGTCGTACGCCGTTTCGGATACGTGCAAGTCGCTGTGAATTAACGTATCAAAGCGTATGAAGAAATTGCTACTGTTAACGTCGTTGTGTTTCACCATCACGTGGAGTGGTGTATGGGCGCAGGGCCGTACGGTTACGGGGAAAGTGACCTCTGTGGAGGATGGTTCACCGTTGCCAGGAGTGAACGTTGTCATCAAAGGATTGGCGGTGGGTACAGTTACGGATGTTGAGGGTGTGTATTCCCTTCCGGTTTCAGCGGAATCAACGCTTGTGTTTTCATTCATCGGTTTGACAACCCGGGAAGTCATAGTGGGTGATAGGACGATCGTGGATGTTCAGATGTCGCAGGATGTCCAACAACTTGGTGAGGTGGTTGTCACCGCGGCAGGTATTGAGCGAGAGTTGCGTGCCCTGGGTTACGTCGTATCGTCTGTCAGTGGTGATCGCCTGGCGATGAAGTCGGAACCAGACGTTCTTCGAAGTCTTCAAGGCAAGGTCGCGGGTGTGAACATCATGAGTTCAAGTGGTGCTCCGGGTAGCGCTACGCGCATCACGATCCGAGGTAACAAGTCTTTCTTTGGAAACAATCAACCACTGTTCATAGTCGATGGAATTCCTTTCGACAATAGTTATTTCGCCACTTCCAACGAGGTTACAGATGGCGCTCCGTACGGCGGTCGCGTTGGAGACCTCGATCCAAACAATATCGAGTCAGTTAATATACTGCCCGGTGGCGCCGCAGCGGCGCTGTATGGCGTGCGCGCCGCGAACGGGGTGATTGTCGTCACGACAAAAGCGGGAAGTAATCGTACATCGCGGAAAGGTTTCGAAATGTCGTACTCATCGGGTTTTGCCATCGAGCGGATCGCGAATCTTCCCGAGTACCAGAATAAGTACGGCACAGGTTCAGGATTCGCCTATGCGGAAGCAAACGGAAGTTGGGGACCGGCGTTTGATCGTCCGGGGCCCGGTGTGAACTACCTCGCGGATGGATCCATCGTACCGAATGGAAGCGGTGTCGATTCCATTCCTTACTGGAGCGCGTACGCGGGCGTGTTCACTAACCATCCTGCAATGGTACCCTATCGCGCCTACCCTGATAATGTAAGGGACTTCTTTCGCGACGGTAAGGTGTACGACAATTCGATATCAATTCGCGGTGGAAATGAGCGTTCGGTGTTTACTGCAGTCGCGTCCAGGCTGAAGCAGGAGGGTTACATCCCGTTTTCCGAATACGGCCGCACGAACATCAGCATCGGCGGGCATACGGAGTTGGAGAACGGATTCAGTATAGGTGGTAGCATGTCGTTCATCAATGCCTTGCAAAAGGGACCGCTGACAGGCTACGGGTCGGCGGAGCAGGTGAGCGCATCGGTGCTTTCCCGCATATTGTTTCCGGGAAGAAACTGGGATATCACTGGTCAGCCGATCGAGGACCCGGTAACGAAAGAACAGGTGTTCTTTCTCGGCTCTTCGTCTGATAACCCTTATTATTCAGCGCGATACAATGGTCTTCGCAGTGAAGTGAATCGTGTCGCGGCAAACCTGACGGCCGGATATGAGCTTACGGACTGGCTAAGTGCGAACTACCGCATGGGTATCAACACTTACACGGACCGGCGCCGGGAATTGACAAGGAAGGGGTCCGTTGGAGCTGCCGGAATCGGCCAGTTAATCCTGGATGACATCTCTTTCCAGGAGATCGAGTCGAATCTTCTGCTAACCGCGGACCGATCGCTGGGAGAGGATGTCAGTCTCCGCACTATTATCGGAGCGAATGTAAATCAGCGCACTGCCGAGAATCAGCGAGTAAAGGCATCCGGCGCAATTGCATTTGATATCGACGACATTGACAACTTCAACAACGTCGTGCCGTTTGGAGGCGGAAATTCACTCGATCCCGGCTATTATCGAAGGAGACTATTCGGAGTATTTGCAGATATGTCGCTCGGATACAAAGAGTTCGTGTTCGTCAATCTGACAGGGCGTAATGACTGGTCATCCACGTTACCTCCCAGCAAGCGAAGTTTCTTTTATCCCTCTGCGAGCGTGTCATTCATTTTTACGGATGCGTTCGACATCACATCTAATATACTTACCAGCGGCAAGCTGCGCGTCGCATGGTCACGTATCGGCAACGATGCACCGGTCTACTCCCTGTATCCGATCTACCGGTTAAACTTCTCCAAGAGCAGTGGATTACTGGGAAGTTTGCCTGGAAATGATCTTCCGTTCCGGGGTCAGCCCGGCGCTACTGCAGACATCACCGTATATGACGAGAACCTCACACCGGAGTTTACTACCGGCATCGAACTCGGGGCAGATTTCGTCCTGCTCGGGGACAAAATCAATCTGAATATAACCTTGTATGACATTCGGACAACGGACCAGATAGCACCGATCTCGCTCGCTGACGAGACCGGTTATAATCAGTTGATCACAAACTTCGGGGAAATGTCGAACAAGGGAATCGAGATAGGACTTGATGCAACGCCTGTTCGACTTTCCAATAGCTTCAATTGGAATGTGTTCGCGACTTTTACTAAGAACAGGAACTATGTGGAATCGCTTATTCCTGGTGTGGACGATATCGTGCTTCGCCCGCTCTACGGCGGAAAGATCGTGCCAGTGCTGGCAGCCGGCCATCCATACGGTGCCTTGAAGGGAACGTATAACGTCCGAGATGAGGAAGGCAACCTGCTCATCGATCCGGCTACCGGTCTCGCCATTCAATCGGACGATTACAAATTTGTCGCTGATCCGAATCCTGACTTCCTGGCGAGCCTGGGAACAGCGTTCAGCTATCGCGGCATATCGTTGTCGTGCTTGTGGAACTATCGTCATGGCGGTGACCTCTATTCGGAGACAACACAGTTTTACCTCGGCCGTGGAGTCACGAAAGATACCGAAGACCGCGATGGGTACTTTATTGTGCCGGGTGTTTACGGCGATGCCGATTCGGGCCTGCCAATTCTCGACGAGAATGGTCAGAAGATTGTCAATACGACTTCAGTCTTGTTGAATGATGTGTATTTCCAGAATGCGAGTGGTTCATTTGCTATCAATTCGGCTGATGAGATGAGTGTCTTTGATGCAACGGTCATCCGACTCAGCGAGGTCTCATTGGGGTATGACTTTCCGAAAGAACTGCTGAAGAAGACACCTTTCGGTCGTGCGGGTATCACGTTCACAGGACGAAACCTCTGGTATAAGGCGCCGAACTTTCCTAAATATTCAAACTTCGACCCCGAGACGAGTACGTTTGGCGCACAGAATTACGTCGGACTTGAGTACAACAGCGCTCCATCAGTGAAGCGTTACGGCGTCAACCTGTCATTAACATTTTAACCTCATTTGATCATGCAATTCCATAAGCATACAAAGACCTGGTTGCTGACAATTGCCGTTGGCATCTTGTCAGGTTGTGCTGAGTTCCTGGATATCAACGTCGATCTGCGAAATCCGTCTAAGGTTGGTGTAGCAGAACTCCTGACAGCCGGCGAGGTCGCGATGGTGAATTCTCTTGGTATCGGCAGCGACGGACTGTCGACTCCAGTATCCATTCTCGTTCACCAGACCGTCCAGCGAGGCAGTGTCGATGCATACAATGTTACAGGGGAAGATTTTCAGATCCGGGCTGCGTGGCAAAACTTGTATTCCGGAGCGCTTGAAGATTTTGACGTGATCGTCACCCAGGGTTCCGAAGAGGGAAACCTCATGTATGTCGGCATCGCGCGGATACTGACGGCTTACACGTATAGCATGATGGTTGACATGTGGGGAGATATTCCCTTCTCCGAAGCACTTCAGGGGAACGAAGTGCAGTTTCCGAAATACGATGATGACGCTGACATCTATCCTCAGTTGATCGATATGATCGACCAGGGTATTGCCGACTTGGCCAGCGGCGAAGGAGCAGTTCCGGGACCCGACGATGTAATATACGGCGGTGACCGTGACAGCTGGCGACGGTTTGCGAAAACATTGAAGTTGAAGATGTTCAACCAGGTACGCCTTGTTCAAGATGTTTCATCTGAAGTAAATGCTTTGATTGCAGAGGATGATCTGATGGTGCCCGGCGGTGATTTCGAACTTCGTTATGGAAGATCCGTTTCGCCTGACGACCGGAATCCGGCCTTTGTAGTGGAATACACGCCAGGCAACCGGCTCACGTATGTAAGTCCCTATTTCTATGAGATCATGACGGGGAAGAGTGCGCTGAACAACGTGCTGTCGGGCATCAGCGATCCTCGTGTTCCGTATTATTGGTTTAATCAGTTGACAGACCCCGCAAACGCACAAAACCCGCCGGAGTATACGGATACCAATGGTTTCCTTTCGATCTGGTTCGCATCGCAGGGTGTGAACCAAAGTTGGCAACAGGATCGCTCGCAAACAGTGCTCGGTTTGTACCCCATTGGAGGCCGGTACGACGACCGTCAGGGAGGAGAGGTCGGCCTCTCCGGGAGTTTATCCGGTCCGGGGGATGTTGCACAGAAACTTCTTCCTTACTTCAGTGTGGGGTACATTAAGGCGGAATTAATGCTCGACGAGGGCGGCGTCACCGGAGATGCGCGTGGGGAATTCGAACTTGCTATGTTCGCATCGTTTGAAAAGGTAAATGCAATCGCCGATGACGCCAGTGTGTCGCAGATACCGGATGCAGCGATGGTCTCATATGTCGAGGATGTACTGGAACGGTACGACGGCGCGAATGGCCGCGGGAAGCTCGAACTGATCTTGACGCAGAAGTGGATCGCGAGTTTCGGATTTGCTTTGGATGCGTATACTGATTACCGCCGAACGGGCTTTCCGGTCATGTTCGATCCGAACAGCGATCCGCTGCCCTATACCGTGACAAGCAGGGGTTATCCCGTTTCGCTTGCCTATAATTCGCGATCTCTTACGCTGAATCGCAATGCGCCCAAGACACCGAAGTCGGTCACGGCAGATCGCGTCTTCTGGGATCCTAATTGACGTATTTAACCCATGATCTTATGAAACTGACGCGTGGATTAATGTGCATTGTAATAGTACTTATCGCGGCTTCTTGCCGTGATGAGGATAGCTATCCGATACCGGATATCACCAGGAGCTCCATTCCGGTTTTTCATCAGAAGGAACCCGATACCGGATACATTGATATCTATAACCTCAATGAAAGTCTTGTGTCATTCGACGTCGATCGACTTGGCTCCGAAAAAGCGGAGCACATCGACGTGTGGGTGCAGTACAAAAATTCACAAACAGGAGCATCTGCAATAGCCAACTATATCACGGTCTCCGGGACGTTTCCTTCTTCCCGGTTTGATCTGAATATAGACGATCTGGTCGCCCTGTTTCCAGACGAAGTAATTACGCGCGACACGATCAGCATCGGCGACTCGTTCGTTGTCGGCGGAAATATGAGGTTGGCAGACGGCAGGTATCTTTCCGGTGGTTATAGCCCAGCCGTTACCGCGAATCACTCCGTATCGCTGACGTATCCGGTGACGTGTTCCTCCCGTCTTGCAGGCATGTATGATCTGACATTGGTGTCTGGCGACAATGGTGAAGATGCTTTTATTCCTGATCAGACGATTACCGAAGTCTCACCGGGATACTATGAAATATCCGAGATCACGATGGACCTTTTCCAGGATCAGATCCCGGGGGTTAAGTATCGATTCCGGGAACTGTGCGGTGCGATCACAGCTGATGCTGAGTCGAAGGATTACGGAGGATTGATCGCCGTGCGGTTAAATGCCGGCAGCGGAGTGGATGAGACGACGGGGGTAATCACATTCGTCGTCGAATACATCGCTCCGAGTTGCTGTGGCTTACCTGGCATCAAGGCAACTTTCATTGCAACACCGAAGTGACCGGCTTCAGTTGCCGTTGTTGATCGAAGCGACGATGCGTTCAAGGTCGTCCGGCGTGTCGACAGCGATTGTGTCGAACATGGTCTTCGCTGTCTTGATTCGGAAACCGTTCTCCAGCCAGCGCAATTGCTCGAGCGCTTCCGCCTGCTCGAGCGACGACGGGGGCAGTTGCGTGACTTTTTTCAAGACGTCGCGGGTGTACCCGTAAATACCGATGTGCTGATAAAAGACGTGACGGTCCAGCCACTCACTTTCGCGTACGTTTCGCAGATATGGAATCGGATGCCGGCTGAAGTATATGGCGAAGCCATCGCGATCGATCACCACCTTCGGTGAGCCGGGACTTAACAGAATCTCCGGAGAGGTGATCTTCTTCACGAGTGTCGCGAGTTCTGTGCGTTCATCTTTGAAGCAATCACATAGAAGATCTATCTGCCGTGGGTCGATAAAGGGCTCGTCACCCTGTATATTGACGATAGCATCGCAGGATAGTCCGAGTTTTTCAACAACTTCCGCGCAGCGATCCGTACCACTCGGATGATCAGGTGAGGTCAGGCATACGCGCCCTCCAAATCGCTTTACTTCCTCTTCGATTTCAGCGTGGTCAGTGGCCACGATCACTCCCGCCAACGACCGCGATTGCGTTGCCTGCCGGTAGACTCGCTCGATCATCGTCATCCCGCCGATGTTAACGAGCGGTTTCCCTGGAAACCGGGTGGAGGCATATCGCGCGGGGATGATTCCAAAAATTACGTTCATGCGTTGCTTGCAGGGTTGCGTTACTTCAAAATTAGGAGATTTCGGTGAATATCCTCCCATCGCAGGAATGAGGAAAATGGGACACATTATGTCGTTTTGATCGTCATTACCTTCGACAATTGCGTGGCATAAGCTTTTTGAGTTCAATTTCCGGCTATGCTTCAAATGAGAGCGGTTTCGCAATAGATTAATTTTTATGATGCAATGCCGCTACATAAACTAAAATCTTTCAACTATGGAAAAGACTGGGAAAAGGAATGGTGGGGCAAAGAAATCATCTGCTTCCACGCAGGAAGACAACAACTCGATGCTGCACGATCTGTTTGTCGAAGAGCTAAGAGATATTTACTGGGCTGAGAAACACCTTGTAAAGGCGCTGCCCCGAATGGAAAAGGCAAGTTCATCGGACGAATTGGCCAATGCTTTCGCCGAGCATCTCGCGATCACTCAGGAGCAGGTAAGTCGACTTGAGCAAGTATTCGAGCTGCTGGACGAAAAAGCGCGGGGCAAGAAGTGTGAAGCGATGGAGGGTCTGGTGAAGGAAGCCGAATCCGTCATCGAAGATACGGAGGATGGATCGTGGACACGGGATGTCGCGCTGATTATCGCTGCGCAGAAGGTCGAGCACTATGAGATCGCCGCTTATGGCGGGCTGGCCACGTTGGCGAAAACCATGGGCCTCACGGAAATCAAAGACCTGCTTGGACAAACGCTTGATGAAGAGAAGGAAGCTGACGAGTTACTGACACAACTCGCCGAGACGAGCATTAATCAGTCCGCAAGTCATGAGGCCTGATCAAGAGTGTTTGATTGCCTCATAAGGAAGTGGTCGGGTAGCATCCGGCCACTTTTTTATTGATTTTATATCCCTGTTGTTGGACAAAAAAAAAGCCGCTACCAGATGGTAACGACTTTTAAACCCCACTAGCTAAACCTTTTTAACTCAGACGGATTATGGTTGGTTGTCGTCTTTGTCTTCAAATAGTGCTTCTAGTTCATTTCCCATCTGACGGAACGCGGTTCCCACATCATCTGAGGTTTTCCGGGCAGCGACTTTTACGTCTTGCCAGGTTTCTGAACTGGCGTTCTCAAGATTATCGAGTGCCCGGTCAACGCGTGAGCGCTCTGCGGTGAGTTTGCGATTTGCCTCTTCAAGTTCCGTTCTGTCAGGATTGTTATCGCCAACAGCCCGGTCGATGCGCCGGTCGATCTTTTCCAGTTCACGGTCGATGTCGTTTCTCAACTCGCGAAGATCCCCTCTTAGGTCATCTCTTTCCTGTCGGAAAGCATCGTCCGATATCGTTTCAGTTCTTTCATCACGATCACTCTGAGTTGAGCAGCCAGACAGAGACAACATCGCCCCTGTGAGCATTACCAATGCGAAAATTCGAAATAGTGTCTTCATTGTCTGAAATTTTTGTTGTACCGGATCATCCGGACATGCATGGATCTGTAAAATCCATGCCATTTAATGACTTGTAGTCCGGTTTGCATGTAAACACGTCTGTAATCAAGCTGATTGGCCCCGGCTTGGGGGAAAACTTCCCCAGACTATGGCGAAAATGGCCGCTTTCCCTGTGAATGGTGAGTGGCGATCTATTCATACGGCATAGTTTTCTTAATGCGCTTGTTATTCAAATTCTTATAACAATGAAGAAGAACACACAGCCGCCTTCAATGCCCTCCAATTCAGGGGATGTCCCCTGGATGAAGAACCTTTCATCTTGTACGAACCGGATGAAGGAGGAGGGGTACCGCGAGGATTTCCAGGTAATAGAGGATGGGGTGATGACAACGTTCGATCATTCGAAGCGGTATAAACCCGAGCACGTGACTATTGTCAGTTTCTACAGGTTTGAGGGTCCGTCAGATCCCGGTGACAACACCATTCTGTACGTCATTGAGACGAATGATGGAACAAAAGGTACATTGACGGATGGTTATGGGGCCTATGCGGACGAACACGTGGCGGCGTTCATCGTCGATGTAGAAAGAATACAGAAAGCAAAAGTCAGCGATCTCCATGCGTAAACTCTGGCTGGTATTTAAAAAAACTTTTACAGAGTTCTTTGCAGACCGAGCCATTAAACTGAGTGCATCTCTTTCGTATTACACGATTTTTTCACTCGGCCCGATGCTTCTGATCATTATCTCCTTGGTGGGTATCTTCTTCGGAAAAGAAGCAGTTGCCGGTGAAATCCACACACAAATTGAGGGGTTGGTAGGGAACGCTGCTGCCCTCCAGATCCAGGACATTATCGGAAATATCGAAGAGTCACAGATGGGGCGCCAAGGCGCAGTCATTGGATTTATCATCCTGTTCGTTGGTGCCACAGGAGTGTTTACGGAGATGCAGGATTCAATCAATTTTATCTGGTCTATCCGAACAAAACCGAAAACGGGTATTCTGAAAGTTTTACTCGATCGCGTGATGTCGTTCTCACTGATCATCAGTTTTGGGTTTATATTGATGGTGTCATTAGGCATTCACGCGGTGGTGGATCTGATGTACGGGAAACTGAAGCATTATTTTTCGGAGGTCACTGTGGTCGCCTTTCAGGTACTGAACTACGTAATACTATTCGCCATTATCACCTGCCTGTTCGCGATTATATTCAAGATCCTGCCTGATGCGAAGATACGCTGGAAGGATGCCTTTGTCGGTGCGATCTTCACAGCGATACTATTCCTGGTTGGCAAGTCACTGATCGGACTTTACCTGGGCAATTCAAATATCGGCGTTACATATGGTACGGCGGCCTCGGTGATCATCATTCTTCTGTGGGTGTACTATACGTCAACGATCCTCTACTTCGGAGCAGAATTTACAAAAGTCTACACCATGGAAATCGGCGGCGGCATCGTGCCTAAAAAGACCGCTGTCTTTATTGTTAAGAAAGAGGTGGAAGAACAGATCCCGACCGCCGAAGACATCAAGTCAATGGAGAAAAGGCAGGAACAAGCGGATTGAAAGTAGTGCAGGTGCACCGATCCGGATTGAGGCTAGTCGGAACGCCGGAAGTCTCGGCTCATCAGAGAGATGACAGCAATCACCAGGAATACATAGAAGACAATCTTTGCAATGCCGGAAGCCGCTGCGGCAATACTGGAGTATGCAAAAATAGCAGCGATGAGGGCAATCATTAATAGCGTCATGGTCGAACGTAGCATAGTGTTGTTATGTGACAATAGGATATGAGCACGAACGGCATGCCATAGCCAGGCAAAAGTCTTGTACCCTTAACATCATTCGGCGATATCTACTGCTCGCATTTTCGCGAGGCTCGTCGTAAGCCTATTTCCGCCAATGAAACGACGAGGTGTGGAAATTCGTCTACATTGGCCTATCTTTAGCCAGGGAGAATGGGAAATCATTCTACAGGGCCGGTGGAACAGCGACAGCCACAAAAGTTATATGTATCTCATTTATAGATAGTTAAGAATTGTATTGTTGTTTCTGAAAAAATGGTTTGGAGGTTGTAACAGGCATTGGTGTATCAACCGACCCCTTGTTTTATGCTGTACCAGAACCTGACACAAAAACAACAGCTGAAAATTCACCCGCAGCATCTCCAAATGCTGCAGCTACTGCATCTGAATACGATCGAATTGGAGCAACGTATTCAGAACGAGCTTGAGGAGAATCCGCTGATTGAAGAGAAGACCGAAGATGATGGATCGTTTGAAACCAGCGCGCAGGATTCGACGCAGGATTTCAAGGATTGGGAAGAGTACTGCTACGACGATATCCCCGATTATCGCACGGAGAATGCCCAGCATTTCCAGACGCAGGCGCCACTCGAAAAGCCTTTGGTAGAGCCGGAAGATTTTCGCCGGGAGTTGAAGAATCAACTTGCGCTGCAACGTGTAACGGAAGAAGAGATGGACGTTGGGAATTTCGTTATTGACAGTCTGACGGATGAGGGGTTCCTCGAGTTCTCCTGCGAAAGTCTCGCTGACGACTACTCCATGAAGTTCAGCCGATGGATTGAGCCGGATACAGTACAACGCGTGGTGGCTATTATTCAGCAACTCGAACCGGTGGGGGTCGCGACCATTAACATCAAGGAATGCCTGATGTTCCAATTGAAGGGAATGGAGCCGACACAGGAAGTGAAGTTGGCGATTTCAGTTCTGGAGAATTACTATCATGAACTGATGCATCGGAATTTTGAGAAGATCATTAATGAACTCAAGATCGAGGAAGGCGATCTCAAGAATATCTTCCAGTTGCTGAGTACATTAAAACTCAAGCCTGTCACAGCTGCCAGTGGCGTGATGCCGCAGACGGAGACCATATTACCTGATTTTATGTTGACACAGGAGGACGATATTATGCACGTCAGTCTGACGCGGGAACGGTCGTCCAAGCTGAGTATCAGTTCGTCGTGGAAGAAGATGGTTTACGATACGGAGAAGAGCCAGACGGATAATCGTTCGAAACAATACCTCAAGAGTAAATTGAATGCAGCAGAATGGTTTGTCAATGCCATTCGACAGCGCGAGTCGACGATGTTGAAGGTGATGGAAGCAATTGCGCGCTTGCAACACGACTATTTCCTGGAAGGTGATATCACTCGATTGAAACCTATGATATTGAAAAACGTCGCTGATATGGTCGGAGTTGATATTTCGACAGTCTCCCGCATCACGTGCAACAAGTATGTACAGACACACTTTGGAAATGTGCTTTTAAAATCGTTGTTTACTGAAGGCATTGCCAACCATAAGGGAGAAGTAGTTAGTAACAAAGTAATTCAGAAGACGATCCAGGAGGTTATTCAGGCGGAAGACAAGAAGTGTCCGTACTCCGATCAACAATTGGTGAAAGTGCTTGCGAAGCGTGGTTATGAGATAGCTCGTCGAACAGTGACGAAATATCGCGAACAACTACGCATTCCGGCAGCTCAGATGCGGGCGTTCTTAGCCTGATGTGATCCAACGAACGTTATTTTATTAGTATATAAACAGGCCCATGGAAAAAATACTGATCATTGATGATGATAAGGATTTATGTTTTGTCTTAAAGCGATTTCTGTCGAAGCATGGATTTGAAGTTATCGAAGCCACGTCCGGGAGGATGGCACTGGAGATCCTGGAAGGTTTGGAACCGGATCTGATTCTCTGTGATTTCCGCCTTGAGGATATGAGCGGGAGTTCAATCCTGAAAAAGATCAAAGAGAAGTATCCGTCCGTGCCAGTAATCATCATAACGGGTTATAGCAACATCAAGACCGCTGTCGAGGTGATGAAACTCGGTGCCATGGATTATGTTACGAAGCCCTTGTTGCCGGACGAAATATTACTAACGATCCGAAAGGCGTTGAGCCAGTCGTCGGACGAGAAAGGTGATTCCGAGCAGGCATCTGTGGGGGCAGATGATGACTCCTTGAAGCATGAGAAGCTGACGATGCCGAAGCGGTATTCGCCCGATCCGGGTTCTTATATCTTTGGTGATAGCTCCGATTTTAAGAATATCCTCAACCAGATCGACCTTGTCGCACCAACGAACTATAGTGTTATTATTTATGGCGAAAGTGGAAGTGGTAAGGAAGTGATCGCACAAGAGATTCACAAGCGCAGTCGCCGCAACAATAAGCCTTTTGTGGCGATCGATTGCGGAACGCTGTCTCGTGAACTGGCAGGAAGTGAATTATTTGGACACGAAAAGGGTTCTTTCACGGGGGCTGTGGGGCAAAAGGTGGGAAGTTTTGAAGTAGCAAATGGAGGTACCATCTTCCTGGATGAGATAGCGAATCTTCCATACGATGTGCAGGTGACATTGCTTCGTGTAGTCCAGGAGCGGAAGATGCGACGCGTAGGTGGACTTAAAGACATCGATCTCGATGTGCGGATCATTGTTGCCAGTAACAAGCGACTTTGGGATGCGGCGCGCACAGGTCATTTCCGGGAAGACCTTTATCATCGGTTCAACGAGTTTCAGATCACAGTGCCGCCGTTGCGCGAGCGTGTTAACGATATCATGGTATTTGCCAACCACTTTCTGAATCAGACGAACAAGGAACTCGGAAAGAATGTGAAGCGCTTTTCTCCGGAAGTGGAGGATGTGTTTCAGAAGTACGTATGGCATGGGAATCTCCGCGAGTTAAAGAATGTCGTAAAAAGGGCTACACTGATGTCCGACAGCAATGTCATTGATATCAAAAGTATCCCATTCGAACTCGTCAATCACCGCAAACTGCAGTTTGAAAGTGCCGGGGAACAGCAAGCACCGGCGGCACCGGTACGGGAAGCGACAGACACTCCTCCTGCTGTCATGCGGGAACCCGGTCTGAAGAGCGTCAGTATTGATGCGGAGTATGAGTGGATTCTGGAGACACTGAAAAAGGTTGACTTCAATAAGAGTAAGGCGGCCAAACTTCTGAAGATTGACAGGAAAACGCTCTACAATAAAATTAAGCAATACAAAGACCTGAATAGTCAGGAATCGTAACATTTTCTATGATGTAGACCGCGGATCGCGAAAGAGGGCGATATGAGGAGACAACGTTAATACTATTGCGAGTAAATACACTTGATGTTTTGAAAACCAGGGACGAGCTTCAAACAACTCGTGAGTTACTTGAGGAAACCGAGGAACTCTTGCAGTTCGGTAGTTGGACCTGGGAGGTGGGCACTGATACGGTGACCTGGTCTCCTGGGTTGTATGCTATTTTGGGTTACGACCTTGCTGACCGGGAAAAAACGGTCGATATAGACGCCTATATGCGGCACATTTTCGAAGACTTTCAACCAACGTTTCGGACCAAGCTGGATAGGGCTCTTCAGGAGAAGAGCGATTTTGAATTAGAGTATATCGTCAGGGCGCGCTCTGGAGCCCTCAAGAATATTTCTACAAAGGGAAAGGTCGTCAGGGATGCAAGCGGCGACGTTCAGAAAGTTCTTTGCATCAATCGCGACATCACAGCGTTGCGCAGTTTCGAGATGGAGAAGGAATTGAGTATCCGCGAGCTAAATCGCTCGAACAAAGAACTCGAAGAATTCGCCTACATCGCTTCTCATGACCTTCAGGAACCCCTTCGGAAAATTTCTATGTTTACTGAGCGCCTGCAAGCGAAGTACGGTAACTCTTTCGACCAGGAGGGGCAGCTTTTTGTCGAGCGTATTCTGGCATCAGCCGCCAACATGCGAATGCTGATCGATAATTTGCTCGACTTTTCGCGGGCAAACCGGCGCTCGTACACCTTTCAGGAGGTAGATCTATGTTCTATTCTTGAGGGTGTTACCTCGGAGCTCGAGCTCAAGATCGAAGAGGCCGATGCCGCGATTACCATTTCCGGCGACTTGCCTAAGGTCCTCGCGAGTGAGTCGGAGATGAAGCAATTGTTTGCCAATATTTTTTCAAATGCACTGAAATTCCGCAAGGATCAGTCGCCGGTGCAGATAGAGGTCCGCGGAAGCCAGCTGTCTCATCGCGAGGCGCAGGGGTTTGGTCTGGCCGCTGCGATCCCGTTTGTGAGGATAGATATCCGCGACAATGGCATCGGATTTGAATCCGAATACTCGGAAAAAATATTCCAGATATTTCAGCGGCTCAATGGTAAGTCGGAGTATCCCGGATCTGGTATTGGGCTTGCGATCTGCAAGAAAATAGTCGAAAAACACGGAGGCTTGATATTCGCGGAAAGTGAACCCGAGAAGGGGGCAAGTTTTACCGTGATCTTGCCAGAGAAGAGAATGTAAAATGATGACTTCGTCTCAGCCCGTACGTATCCTGATCATCGATGATGACGAAGATGATTTTATCCTGACAAGTGGTTTTATCAACACTATTGAGGATCGCACCTTTGATATTCAGTGGTGTTATAATTACAAGTCGGCCCTCGAGCACATTGCCTCCAAGGCCTTCCACCTATATTTCGTCGACTATCGCCTGGGCGCGAAGACTGGCATCGACTTGCTCTCGGAAGCGATGAAAATGAATTGTGAGGAGCCGATTATTCTGTTGACGGGGAAAGGCAATTCGGTCATTGACCAACAGGCCATGCGAATGGGCGCCGTTGATTATCTCGTTAAGTCAGAGCTGACATCGGAGAAACTGGAACGATGTATTCGCTATTCTCTGGAAAGAGCCGCCTCTACAAAGGCATTGCGGGCAAACGAGCGAAAGTACCGCAGTATCTTCGAGAAGTCGAGGGAAGCCGTATTCATCACTGATCTTTCGCTTGTCTTTAAGGACGTGAACGCTGCAATGGTCACCCTCGTGGGAGTGGAGCGAAACCAATTGATCCGACATGCGCTGTATCATTTTATTGAGAATGAGAGTGTCCGGACTACCGTGCGGAATCGTTTGGCGATGACGGGTGTTGTGAACGACCTGGAGGTGGAGTTGATGCACTCCAAAGGGAAACGCAGGAATTGCATCCTTTACCTGTCCATCGAGCTCGATAGCAACAATAACCGCTACGTCCAGGGCATTCTGCACGATATCACCATCCAGAAGAAAACAGAACGGGCGACACTACTTGCTGAAAAGCTTGCTGCTACGGGGCGTCTTGTGCGGACGCTCGCACACGAGGTCCGAAATCCATTAAGCAACATCCACATGTCGCTTGAGCAGTTGAATACATTAACAAGCGAGGAGGAAAGGGTTTATATCGATATCATAGACCGGAACGGGAAACGCATCAACGATCTCATCACAGAATTGCTGACATCGTCCAAGCCGACTGAAATGGTTTTTGATCGTATTGTGTTACAGACCACCGTCGACGAAACGATCAACATCGCATTAGACAGACTTACGCTGAAACAGATCAAATTGAAGGTGAATTATCCGGACTCGCCGTGCTATGTGCGTGCTGACAAGGAGAAACTCAAGATTGCGTTACTTAATATCATTATTAACGCGATCGAGGCTATTGAGGATTTAAATGGAGAACTTGTGATTGCGGTTGTGCCTACCGATGAGTATTTTAGTCTCGAGATCAACGACAATGGCTGTGGAATCCCACAGGAAAATATTTCGAAGTTATTCGAACCGTATTTCACCTCGAAACGCAATGGGATCGGACTTGGTCTGGCATCTGCACTAAATATTCTTCAGGCTCACAATGCCGCGATCGAAGTCAAATCGAACGTCCGCGTGGGCACGTCATTCATCATCAGTTTCAACCAGGCATAGCCATTATTTTTCGGCTACGGGGCCGTCATCGTCCGGAGCGTTCGTGACTTTCTCCTGTTGATCCTGGTTGGTAATGGCTTGTTCACCAGCCTGCGATTCATGCGCTCGTGACGATGCCTGACTTTCCGCGCCGGCATCGTCGTCCGTCCGTTCGGCACCCGCAGGTTGTTCGCGTTTCCCATCGACGTCTTCGGACGATGCAGGAAGGTGCCGCTCAGATCGTTTCTTTGGTGGGTCTGGTTTCATTCAGCTACGTATTCTAAAGCCCGGCGAAACGTCAGGAATACGTCAGCCGGGCTTTGATTTTCAGGGTCCTTATACTTTCTCCTTGATGTTGTTAACGCGGCTTTCAGCCTCCGTCATCCGTTTGGAGGTTTCTGAAGAGACTTTGTCTTTCAGTGTATTCAACTGTTCTTTGCCTTGTTCCAGCAGGTCGCTCAGCTGGTGAGTCCAGTCGCCCGTTGCGTCGGTGATCTTCTTGCGCAGTTCGCTGCCTTTTTCAGGCGCCACCAGCATGCCGATTATTGCGCCGACTGCAGCAGCACCCATGACAGCCAGGATTGTCTTGCTTGTTGAGTTCATAGTACGTGGTTTTATGTTATTCCACTGGAGAGTACAAAAAAACTGTTCCCCGATGCAGCCTTTTGCTGATGTGGATGTAATTCTACGTACAAATAGTACCACGAAACGTGATTGAAGCAATAAGTAGTTGCCCGTTTATCGTATAAGTGATAATTTCACACGATGTTCAGTAAAAAGATTGTGATAATCGACGATGAAGAGGATCTCTGCCAGTTGATGCAGGCCTATTTCCGCGAAATGAATCACGAAGTATATCTTGCTAACACGCTCTCCTCCGGAATGAGTCTGATCCGGGAAGTTTCACCAGATGTGGTATTTATCGACAATAATTTACCCGATGGGCTGGGGTGGGAGAAGATGTCGTTTCTTCTGGATGAATACCCGACGTGTAAGATCAATCTGATCAGCGCGTACAATTACCTGCCTCCGGACCTTGGCGAAAGGAGCAACTCCGAAGTCAGTATTCTCGAGAAACCGCTGAGACTCGGAACACTCAAGGATTACATCTGACAGGCGGGCGCTCCCAGATACTAACTGCTTTTATCCTTTTTTCGCGCCAGGCGTTTTTGTCGTCTTGCCTCCCGTCGTGACGACTGCTCATCTTTCCGTAGCTCTGTTTTCTCATTCTTGGCTGTCGTATCCAGGTTGTATGCCGACTTTATACCAGATACCAGCGATTTTGTCCACAAGTTAAAGATAGACCTGGCCCGGTCGCGTTCGAAATCAATCGTTCCCTGACGCTTTTCCGCAGGAAGATCTTTGGTCATGTTTTTTCTGAACACGAATGTGTTGATCATAAACGTTTTGAAGGTATTCACTTCGGGTTCTTCGTTTTTCTCCGAGTTCTTGAAGCTGGCGAGCTTCAGGTTCTCGTAGTTCAATTCGAGTTCTCCATCGGAGCGGAATTCGTTAAAGGTGAACGCAAACAGGAGGGCATTCATTTCACCCGTTTCCACGGCCAACTGCGTGGACGGCGTAAGGATGGCATTTAACTTGGGAAGGTGAAAGTTGCGGACAGATCCCTTGAGCGAGGAGCGCTGAGCCGGATTCCCGGGAAACGTTACGTAAACGTCGATGTCTCCTTGCCCGAACAATTTGGCATGCGCCTGAAGGGTCGCATCACCCGCTGTGTTTGAAACATTCCCGAGAACAGCGTTCAGGTTAGCGAAGAAGATTCCACCAGGTTCGGAAGTCTCCGCGGCAAACTCCTCATATTGGACAAAGCTATCCGACACGGCGACAGAATCGATCGTCAGGCGGAATGGAAGGCGCTGGATCAGCGTCATCGGCAGAAGTTTTTCCCGGGTGATAAACGGGTATCGCTTATCGCGGAATATCTTGATCCGGAATTGTATGTCAATACGTGCTATCCTCAGGTCCAGCGAATCCCGCACCGCAGCGGATATACCGCTGGCGACCAGCGACGGAACGGTACACTCGAAACGATCCACCTCGTAGCCGCGTTTCCTTCCGAATTCCAGCCTGCCATATGCCGGAATGACATCGATGGAATCAAGGCGAAAAGATTTCTCCGTCGTATCCCAAGTCGCCTGCCGGGCGCGGAAGGTGTAGAATTCCCTAGGAGCTTTCACCTCTACGCTGTCGAGTCTGATGCTTGCAAATAGGTCTTGAAAGGGCTTCTCCGCCGACAGGTCTAGGTTTAACCCGGTGATGGAGAGGTGAGTTTTCATAGAATTGATTGTATCGCAACTCGCGCTGTCGGTATAGAGCATCTCAATATGCCGTACGTTCACCACGTCTGCGAGGAGTTTGAATTTGTTGTTGTCGCCAGCAGGAGAATCGGGCTCCAACAGAGACTGTTCGCGGATGATGGCTTTCAAATGGTCGAAGTGGAAGGCCTCTACCGAAAGGGTCTTGTTGAAAATCAGGCGGGTTAGTCCGATCCCTTCAGCGCGCATCTTCGCGATGGCAATGCGTTCGGGGTGGAGACATGACGTGTCGCTCTCACCTCTGCTCACTTCCAGGTTGTCAATCTCAATGGCCTTTTCAAACCAGTAGACACGCATTGTATCATAACGCACCTGAAATCCGTTGAAATTGGCGGACTGGATGCGGTCTTTCAGTTCCCCACCCATATAGTCGAAGACGCGAATCCGGGCCCAGATGAGGGCACCAACGATCACCACAGCAATGATGATAAATGAGATATACCGCTTTTTGATTCGCATTGCCATTACCAGGTCATCTAAAAGATAGTGCCACCGTGGCAATAATGCTACATTCCGCGGGCGCTAGTTGGTCCGCAGCGGAAGGGAGACGATAAAGGTAGATCCTTTGTTGACTTTTCCTCGCGCGGAGATGTATCCATCGTGTTGTTCGACGATCTTCTTGCACAACGCCAAACCAATTCCCGTTCCATGGAATTCGGAACTGTGGTGGAGACGTTTGAACATTCCGAATATCTCTTCTGCGTATTTCTGGTCGAATCCAATGCCATTGTCTTCGATAAATATGCGGCAATACTTTGGACTGTTTTCGTGTCGTGTAGTTCCGTTGAGTTGTGCGTTGATCTCGGAAGTTATCCTCACCACTGGAAGCGTGTTCTGCTTTGAGTATTTGAGGGCGTTCTCGATGAGATTGTGGAACAACGGTTTTATCAGACTAGGATTGACAATGAGGAAAGGGAGTTTGTCAACTAATACCCGGCCATTCTTTTCCTTGATCATTTCGTCAAGATCCGAGACCACCTCGTCAACCAGAACGTTGATATCGGTATACACGAATGAATCACTATCGATCGATATCTTCGAAAAGGTCAGGATGTCGGTGATGAGATTCTGCATCCGTTCGGCCGCCTTATGGATCCGGTGAATGTTTGTCCGCCCGTCTTCATCCAGCGTATGGCCGTGCTTCGTGCCAAGTCGGTCACTGAACATCCGGATCTTGCGAAGAGGTTCCTGGAGGTCATGAGAAGCCATAAAGGCAAACCGATCCAGTTCTTTGTTGGCTTGTTCAAGGCTCGCGATGTTCTCAAGCAGTTGCCGATTCAGATGCTTCACCTTTTCTTCACTGGCCTTCCGCTCTTTGATTTCCATCTCCAGGCTTTTGTTGATGGTGACCAATCGTTGTTCCTGGGCCAGTAGCTGACGGTTCTTCCGATATAGATCGATTAGTACCGAAACCTTGGCGCGAAGAACTTCGGGCTTGATTGGCTTATAAATGTAATCGATCGCACCTGCCTGGTATCCTCGATAGAGATTCTCGTCGCCGAAATTGTTTGCCGTAATAAATATGATCGGGATGTGCTTGAGCTTTTCCCGCGCGTAGATCAGAGATGCCGTTTCGAAACCGTTTAGATTTGGCATTTTTACATCCATGAGGATGAGGGCAAAATCGAATTCATGCAACAGGATCTTCAGCGCGTCCCGACCGGACTTAGCCTTGACAAAACGATAGGCATCTGGTTCGAAAATCGTCTCGATCGCCAGCAAATTGTCCTCCCTGTCGTCAACTAATAGAATCTTGGGATGCATTGAACTATTTAAAGAACCACAATCTCATTAATGAAAGCAACTGATCGACCTTCACAGGTTTTGTAATGTAGTCGGATGCGCCGGCCTCGATGCATTTTTGCCGATCTCCCTTCATCGCTTTGGCTGTAACGGCAATAATCGGAAGCGTGTTATTCTTGTGTTCCCTCCGAATGCGTTGCGTTGTCTCGTAGCCATCCATTTCCGGCATCATGATATCCATCAGCACCATGTCAATCCGGGGATTTTCCGCGAGTATCTGTATCGCTTCTTGTCCACTTTCTGCAGTGATTACGTTGATATTGAACCGTTCAAAGACCGTTGTCAAGGCAAACAAATTCCGAACGTCATCATCGACGATCAGGACGTCTTTCCCCATGAGAATATCTTCCTTGTTTCGGATATTCTCAATGACGCGTTGTTTACCCTGGGTAAGGTCGCGGTGGGGGATGTGCAGATGTGTAACAACCTCTTCCAGCAAGTGTTCGATGGAATTGATGCCTTTCAGGATGATCGAGTTGGAAATCCGGTTGATCTGACTCAGTTCCCGTTGATTGAAGTCCTTTGCAGAATAGACAATCACCGGGGTCAGATCTCCTTTTAGATCTCTCATTTTTTGCATCAGCTCAATGCCGGAAATATCCGGTAGTGAGTAGTCGACGACAATACAGTCAAAGCTCTTGTTACTAAGAACTTCGAGTGCTTCACCGCCGCTAACGGCGATCTCAACCTCGAGCCGGTCGTCGGCGAGCATCTTCGCGATCTGCGATGAGTCGATCTCATTATCCTCAATTACCAGGACGTTGTAGACCTGCCGGGATGTGAAATTCTTGACATCGTCCAGGAGTTCATGTAACGCATCGTTGCTCATCGGCTTCAGGATGAAGTTGCGTGCGCCGCGTTTCATAGCGAGCGTCCTGTTCTCTTCACCGGAAATGACATAGATGGGAATGTGGCGATAGTTCAGGTCGTTTCGCAGTAGGTCAATAACTTTCCATCCGCTGGTGTCGGGAAGTTTGACGTCAAGCGTTATCGCAATGGGGGAGAAGCGATTGATGAAATCAAATACCTCCAGGTAAGTCGTCGCGACAACAGCTTTCAGGTCTTTTTCATGTGCCTGGGATATTACTATCCGGCTAAAATACAGATCATCTTCGACGATCAGCAGCACCTGGTCCGAGGGCTGGATATTATTGCGATCATCACCGGCTTCGTTTACGAGTTCGCTGACAAATTCGAGATTCTTGTTTTCACCGCCTTCCTTTGTGATGTGAAAGTTCGATAGCAGGTTGGTAATCTTCTCCCGGTCACTCTCGAATTCCAACTGACGGATGGCACGCATACTATCGCGTGTGGTCGGCGATGAAATGGTCATGCTGTCGGTCGGAAGGTAGAGGGTAAATGTGCTGCCTTGACCCGGCGTACTTTCGAGTTCAATGGCACCTCCGAGCAACTCGGCGAGGCCTCGGCTGATCGAAAGCCCCAGACCTGTACCGCCGTACTTCCGGCTGGTCGATCCCTCGGCCTGCTGGAACGCTTCAAATATGATCAGCTGTTTCTCGTCTGGGATTCCGATACCGGTGTCGCTGATGGCGAAACCAATAACGCGTTTGGCGGTGTTGAGACTCGGAGTAGATTTCCATCCACCCTTTGCTTCGAAGATGCGGAGACTGACGCCACCCTTCTCTGTGAATTTGAATGCGTTTGATAACAGGTTCTTGAGAATCTGGTTAAGTCGCTGAATGTCGGTCTCCATAGTCGCCGGCAACGCCTCATTAGTGTTGACACTGAACCGCAGATTTCGAGCTTCCGAAATCGGACGGAAGGTAGTCTCCACGAACGATGCGATCTCACTGAGATGGACAGGTGCCATGTTGGTGGATATGAACCCTGATTCGATCTTCGAGAGATCAAGGATGTCGTTGATCAGTTGTACGAGGTCATCGCCGCAAGAGTGTATGGTCTTGGCATACCGCACTTGTTTTTCAGATAAGTTCCCTTCTGCATTTTCGTAGAGCTGT
The DNA here is from genome assembly GCA_964438975.1 of uncultured Roseivirgaceae bacterium. Lineage (GTDB taxonomy): Bacteria > Bacteroidota > Bacteroidia > Cytophagales > Cyclobacteriaceae > Chryseosolibacter. The sequence continues at coordinate 37,436 of CAYTMU010000016.1, read as the reverse complement.
TGTGCGAGGATCAAAAGGCTGTTGAGTGGCGTGCGCAGCTCATGGGACATGTTCGCAAGAAATTCGGACTTGTATTTTGATGTAAGTTGAAGCTGTTCGGCCTTTTCTTCCAGGGATCGCCGTGCTTCTTCTACTTCTTTGTTTTTTCCCTCAACCTCTTCTTTCTGTTTTACGAGCAACAATGCTTTGTCCTGGAGCTCATCGTTGGTTCGGCGGAGTTCTTCCTGTTGGATTTTGAGCTCACTTGCCAACGATTGTGACTGAATGAGCAGACTTTCCGTACGCGTGTTGGCTTCGATCGTATTCAATACGATTCCGATTGATTCCGTCACCTGGTCAAGGAAGTCGAGGTGAGTCTGGCTGAATGTTTCCAGCGAGGCGAGTTCGATGACCGCCTTGACGTTGGTTTCGAAAAGTACCGGAAGGATCACCACGTTCGAAGGCCTCGCCTTTCCGAGGCCAGATGTCACTTTGATATAGTTATGAGGTATATTCGACAGCAACATGCGTTCTTTTTCCAATGCGCACTGTCCGACGAGCCCTTCACCGACATTGAATTCCTGTACTGTGTTCCGTTCGGCCTTGTACGCATATCCGGCGTAAAGTGAAAGCTTTGCCGGCGCATTCTTATCTGGCTGCCGCAGGATATAAAAGGCTCCATAGTGTCCGTTTACAACCTGCGCAAGTTCCGATAGGATACGCATAGTTACAGCGTTGATATCTTTTTGCCCCTGGAGCATTTGCGTGAACTTCGCGAGGTTCGACTTAAGCCAGTCCGTTTCCTGATTCCGCAGGGTTGTCGCGCGCAGGTTGGCGATCATCTGGTTGATAGTATCCTTCAGGGCTTCTACTTCACCTTTGGCTTCGACGCGAATTGTCCGTGTCAAATCGCCTTTTGTTACAGCGGAGGCAACTTCGGAAATCGAACGTACCTGGGTAGTTAGGTTTTGCGCGAGCTGATTGACGTTTTCGGTAAGGTTCTTCCAAATACCGGATGCACCCGGTACGTGCGCCTGTCCTCCCAGTCTTCCTTCGACACCCACTTCCCGCGCAACGGTTGTTACCTGGTCGGCGAACACAGCAAGCGTGTCGATCATTTCGTTGATCGTTTCCGTTAGCTGCGCAACCTCGCCTTTCGCGTTGATCGAGAGTTTCTGGCGCAGGTCACCAGTGGCCACTGAAGTTACTACCTTCGCAATACCCCGCACCTGACTTGTGAGGTTTGTCGCCATCATGTTCACCGAATCGGTCAGATCCTTCCAGGTTCCGCCCACACCCTTCACTTCGGCTTGCCCACCGAGTTTACCCTCTGTTCCCACCTCCCGTGCCACACGCGTTACCTCGAAAGCGAACGAGTTCAACTGTTCGACCATCGTGTTGATCGTATTCTTGAGTTCCAGGATCTCGCCCTTTACGTCAATGGCAACTGTCTTCGAAAGGTCGCCCGATGCCACGGCTTTAGTCACCTGTGCGATGTTTCGCACCTGATCGGTGAGGTTACCGGTCATCTTGTTAACGGAGTCCGTAAGATCTTTCCAGGTGCCTGCCACACCGGGGACAAAAGCCTGTCCTCCGAGTTTCCCATCCGTACCTACCTCCCGGGCTACACGCGTTACTTCAGAGGCAAATGCCCGAAGTTGGTCTACCATCGTATTGAGTGTTTCCTTCAACTGGAGGATCTCACCCCGCACGTCGACGGTGATCTTTTTCGAAAGGTCACCGTTTGCTACCGCGATCGCTACGTCGGCGATATTCCGGACTTGCGCAGTCAGGTTCCCGGCCATTTGATTGACGGAATCGGTGAGGTCCTTCCACGTACCCGCCACTCCGGGGACACTGGCTTGCCCTCCGAGTTTGCCGTCGGTTCCCACTTCACGTGCAACACGGGTCACCTCAGAAGCAAAGCCGCGAAGCTGGTCCACCATTGTGTTGATCGTATTCTTCAGTTCGAGGATCTCGCCCTGCACGTCCACGGTGATCTTGCGCGACAAGTCGCCGTTCGCCACGGCGGTTGTTACTTCGGCAATATTCCGTACCTGCGAGGTGAGATTCGATGCCATTTTGTTTACGGAGTCGGTGAGATCCTTCCACGTACCGGCTACGCCAGGTACATCGGCCTGTCCTCCGAGTTGCCCCTCTGAACCCACTTCGCGCGCCACCCGCGTTACCTCCGAACCGAAGGAATTCAGCTGGTCGACCATCGTATTGATGGTGTTCTTCAGTTCCAGGATCTCGCCCTTGACATTCACCGTGATCTTACGCGACAGGTCACCGTTCGCCACCGCCGTGGTTACTTCTGCGATGTTCCGCACTTGCGATGTCAGGTTGCCCGCCATTTTATTGACAGAGTCAGTAAGGTCTTTCCAGGTACCGCCGACACCCGGTACATCGGCTTGCCCGCCGAGTTTTCCTTCTGAACCTACTTCCCGTGCAACCCGCGTAACTTCAGATGAAAATGAGTTGAGCTGATCCACCATCGTGTTGATGGTGTTTTTTAATTCCAGGATCTCGCCTTTTACGTCTACCGTGATCTTCTTGGAGAGATCACCTTTTGCTACGGCGGTTGTTACTTCTGCGATATTCCGCACCTGACCGGTGAGATTTGAGGCCATCTGGTTAACGGAATCGGTAAGGTCTTTCCAGGTGCCGGCTACGCCTTTTACTTGTGCCTGTCCTCCGAGTTTTCCTTCTGTTCCCACCTCAAGTGCCACACGTGTTACCTCCGAAGAGAATGAGTTGAGTTGATCCACCATCGTGTTGATGGTGTTCTTCAATTCGAGGATTTCCCCCTTCACGTCCACCGTGATCTTCTTGGAGAGGTCGCCTTTTGCCACCGCTGTCGTTACCTCGGCAATATTTCGGACCTGAGCGGTCAGGTTGCTGCCCATTTGGTTTACAGAGTCAGTGAGATCCTTCCATACACCGGCCACTCCTTTTACTCTGGCCTGTCCTCCGAGTTTCCCTTCCGAACCCACTTCCCGTGCCACGCGCGTTACTTCCATGGAGAACAGGTTCAACTGCTTTACCATGTCGTTCACCTCGTGGGCGATCTGCGCGAATTCCCCCTGCAGTGTGTGACCGCCGATTTCTTCCGGCATGCTGTGGGACAGATTTCCTTTCGCGACGGAACTAATAACACCTGCGATCTCAATGGTGGGATGAACCAGGTCGGAGATCAGATTATTCAGGGATTCGACGCCATGGTGCCATGAGCCACGCGCGTTCGCCACTTCGATCCGCCGGTTTAGCCGGCCCTGCTTACCGATGATTTGCCCGGCTTTGGTAAACTCCTGGATCATGCGTTCGTTTAGCTCGATGATCTCGTTTAACGTGTCACATATCTTGCCGTTAAGTCCGATCTGGTCGAAAGGCATGCGCACGGAGAAATTGCCATTCCTGATCTCGGTAAGTACTCGTAGAAGTCTGCGGTGACCAGCATCGCTATTGACATGGTTGTCATTGTCGCGACCGGTGTGCGCAAGTTTGGCTGATGTCTCGTGCGTCAGGACCGTGATGTCCTGCTCATCGACAGCGGAGTTCTTTTCTTTTCTGGATGCGGAAGACGAGTGACTCGTTTTCTTTCTCATAATGTGACTATTGGTAAATAATGCGTTCGATCACAAGGTATACCTCCAAATCAAACTGTCAGCTGCTGTTCGACGAATACATGGGAGGGTAAACTTGCTAAAAAACCATGCCCACCCGGCCGACATCGCTGGGTGGGTGGATAAAGCGGGGTTATTAAGACGTAACCTGCGATGGAATTCGATCAGTGAGCAACTCGTCAGTTGACTTTTTCGTTCTCACATGAAGGAAGCACATTCTGCAGCCGGGGCAAAAGTTCCGAAAAATTCGCCGTTCTTTCTGGAAATTATCGGTATTTTTCTATTATTAACACTTAAACATAATAAAGATAGCTATGGCAAAATCACAGGACGCCCGAAAAGAGACCAAGAAGAAGCCGACAAAGACGTTAAAGGAGAAACGCGCGGAGAAACGCGATAAGAAGGCCGGTAAAGGCTAGCATTGGAGGGAAGAAATGACCAGCGCACGGTCGCCGATATTGTTGATAGAGGATGATGCTGACGATGCGGAGCTAACGTTCTACGCCTTGGGAAGGCGTAATATCTCCGCACCTATTCTGCATATCAACGATGGCGAGAAAGCGCTGGCATATCTCTTCAGTAACCAACCCCGCCCGGTGTTGATACTTCTCGATCTGAAAATGCCACGGGTTGATGGGATCCAGATTCTTCATAAACTGAAAGGAGATACTGCGAGGCGTTCAATACCTGTGCTCGCGTTGATCTCATCACGCGAAGGACAGAACTACGTTGAGTCGTCAGGCGTGAACGCTGATGGCTACATTATCAAGCCCGTTGATTTCAAGCAATTTTCCGACGCAGTGGGATCACTTGGCCTGCAAGGGGAGGTCATGGGTGAAGGTGAACAGTGATCAGGATGACTCCAGCAGTTCATTCCGGTAACGGGCCAGGATCGTTGACTTTGATAAAAATCCAACATATAGCTCCTTATCGACGACAGGTATATTCCACGACTTCGTTTCCTCGAACTTATTAAGAACCTGGTGCAGGTTTTCATCCAACTGGATGACAACGGCGGGTGCGGCCATTAGATCCCGGACGGTCATAGACTCCCGGCGGGCAGGGTCGAAAATCACGTTCCGAATAGCATCGAGGTGTATGATCCCGACTAGCTTCTTGTCGTTGTCAACAACCGGGAAGATGTTGCGTTTGGATTTCGCAATCACGCCAATCAGTATTTGAAGGGTGTCGTCTTGCCTCACCGTCGAAAAATTGGTTTCGATCAGGTCGCGAAGGTCTATTTTACTTAATAGAAATTTATCGCGCGTGTCAATGCTACCGCGTAACATCGCGGAGAGTTTTTTCGAATCCATCGAGAGCGGCTCAACGAGGTGTGTCACGGTCAGGCTAAGTGCCGATACGATCATCAATGGTATCATCAACTCATACCCTCCTGTGATCTCCGCGATCAGGAAGATCGCTGTCAGAGGCGCATAGAAAATTCCGCTGAGAATACCTGCCATTGCTACCAGCGTGAAGTTGCTCTCGGGGATGCGTGCGAGGCCTACCAGGTTGACGACCCGGGCGAACACGTAGCCGACGTACGCACCGACGAATAGTGCCGGAGCAAAATTTCCACCGTTCCCGCCACTGCCGAGGGTAATGGCGGCTGCGATCGGTTTGATGAAGATCAGTAATCCAAGAAGAATGATGTGTTCGCCGTTTTCTCCGAGCAACGGAAGGAGGATGCTGCCCTGGAAGAGATGTTCGGGACGGAGTTCCGCGAGATGAATGATGGTACCGTAACCCTCACCGAACAAGGGAGGGAACAACAAGAGGATGACGAACAACATCAATCCCCCGATAATTGCGCGAGTCCATAGATTTCCCGCCTGGTGGACGCGGTGCTCCGCCCAGGTGAAAACCCGTGTATAATACAGCGAGATCAAACCGGCGAGTATTCCGAGCAGGATATACCAAGGTACGTTGTGATGGTCGAAAGGCTGCTGGAGCGAGAACGATAGGACGATACCCTCTTTCAGAATGATGTTCGACAACAGCGCCCCCGAAGCCGCAGAGATGATCAGTGGAATGAACGCCGCTGATGTGACATCTGCCAGCAGTACTTCTATGGCGAAAAGTACTCCTGCGATCGGCGCATTGAAGGCAGCGGCGATTCCGGCGGAAGCGCCACACGCAAGTAAGATCGTTCGTTCCTTGTAGCTAAGTTTATACGTCGTGCCGAAATTTGATCCGATGGCTGATCCCGTACTGACCATCGGTGATTCAAGTCCCATCGACCCGCCAAACCCAACGGTAAGTGCGCTGGTGATCATGTGTGAGTACATGCCGCTAGAGGGGATCTTACTCGATTTTTTTGCGATCGAATAGACAATGTCAGGGCTGCCCTTCGGCAATTTCCCATTCAGAAAATAGCGGACGTAAAACACCGTCAACAGTATTCCGATCATTGGAAAGAGGGCGAAGAGAAAGAATTCGTCGTAGGTTGTCGAATAAAAGCTGACCAACTGACCGATCGAGTGTACCACATATTTCACGATGACGGCCGCTAGCCCGGACGTGAGTCCTACGAGTATACTTGACACGATGAGGAATTGGCGCGCAGATAGCTTGCCGGAGAGGAAGGCAATCGGCTTGGTTACCAAGTTGTGAAGAAGGTCGATCATTGCGGAAGTACCTGGTTGCTACGCCAAGTAAATATAGAGGATTTTGGCGCGGGGAATCCTGTCGTATTTCAGGACTTTTTACGACTTCGGTGCAGCTCTTTGTAAATAGTTTCCTAATTTGTGCCCAAACTGGCTTTGATCCTCTCGGGTGAATGCCGTTCACTCAGCCGCCCAGTTTGAATTTCTGTTTACCTTAAACCTGAACCGTGGACATCTCGACATTATTCGGCGCTGAGAAGATACTATTGCACGAAGTTGACAAAATTCAGAAGAGCGCGCCGGATCTCATCATTTGGGCTGCTCCCGCCATGTTCTTTTTCGTACTCATTGAATATGCGGTCTCGTATTTCCAGAATCGGAAATATTATGAGAAGCGTGAAACTTTTGGATCTATTTGGGTTGGGATCGGGAATGTATTGATCGGTGCGGCGCTCAAGCTCGTGATATTTACAATTCTCGTATGGGTGTACAACCTGATTCCGTGGCGCATGGAACTCAACTGGTGGACGTTCATTCCCTGTTATATATTGTTTGATTTCTGCAGCTATTGGGCGCACAACATCTCGCACCGCCAGCGCTTCTGGTGGGCGACTCATGTGGCACATCACTCAGGTGAGTATTACAACCTGACAGTTTCGTTCAGGTTGAGCTGGGTTCAGTATATCAAGATCATATTCTTTCTGCCGGTCTCGCTTCTTGGATTTCACCCCGTTATCGTCTTCGTGACCAACCAGATAGCTGTCTTGTTTCAGTTCTGGGTGCATACGGAATACATCCGGAAGCTTCATCCGGTGATCGAGTACGTGTTTGCTACTCCGTCAAACCACCGTGTTCACCACGGGTCGCAGGAGAAATATATCAACAAGAACTACGGCGCGACGTTCATCTTCTGGGACCGCATCTTTGGCACCTTCCAGGAAGAGGATGAGCAGGTAGAGTACGGGTTGACGCACAATATCGAACATAAGGGCAACCCGTTTCATATCAACTTCCATGAATACGCCGACATGTTTCGCGATGTCAAGCTCGCACGTACGTGGCGTGAGAAGTTCTTCTTTGTTTTTGGCGATCCCGGAAAAGTTGCGGCTTACAAGAAGGCGCAACAGGCTGAAATCGAGAAAGAGGTTGCCTGACGAGTATCACGCGCGCTCGTGGCGAAGTAGCTTGTAGTCAGCGTAGAATGTTCCAAACGGCACTACGCTTGCGACCCACAGGGCGAGAACGCGCTTCCAACTCCAGTTGTATTCGAACTTTGCCATGACGGACAGTATGATATACAGTACGAAGAGAATCCCATGTGCCATACCTACGACGGAAACCATTTCCGGTTTGCCCGCCATGTACTTCAACGGCATGGCTATGCCAAGTAGAATGATAAAAGACAGCCCCTCGATAATCCCCGTCACCCGCAGGCGACCCAATGTGCTTGATAGTTCCATGTTAGTCAAATAGTCTCCAGTGTTTCAGTTGTTCAAAAAAATTCCCTATTGACGCCGGTTCCACGACGATGCAGAAAACCAGCCCGAAAAGTGCGCCGTACAAGTGCGCATCGTGGTTGATATTGTCGTTTGCCTTTCGTCCCTGATACCAGGAGAACAGGATATACAGGGCACCCATCAGGAAGCCCGGCATACAGATGAAGATATACAGGCAAATTTCAGACAGTGGTTGAAAGATGATGTAGGCGAAGACGACTGCGGAGACCCCCCCAGACGCCCCAAGTGAATTATATCCTGGATTATGCCGGTGTTTAAGATATGTTGGAATGTCGGAGACTACAATGGCGAGAAAGTATAACGCGATGAAATACAGACCTCCGGCCGGTCCGAATAACATGGCAAATAACCGCTCGATCGCTGTCCCGAAGAAGAAGAAAGAAAACATGTTCCACAGGAGATGCGTGTGATCCTTATGGATGAAGCCTGAAGTGATGAAACGGTAGTATTGCCGGTGTCGCTGCGCATAGTACGGGTTCATCATCAACCCCGACATTAACGAAGGTGATTTGAAAGCGTAAAAACTGACCAGCGTCGTAATACCGATCAGTACGTAGGTGATGTACAATTGGACATGGGGTTGATGAGTGCAAAGAAGTAAATTTGTGAGTGTCATGAGGCACGAGTCGGGACTCACGCCTCACGATTCACGTCTTATGTCAAAGCGACACCCCTCTCTTCCACGGGATGAAGTCGTCCTGGTTGAGGAGTTGTGCCTTCGCCTTTTTTCGTCCGCTGGCTACCTCAATGATGAGATCAAGGATATCCTCACCGCACTGCTCAATGGTCTTGTTTCCGGAGATGACCTCGCCGCAATCCACGTCGATGATGTCAGGCATGCGCTTCGCCAGCACCGTATTTGACGCCACCTTGAGAACTGGTACCACGGGGTTGCCCGTAGGGGTGCCGAGGCCAGTAGTGAAGAGGATGATGTTGGCCCCTGATCCAGCCATCGCCGTCGTACTCTCAACGTCGTTGCCAGGCGTACAAAGCAGTGTCAGGCCGGGACGCCGGATATACTCCGTGTAGTCAAGCACGTCAGCAACAGGCGATGTGCCGCCTTTCTTAGCAGCGCCTGCCGATTTCATCGCGTCGGTGATCAGGCCGTCCTTGATGTTTCCGGGCGAAGGGTTCATGTCGAAGCCCGAACCGACGGCCTCGGCGGCACGCGCGTAGGCGCGCATCAGTTCTATGAAGCGATTCGCGGATTCGTCGTCGACGCTGCGGTTGATCAATTCTTGTTCAACACCGCAGAGTTCCGGGAATTCCGAAAGGATCGACGCACCACCAAGCGCGGCAACCAGGTCGGATGTATGTCCGATTGCCGGGTTGGCAGATATTCCTGAGAATCCATCCGAACCTCCGCATTCAAGACCGACTACCAATTTGGTCAGTGGCGCCGGCTTGCGCTCATTTTTGTTGACCTCCACGAGGTGCAGGAACGTCTGGCGAATTGCTTTCGAGAGCAAGGCCTGCTCAGTACCTTCCTTCTGTTGTTCCAGGATCACCAACGGTTTCGAGAAGGAGGGATTCAGCGCGTGTAGTTTCTCTTTCAGGATGCTGACCTCGGCGTTTTGGCATCCGAGGCTCAGAACTGTTGCACCGGCCACGTTGGGGTTATGAATGTAACCCGCTAAGAGCGCACAAAGTGCTTCTGAGTCCTGACGAGTGCCACCGCATCCTCCCTCGTGGGTCAGGAATTTTATCCCATCGATATTCTTGAAAACACGTGCCCGGTTTTCAGTCGCCTCCGGCGTAAAAGGAAGTGAATCGGCTGACTTGAGGTCGCCTGACTTATGGAGATCCACCAGCTCCCGCACGAAATTTCGGTACATCTCCGGTTTGGAGTATCCGAGTGTTTCCTCGAAGGCGTGGCGGATAGCAAGTACGTTCCGATTTTCGCAAAACACCATCGGGATAATGATCCAATAGTTCGCCGTTCCCACCTGGCCGTCGTCGCGGTGATACCCCATGAATGTCTTTTCCTTCCACCGGGAGACGTCCGGGGCGGTCCACTCAAATTTCTGGTTCCTTTCTGTGAAAGGGGAGGCAGTGTGTTTAACGTTCGCCGTGTTCACCGACCCTCCGGCAGGGATTGGCTCTACTGATTTTCCCACGAGAACCCCGTACATGATGATTTCGGAATTCGCTGGCATGGCGTTCATGACAAATTTGTGTTTCGCGGGGATATTCACCTCGAGCGTCGCCGAACTGCCGTTGTATGAAACGTGCTCCCCGGCCTTGAGGTCTCCAAGAGCGACATACACGTTGTCCGACGGATGAATTTTTAGAATTTTCGTTGACATGTTTGTAGTGAAATAGGAGCCAAATTTACAGCTTTTTTATGTCATTATGTTTTATATGAAAGGATTGTTTAAGATACTTGCCGACTGCTTTTTTCGCAGAATAGCCTTACCTTCAACCCTGGATTGAGTCGAAAACCAGATGAGCAAAGAAAAAGTTGTCACCTTCGGAGAGGTTATGCTCCGTTTCTCCACACCGGGATTTGCGCGCTTCACACAAACGACTGCGTTCGACGTCACCTACGCAGGCGCAGAGGCCAACGTGGCCGTGTCGCTTTCTCGATTTGGAGTGCCCTCCGCGCATGTAACGCGTTTTCCGGCCAATGATCTGGGCCTGGCCGCCACTGAGACGTTGAGACGCCACGGCGTGGATACGCGTTGGATTCAGTACGGGGAACAGCGAATGGGTTTGTATTTCCTGGAGAACGGCTCCATGCAACGCGCGTCGCGGATTATATATGATCGCTTTGATTCGGCGTTTGCGCATATCAAACCAGGTGTGACAGACTGGGAGGAGGTACTGAAGGATGCGACATGGTTTCACTGGACAGGTATCACACCTGCGATCTCCGAAGGCGCTGCTGACGCGTGTCGGGAGGCTCTGGTCGCCGCGAGGAAGCTGGGTGTCAAGGTCTCAGGTGACATTAATTACCGTCGTAACCTATGGCAGTATGGAAAGACTGCCTTGGATATTATGCCGGAACTGATCGAATATTGTGATGTTGTCATCGCCGGAATTACCGATATGGAGAATTGTGCAGAGGTGTCCGGTGGGTCGTTCGAGGAGGCTTGCAGTAATTTCAGAAAGAAATTCCGGAATACTCGGGCGATCGCGACGACGGAACGTGAATCCGTTAGCTCTTCGCATAACCGTATCTCAGCCATGCTATGGAATGGAGAACTGCTGAGGTCCCAAGAGTACGAGTTGACGCACATAGTCGACCGCGTCGGTTCGGGTGATGCATTTATGGCCGGCTTGATCTACGCGCTGTTGACCGGAGCTAAAGATCAGGATGCGCTCGAGTTCGCAACAGCGGCATGTGTACTCAAACATTCGATTGAAGGGGATTCGAACCTGGCTACGGCGGAAGAAGTGGACTCCCTCGTCCGCGGACACAATGTGGGAAAACTATTAAGATAACAACCATGGCTTTTACCAAAGAAGAAATTATCCGTGTCATGCGAGAGACAGGAGTCGTTCCTCTTTTTACACACGACGAGGCAGGGGAAGCCCTTGCCGTAGTCGAGGCAGCATACCGGGGAGGCGTACGAGCTTTTGAATTTACCAACCGCCGCGCAAATTCGTTTGAAGTGTTTTCTCACATCATACGGGAGCGTGAGAGATTTCCAGGCCTGATGCTTGGAATCGGCACTGTCATGGATGGCCCCACTACGCAGAAATTTATTGATGCAGGGGCGGATTTCATCATTTCGCCGATATTGAAAGTGGAGATGGCGGAAGTATGTAACCGCCAGAATGTTGCGTGGATACCAGGAGCAGCTACGCTGACTGAAATCGTTACAGCGCGGGATAATGGTGCTGCGGTGATCAAAGTATTTCCCGGCAGCGTGCTCGGTCCTGGCTTCGTGTCATCGATCATGCCTGTTGTTCCTGATCTGCGCCTCATGATCACCGGAGGTGTTGAGCCGACGAAGGAAAGCCTCTCCAAATGGCTCAATGCGGGGGCTATGTGCGTAGGATTGGGATCCCAATTATTTACAAAGGATATCCTCCAAAGCCGGGATTGGGAGGCACTCTTTGAAAAAGTCGCCGGGACGCTGAAAGTGGTTTCCGACATAAGGGCGGGTAAACAGCCCTAGCGCTTTCGCTTCCATTTAACGTCTGGTGTCCAAGGGCATGAAACCTTATCAACCTAATGTTGAATCGATCCGTATTGTATCAACATCAGTATGCCGGGCGCTCACCGTCAGCAATTCCTAAAAGCTCTTCTAAATGCTGATCGTAAATACCACGCGGATCGGTATCGTATTTCTTGCATAGGTACGCTGCGTATCCGACTGCTTCGCCCATCATTCCACATGTTCGCATAACGCGGGTGCTGCCGAAGGCGACGTGCGTGGTGCTGATGTCTCGTCCTGCCATGAACAAGTTCGAGATATTCCGGGAATAGAGACAGCGGTAGGGAATGGTGTATGGCTTCACCCGAATATGCTTCGTTGCTGCAAAAAATTCCTGGCCTTTGAAGTATTTCGCATTCTTTGCGTCGGGAAAATGAAGGTCGATGGTCCACGTGGCAGTGACGACACCGTCGGGATACATCACACCATTCTGAATGTCCATCTGTGTCAGAATGTGGTCTCCGAGTAGTCGTCTCGATTCCCGCTTGCCTCCGATGTAGGCGACCCACGCCAATTCCCAGTTTGCGTATTTGTCCTTCTTGTGATTCTTCAGGTATGACCAGTTCCCATAGATAGCCCGAAGGTTGTGATCGCGAATTTGCTCTGCCTCGGTGATCGTGTTGAAATTGCCGAATCCTGTTTCCCATTGCCAGTCGGCTTTGTGTGCGTCGATATGATATTCGTCGGAGAACTGTATCGCCCAGGGAGTTTCCGGAAAGGAGGATAACGTGTCTCGCTCCAGCGCAGCCCACAGGTTAGACGTTCCTAACGTAAAGTCGTCAGCCGACTCGGGTGCCAGCGACTCACCAGTTTCTGATCTGCTCTCCCGGCCCATTCGGAAATCAGCGCCCGCGAGATATCCGAGCGTTCCATCACCTGTGCAGTCGGAAAACCATCTGCCGGGAAAACGGCGCTCCTGATTTGTAGCAATATCGCGACCGATCACGGCGATAATCTTATCGTTCTCCATCTCCACTTTGTAGACGTGTGTATTGAGAAAGAGAGTCAGATTCTTCTCTGCATTCACCACGTCAAGTTTCCTCTTGTCACCGTATTCATTTCCATTGGGATTGCCGTTGCCGGGATCGCCATTATCCAGTTCGCGCACAATTCTTCCTAATCGTTTATAGTGATTTTTGTCTACATCACCCATCAGGTGAACCCTGATTTCCGAACTGTTATTCCCTCCGAGTACCGGACGGTTTTGAATAAGCGCTACTTTCAATCCGCTCCGAGATGCCGCGATGGCGGCACACGTACCGGCCATTCCACCCCCGACAACTACCAGGTCGAACGTTCCTGTCTCTTCGGGTTTATCCGATAATTTCAACAGCGTTTTTCTGAATGCATTCAGTTCCTTTGCTTCTTGCGGAGGGGTAAATCTTTTTGCGTTTGTAAACAGGATCGCATCACATCGGCCGTTGAATCCGGTGAGGTCCTTCAACGCGATCTCTACCTGATTGCTGGTGATGTCTACTTCTCCCCCGGGATACCACCGCCATGCATCGGATCCACTTGACCCAAATACCTGGTTGATCAATTTTCCGTTGATGGCGACCTGAAACTCCCCAGGTCCTTTCGGGAACGGAGCCCAGTCTTTGGTTCTCACCCAAAGCTGGTATCTTCCGGTCTTTTCGAACTTCACCGTGGTCGTGGCGTCTTCTACGGCGCGGCCCATCCCGTGCGCAAGCAGGTAGGAAGAGCCTATGACATCAAAGGACTGCTGGTCGATTACCCATCCTCCTGTGTTTTGGAAGGATTCAGTTTCTACGAAAACATGGTTCTGCGCTACCAGTTCCAGGCTGATGAGGCAGAACACCAGGAGGCTAACAACTCTGTTCATATTGGTTTGGATTGATTGTACCGACGATTGATGTCTGTGATCCGGATCTGAATCAGGAGCCATTGTCAATTGATCTTTTGTATTGCTTTAGTTGTTTCTTAATTGCTGTATTCTTGACCGGATACCGGGAGAGTGCTGCGTATGCCTGTTCCGCAAGTATTGGATTTGGATTTTTAAGTTGGCGACCGACCAGTAGGAGGGCGTCATCTGGTAATCGCTCCTGATCGGTCAACAATTGTAACATTTGCGTGAATTGTTCCTCGTTTGACATGGAAAGCTGCCGGGCGATTGCGATAGATAATTCATCTGAGAGTCTTATCTCCTCAAGTTTCCTGAGGATCGCCATTTGAAGGGAGTAGTGACTGGACTGATACACTGACCATAACCACGTCTGGAGGCTGTCTGACTGCGCGAGGCGCGACGACGGATACTTTTTCAACGCATATTGGGCTGTAAAGATGTTGCTACCGCCGATCACGTTCAGCAAGTTATCCAGAAGAACATCAGACTCTGCGTGTACATCGACGACCTTGTCAATTGCCCAGTACTCGTAGTGGTGATTGTTGCTCGCAAGGAATCGCCGAAGGAGATGGCTATCACAACGTGATTCGGTGATTTCCCTGATCTTATCTACCGCCTTTCCGTAGACAATGTGCCAGATCGTAAAACAGGTATAAACCGCTCCTGCGATGACCTCGTTCCTGATCGTTTTCGGCGTCGCGCCCGTGACTGCGTCAACGGAGTCGGTGAGGTTGTAGGTGTTCTTATCGACCAGTTCGTAGATCGTGAATTCCTTAAGGAGCGATTGAGGGTTGCTCAGGATGCGGTGCAGGTGTGTATAGTCGTCCTCATCGAATTCACGGTGATCCGTTTTTGTCAACGGCTCGCTCTCGGGTATTTCGTATCGGGTATAGTTTCCCAACAGATCCCAGTAGAGATCGATATATACCGGTTTACATACGTCCGTGAAACAGACCGGTGTAAACAAGTTGCTGAAGAAGTACGAAGGATCGCCCGCTGTGTCGTAGGCTAGTTTTAATACGAATGTAGTAGAATCATTCTGTCGGACGGTATGCTCACCGATCCTGGAAACGCCTGCTAAATGGGAAGGGTCTCTGGCTGGCAGTTGAGCGGAGGCATTCGGGACAGCTACAACGCATGCACTACCGATCACAAACGGTAATGCGTGTTTGAGAATGTTCTGTAGCCAGCGCCTCATAACTGATCCTGTAAAGCGACGATGTCGCTCGTCGCGAGGTGTTTCGGTTACTCATCGGGTACACCACCCTGGTCGTTGACACCTCAATACCCGCAAAACCCTCAACCACCCGAATATTATTCAGTCTCCTGTTCAAGCAATTCCCGCAAATTCAACTCAACTTCGGCCGCCAGACCCTCAACCCTAGTGAGATCGCGTTTCCAGAGTGACTCGTTTGACAATACTTTTTGCACGGTGGAGGGGATGTTTCCATCCGACCATGCCGTCTTAAAGAAGCTTGCGATTTCAGGGGTGTCGCGCACAGGTGTCGGCTCACCTCTCCATTCACCTCTGTAGAACAATATCAATGCTGCCAGTGCTCGCAGCAGTTTCTTGGGCAGCTGCCCGGTACGTGCGTGGTAGTCAACGATCGTAGGGACAACCCGGACCTGGAATTTCGATATGGAATTGAGTGCAATAGCTGACAGCTCATGGCGTATGAAAGGGTTCTGAAAGCGCTCGATCACGTCGCGTGAAAATTGGCGCAACTCATCAGCCGGTAAATCGAGGGTCGGGATGACTTCCTCGTCAATCGCCTCTCGCACGAACGTTCCGGTAAATTCGTCTTCGATAGCATCTTTGACGGTTCGGAGGCCTCGCAACCACGCGACGGGGACCATGCTTGTATGCGCACCATTCAGTATACGAACTTTGCTAACACGATAGGGTGTGAGATCATCTGTAAATTTGACATTTATTCCCGCCTGTTCGAGCGGTAGCATTGTGCGTAGGCGCTCCGTTGTAAAGGAATCGGTCGTGATCGGCTGGATGACCCACACATGATACGGCTCCGCGCTGACGATGAGTTCATCGCGGAAACCGGTTTCTTGCCAGATCTCTTCGGCTGTGTCTTTCGGGTATCCCGGAACAATCCGGTCGACGAGGGTATTGCAAAATCCAACATGGTCGTGTACCCAGGCTGTGAAGTCGGTCGGAAGTTTCCAGTGGTTGGCGTAACGAAGGATTGCATCGCGAAGTATCTCTCCATTCCGTTCAATGAGTTCGCAAGGCAGGACTACCGGCGCCTTCAAGGTGTCACCGTCAAAGAAATTGAATCGATGATAGAGCAGCGCAGTAAGTTTTCCCGGAAAGGTCTTTGCGGGGACATCGACACTGGTATCAGACTGGTCAAATGCAATTCCCGCTTCAGTCGTGTTGGATACGATAAAGTGAAGCGAGGGATTTTCCCCGGTTTTTAGAAACGCGTTGTAATCTGTGAAGGGATTGACGATCCCGTCGATTGCGCGAATGAGTGTGATGTCGCGAACGTTCTTGCCGTTCTGGATACCATTAATGACGACGTGATACAATCCCTCCTGGCGTTCAAACCGGTCGTCGTCGGATGTGGAGTTTACCTGAACGATGGTGACGGCACCGTCGAAGCCGACTTTTTCGTTCATCACTTCGACCATCCAGTCGGTGAATGCACGAAGGAAATTACCTTTTCCAAATTGAAGTACTTTAACAGGTTTGTTCTGAGGGGCGTTAACGGCTGTGCGTGTCAAGTCTCTTGTCATGTCGAACGATGTGGAACGGTTATATGTGATTGTTTTTTATCTTCAGCGATGACGGCCGGATGATGAGCTCCGGCTTCAGGACGATTTTCTGCGAGAAGTTCTTCTGTTTTTCCACGGTTGTCTCGTGCAGGAATATCTCCGCTGCCGCGTTCCCCATGCGCGTTGGGTGCTGATCGACCGTCGTAAGCGCAGGTTCGGTAAAGGACGTAAATGGTTCGTTGCTGAATGCGACGAGCGCCACATCATCAGGAACGCGAAAGTTGCGTTCGCTTAACACCTGGAGTGCGCCCATGGCACCATAGGCACTCGAGGAGAAGACGGCATCCGGAACGTTGTCGGAATCGATCAGGTGATCCATACTCAGACGACCACCTTCGAGTTGCATATCACTTTCTACGACCAGACTTTGGTCAAAACGGATCCCATGTTTTTCCAGCGCTTCCCGATACCCTCTCAGCCGTTCCTTATAGATGCCGATTTTTCGCGTGTTCGTGAAGTGCGCGATCTTGCGACAACCTTGTTGGATGAGATGTTCGGTCGCTTTAAATCCCCCCAGAAAGTCGTCGATCATGACGTTACTCACATCTATTTCATCCGTGACGCGATCGAATAGAATCAGGGGAGTTCCCTTGTCCTTGATCTTTTTGAAGTGATCGAAATTTATCGTCTCTTTTCCGTGTGATGCGATAATCCCGTCAACCCGCGCATTCAGAAGAGCTTCCACGCATTGGACTTCCTTTTCGTAGATGTCGTATGTCTGGCAGATCATGACGTTGTATCGCGAATGGTTCGCGATCTCCTCAATTCCTCGGATGACTGATGAAAAAAAACTGCGGTCTGCGGTGGGGACGATGACGCCGATTATGTTGCTGCGGCCTTTTCGCAATGCAGCGGCAATGTGGTTGGGCTGATAATTCATCTTCAGCGCTACGCGCTGTACCGCCCGCTTGGTTTCTTCGCTGATCCGGGGATGATCTTTCAGCGCACGTGAAACGGTGGAGGCCGTGATATTGAGTTTTTTGGCGATGTCGTGTATAGTGGTCTTCAAGTGGCTCTGAATATGCTTTGGTTTGCCGGATGCGTAATCGGTTGCGCTAATATAGCCGAAAAATTGATTGAGAGCCGTGGTTGACACGTCTTTGTGTAACGGGGTCCGTATGTAATGACATACGTACAATCTGGTCAACTGAGGCGGTTCTTGAAAAAAGATCGGGATTTTCGCTTGATTCGAAGGGTATCCTTTCCTATAATGCAATCGATTGCCCATTTCTGCTGGATCACGGTGGCGTGGCAACGCTGACATTTCGAATAGTCTCTTCGAATATATGACAAAAATTGCCCGGAAATGTTTGCTCCTCGCGGTCGCCTCGTTACTCGTTGCCAATGCGGTCCGCCAGGAGCGCATAACTGTTTATCTCATCGGCGACTCGACCATGGCGGATAAACGCCCTGGTGCTTTTCCCGAAACCGGATGGGGAACGCCGTTCAAATCGTTCTTCAATTCGTCGGTTACAATAGATAACCGGGCTGTCAACGGCAGAAGTACTAAGAGTTTTATCGAAGAAGGATTGTGGCACCGTGTTGAAGAATCACTACAGCCCGGAGATTATGTCCTCATCCAGTTCGGACACAACGATGAAGTGAAAGAGAAAGTCGGCCGCTATACAACGCCGGAACAGTTCAAGGACAATCTACGGATGTTTGTCTCTGAGGCTCGGAAGAAGGAAGCTATCCCGATCCTGCTGTCACCGGTGGCCCGGCGGAAATTCGATGATGCCGGTAATGTTGTGGACACACATCCGGAATATTCCCCTCTGGTGCACCATATTGCCGCAGAAACAAAAACGCCGTTCATCGACCTCGATACCAAAAGTCGGGAGTTGCTCACACGCTTCGGCGAGGAGCACTCTAAATACTTGTTCCTGCAACTCAAGCCGGGGGAACATCCAAATTATCCTGGGGGCAAGAATGATAACACTCATTTTAGTGAACTCGGTGCACGCCTGGTCGCGCAGATCGTGCTTGCTGAAATTGTAGCTTTGCGTCTTAACCTCAGGGATCGTGTTGTCAACCACGAAAAAATGAAATCACCATGAGATTACTCTGTATCGTCGCACTTCTCGCCTCGGCGCAATTGGCCATCGCACAGGTAGTCGCATTTCCGGGCGCTGACGGTTTTGGGAAATATGCCAGCGGTGGCAGAGGTGGAAAAATTCTTCGCGTTGTCAACCTGAACGACGACGGACCAGGAAGTCTGCGCGATGCGATTCAAAAAAAGTATCCGCGAATCATTGTCTTTGATGTCTCCGGAACAATAGCATTAAGCTCGCCGCTGGATATTAATCACGGGGATGTAACGATTGCCGGTCAAACAGCACCGGGCGACGGGATTTGCGTCCGAAACTATACGCTAAATATCAAGGACGATAATGTTATCATTCGCTTCCTGCGGCTCAGGATGGGAGATGTTGCGGGCTACGAGGGTGATGCGATCTCCGGTAATCGAGGCGGAAAGAACATTATCATCGACCATTGCTCCATCAGTTGGGCTACCGATGAATGTGCTTCTTTCTATAACAACGACAACTTCACGATGCAGTGGTGTATCATTTCCGAAAGCCTGAATAAGTCCATCCACAGCAAGGGCGAACATGGTTACGGGGGCATTTGGGGCGGAAGAAATGCCACGTTCCACCACAACCTTATTGCTAGCCACACAAGCCGCCTTCCGCGTTTCAGTGGGTCCGCCAGTACGCTGAACAGTCCGGATGAACTCGTCGACTTTCGGAACAACGTCATCTATAACTGGATGAACAACAATATCTACGGAGGCGAACGCGGACGATACAATATCGTTGGCAATTACCTGAAGCCAGGTCCCGCGACTCGTCGGCAGCGTCAACATCAGCTGTTCGATCCGTGGAGGCCGTACGGCCGTTTTTTTATCGATGGCAATGTCATTCATGATGCGCCGGAGATCACGCGCGACAACCGCAAGGGTATTCTGAAAGCCGATCCTGATTCGGTGGTGGTGCGCGAGCCCTTCGCTGCTATTTATTCCGATCCCCGCGATGCCGATACGGCCTTCAAGCGCGTTCTGGAACTCGGTGGTGCAAGTCTGAAGCGCGATGCTGTCGATCGGCGTATTATCCGGGAAGTGCGCACCGGGCGTTCTGCTTCCGGAAAAAACGGCGACGGCATCATCGATTCGCAGGATGACGTAGGAGGGTGGCCGGAACTGAAATCGCTGAGGGCTCCTGCCGATGGAGACGGCGACGGCATGCCTGACAAATGGGAACGCCGCCACGGCCTCGATCCGCACAACGCGGCCGATGGGCGGGGACGAAACCTCCACCGCGACTATGATAACCTTGAGGTTTATTTGAACAGTCTCGCGGATTCGGTAGTCAGGCGACAATAAGTGCCTGATGAGTACGCCTGATCAGATCACACGGAAGTAACTGTCGATAGCGAGTCCGCGGATTGAATTGCCCGCTTGCGAGGATTTCACGGGAAAAACCAGTAAATTCCATGCTTCATGGTTTCGCTGATTACGAAAGTGTCTGGTTTCTGCGCGATGTTGCTCGCAGTTTGCTTCTGTGCCGAGGCACAGGACGAGGAGTATCGATTTAGTCGGATCAATGTCAACCACGGCCTGTCTCATAACCAGGTAAAGTCTATTTTTCGCGATCAACGGGGTTTCGTCTGGATCGGGACTATCTCGGGTCTTAATCGCTATGACGGGTATACCTTTCGCACATTCATCAATGAACCGGGAGATTCAACATCGTTGATCAGCAGTGACGTTAACAAAGTCTTTGAGGGGCCCGACGAAAAATTGTGGATACACACGTGGTCGGGTATAAACGTGTACGATCCGCTGACGGAATCTTTTGACCGGAATGCCAACCGTATTCTTCGCAGTCACTCGATCCCGGATGGGTTCATCAATGATATCAAGAAGGATCTCAAAGGCAATTACTGGTTTATACATCAATCACAGGGACTGTTCCGGTACTCACCCGCGAAGAAGGAGACCGTCAGGATCGCGCATGATCCGGATGATACGACCCGTATTGCGACCAACCGGATCGCATCCTGGTGCCAGGATCCCCGCGGGAATACCTGGATCATTCATTCCAACGGGGTGCTCGAACGGCTGAATAGCAGTTCGCTGCGCGTTGAATACCGAAATACATTTCTCGCGCGCCGATTTAGAAATGAGATACTCGAATACCAGTTCATTGCTGACCGCGACGGTGATCTCTGGTTTTATATCACTAACCGCAATGAGGGCGTGTTTCGCTTCTCACCTCTCTCGCAGGAATGGACGCACATTGACCAGAATGGTGCGCAACCGCGCCTGAACACAAGTATCGTGCGGGGTATTGTCGAGGACGAAGCTGGATTGTTATGGATCGCGACAGATCACGGAGGCATCAATATCCTCAACAAACGCGCCGGTACGATGACGTATGTGCTGAACAATCCAGACGATGAGAAGAGCCTGTGTCAGAACAGTATCAACACATTGTACAAGGACGACGACCAGATAATCTGGGCGGGCACGTTCAAGAACGGATTGTCATACTACCACAAGAATATCAACCGCTTCAGGCATTATCGCAACCAGGCTTCCAATCCCAATAGCCTTCCATTCAACGATATCAATGCTATTGTTGAGGATGCTCACCAGAATCTATGGATCGGAACCAACGGGGGCGGGTTGATCTACTTCGATCGCGAAAAGAATACCTATAGGCAATACCTTTACGACCCCAAAAACCCAAACAGCTTGTCGACGAATGTAATTGTCAGCCTTTATCTCGACCGGCGGAATATACTGTGGATCGGGACGTATTTCGGAGGGCTGGTCTCATTCGACGGTCGGAACTTTGTCTGCTACCGCCATGATCCGGAGGATTCGTTCAGCCTTGGCGACAACAGCGTGTGGGAAATATTCGAGGATTCCCGCGGGAATTTATGGGTTGGAACCCTTAGCCGTGGCGTTGATCGCCTCGATCGCACGACCGGGCGGTTCACCCATTACAACGTTGAGAATGATACGACTATTCACGCGAACTATGTGCCGGCGTTCATGGAGGATAGCGATGGAGATCTCTGGATTGGAACCGGGTACGGGATCGACGTGCTGGACCGGGAAACGGGAGGATTCACACATTACATTAACCGGGTTGACGATCCCGCTAGTCTGAGCAACAGCAGTGTCCTGGCGTTTCTCGAAGACAGCCGCGGAATTGTGTGGGTTGCCACGCATGGTGGGCTGAACGCGTTCGACAAAGAAAAGGGAACATTTACTGCATTTACGATCCGCGACGGACTTCCGCATAATTCCATCCTGACGATCCTCGAAGACGATAATCGGGACCTTTGGGTAAGCACCCCGCACGGGATCTCAAACCTGAAAGTGCGATACGATCGATCGGCAAAGGATCCGCTGGCGATCCAGTTTATAAACTACGATGAGAAGGATGGATTGCAGGGAGTCCAGTTCAATGAGAACGCCGCCTGCAAGACCTCTCGGGGAGAATTGATTTTCGCGGGAGCAAATGGATTCAATCTGTTCAAGCCGGAGTCCATCGGTATTAACATGCGCGTTCCGGATGTAATTCTGACGGACTTGCAGATATTCAACAAAACGGTGGAGATCGGAGAGGTGATCAACGGTAAGGTAATCCTCGATCGGTCCATCAGCGCAGCGGAACGATTAGTACTCGATCACGACGACAATGTGTTTTCTCTTGAGTTCGCGTCCCTCAGCCGGTTTCATCCTGATAAGGGACAATACCAATATATCCTCGAAGGATTCGGCAAAGAATGGACAATCACACCTGCCTCAAGACGGAGAGTGACTTACACGAACCTCGATCCAGGTGATTACATATTCAAGGTACGCGCAGCCAACAATGACGGTATCTGGAGCGATACCCATGCACAGTTGCACATTAAGGTAAATCCACCGTTCTGGAAGTCGGGTACGGCGTTCATTATCTATGCTATTGCGACGCTGGCGGCACTCTTGCTGGCACGGTGGCTGATTCTCTACAACGCGCGGATCAAATTTCAGATACAACAAGAACGGGAAAAGGCGGCACGTCTCCACGAGCTAGACATGATCAAGATCAAGTTCTTTACAAATGTCAGCCATGAATTCCGCACCCCTCTTTCTCTGATTCTGACGCCGGCGGAGAAGATGCTCAAGACCACTGGCGATGCTGACCAGCGCAAGCAATTTCAATTGATCCACCGGAATGCACGCCGATTGCTGAATCTTGTGAACCAGTTACTGGATTTTCGCAAGCTGGAAGTGCAGGAGGTACGGTACAATCCATCGGAAGGCGATATCATCTCCTTCGTACGGGATATTTTTCAATCGTTTTCCGACCTGTCGGAAAAGAACAACATCGATTTTCAGTTCCGCACGTCCATTGACGGTCTTGAGACGCTGTTTGATGCCGACAAGCTTGAGAAGATACTTTTCAACCTGTTGTCAAATGCGTTCAAATTTACGCCGGAGCAAGGAAAGGTTTTGCTCGAGATCGACACGATAGAGATCAACGATGCACCATTCCTTCGGATCCGTATCCGCGATACAGGAATCGGGATTGCGGAGGACAAGAAGGAGAGGATATTTGAGCGCTTCTTCCAGGCAGACCTGCCCAAGAGTTTGGTGAACCAGGGAAGTGGAATAGGACTTTCCATTACACGGGAGTTCGTGCGGATCCATGGAGGTAGTATCGATGTGGAAAGCGCACTCGGCGAGGGCACGTGTTTTACGGTGCTGTTACCGCTAAACGAGCTGACACAGCACGTCGCTGATCGCATGGACGTCGCTGAGCTCGCGGTTGCCGGACATTACAATGAAGAGGAAACTGATGACACGTCAGACAATGTCAAGCCAGTTCTGCTGCTGGTAGAGGACAACGAGGATTTTCGCTTTTATCTGAAAGACAATTTTCAGGTCCACTATCGTATTTTTGAGGCAAAGAACGGGCGGGAGGGTTTCGCGCTTGCGACAGCTCAAATGCCAGACCTCATCGTCAGCGATATTATGATGCCGGAGATGAACGGTATAGAACTCTGCCGAAAACTCAAGAGTGACGCGAGAACGTCACATATCCCGATCGTTATGCTGACCGCACGAACCGCCGATGAGCAGCGCATCGAGGGTTTTGCGGCAGGCGCTGATGATTATGTGAGCAAGCCATTCAACTTTGAGATCCTGCATTCGCGACTTAATAATCTGATTGCCAGGAGAAAAGCTTTCGGCGAAAGCTTCCGTCAGCGCATTGACATCAAGACGGCGGATATCGAGATCACGTCAGCTGATGAGAAGCTTATCCAGCGGGCAATAGAGGTCGTTGAACAAAACATGGGAGAATCCGATTTTTC
Organism: uncultured Roseivirgaceae bacterium; assembly: GCA_964438975.1. Taxonomy (GTDB): domain Bacteria; phylum Bacteroidota; class Bacteroidia; order Cytophagales; family Cyclobacteriaceae; genus Chryseosolibacter. Next base: position 13,514 of record CAYTMU010000016.1, on the reverse strand, counting down.
CGTGGAAAAGTTCAGCCGTGAACTCGGAATGAGTCGGGTGCATTTATACAAGAAGTTGCTATCACTTACGGGAAAATCTCCCATTGAATTTATTCGTACGATCCGCTTACAACGTGCGGCCCAGCTGCTGAAGAAGAGCCAGCTTTCTGTAGCAGAGGTCGCCTACCAGGTTGGTTTTAACAATCCGAAATACTTCAGTAAGTACTTCAAAGACGAGTTTAATATCCTTCCATCAGCGTATGCGCACGAGGCCAAATAGAGTTAGACGCTGATGCCCGGGTCTTTTTTTGAGTAGGAAACAAATCCATCCCCAAACGTGACGATTTCATACCCAGTCATTGAGTTGCTACAACCTACATTTGCTGTTGGAAAACCCGTCAGCAATGGACAAACTCAAAAGGAGGAGCAAGTTTGTTTTTTTTCTCGAAGTCCTGCTTTACTTCATTATTGCAATAACCGTGGCGTTGGCAATCATTCTGTAATTCCTGCGATCCTGTCTTACGTGCGAGAATAGCTTTCTTGCGGGCTTGGCAACGGCCGGGCTACGCTCGAAATGTGTCAAATGCGTGCACGGGCACGCATTTGATGTCTTGTCCCATGTATTTCACAGCCTTGATTGAGATACCGAAGCGCTTCGCGAAAGGCTTGTTAACAAATTGACCCCTGAATTGAAACATTTTGACCCCGGTGTTAACGGATAACACACAATAACTGAACAATTCCATACCCTTTGATAAGGCAGTTGTGCCTTACCTTTATTGCAACCGATTGTGCATCCGATTTTGTGGCGCACGGGGTAGCGTTATCACTAAACCTGTTACCATATGGAAAAATTCTACAGAGCTCTGATCCGTTCAGCTACTGTGCTCCTTCTCATGCTGTTAACCCTTTCCGCTTTTGCGCAGAAACGGGTGGTTACCGGATCCGTTTCGGATTCCGGCGGAAGTCCTATACCGGGTGTCAATGTAATCCTCAAAGGTACGACTAGTGGTACCACTACGGATGGCCAGGGCACTTTCTCTATTGAAGCGGCCGAAACCGACGTCATCTTGTTCTCCTTTATTGGCTTTACATCCAAGGAGATCGCCGTCGGTTCACAGACTCGCTTCAACGTCCGGATGGAGGAAGACGTCGCGACCCTTGATGAGGTGGTGGTGGTTGGATATGGCGAGATGCGCCGTGCAGACCTGACGAGCGCCCAAACCTCGATATCCTCAAAGGATATTGAGCATACGCTCAATACCACGGTTGAACAGGCAATCCAGGGGAGGGCCGCCGGAGTTTACGTCACACAGAACTCAGGTGCACCCGGCAGTGGGCTGTCGGTCAACATCCGGGGAATCAACTCCATCTCCGGTTCGAATGAACCGCTGTACGTCATCGATGGGGTGCAAGTGCAAGGATCCGTCTCACCGACCGGCTCTAACCCGTTGGCATCGCTTAACCCAACCGATATTGAGAACATTGAAATCCTTCAGGGGCCTTCTGCGACAGCGATCTACGGATCCCGCGGAACGAACGGCGTTGTGCTCATCAATACGAAGAGGGGTAGATCTGGTGAGATCAAGATCTCATACGGGTATACATACAGTCTTCAGACGGAGCCGAAAAAGCTAGCCGTAATGAACCTCCGTCAGTATGCGCAGATGGAAAATGAGTATAAGGATATTGCCGGGGGAGATGTGCGAGAGGATTTCCTCGATCCGTCGATCCTGGGTGAGGGAACGGACTGGCAAGATGAACTCTTTCTGAACGCGGCGATGCAAAAACATCAGATCAGTTTGAGCGGTGGCGGCGATAAGACCACATATTATTTGTCAGGAGAGCGCATGAACCAGGAAGGAGTAGCTCTGGGATCCGGCTTTGATCGCACATCTGTGCGGTTGAATCTCGACAACAAAGTGCGAGACTGGTTTTCGCTGTCCGGGAACTTCAACGTAGCCCAAACAAATGAGCGAATTGCCGCAACGCAGTCGAATGTGATCGTTAACGCTATTCAGCTCGCGCCGCACATTCCAGTCAGGAACATGGATGGAACGTATGGCGGAGGGAATATCGGCAACAGCAGCGCCGAGCAGTTCGCCCCGCCGAACCCGGTAGGGCTTGCCAGCATCACGACGAACGAGGTCACGAAACGCCAGATGAGGGGTGGACTCACAGGTACCTTCAAGATAATAGATGGGTTAGAGTTTCGGACAAGTTTCAACACCGACATTGAGTTCTCGAACTCGACTTACTATTTACCGACTTACCGGTTCGGCTACCAGCAAAATACCACGGCGACGCTAAACAACAATCACAACTTCAATACCTATTGGGGATGGAATCAACTTTTGCAGTATGTCAAGAGTTTCGGCGGCCGGCATAATATCAACATAATGGTGACGCACGAGGCGCAGGAATCGCAATGGAAAAATCTTTTTGCCGAACGTCGTGGCTTCTCAACTAACGAAGTGCTGGATATTGAAGCGGGTGATGAAAGTCTCGATGACACCGGTGGTGGCCAGGGCCAATGGGCTATGGAATCGTATCTCAGCAGGTTCATTTACAATTACGCTGATCGCTACATTGTAACGGCTGCATTCCGGGCAGATGGATCTATAAACTTCGGTCCGCGCAACAAATGGGGATACTTTCCTTCTGTATCCGCTGCCTGGCGTGTTTCCGAAGAACCCTTCTTTGTCCTTCCTTTTGTAAGTGATCTGCGGCTCCGCTTTGAGACCGGCCTTACTGGGCAACAAGGTGGAGGGGGTGCGATTTACGGTACGCTCGGCGCGGGTCCGTCGGAGTGGGGAACGAGCTTCTTGCCAAGCAGATATCCGAACCCGGATTTCAAGTGGGAGGAAACGCGAACAGACAACATCGGCCTTACGTTCGGGTTGTTCGACAACCGTATTCAGCTGGATGCCGACTATTATATCAAGAACACGGACAATCTCATTCTTGAGAACTCGTATCCATGGTATATGGGCACCGTCGGAAACGGTCGGGTGGCACCGCCTACCGTCAATGTCGGTTCACTTGAAAATAAAGGATGGAGCGTGACACTCAATACCATCAACATGAACAGTGGTGGTCTGCGATGGGAATCGAATTTCAACATTTCGAGTTTTGAAACCCGGATCACGAACCTCACTTCGGGCGCTAGTCAGATCGACAAGATCAACTGGTGGATGAATAACTGGACGCAGCGCTCGGTCGTCGGGCAGGCCCCATGGCAATTTTTCGGCTATATCGAGGAAGGTATCTTCGCGAACCTCGATGAGATCGAGGCAAGCGCGCTGCCTGCGGACAACAACAACGTGGAGTTTCCGATCGCTGAAAACAGCATCTGGGTAGGTGATGTGAAGTACCGGGATGTTAACGGAGATGGATTTATATCCGGTGAGGATCAGACTTTTATCGGTAATCCGTATCCGAAGTGGTTCGGAGGTTTGACGAACACATTTTCCTATAAGGGATTTGACTTGAGTATCCTGCTTTTCTTCTCGTATGGAAACGATGTGTACAACTATATACGAAACCAGAATAGCAATCCAAACAATATTAACCTGGGACGGAATATGTTCCTCGGGGCGTTCGACTATGCGCGCATTGCGTTGGACGGAGAAGGTGATCCTTATCTGGAGAACCCCGGAACGATCGTCGCGCGTATGTCGGGAGGCAACAAGAATAATAACTTCGAGAGGCACACCGATAAATATGTTGAAGACGGTTCTTACTTGCGGGTGAAGAATGTTGCACTGAACTACAACGTACCGCGTAACTTACTCGGAGGAAATAACATTATCAAAGCGGCGCGGGTCGGCATCAGTGCCCAGAACCTTTACACGCTCACCAATTATTCAGGATACGATCCGGAAGTCGGTTCGTACGTAGGTCCGAATGCCAGCACTGCGAATGCAGCTGTGGGTGTTGACTACGGACGATACCCGCTTACACCAGTTTATTCATTTCACGTCGGAATTGATTTCTAATTCACGTATCATCATGAAAACAAAATATATCATTATCTCTACCTTGACGACACTCTGTTTCATTGCAGGTTGTTCTGACGAGTTCCTCGAAAGACCCCCGCAGGATTCGCTGGTGGATGCCACCTTTTATAGAACGGACGATCAGGTGCTCGCCGGTACCGCGGGCCTCTACAGCGCCGTGTGGAAGGATTATATCGACAAAGCGAATTTCAAACTCGGTGATATTCGCGGTGGGACAGTATTCCGCGCCTGGGGCGACCGCGATCACGTGCTCTTCAACACAACTTCCGTCTCCCCCGAGAATGCTGAGGCGTATCGCGCATTTTACGTAACAATAGGACAGGCGAACATCGCAATTCAGAATATCCTCACATATGCTGGCAGCGGCGTTTCGGATCGCATCCGCAATCACGCGCTCGCCGAAGCGCGGTTCATGCGAGCTACCGCTTACTATCATCTCGTGAGCAACTACGGACCGGTACCGATCATTGAAAACAACCTCGACCACCTGGCCAGCCCCAGGCTCAAGCGCAACACTGTTGAAAGCGTCTGGGAGTTCATCACGCGCGATTACGAGTTCGCTGCCGAGAACCTGACGGAACAGGCTATAGATGTCGGAAGGCTGACAAAGTGGTCGGCTGAAGGGATGCTGGCACGCACCTGGCTGATGCGCTCCGGTGTCGGATCAACCGGATCGCGCAACACAGAGTATCTCGCGAAGGCGCGTGACTATGCGGATCGTGTCATTACAATGAGCGGTAAGAGTCTTTTGACCAATTATGAAGACCTCTTTCTCTTTCCGTATGACAACAAATCCGAATCTTTATTTGAGTTGCAATGGGTGTTCACAACGGAGTACGCATACGCGAATACGATGGTTTCGCAGATAACGTACAGCAACGATATCGCGAACGGTGATGGCTGGGGCGGCGACCTCAGTGCCACGTGGTGGTTGCTGACCTTGTACGACGGGCTATTGGCCGACGAGGATGATGATGATGACGACCCGGCCCCAGGCTTTACACTTGATAAGCGACTGAAAGCGACGTTCATGCTCCCTGGGTTCAAGTACCCCGAGATCACGCAAACCGTCAGGGACGAAACCGGAAAGGAAAGTGAACAGGATCTCGTGTTTCCCAGGCCCGGATCGGGGGATGAAAGTAGCTATGTCAGTATTAAGAAGTATGTCGTCGGAAAGGATAAGGACGTCGGCAATCAGGCCGCTACGCAGCGCTATCCGAACAATACGTACATGCTACGGCTCGCCGAAATGTATCTTATCTATGCGGAAGCTGTGCTCGGAGATGCTCCCTCTACCTCGGATGCCAAAGCCCTTGAGTACTTCAACAAAGTACACGAGCGCGCAGGATTGCCCAAGTTTGAAGAGGAGCTCACATGGCAGGATATCTTCGAAGAGCGTATCAAGGAGTTCGCGATGGAAAGCATGGCCTGGTATGATCTCGTAAGACTGCACTATTACAAGCCACAGGGGGCGTATGATATCATCAATGCCCAGGATAGAGGTCTCTTCCTCGTTCAGCCTGATCGCTGGCCGGACCCTACGAGCTGGGTGTTCACCAAGACGGAGTGGTTCGAAGACCGCTATGCTGTGGCAAATTCAGGAAACTTCCTCTTGCCATTACCTGCTTCAGAGGTGAGTCAGGCACCTGAGCTGAATGAAGAGCCGGAGCCGTACATTTTCTCCGAGTGATCGATGTTTCAACTATTCAGAATATGAAGACCATGATACAAATGTATAGATACTATAGGATCCTTTTTGCGCTGGTCGTGCTCGCCGGAGGGCTACTCAGTTGCTCGGAAGACAATGCGCCGAATGACGGTCAGCCAAGGATCCGCTATATCCGCGTGACGAAGCCTAGTGCGGCCGACTCACTGTTAGTTGCAGCTGGCCAGGGTCAGATGATCTCCATTATGGGAGAGAATCTGCAGGGTGCCCGCGAGCTTTGGATCAATGATCAGCGGGCAATCCTGACTCCAACGTTTATCACGTCGACATCCATTATTGCCCGCGTTCCGTCGCAGATTCCCGATGAGATCACGAATAAGATGACTCTCATTTTCTCAAATGGGAGTTCGGTGGTGCATGACTTCACGGTCGATATCAGTGAACCCCTCATCAGTTACATGAGGAGTGAGTTCGTTGCTACTGGCGAGGTCGCGATGATTGTCGGAGACTATTTCTACGCGCCACTGAAGGTGGTTTTTTCCGGTGATGTGGAGGGCGAGATCGTAGAGGTGGAAGATCAGGTGCTGCGGGTGCGGATTCCTGAGGGCGCGCAGCCCGGACCGATAACTATAACGACGAATTTTGGTGAAATGCAATCCAATTTCTGGTTCCGTGACAACCGAAACATCTTCGGAAGTATGGATGTCGCAGACTATGAAGGATGGTGGCATGGGCATACCATGATCGTTTCGTCCGATCCCGATATTGAACCGATCAGCAATAAATTCCTGCGGGTCAACACGCAGTTGGGCGCTGGTCAATGGTTTGAGTTTTTTGTCGGATCGGGAGGTACCATGGCCGAGGAAACAAAGAACATCCCCGACGACGCTATCCTGAAGCCGGCTGATTACAGTCTGAAGTTCGAGATCAACACGCAACAATCTCTTGCGGGTGCGAAGATTCACATCTATATCGGCAATGACGTGGGAGGTGAGCGAGCCGGGAATCAATTTATTTGGTTGCCGAACGTCGATACCGGAGGTGCATGGGAGACCATTTCCATCCCCTTCAACCAGATACTGGCTAATAATCCCGACATCGCAGTCGATCCGAATGGTTACGGTCTTTCATTCTGGTTCTGGGAAGGGGCGACAGCCCTTCATGCCGACTTCGCTCTCGACAATGTCCGTGTAGTACCCAATGTGATCGACTAAACTCCAATGCGAGAACTATGAAAAAGATATATATCCTTAAGAAAATAGTCCTGGTTTCACTCCTCGCATCGTTCTGCTGCCTGACATCGTGCGATGATGACGAAGAGGTGAGAAACAATGGTGAGGTTGCCTTGCTTAGCTTCGGTCCCTCCGGTGTCAAACACGGTGATAAGATACAGTTCATCGGATGGAACCTCGACAAGGTGAGTAGTATTGTCTTTTCTCCCTCCGTCGAGATCGGGGCCGATGCTTTTCTTTCACAATCATCGGAAGTGATAGAACTGATCGTGCCAACATTCGTGGAGTCAGGACGAGTTGTTATGCGAACGCCAACCGCAAATATCGAGTCGAAGAGTGTTTTCAGTCTTGAAGTGCCGGTAAGCATCACTTCTTTTACACTCGAGGCCAAACCAGGTACGAACGTTACAGTTACAGGTGAGTTTGTCAACTGGATTGAGGCAGTTGTGTTTCCGGATGATGTAATAGCGACCGAGTTTGTTAGTAGATCTCTTTCGGAAGTTGTGTTCGTTGTGCCGATGGAGGCACGTTCTGGTTCACTGACGTTCCTCACAGGTGGTACCGTTCCGCTGGAGATCGAACCGGAGGAGGAGATCCTGATCACCCTTCCTTCCGTGGAGGTAATCGCTCCCACCACCATTGAGCGGGGCGCTGAGTTGACTATTACCGGTACCGATCTGGATCTTGTTAAGGCTGTTTCATTCAAAGGAGGTATCACAGTGCCGGAACTGGAGTTCGTAAGTAAATCAGAAACTGAGATCGTCGTTGTCTTTCCGCTCGAAGCCAACAAGGGTACAATTACATTGGTAGCGTATTCAGATGTTGAGATCGAATCGGATCAGGCATTGGAAGTTATCGGAGATCTTCCGCCGCTGGAGGCGTTGGCGTTCGAGATTTATGTCGATGAACTGGCCAACGGCTGGAGTAAGTGGGGAGGCTGGGGAGGCGGGACCGCAGACCTCGCAAATGCGGACAACGTTCGCGATGGGCAAAAAGCGATCAAAGCGGAGTTTGTCGGAGGATGGGGTGGTGCATTTCAGATTGGTAGCGATGGTTCCCCGACGGCGGGATTCGAAGAGTTTGCTATTTCGATATATGGTGATGCTGGCACTGGTGGTAAGGAGGTCAATCTGATTTTAAAGGACGGCGAGGACGCTACTAAAGAGATCGTGATTGGGATCATCGAGGGAGAATGGACCGAATACCGACTGTTAATAGCAGATGACCTGGACGGAATCGCTAACATTTCGGAGATCACTATGCAAGACAGGGATTGGTCCGGGATTCTCTACATTGATCATATCGGATTGAGATAGCGCTGGTGTTTATGATAACAGTAAGAAAACCCGGACCCCAACCGGGTTTTCTTTTTAATGAAAGAAACATGATGAAAATAATATCCTTCCTCAGGCTTTTTGGAACCTGTCTCCTGGTGGGAGTTGTGTCGGCCACCACCTCACGAGCGCAGTCGGATTATGTGTTTTTTCCGTCCGATCACGTCGCCAGGTCGGCCGAGATTCCAACCTCTTATACGACAATACCCCGTCCAACAGCGGCGCCTACGGCCACCGTTGTCATTCGACCTCGAGAAGTTACAACAGGAATATCGAAATACATCTTCGGAACAAATGCAAATATCTACATGAGTCAAGTTGTGGATCAACCAGCTTTGCTCGACCATATCAGCAACCTGTCGCCTAACCTGGTACGGTTCCCTGGTGGCAATCTCAGCAGCGTGTATTTCTGGAATGCCGATGTTGGTCAGCCTCCCGCCGATGCACCACCAATGCTTGTCGATGCCGATGGAAATCCAATGGATCCGGGATACTGGTATGGAAAAAATGCCGATGGTTGGACGCTATCGCTCGATAATTACTACACTATGCTAGAAGCGACGAACAGCACCGGAATGATCACCGTGAACTATGGCTACGCTCGTTATAGTACTGCTGAAGACCCCGTTGCCGCCGCAGCACACCTCGCTGCCGAATGGGTCCGATACGATGCAGGACGTACAAGGTTCTGGGAGATTGGCAACGAGAGCGGTGGTGCCTGGCAGGCGGGCTTTCGAATTGACCCGGCAATGAATCAGGATGGACAACCTGAGATCATCACAGGTGCGTTATACGGCAAACACTTTCGCGTATTTGTTGATTCGATGCGAAAAGCTGCCAATGAAATCGGGCATCAAATTCATATCGGAGCGCAACTCCTGGCGGAAGCACCGGCCACCTGGTGGAATTCCACTGACAGGAACTGGAACTCGGGGGTATTCGTCAACGCCGGGGATACGCCGGATTTCTATATCATCCATAGCTATTACACCCCTTTTGACACCAACTCGAATGCGACCGATATCCTGAATACGGCGACGACCGTGACGCGTGATATGGCCGAGTATGTATCGTCATCCGTGACGGCTGCCGGGCTTCCGCAGAAACCCGTTGCTTTGACGGAGTGGAATATATTTGCGGTGCGATCGAAACAGGCTACGTCGTATATCAATGGCATTCACGCGACGATCGTTTTAGCGGAACTGATCCGCAACGGCTACGGATTGGCATGCCGATGGAATCTCGCTAACGGATGGTCTAATGGTGATGATCACGGGATGTTCAGCCAAGGCGACCAGCCATCGGTGCCCAGGTGGCATCCGCGACCCGTATACTTCTACCAATACTATCTTCAGCAGTACCTGGGCGACCACATGGTTGAAGCGATCGTAAACGGGAACGACAATATTCTGGCATATGCATCGACTTTTAGCTCTGGAGAGGTGTCGGTGGTGATTGTCAACAAAGGAACAACTCCTGAGACGGTCGGAGTCGACGTCAGTGATTTTGGATTCGGAGAGCGGTTCTACTTTCACTCACTCACCGGTGGAACTGACAACGGAGAGTTCTCGCTGAACGTTCGGGTCAACGGTGAGGGTAGTGAATACCCTGCAGGTGGGCCTGCCGATCTTTCCGGGATCCTTCCGCGCGCTACGGATATCGGTGGCGGCATACGAATTGACGCTCCGGCACGGTCCGTGCAGTACTTGTTGATCGAAGCGGGCGAACGCGTCATAACGAGCCTTGGCCAGGAGGCCGACGATCTCATTAAGATCTTCCCCAATCCCGGTTCGGGAAGTGTCAGTATCCTCTTTCCACCTACGGCGTCTGCAAAGGTGAGGGTGACGGATTTGCAGGGAGCCCTGATGCATGAGTGCGAGTTTGATGCCAGTAGCGGTTCGATGGGACTGGACCTGCCGTTGACTACAGGAATTTATTTTCTTACGCTCGAAGGGCCGGGACTGTATGGCCGGAGAAAACTGGTGATTCATTGATCCACCGCTGGGTTTATTTCTTTTTGTTTCATTTAAAGTTTGTTTTAATTACATAAAATTGCGATTTGTTTCTTGTTAACCCTAAATTTGCCCTTGAGGGAAATAAATCGTAATGGACCATTGGACAGGGCACTTGGCCGGAGTTTTTAGTCGTGACGGTTTTCTTACCCAGCTACGAGCGAATCCTGAGGCGGATGTCGTCGTCATCGGCGGGGGCGCCACAGGACTAGGTGTTGCCGCGGATGCGGCGGCGAGGGGCTTTCGCACGATCCTGCTTGAGCAATCAGACTTTGCCAAGGGTACCTCAAGCCGCAGTACCAAACTCATCCACGGCGGTGTGCGATACCTGGGGCAGGGTGATATCCGGCTTGTTTTTGAGGCGTTATTCGAACGCGGTGTTCTTCTCAGGAATGCGCCACATGTCGTTAGCCTCCAACCTTTCATCATACCGAATTACAGCTGGTGGAACGAACTTCTATACGGATTCGGATTGAAGATCTACGACTGGATGGCCTGGCGCTACCGCTTTCCAAAGACAAAACTTCTCCGTCGCGGAGAGGTGGTCAGCCGGTTGCCAAATGTCAGGCACGAGGGGCTCAAAGGCGGGGTGCTTTACTACGACGGGCAATTCGATGATGCGCGGCTGGCGATCAATATCGCACAGACCGCTGCTAGTCACGGCGGAATACTCCTCAACTACATGCGCGTGGCGGACCTTCTCAAGGACGGCAACGGAAAAATCAGTGGCGTGACAGCGATCGACGTTGAGTCCGGAGAAAAATATACGGTCCGGGCTCGTGCAGTGGTAAACGCCACCGGGGTGTTTGTTGACGAAGTGCTGAAGATGAACTTATCCGGCCAGGAGCCGCTGGTACGTCCAAGCCAGGGCGTGCACGTGGTATTGGAGCGCGATTTTCTCGAAGGAGACAATGCATTGATGATCCCCTCCACTGAAGATGGACGCGTCTTGTTTGCCGTGCCGTGGTATGATCACCTGGTGGTCGGCACGACGGATACGCCATTGGATAAACATAGCCTGGAGCCGGTCGCGCTCGAAAGCGAAGTTGATTTCATCCTGAGGACACTTCGCGGCTACCTCGTCAGGAAGCCAGAGCGCAAGGATATCCTGAGCATCTTCGCTGGTCTTCGTCCACTCGCCGCACAAGGAAACAAGAGTGGAAAGACAAAAGAGATCTCCCGCAGTCACAAGCTTATCACGGCATCGTCGGGTCTTGTTACCATCACCGGAGGTAAGTGGACCACCTACCGCAAAATGGCTGAAGACACGGTCGACGAGGTGATCCGTGTCGCCGGCTTGAAGTACGCTCCCTGCACGACCCAGGCGGGACGTATTCACGGATTCCAGGACCACCCCTCGAACCAGGGGCATCTCGATGTTTACGGAAGCGACGCGAAGATGATCAAGGCCCTGGCGAAGGGGAATACTGCATTGGCGCACCTGTTACATCCAGCATTTCCGAATATCGGGGCTGAGGTTGTATGGGCCGTCCGGCACGAGATGGCCAGATCCGTAGAAGATGTGCTGGCAAGGAGAATGCGCATTCTGTTCCTGAATGCCCGGGCGGCGATGGAGATGGCCCCTCACGTTGCCGTGCTGATGTCGGCGGAATTGGACAGGGGTTACCAATGGCAGGAGGAACAGGTCGCGGCATTCAGCGAACTTGCACGGAAATACCTGCCCGAAGAGGATCCTGAAAAGATTCCGCGCTGATCCTTTCGAATTACACGATCGTCATTTTGATCCCCATCTCTTCCAGCGTCCTGACGGTAAAGTCGGAGACGCCCTTGTCGGTAATGATCTCGTCGATGTCATCGAACTCGCAGATCTTTCCAAAACCCCGTCGCCCAAATTTTGTGGAGTCTGCCAGTACGATCGTTTTTTGCGATATGCGTATCATTTCCCGGTTGAGGTGCGCCTCCATGACATTCGCTGTCGTCAGGCCGTAATCGAGGTCGATGCCATCGACTCCCAGGAATAGCTTGCTGCAGGAGAAGTCGGCCAGGATATTCTTCGCGTATGGTCCCGTGACAGACGACGAACTTTTGCGGAGCAATCCTCCGAGCTGCAAAACGTCGATCTCCGGATGGTGCATGAACTCGAGTGCAACATTGAGTGCAGATGTAATGACGGTAAGGTTTTTTCCCGGTTGGATACTTTTGGCCAGCGCCTGGACCGTCGTTCCCGAGGCGATCAGTATTGAATCGTTTGGTTCTACCAGTTTTGCTGCCGCGGCTCCGATCCGCATTTTTTCGGAAAGGTGGATTTTCTCTTTTTCGTTGACAGGTCTTTCGATCGTGTAGGGGTTTGTGAGCGTCGCGCCGCCGTGTGTCCGGAAAAGCAACCCCTTGTCTTCCAGAAACTTGAGATCTTTTCGGATCGTCACTGAAGAAACCTTCAATTCCTCGCAGAGTGTCACGACCTTGACCTGGCCCTCCTGGTTGATCTTGTTGATAATGAATTGGTGGCGTTCGATGGTATTCATGATGACGATTGGTGATTCAATATGGCAAGGATCGCTCAAAACGTAAAATAGCAGGCGAGGGAGGAGGGATCCGAAGGGAAAGCACCGGAAAATTATCACTTCGGCATGGTTGTATCGATCCGTTTTATTTATATCTTCGAAAGCCTTTTTGAAGTTTTAAGAGAGGGTCTTTCTTCAAAATTGGTATTAAACCCCGAAAGAAGTTCGGGGTTTTTTCTTGTGTAATGGATTTGCGAGAATCGCGCATTTTTTGACATTGCTCTTGAATTAACTACCTGATATAATCTGAAATACGTTGAAAGGAAATGATAGCACCGGGGTAACTGCCCCGCTTTCCGGATCCCCCCTGATGCGGAAATTGAAAGCGTCGCTCGGGGTTCTCGGCCCTGGTATGATCACTGCGGCGCTCGTCTTTGGTCCAAGCAAGGTCACGATTACATCGAAACTCGGTGCCGACTACTCGTTCGACCTGCTTTGGATCGTAGTTGTGGCGATTTTCTTCATGGTGATCTTTACGGCGATGGCGGCGCGAATCGGAATGGCATCCGATGTTTCGTTCTTGACGTTGATCCGCAACAAGTGGGGTCGCCCTGCGGCTGTGGCAGCGGGGGTCGGCGTCTTTTTAGTTTGTGCATCATTTCAGGCGGGCAATTCTATCGGGATCGGCATTTCGATCGCAGAACTTTTTAAGTCGTCGCCTGGTCCGTGGATATTGGCGTTCAATCTTTTTGGGATCAGCCTGCTTTTCTTTCGAAGTTTTTACAAGACCCTTGAACGGATCATGAT
>CAYTMU010000015.1:13237-74842 GCA_964438975.1 uncultured Roseivirgaceae bacterium | reverse complement strand
TGGCGGAGCGGGCATGGTGGAATTATACGACCGGCGCGTCGATCCTGACGAGATGACCAATCTCGCCGAAGATCCTACCTATCGCAAGCTTCTGACGAAGCTGACCCGGCAACTCGAAGCACGCATCGCCCGCGCCGCTCAGCCTCCCAAAGGTTTGGAGGTCAACAAGAACAAGTAAGAGATTGGGCTGCCCCACGCACTGCTACCCAATCAGTGTTCCCTGTATCAGCATCATCGACCTGATCGATTCACGCTTCAGGTGCAGATATTCCTGTCGTTCTTCGTCGTTTCGGAAATCGTCAAAATCCTTCTGACTGGCAAATTCAATCAGATGGATCTCATAGGGCCGTTCGATGTTGCTTTCGATATAGTCGCCGTAGTCGGGCCGCACACGAAAAAGCAGCCGACCGTTGTACTTGTTCATAGCCGGTATGACGACGTTCTCAAATAAATTGAATGTAATTTCCTGTCCCTCCTGGAGATAAATTATTTGTGTAATGTAGATCATACGTGGATATTGGGTTGCATCACAACGCTGATTTCACAGCGAAGTTCGCGAAAAAGATCAATTAACGCCCCGGCTACTCGCTATACCGTGCTTTCTGGTCTCTGAAATACGGTTGAAAGTTGTATGCAGAATGCTTCGTCCAGGGAACGTTGACCTGAGGCAAATGTTTGCGCAATTGCACAAGTGTCTTTTCATAGTGCTTGTCGCCTGCCAGATTCGTCCATTCATTCGGATCCTTGCGGTGGTCGTACAACTCTTCGCTGCCATCTTCATATCGCGTGTATCGCCAATCGCCTGTACGAACGGAGTGGTTATATCTGCCGTAAGTTGTCAGCGCTACATAGTTAGCAGGCTTATCCCGACCATCCATCAGCGCCACAAGACTCTTTCCTTCGTTTCGTTCGTATCGAGGTAAATTAGTCAACTCCAGAAGTGTGGGGTACACCGAAAGCAATTCAACCGGGGCGTGAATTACCTTCCCGGAAGGGACGCCAGGTCCGGCAAACATCATCGGCATACGAGTAGCTTCCTCCCACAGCGCGTGTTTCGCGAACGTGCCCTTCTGCCCCACGCGATAGCCGTGATCTGACCACAGTACAATAATTGTATTGTCGGTTTTGCCACTCTCATCAAGCGCCGTCAGCAACTTTCCGACCTGTTCATCGACAAAACTGACAGACGCGAGATAGGCGTGTACGATGTTGGGCAGTTCCCCCGAACTGACCGCCCACTCCGTCGAGGGCATCATCGGGAGGTCATTGATCCTGAGAGCCACTTCCGGCACATCATCCAGGTCATCAGCCTTATACGGAGGCAGCGTAAGTTTCGAGACATCGTACATGTCGAACCACTTCCTGGGAACGTACAACGGAACGTGGGGACGCAGGAAGCCCACTCCCATAAAGAACGGTTTGTCGTATTCCCGTTTCAAACGCTCGCACGCCCACTGCGCCGCCTGGTAGTCGGGCATAAGCGAGTCAGCATCCGGATACGCACCCCAGTCGGTGTTGGTTCTACTGTATCCTTCGGGAGCCGTGCCTTGCCATTTGAACCGCTCCCCCGGTACCGGGCCAAATCCGCGTGCGCGGCCACCGGACTCATCCAGAATGCCATCCGGCGCGTGCTCGTGAAAAAGCTTTCCAACTCCCATGGTGTGGTAGCCGTTGCGCTTGAAGTATTCAGGTAAAAGGACGATATCACTCGTTACCGCGTTATCTGACCTGATCAGATTGTCGTTGATCATCCCGTAGATCCCGCTGGTCGAAGGACGAAGACCCGTCATGACAGATGCGCGAGACGGACCGCAAAGAGGGGCCTGACAATACGCATTCTGAAACCGCACGCCCCGTGCCGCCAACTTATCGAGGTTCGGCGTCTTGACGTCGGGATGTCCCTTCATTACTCCAACCCAATCGTTGAGGTCGTCGATAGCGATAAAAAGGACGTTTGGACGTTGTCTGGTGTCAGTTGTTTGTGCCGCAACCGTGAAGAAAGATCCCGCGCCTGCGAAAAGAACGATCAATCCTACTCCGAGGCTACTTGTAACACGGAACAGGATCCACAATCGGGAATATGAATGATTCATTGTTTGACAATAGTTGGACAAAGTAACACCTGCCGCCGAGATATTCCCCCAGCCAGGCGCCGAATATATTGGTTAGTATCCAAAATTCACTTCCGCCAGTAATTATTCGCCGCAGCGACGGTCTGAAACTCGATAGCGATCACCTCCGCCGATGCGATAAGTTGTGCGGTGTCATTTGCATAGGCCGGACGCAGTCTCTTGCGTACTTCCGGATCGGTCTGAATTGCACCAATGCTCTTTCGCGCCATCTTGATCGCAAGCTCGCGGCCTTCCATCGGAGTGTCAACAATTAAATTCGTAAGCCATACTTCTTGTGTTTCCATAGTATTATTGTTTTGATTGTTGGTCAGCGGCCAAGTTATCAAAAATAAAAGACTAGTTTATCTTTTTAAGAAGGAAGACCAAACAAACCGTGTGCTGTGGACCGTGGACCAACCTATATCTTGAAAAATATCCTCTTCCGATACAACCAATAACACACGTACCACATCGCACCCCACACCAGTACACCATTCGCAGCAGTTACCGCCGACTCTCCCGACCATGAAAAGAGAAGCTTTGTCAGTGGCGTAAATATCTGATGAATGATATTACCTGCCCCGACGTGCATAAAGAGGTAAATGAAAATTGAGTTCATCCCGACAATAATGAAAAACTGGGAGCCGTCGCGAAACTTGTTCTGAACGTCGATCAGCCAGTAGCAAAACACCAGCGCAAGGATTGACCAGCCTCCCGTTGCGAGCACAAACGACGACGTAGCGATCTTCTTGATGATCGGCGTGATGCTAAGCCAATCGAGTGCATATCCGGCGAAGAGAGCAATGACACCACCGATCACAAGTACCTGAATTTTCTTCGCCGCGGGCCGACTGCTCATCAACACCATGCCGCATACGACACCCCAAACTGTGTGCGCAATCGTCGGAATGGCGTTGAGAGAAGCCCATACGCTCGCCTTCTCGACACCCTCGATCTTGTTGTTGACCCAGGCGCCGAGGTTTTCATAAGGAATCCAGGGATGATTAAAACCCTCAACCGGAAAGAAGCGATACGCAAGGTCCATAAGCAGCAATACCACAAGCGAAAAAGCAATCTGGAACGAGATACTGCGACGCATGATCAGGAATGCCACAATGTACGTGACGGAAAGCTGCGCCAAAACATTCTGAAATCTCCACACGATCGCCCCTGCACCCATGCAATACAACCACCACCCGAACAACAGCAGCAAGAAAGCGCGCTTCAGCGCATGTCGGAAGATCGTCTGATCGGAATCCCCTTTCTTCTCGCGGTTGGCAACTGCAAAAGGAATCGCCACGCCAACGATGAACATAAAGAACGGTTGGATGAGATCCCAGAAGTGCAACCCATGCCATTCGTGGTGGCTGAACATCCGTGCAAAGTATGCTGCCACTTGGTTTCCTCCCGACTCGGCAATGTCGCTGAAAAGATGATACAATCGCGTGCTTTCACCCACAAGTAGAAACATTGTCGCCCCCCGAAAGAAGTCAACAGAAGTTATTCTTCCTCCTCCCGGACTTCGGGCGTCGGCAGGTGTCGTAGTCTCGTTTCGGGAGCGCGCTGCAGTAGATAGTTCCATAGGTTCAGGATGATCCGATAAATATGGTAAAAAAACACATTAGAAATCACTTCACTCAAGTACAAACAAAATAAACGTTAGGTCATTTTATGCAAGCGGTGGGAAAATTATAGCAGAGACTTCCGCATTTGCCGAATAGTCGCAAGTTTTGCTGTTTATATCCAACGTATATTCTTATCATATCCATGCAAACATGCAGTTGACAAATTATCTGGCAGTGGCGGCGATTGTTCTATTGGTTGCCTGTGATGACAAGACAAATTCCGAAGCTGACACGGAGCCGCCGAAGGTGCTCCCTGTGACAAATGTCATGATCAAGGACACTAAACTCTTTCGCGAATACGTCGCCGACATTCAAGCGGTGCAGAACGTCGAACTAAGAGCGCGCGTACAGGGGTTCCTTGAACGGATCTATGTCGACGAGGGACAGCGAGTACGAAAGGGGCAGATACTTTTCAAGATCAACGACGAAGAATACCGGGCAGCGCTGGCAGAAGCTACGGCGAACCTGGAGAGCACCATCGCCGAAGCAAAGGCCTCACAACTCGAGGTTGATCGTTTGAAAGTGATGGTGGAAAAGCGCGTCATCTCTGAAACAGAGCTCAGTGTCGCAGAGGCCAAGCTGAAAGCCATCAATGCACGCATAGAACAGGCCCGCTGGGCAAACTCCAATGCAGATCTGCGGCTTTCTTATACCAGCGTGCGCGCTCCTTTCGACGGCATCATTGACCGCATACCGTTCAAGGTCGGAAGCCTTATCGATCACGGCACCCTTCTGACTACCGTGTCGGATATCAGCGAGATCTTCGTTTATTTCAACGTGTCGGAAGGAGAATACCTGGAGTACGTCAAATCTGCCGTAGGAGACGCTGACAAGACCAACACCCTCGTTTCACTCGTATTGGCGGATGGCAGTCTATATCCGCATGAGGGAAGTGTCGAAACAATGGGAGGAGAGTTTCAGGCTAGCACGGGTTCAATCTCGTTCCGCGCAAGATTTCCAAATCCAAACTCGATCCTGAAACACCGCGCAACTGGCCGGATCAGATTATCAAACACACTCAATGACGCGATCATGATCCCGCAGAAAGCGGCATTCGAGATACAGGATAAGAATTTCGTTTTCGTCGTTGACTCCGCCAATCAGGTGCGCATGCGACACTTCGTGCCAAGAACGCGTTACTCCCATTACTATATCGTTGAATCCGGCCTGAAGTCCGGTGAAAAGATCGTTTTCGAAGGGATACAGGATATCCGCGACGGAATGCTCATCATTCCGAAACCGGTGCGCACGGACAGTTTATCGATGGTGACATTGTGACAATTGCTCCGATCACCATCTGATCGTGTACATCCAAGGGCTCGCTGCAGCCCCGGCAAATCGTTAAGGTAACAACCATGTTCGACATCTTCATTAAACGCCCGGTCCTCTCGCTCGTCATCTCACTGCTCATTGTGTTGTTGGGTGGCTTGTCGTTTTTCTCGCTACCTATCAGTCAATATCCCGACATCATACCTCCCTCCGTCTCCGTTCGAGCAAAGTACACGGGGGCAAACGCTGAGGTCTGTGCAAAAACAGTCGCCGTACCACTTGAGAAAGCAATCAACGGCGTCCCGGGTATGACTCACATGTCTTCGGTAGCAAGTAACAACGGGACCGTTTCCATAGAAGTAAACTTCGCCGTCGGTACCGACCCCGACCTCGCGGCAGTTGCCGTCCAGAACCGTGTGGCGACCATCATTGACGAACTTCCGGAAGAGGTGATAAGGAACGGCGTAATCACAGAGAAGGAAGTGAACAGCTTGTTGATGTACGTCAACATCGTTAGTGCCGATCCGAATCTCGACGAGAAGTTCATATATAATTTCGCGGATATCAATGTACTGCAGGAGCTCAAGCGCATCGATGGAGTCGGGTACTCCGAGATCGTAAGCGAAAAGGACTATTCGATGCGCGTCTGGCTAAAGCCCGATCGCATGACCGCCTACGCCATATCCGCCGACGAAGTACTGGAAGCCATTGAAGCACAGAATGTTGAGGCAGCACCGGGAAAAGCAGGAGAAAGTTCTGAGAAGGCACCACAGGCACTACAATACGTACTCCTGTACACGGGCAAGTTCAATACCCCCGAACAGTATAAGCAGCTCGTTTTGCGGGCGGACGACGATGGGTCTATTCTGCGACTGGGTGATATCGCCGATGTCGAGTTCGGCTCCCTGGGTTTCAGCAGGATATCCAAGAACAACGGTACGCCTGCGGCCTCGATTCTCATAAACCAGCGTCCCGGTTCCAATGCACGTGACGTCATCCTTCGCATCAAGCAGCGCATGGAAGAGATTCAGGAAACGAGCTTTCCCCCTGGGATGACGTATAATTACACATATGATGTCTCAAGGTTCCTGGACGCGTCAATCTCGGAGGTGGTAAAGACTCTCTTCGAGGCCATTCTTCTCGTCTCACTGGTCGTCTTTATATTCCTTCAGGACTTCCGGTCAACGTTGATCCCGGCATTGGCCATTCCAGTTGCGCTCATCGGCGCGTTGTTCTTCATGCAAGCAATGGGATTCTCAATCAACCTCCTGACACTCTTCGCACTCGTTCTCGCGATTGGTATCGTGGTCGACAACGCAATCGTCGTTGTGGAGGCCGTGCACGCCAAGATGCAGGAAACGGGTCTCCCCGCACGCGAGGCTACCTTCGCCGCAATGAAAGAGATCGGAAGTGCTATCGTCGCGATAACCCTGGTTATGTCTGCGGTGTTCATACCTGTCGCCTTCCTCTCCGGACCTGTCGGTGTCTTCTACCGTCAGTTCTCACTGACGTTGGCGATTGCTATCGTTATTTCCGGGGTCAACGCGCTGACTCTAACGCCTGCGCTATGCGCAATACTGTTGAAGCACCCCGGCCATACAGAAGGTCGCAAGGGACTGCTTCAGCGATTCTTCAACAGCTTTAACCGCGCGTACGACAGGCTGGCTGATCGATACCGGAACGTCATCGCAGCGATCGCGGGTCGCCGGGTGATTACAATCTCATTACTCCTGATATTCTTCGTCGCAACGTATGGCATCAACAATATCCTGCCAACAGGATTTATTCCATCCGAAGATCAAGGTGTTGTTTATATCAACGTCACTGCCCCGTCTGGAGCAACCGTGGAGCGCACCGAAGCAGTACTCGACGATATTCAGGAGGTGACAAGCGAACTGAGCATCGTCGAAGCGACCTCGACACTGGCGGGCTACAGCCTGGTCAACGGTGTATCAGGTGCCTCATTCGGTATGGGCATCGTGAACCTCAAACCGTGGGACGAGCGGAAGGAATCGGTCGAGGACGTAATAGAGTTACTGGAACAACGTACACGTCACATTACCGATGCTACCATCGAGTTCTTTTCACCACCCACTGTTCCGGGTTTCGGAAACTCAAGTGGATTTGAATTCCGCGTCCTTGATCAGAGCGGACGCGGCGACCTGAAAGAACTCGAAGAAGTCACGGAGAACTTTATCGCCGCCCTGGAGGCGACGCCGGCAATCGACAGAGGCTACACGAATTACGACCCGAACTTCCCGCAATACCTTATTCACGTCGATCAGGATATGGCCGGGAAGAAGGGCGTGACTATCGACCAGGCCATGAGCACACTGCAAACCCTCATGGGAGGGGATTATGCATCAAATTTTGTGCGTTTCGGACAAATGTATCGGGTGATGGTCCAGGCCGCACCCCAGTACCGCGCCAAACCGGAAGATATTCTAAACCTCTTTGTAAAGAACAAGAACGGCGAGATGGTGCCATTCTCGACCTTCATCCGGATGGAACGAGTCTACGGTCCGGAACAACTCACCCGCTACAACATGTATAACTGCGCGCGGGTGAGCGGGACCGTCGCTGCCGGCTTCAGTAGCGGCGACGCCATCGAAACGATCCGTCAGGTAGCTGCTGAAAAACTGCCGCGCGGTTACTGGTTCGACTGGGCCGGGATGACACGCGAGGAGGTCAAATCAGGGGACCAGGCCATTTATATATTCATCATCTCGTTGGTGTTCGTATACCTTCTGCTCGCGGCGCAATACGAAAGCTTCCTGTTGCCCCTACCAGTACTTCTTTCTCTTCCGGCGGGGATATTCGGATCGTTTCTTGCCCTCCAGGTATTCGGATTGCAGAACAACATCTATGCGCAAGTCGCGCTAATCATGCTTATTGGATTGTTGGGTAAGAACGCCATTCTTATAGTCGAGTATGCGGTCCTGCGCCGCGCCGAGGGCATCTCGGTTCTCAAAGCGGCGATCGAAGGATCAGTTGCGCGCCTGCGTCCGATCCTCATGACATCGTTCGCCTTTATCGCCGGCCTGATTCCGCTGTGCATCGCTACGGGCGCCGGAGCAATGGGCAATAGGTCGATAGGCACCGCAGCCGCCGGCGGCATGCTCATCGGAACCGTGTTCGGCGTACTGGTGATCCCCGGCCTGTACGTCCTGTTCGCCAGTCTCACCGGTGGCAGGCGATCCGAGAAACTGCAGACACCTGCGCAGACCACCGAAATACCAGTCGCTGCGAACGCCAATTAATCAAGAAAGCATACTTACTGTCGACATGTACCTGACGAAGTTCCATATCAACCTTTACCTGGCAGTTGCAGTGATGGCATCAGGATGTAAGATCGCGGATACACCATTGCTTCCAGAGCCAACTCCCATGCCCAAAACATATATCGGTCATTCGGATACACTGACAGATGGAGATCTGGCGTGGCAGGAATTCTTTACGGACACATTGCTTTCGGAGATGATCGAGCTGACACTCGCGAACAACTACGACCTGCTATCTGCTAAGCAACGTGTGGAGGTTGCCCGGGCCGCATACACCGTCCGTCAAGGCGATCTGCTTCCTTCGCTGAATATCGCTGGCACGACCAATATCGGCAATTTGAATCAAAACATGATCGCAGATGCCGATCAGGATCGTTTCAGACCAACGATGCGAGAAGAATATTTCGTGGGTTTTCAGAGTTCCTGGGAGGCGGACATCTGGGGCAAGCTGCGCTCCCGGAAGAAGGCTGCCTATACGCGTTTCCTGGCTTCGGAAAAGGGAAGACATCTTCTGACAACTGCGATCGTGGGCGAGATCGCCCGCCTGTATTACGAGCTGCTGGCAGTGGACAACGAGGTGGAAGTAATCAGAAAGAATATAGAACTGCAGGAAATCGGGCTAGAGATCATCAACATCCAGAAAATGGGTGGACGCGCCACGGAGTTGGCCGTTCAGCAGTTCACAGCACAGTTGCTGAACACTCGTGCGCTCGAAAAAGAGAAGGAGCAACGGATCATCGAACTCGAAACGGAGATCAACCTGCTGATGGGTCGCTATCCGCAGCATATTGAACGGACACAGGATATCAGTGAACTGCCATTACCAAACGATATCCACGAAGGCGTACCCTCCAAACTGTTGCTGAATCGACCTGATATTCAGCAGGCCGAACTTGAACTTGTCGCCGCGGAAGCCGATGTCGACGCAGCCAGAGCTGCCTTCTTGCCTGCTCTCTCCATTACACCTTACGCCGGCCTGAATGCCGTCAATGCCACTGCACTATTTCAGACACCGGAATCGCTCGCTGCCGGCGTGCTGGGAGGTATCGCGATGCCTGTTTTTAACCGGAAGCGAATCCACGCTGATTTTAATCGTTCGGTAGCGGAACGGGCGCTGGCTTATTACAACTACCAGCAGCGGGTAATCGCAGGCTACGGTGAGGTCGTAAATAACCTGCGGGGCATTGACAACCTGGAGGCTATGTACGCACTGAAAGAAGAGGAGGTAAGCGTATTGCTCAGCGCTGTCTCAACTTCCAACGTTTTGTTCACGTCGGGATATGCTTCCTATCTGGAGGTTATTACAGCTCAAAAGCGGGTGCTGGAAGCAGAACTGGAACTCGCGACCATCAAGAAGAGCATCTTTCACTCGCTGATCGGATTATACAAAGCACTGGGGGGAGGGTGGCGCTAAATGGTGCGCCGGCAACTGTGGACTATCCCCATAAATCCGTATTTTCGCGCTCTTGAATACTATGGCGCGCTACGATCAATACCCGGTTTACATTAACAACTCACTAACAGGCAAGAAAGAAAAATTCGAGCCCATCCACGCCGGCAAGGTCGGAATGTACGTCTGCGGACCTACCGTATACAACAAGGTGCACCTCGGCAATGTGCGTACGTTCCTGACATTCGACGTCGTCGCCCGCTACCTTCGCCATCTCGGCTTTCAGGTTCGCTACGTGCGGAATATCACCGACGTCGGGCACCTGGAGAGCGACTCGGATGACGGCGAAGATAAGATCGCAAAGAAAGCGCGGCTGGAGCAACTGGAACCGATGGAGGTTGTCAAACAGTACACGGAAGACTTCCACGAAGTAATGCGCCAGTTCAATATCCTTCCGCCATCGATCGAACCTTCTGCTACCGGACATATTGTCGAGCAGATCGCCATTATCCAACTGTTGCTCGACAAAGGATTCGCCTACGAAGTGAACGGCTCTGTCTATTTCGATGTGAAGAAGTATGACAAGGAACACTCTTACGGAATCCTGTCGGGCCGCAGGATCGACGAACTGATGGAAAGCGGACGGGAACTTGACGCGCAGGACGAGAAACGCGAAAAGATCGACTTCGCGCTCTGGAAGAAAGCGTCGCCGTCACATATCATGCGATGGCCTTCGCCATGGGGTGAAGGCTTCCCCGGATGGCACATCGAGTGCACAGTAATGAGCACGAAATACCTCGGCGAGGTATTCGATATTCACGGTGGTGGGATGGACTTGAAATTCCCGCATCACGAATGCGAGATCGCGCAAGCGACGGGCGCCAATGGAAAGGCTCCTGTCAAATACTGGATGCACTCAAACATGCTAACCGTCAACGGTCAAAAAATGAGTAAGTCACTTGGCAACTCATTTCTGCCCAGCGAACTGTTCAGTGGCGATCACCCACTCCTCGACAGAGGATATTCACCGAACGCTGTACGGTTCTTTATGCTGCAGTCGCACTACTCCAGTACGCTTGACTTCTCAAATGAAGCCCTTCAGGCGGCGGAAAAAGGATATCGCAGGCTCGCACACGCGTTGAAAACTTTGAAAAGTCTCGGGCCGCCGAAGGATGCAACCAACGCTGATCAGGACCTCACTTCAGAGCTACAACGGCTGATCGAAGATTGTCACATCAATATGAGCGACGACTTCAACACCGCCAAGGTACTGGCTGTGTTGTTTGAAATGGCATCGCGCATCAACGACTTCAAGTCGCGCAATATTCCGCTCGAAAAAATCGACCCTGACACCTTCGCCCGATTCAGCAGTACATACATCGGCTTTACCGAAGAAGTACTCGGGCTGACCGATGACGCATCTCAGGATGAAAAGATGCTCGACAGTGTCGTGCATGTACTGATATCACTGCGCAAAAAAGCGCGGGAAGACCGCAACTACGCCTTGTCCGACAAGATCCGCGACGACCTGAAAAAGATCGGTGTTCAGCTAATGGACGGCAAAGACGGGGAGATGACGTATGAAATACTGAGTGGTGACTGGTGAGCTTGCCCGCCGAAGCTTAGCGCAGGCGAGACCCGCCGAAGCATCAAACTTTTGTTATCAATGGAAGGCACGGAACATTCGCGAAACTCGCTCTTGAGGAAAATATTCATTTTTCCCATTCGTGTTTATCAAGTTACCCTCTCCCCGCTGTTAGGCACGCACTGCCGACACATGCCCTCCTGCTCGCAGTATGCAATCGAGGCCATAGCTGAGTGGGGTCCTGCGAAAGGGATCTGGTTGGGAATGAAGCGCATATCACGGTGTCACCCATGGGGAACCAGCGGATACGATCCCGTGCCGAAGAAAAAATCAAACACCGGCAGTGGCCCGCACTAACCGTTGGCAACAAAAAAATACACCGAAAACGATTACGGTCACATAAGTTATCAAAGAATGCAATCGTTTCCTGTGATGTTTACTTGAGAAACAGTACATTTAACCGAATCTATACCTTCAATTATGCCTCAACTTCAGATCAAAAAGAGTCCAAAGACTTACGACGTTTGTATAATCGGATCAGGTGCTGGCGGTGGAATGGCTGCCTAT
Organism: uncultured Roseivirgaceae bacterium; assembly: GCA_964438975.1. Taxonomy (GTDB): domain Bacteria; phylum Bacteroidota; class Bacteroidia; order Cytophagales; family Cyclobacteriaceae; genus Chryseosolibacter. The sequence goes on along the minus strand of CAYTMU010000015.1, from coordinate 63,014 downwards.
ATTCTCGCGAATGCTGGCATCAAGGTGGCGCTGCTCGAAGCGGGTCCGATGTACGACCCCAAGAAGAACATCACTCAGATGAAATGGCCCTGGGAGTCTCCACGCCGCGGCGCAAGCACATCGCTGCGCGACTTCGGCGACTTCGATGCCGCCTATGGCGGATGGAAAATCGAGGGTGAACCCTATACGCATAAGGATGGAACTGAGTTCGACTGGTTCCGCTCCCGGATGTTGGGAGGACGAACAAATCACTGGGGCCGCATTTCCCTGCGGTTCAGTCAAAAGGATTTCAAGCATAAAAGCTTCGACGGTCTCGGGGATGACTGGCCGATCGGCTACAATGATATCAAACCCTATTACGACAGAGTAGACCAACTCATCGGTGTATTCGGATCCGTCGAGAACATGCCCGACGAACCAGATGGTATCTTCCTCCCTCCCCCGAAGCCCCGGTTGATCGATCTGTATTTCAAACAGGCGGGCAATAAACTCGGTATACCCGTAATCCCGTCGAGACTTTCTATCCTGACTAAACAATTGCCGGGCAACGACAAGCGCGGCGCCTGCTTCTTCTGCTCCCAGTGCAACCGGGGCTGCCAGGTATACGGTGACTTCTCATCGTCGTCTGTACTCGTACTTCCCGCAGTCGAAACAGGGAACGTCGACGTTATTCCATTCGCGATGGCGCGGGAAGTCCTGACTGACGATCGCGGGCTCGCGAGTGGTGTGTCTTACGTCGACAAGACCGACATGCAGGAATATGTTGTCAACGCAAAGATCGTCGTACTCGCCGCCAGTGCGTGCGAGTCTGCCCGACTTCTCCTGAACTCCCGGTCAACACAACATCCAAACGGACTTGCGAATTCGAGCAACATCGTAGGAAAATACCTGCACGACTCCACTGGTGCGTCGATGGGCGGGGTTCTTCCTCAACTGCTCGGACGTAAACGATTCAACGAAGACGGCGTCGGTGGTATGCACGTCTATACTCCGTGGTGGCTCGACAATCGCAAACTCGACTTCCCTCGCGGATACCATATCGAGTTCAACGGCCGAATGGGTATGCCAGGTTACGGCTTTGGATTCGGGATGGAGAATATGAACGGCAAATTTGCCGGACGCGACGGACAGGTGAAAGATGCTGGTGGATACGGCGCATCGCTGAAGGATGACTACCGCTATTTCTATGGAGCAACGTTTGGCATGTCCGGACGCGGCGAAGCGGTCGCACGCGAAGACAACTATTGTGAAATCGATCCAAAGACCGTCGACAAATACGGCATCCCCGTGTTGCGATTCCACTACAAGTGGAGCGATTATGAGATCAAGCAAGCCCGGCACATGAAGGAAACTTTCAAGGAAATCATCCACAACATGGGTGGCGTTGTGACCTACGGTGGCAACGATGGCCCTGAGAACAACTACGGCTTAGCTGCTCCCGGAAGGATCATCCACGAAGTCGGCACAACACGTATGGGAGACGATCCCCGGAAATCAGCGGTCAACAAGTTCAACCAGGCGCACGACTGCAAGAACCTTTTCGTCGTGGACGGCGGACCATTTGTATCGCAAGCCGACAAAAACCCGACATGGACGATCCTCGCGCTCGCGATGCGCGCCTCGGAATACATGATCGAAGAAATCAAAAAACAAAACCTGGCCTGATATATGAATGCCAGAACATCGAATGTCAAATCTTGAATTCTGAAAAAATGGACAGAAGAAAATACCTGAAGTCAATGGCTGCCGGAACGGTAGGTGCCGGTCTGTTGATCCAGTGCGAGCCTTCCAAAACAGGGACGACCCCACCTCCGGCGAGCACACTCTCCTATGATCGCACCGAGGAAGAAGTTGTACGCGAGCGGAAGCTGGCGTCCGAAACGTTCTTCGATGAGCACGAAATGAAGACGATCACAGTGCTCAGCGATATCATCATTCCGAAGGACGAAAAATCCGGAAGCGCATCGGATGCCGGTGTTCCTGCTTTCATCGAGTTCATGGCCAAAGACAGACCCGAACACCAGTTACCACTGCGCGGGGGGATCAAGTGGCTCGATCTCCAATGCCTTCGCCGCTTCAACACTGACTTCGTTTCATGCAGCGAACAACAACGCATCGAGATAGTCGACGCGATAGCCTTCCCTCAGAAAGCAAAACCGGAAATGGCTCAGGGTGTCGCGTTCTTCAACAGGATGCGTGACCTGACGGCGTGTGGATTCTTCACCAGTAAAATAGGCATCGACGACCTGGGATATGTGGGCAACCGTCCCAATCAGTGGAACGGCGTGCCACAAGACGTGCTGGATCAGTACGGACTCGCATACGACGAGCGTACCCTGGAAATATGTCTTAACTTCGATTCATAAGCCATCATTAATCAACCGTTATGTCTTCCCGAAAAAATAAAAAATCTACCAAGAGCGATCTTTCGCGCAGGAAATTCATTCAGTCAGCCGGTCTCGCGGCAGCAGCGTTTACCATTGTTCCAAGGTCTGTGTTGGGCAAAGGGTACCGCGCACCCAGCGACACCCTTTACGTTGCCGGTATCGGCGTGGGAGGAAAGGGTGAAAGCGATATCGCGAACTTTGCAAAAAGCGGAAAAGCGGAAATTACCTTCCTCTGCGATGTGGATGATCGCCGCGCAGCCAAGTCGATAGCAGCGTTCCCGAAAGCCAAATACTACAAAGATTTTCGCGAGATGCTCGATAAGGAGCACCGAACGATCGATGCGGTATCCGTTTCAACTCCCGATCACAACCACGCGGTGCAGGCATTGGCTGCCATGCAACTCGGGAAACACGTCTATGTTCAGAAGCCCTTGACACACGACATCTACGAAGCTCGTATCCTGACTGAGGCAGCGAAAAAATACAAGGTTGTCACCCAGATGGGAAACCAAGGTGCATCCGGTGATGGCGTCAGGCAGCTACGCGAATGGTATAACGCCGGCCTCATCGGTGATGTCAACACGGTGTACGTGTGGACAAACAGGCCGGTATGGCCGCAAGGTATCCAATGGCCGGCACAGCCAGCTGAGGTGCCGAAGGAACTTGACTGGGATCTGTGGCTGGGTACTGCCCCCTACAAAGAGTTCGTGGATAAGATCGTCCCGTTCAACTGGAGGGGCTGGTGGGACTATGGTACCGGAGCGCTGGGCGACATGGCATGCCACCTGGTGGAGCCACCGTTCCGCGTGCTCAACCTGAATTACCCACTGGATGTAACAGCAAGTGTCGGCAGTGTTTACGTCGATGAATTCCAACGCGGATATTTCCCTGAAAGCTGCCCTCCCTCATCCTATGTGATCTTCACTTTCCCGGGAAAAGGAAAAGGAAACCTCAAACTCCACTGGATGGACGGCGGTATCCAGCCGCCGAGACCCGACGAGCTCGGACCTAACGAGATCATGGGTGATGGTGGCAATGGTGTAATATTTGTCGGATCAAAAGGTAAGATGATGTGTAGCACTTATGGTGCTAATCCTCAGTTGCTGCCGACATCCAAGACCGCTGAAGCAAAAGTGAAGCAGAGCATCGCGCGCGTACCTAACGGCGCGAACGGCCACTACGCACAGTGGGTGGAGGCGTGTCTCGCCGGTTATGGCAAGATGGAAGTCAGTTCGCCGTTCGAGATCGCAGGGCCGCTCACCGAGACAATACTCATGGGTAATCTCGCGATACGGAGCCACGACATTCGTGAAGAGCGTCAGGACAGACCCGGACAATTCAACTACCCTGGCCGCAACATCAAGTTGATGTGGGATGGTCAGAATATGAAAATTACCAATTTCGATCCCGCGAATCAGTTTGTGAAACGTGAATATCGCCAGGGTTGGACATTGGGTAAGTAAAATCAAAGCAGAGCTTCTCAGCAAACACGGAAGGACAGGTATGAAGAAAGCAAGAGGCAGATCTTCCCGAAGAGAGTTCCTTAGAACTGCAACTGTCGCCGGGGCGGCTTTTGCTATCGTTCCCAGATTTGTCCTGGGCGGTAAAGGATTTATCCCGCCCAGCGACACAGTCTACATCGCCGGGATCGGCGTGGGAGGTAAAGGCACGAGTGATCTGACCGGCGTCGCCGGTAATCCGCACGCGCGGGTCGTGTTCCTGTGTGATGTCGATGAGCGCCAAGCCGCCAGGTCGAAGAAGAATTTTCCGAATGCGAGGTTCTATCGTGATTTCAGGGTCATGCTCGACAAGGAGAATAAAGGCATTGATGCCGTGACAGTCTCCACACCCGATCACACCCACGCCGTCGCTGCGATGGCAGCAATGAATCGCGGCAAACACGTATACGTTCAGAAGCCTCTTACCTGGTCTATCCATGAGGCCCGACTTCTCGCTGAAACCGCGAAGAAAAACAAACTCGTTACACAGATGGGCAACCAGTACGCCTCCGCAGAAGCGGTGCGTCGTGCAAAGGAGTTCGTCGATGCCGGGCTGATCGGCGATGTCACGAACGTGACCGCATGGACGAATCGTCCTGTGTGGCCGCAGGGCATCCCCGCACCATCCGGTCAACATCCGATACCCAGCGAACTCGACTGGGATCTTTGGCTTGGTCCGGCGGCCCACGTCGACTACAATCCTGCATACCACCCGTTCAACTGGCGTGGCTGGTGGGAATTCGGCACCGGTGCACTCGGAGATATGGGCTGCCATGTCATGGACGCCGCATTCCGGATCCTGCCGATCGATTTTCCGAATGAGGTCGAGTGCAGTGCGACGACGGCATGGAGCGGACCTTTTCAGCAAGCCGACTACCGCGAGAGTTGCCCCGCCTCCTCAATCATCCACCTGAATTTCCCGCGCACAGATGGCAAGGGAAATATCAAACTTACATGGATGGATGGAGGTCTGCTACCGAAGCGCCCGGAGGAACTGATGCCGAATGAACAAATGGGTGATGTTGACGGTGGCTACATTTTCGAGGGTACAAAAGGCAAACTGATGGGGAACTATAATACTCCGCCGGTGTTACTGCCCACATCGCGCATGCAGGGGGCATTGCCAAAGCCAACGATACCCCGTGTGGAAGGAAGCGAGGCTGGCCACTACACCCAATGGGTAGATGCCTGCCGCGCAGGCTACGGAAAAATGAAGATAAGTTCTCCGTTCGAATTCGCGGGCCCGTTCACGGAGGCCGTGATTATGGGCAATCTGGCGCTGCGAAGCTACGCGATACGCGGAGAAGAAAACAATCAGTACCCGGGACGAAAGAAACTGCTTTGGGATGCCCGAAATATGAAGATCACCAACTTTGATGAGGCCAATCAGTTCGTGCGAAGAACATATCGCCCTGGATGGACATTGGGGGAATAAGTAAGGTGAAGGAACAACGGGAAATGAAGGTTACACAATTACTCAGCGGACTAATACCACTCCTGTTTGCACTCACGGCGTCCGCGCAAGACGCGAGGACCCTTGAATACCTGCGACAGGAAGAGCAGCGTAAACATGCGATGACGCTTCGTGAACTCGATTCCGGAGTCTACTTTATGGACCACGGCGAGCACGTGCGCGCCGACGAAAAATTCAGATACGTATTGCAGAATATTCGCAGTGTCCCCTCCGACCTTACATTTTACTTTGGAAAGAATTCCCACCAACTCGGTTTGCATAAGCAATCGATCGACTGGTTGAATAAGTACATCCAGTTAAGAGGTACGACCGGGCAGTTCTACCAGGAAGCCACGAAGTTGCTCGCAAAAGCCGAAGCAGAGTATCTTCGCGAAAAGGACGAAGCTTCCCAGAGAACAAAGGATTTGCTGTCAAACAACTTCGATATTGACTGTGGACCAACGGGAAAGGTGACGTGTCCGGTATGTCAGGGTAGTCACGTGATCGTTCGCAAAGGTCCTTTCGGCGACTCCTACAAGACTTGCTCCTATTGCAATGAACACGGCATCCTGACGTGTGAAGAATATAACAAATTGCTGCGTGGAGAATGGGGAGGGCCATAGTAGTCCACAGTCGACGGTCCACAGTTTTGGGCATTTTCACTATCTTTGTTCCTTCAATAACATCAAAAACCTGTCTAACCTGCGATTATTCAGGGTTTTATGGCATTACACAATAAAGTTAACGGGCGTCTTCTCAAGGAGAAGATGCACGCAACGACGGAGAAACGCACAACCGTCTCATTCTACAAGTACCACCATATTGCGGACCCGTCCTCCTTCCGCAATGAGCTCTACACGACCTTGCATGAGCAAGGTGTGCTCGGCAGACTATACGTTGCTCGCGAAGGTGTCAACGCTCAGATCAGCGTATTGACGGAGTCATTCGACGCCTTTCGGGATTATCTCTACAGCATTCCCTTTCTGAAAGGCGTGCGCCTCAACACCGCCGTGCAAGACGATGGCAAGTCGTTCTTCAAACTCAAGATCCTCGTCCGGAAAAAAATTGTCGCCGACGGTCTCGACGACGAATCATTCGATGTAACCAACCACGGCGTACACGTCCATGCAGAAGAATTCAACCGGCTCGCACAACGTCCTGACACAGTTATCGTGGATATGCGCAACCATTACGAAAGCGAGGTGGGCCACTTTATCGATGCGATCCGCCCGAATGTCGATACCTTCCGCGACGAACTGCGGGTAGTCGAAGATCTGATGAAGGATCAGAAAGAAAAGAACCTGCTGATGTATTGCACCGGTGGAATCCGCTGCGAAAAAGCGAGCGCATGGATGAAACACCTCGGCTTTCGCAACGTGTTTCAGCTCGACGGAGGGATCATTCAGTATGCGAAGGAAGTCCAGGAACGGGGACTTGAAAACCGGTTCATCGGAAAAAATTTCGTCTTCGATGAGCGCCTCGGCGAGCGTATTACCGATCATGTCATTGCAACATGTCATCAGTGTGGAAAGCCGTGCGATGACCACACGAATTGCAAAAACGACGGGTGTCACCTTTTATTCATCCAGTGTATAGAATGCAGAGAAAAGTACCAGGAATGCTGCTCTCAAGAATGTGTCGAGACGCTGGCCCTGCCACCGGAGAAGCAAAAGGAACTCCGGAAGGGAGTAAATAAGGGCCGACAGGTGTTTAAGAAAGGTCGGTCGGAAAAATTACCTTTCTTAAAGGGCAAGCCGGCATAACAATTGTGGTCGCAACATACAGCCTCTGTTCGGAGCAGAAGCCCCTATTCGGGCCCGTTGCGCAGAAAAGTCTTACATGCGTACCCCGTGGTATTCATTCGAGGCATATGGTGGAGTTCTGAAACGGAACTTTGACCTGAAAGGACGCTAAAAACAGCTTATTCGTCCGGTAACGCATAAATTGCTGAGGAAATGGCACGTATCAAGTATTACTACGACACCGAGACCTGCAAATACGAGCGGGTCAGGACCCGGAAAAGCGACATTGTATTGAATGCGCTGGGGTTCCTCTCGCTGACCGTGATGATGGCCGTCGGGCTCCTCATCCTGTACGTCAACTACTTCGAATCACCTCAGGAACTGTTGCTGAAGAATGAAGTTAAAGAGTTGGAATTCTACTACGATAAACTAAACAAAGACGTCGAGCAACTCAGCCAGATCCTCAACAGCATCGAAGACCGCGACGATAACATCTACCGGGTTGTACTCGGCGCAGAACCGATCGACAAAGCCGTCCGCGACGCTGGTATCGGCGGGGCTGACCGCTATGCCGACATCCGGAACAGGAACATCAGTCACACCGACCTCGTTGTGGCGCTTCACGAAAAAGTCGACCGTGTTCGACGCAAACTCTACATTGAATCCAAGTCGCAGGACGAAGTGGTACAACTGGCACAGAAGAAAGAAAAACTATACGCGTCCATTCCTGCAATTCAGCCAATCGCGAACAAACAACTGATCGCGCTGGCGTCGGGTTTCGGTATGCGTATCCATCCGGTGTATAAGATGAAAAAAATGCACACCGGTATCGACTTCGCCGCCAGTATTGGAACACCGATCTATGCAACAGCTGACGGAGCGGTTGAAAAGGTAGAGATTCGCTTCAGCGGATACGGCAAGATGGTGGAGATCGATCACGGTTTTGGCTACCGCACACGCTATGCTCACATGCATGATTTCGCCGTGAAAAAAGGTCAGCAAGTCAAGCGCGGAGACCTGATCGGCTACGTCGGCAACACGGGCCTCTCCACCGCGCCGCATTTGCACTACGAGGTCTTCATCAACGACCAGCGCGTAGACCCTGTTCACTACTTCTTTAACGACCTCACTCCCGCCGAGTACGAGAAGATACTCGAGCTCGCCTCCGCAGAGAATCAATCGCTCGGAATGTAGCATAAAGCGGTCCACGGTCCACGGTCGACAGTCCACAGATTGCAGGAACACGCCTGGATTTACGTGAAACCCTCAACCGTGGACCGTGGACCGTGGACTGTCGACCATTTTACTATCTTTGCTTAAACCCCGCGAAGATGAGAACAACTCTACCCGCACTCTTAGCAGTGGTATGTCTGTTTCGCTTTGGCTCCTCGGCTGCACAGGGCTGTAGCGATGCCGGCTTTTGCACGATGGGTGCGATGAAACCCGACCAGCCCTTCTACAACAATATTCCACTTAAACTCCGGTCGATGGAGTTGAGTTTCTACCGCGGCACGACCACACTTTCGCCCGTCGTCTACGTGGCTACCCTCGACCTTAACTTCAACATAGTCGACGACAAAACCTTTCTTCAGGTGAAACTCCCGTATCAGGCTGTACAAGGAAACTTCGGGAATACTTCCGGTCTGAGCGATATTTCACTATGCCTGACGCGAAAAGTCGGGAGCATCGGCGTATTCGACTACAGTGTGTCCGTGGGAACGAAGATTCCGAGCAACGACGCCAATCTCACCGACGATGTCCATGATTTCCCCCTGCCGATGTATTATCAGACAAGTCTGGGTACCTATGATTTTATCGCGGGCTTTTCACTGATCAGCCGCGAGTGGCTTCTCGCAACCGGTATACAGATCCCGTTCAACACGAACAACAACCAGTTCACGCACGATTCGTGGATACCCGTGTACCTCAATGGCGAGGGCGAAGAATATGTGCGAGATAATCACGGCGCTTATGAACTGAAGCGCGGGACCGATATCATGTTGCGAGTAGAGCGCAACTTCCGGTTCTCACGATTCAATTTCTCCGTCGGAGCGCTTCCTATCTACCGAATTACAAGCGACGAAGTGACCAACCCCGAAACCGGCGAGCGAATCCGACCGAATGGCACCACCGGACTCGCGATGTCCGCCATCGGAACGGCAGGATACAGTTTCAACGTGAGAACCGGCGTGCGACTTTTATACGGAACAAAGATTACGCAACGCAATCACAATCCGGACGGACTAACCCGTGATGCGGTCATGACTTGCAGCTACTATTACCGTTTTTGATATGATCAGAGGCCTGCCTTACTTAATAATACTCCTGGCCTGCTCGACAGCACTGGCACAGGACGACAGCGCCCTGATTGGAAGCGTGGACGAACTCCTCCTCCGCTCAAAGTTTCACGAGGCTGTCCAGCTAATTGATCAGCAGGGCAAGCGCTCTGCTTCTCCCGTGCTGGCAAACAAAAAAGCGGAAGCACTGATGCGACTGGGTGAACTGCAGCAAGCGGAGCAGGTTCTGCGTGATGTCGAGGCTCAACTCAAGCGCAAACCCGACCCCATTGCAGACGCCGTGACGCGAACCAATCTCGGATTCCTGCAACTCAACCGCGGGCGGTTTGACCGCGCTGAAGAACTGCTGAACCAGGCATTGGAAACGCTTGGCGGCCACGCTGGCACCCATGGGGTACTGAGTGCAAACACACACGCATATCTCGGGCTCGCGTTCATGAGTCAGGGAAAGTACGCGGAAGCACAAAACGAACTCCACCGCGCACTGGCCATTCGCCAGGAACTGCCGAAGAATCGAGAAGCGTGGGTAGCCGCAACCTATAACGACCTGGGACTCGCCTATAGCCAGGCCGACAAGGACCGAGCGCTCGACTACTACGAACAAGCACATACTCTGTATCACAAACTCTACGGCGATGAGGATGTGCGCATCGCCCTGTCGGGCATCAACACCGGTATCCTCTACCGCGATCTTGAACTCTTTGGCGATGCTGTCGCCAACTTTGAAACCGCCTTGAAGATATCCAACAGCGTTTACTCGCAGGCCCACCCTACCAAAGCCATCGCTCTCTACAACTTAGGGCTGACCTACCTTCGACTCAATGACCAGGAAAGCGCAATGCGGTTCTACGAGCAGGCCTTAAAAATGTACAAGGACTACTATGGTGCCAGGCATCCGGAGGTCTCATCCGTTCTCAATGCGATGGGTAACCTTCGTCTGGCACAAGATGATTTTGATGATGCTTTGAAATACTACCAGGCAGCATTGCAGGCAAATCTGCCTGACTTCTACAACAACGACGTCACAGTTGACCCGCCCTTGCGCGACTACTACAACGGCACGGTACTGCTCCACACGTTGCTCTTCAAAGCACAGGCCTTCGAGACACGCTATACGAGGAAGTCGCTAAAGTTCTCCGACTTGCAGGAAGCCCTGCAGACACTTGCGCGCTGCGACTCACTCATCGACCAACTCCGACATCACACCACGAATGAAAACGACAAACTAACCTTGGGTTCGATGGCGGAGGAAGTCTATGCGGACGGCGTGAGGATCTCCTACCAGGCAGCGATAAGTGCATTTCGGAAGGAAGCGTATTACGAAAAAGCATTCTATTTCGCGGAGAAGAGCAAAGCTGCCGTCTTGCTGGAGGCGATTTCGGATACAGACGCGAAGTCTTTTGCCGGAGTACCGGCTACCTTGCTCGAAGAGGAACGGGAACTCAAATCTGCTCTGGCTGTAGTGGCGCGCCAACTCGCAGAAACACCTTCCGTCGAGGAAGAACAAAACCTGCGCAAGACCGCATTCGACCTGCGAAGGAAGTACGATGTCTTTATAGAAGCACTGGAGCGGGATTACCCCTCCTATTTCAATCTCAAATTCAATGTCGCGGCACCGACCACGACGCAGATTCGGGCATTACTCCCTGCGCATACAGCCCTGATCAGCTACTTCATCGATGCTAGAAATGGGCAACTCTACACATTTCTGCTGCAAAACAATCAATACAAGATATGGCAGAAACCCCTGACCGAGAACTTCGACCGCTATGTCAACGGATTTCGGAACGGCGCATACTTTCAGGATGATAATGCTTTCAGAACATCCGCGTATGAACTGGGTCGATTGCTGATACCCCGTCTTTCGAAGTCGATCACCGACCTCGTGATCCTCCCTACCGGCCAACTCGGAATGATTCCATTCGAAGCCATGTTGACGGCGAAAACACACGAGACTCTGGATCACGGCTCACTTCCGTATTTGATAAGAAAGTACCGTGTGCGCTACGAATTCTCGGCAGGTTTGTTAGCACGAAAGCAGCAAATGGAAAATATTACAGCCCAACCCTCCATTCTGCTTTGTGCGCCAATGCAGTTTCCACACCACGCCAGCCTTGCAGACCTCCCGGGCACCGAGCAGGAGATACGTGAAATTTCGGAGCTGTTCACAAGGAAAAAACTGGCAACCTCGATACTCGTACGCAACCAGGCAGCCGAACAACAGATCAAGTCTGGTGCGTTGAAAGACTTCCGTTACCTGCATTTCGCAACGCATGGGATAGTAGACGAGTATCGTCCTGAACTGTCAAGGATCTTCCTGCAACAAGACGACGAAGAAGACGGCGATCTGTTCGCAGGAGAGATCTACAACCTGGAATTGAATGCAGGGCTCGTCACCTTGTCAGCATGCCAAACCGGTCTGGGCAAGATCGTCGGCGGCGAAGGTGTCATAGGCCTTTCGCGTGCGTTGGTTTACGCAGGCGCGCAGAACGTCATTGTGTCATTCTGGAGCGTCGCGGATGAGTCCACTGCGATACTGATGAAGAATTTCTATCAGGAACTTGTCAGCCTCGATAAGGAGAACTACAGCCATGCGCTCCGACAGGCAAAACTCGCGATGGCATCCGACAAACGATATGCCGCCCCTTTCTATTGGGCGCCATTCGTGCTCATCGGGTTCTGATCCACGCAAATTCATCTGCATGGACAAATTTCCCTCCGCGAAATTCATTGTCAGCAAATAAAAGCGGAATTTGCATCTCCGACATGAAACACGTCATTTCATATACGCGACGCTCATTCCTCAACCGATTGATGCTCATCAGCAGTGCGTTGTTTGTGCCGGTTTCGGCAACGGCTGCGCGGAGACGACAGCGCGTGATGACAGTTAACGGCCTGATTGATGCGGCCGCGATGGGCCAGACGTTACCTCATGAACACGTACTCGTCGACTTCATCGGAGCAGCGGACGTCAATCCACCGAGATGGGATCGCGAGCATGTAATTGAAAAGGTCCTTCCGTATCTGAATGAAGCCCGGAACGCTGGTTGCCAGACGTTCATCGACTGCACGCCGAATTACCTCGGCCGCGATGTCGGGCTTCTCAAACAGCTCTCGGCAAAGACCGGTCTGCACATCATCACCAATACCGGCTACTACGGTGGATCTGATCATAAATTCCTGCCGGATCATGTATTCCGCGAGACGGCGGAACAGCTTGCACAGCGATGGCAGGTTGAGTGGCACCGCGGCATTGACAACACACCGATAAAACCGGGGTTCATCAAGATCAGTGTTAGTCCCGATCATCTTTCGGATATTTCACTCAAGCTCATTCAGGCTGCCGCACTCGCTCATCTCAAGACAGGTTTGACGATCGCGTCGCACACCGGTGGTGCGCAGCCAGCATTCGAACAGATCGAAGTACTCAAATCGAGACGGATCGATCCTTCCGCCTTCGTATGGGTACATGCTCAGAACGAAGACGACCACAAAGAGTATATCCGCGCTGCGCGTGAGGGAGCCTGGATCAGCCTGGACGGACTGCGCGATCACAACGTTGACCGCTATGTGTCGGCACTGCTGTTGTTAAAACGAGAGAATTGCCTTCACCGTGTACTGCTTTCACACGATGCGGGATGGTATGATCCCGCAAAAGAAGACGGCGGCGATCTTACGCCCTACACTACGCTGTTCAGAAAGATGATCCCGGCGCTGGAGCAGGAAGGCTTCACAGAGTCCGAGATCATGCAGCTTATTGTGAGCAATCCCTCCGTCGCGTATGCGATTGGTGTAAGAAAACTTGGAAAAAAACGGAGATAATAGAGATGGAAATGAAATTCCCGATTTGGAACCTCTCCTATCCCTGCCCTTGAAGTAATGAGGTTTTACCCAAATTACTATCAGGAGCAGGTTCACAGAGAAACGCTATGGCAAACAGCTTTATTCACTGTGTTTGGAGAGGACTTTAAAGTAAGGGCATTCGCCTGAATTTTCCTAAGGAATTCTGGAAAGTTTGTCGAGCCTGAAAAAATGGCTTTTTAGTGTCAAAATAGCATGTTTGAAGACAATTACAAGCAACGCGGGTTGCGCAACAAATTGGTCAAAACCCTGGAAAAAAAAGGGATTTCGGATGCCCGTGTCCTGGCGGCTATAGCAAAAGTGCCACGCCATGTGTTTTTTGACAATGCGCTTTTGGAGCACGCCTACCAGGATAAAGCTTTCCCAATTGGGGAAGGGCAAACAATTTCGCAACCCTACACGGTCGCTTTCCAGACTGAAAAGCTGGAAATCAAGCCCGGCGATAAGGTGCTGGAAGTTGGAACGGGTTCGGGGTACCAAGCTTGCGTCCTGCTCGAAATGGGGGCAAAAGTCTACACTATCGAGTACAACCGAAAGCTCTACGAAACGGTAAAGACCTTTCTCCCTCAGGTGGGCTACAGTCCCTATTTCTTTCACGGCGACGGTTCCAAAGGATTACCCACGAAAGCTCCCTACGATAAAATTATCGTAACAGCCGGTGCGCCGGTCGTACCGACAGCCCTGACCGAACAGCTGGCAGATGGAGGTATCCTCGTAATTCCAGTCGGCGACCGGGAACGCCAGAAGATGCTCCGGATCCGGCGGAAGGGTGACAAACTCTTCCGCGAAGAGTTCGACCATTTCGCGTTCGTCCCGTTGTTGGGAAAAGAGGGCTGGAATTAGCTTTTACCGGGGAGTTGATCGACCAGTAATTTCTTGAAGTCCTGGTAATCAGCAGAGGTCGGGACCGTTCGTTTGGTACCCTTCGCGAATCGCGCGAGGGTATCAGGCAGGGAGACAGAAGATCCCAACGCCTCTTCAACGACTTCGCGGAATTTCGCCGGATGAGCTGTCTCGAGAAAGATCCCGTTGACATCCAACTTTGAATCCGTCAGGAATTTTTTCAGACCGAGATAACCAACCGCACCGTGTGGGTCGAGAACATACCCCGCCTCCCGCGACACGCGCGCAATTGCCGCTTTCGTCTCGCGATCTGTGAATGCATATCCCGCGATATCACATCGCACGGCTTCAATATCATTGTCATACAAGTCCATCATACGGGCGAAGTTGCTGGGACTCCCAACATCCATGGCGTTGCTCACCGTGTGAACTGATGGGCGCGTCGTCAGGATCCCCTCCCGGAGATATTCCGGTACGACATCGTTGATATTGGTGGCCGCTACGAAACGCGCAACTGGCAGACCTATGCGCTTTGCGAACAGACCCGCAGTCAGATTTCCGAAATTTCCACTCGGCACCGAAAAGACCACGGGTTTCTCCCGGTGCAGGCGCCGAGCGTATGCGTAGAAGTAATAAAACGACTGAGGGATCAGGCGCGCGATGTTGATCGAGTTCGCCGAAGTAAGGAAATACCGGTCGCGAAGATCTGCGTCTGCAAATGCCGTTTTTACCAGGCGCTGGCAATCATCAAAGGTTCCGCTAACCTCAAGTGCTGTGATGTTATGACCGAGTGTCGTGAATTGCTTCTCCTGAACTTCGCTTACCTTCCCCGACGGATATAATACGATCACCCGAATACCGTCGACGCCGAGAAAACCATTTGCAACCGCACTGCCCGTATCACCGGAAGTGGCGACCAGGATCACTATCTCGCGATCGACCTGGGCGGCAAAGTACCTCAGTAACTGCGACATAAAGCGTGCGCCAAAATCCTTGAAAGCCATGGTCGGACCGTGAAACAACTCCAGCGCACTGATACCGTCTTCAATGCTCACAAGCGGAGCATCAAAGGTCAGCGTATGTGCGATGATGCGTTTCAGTTCCTCTTCCGGAACATCTCCCTCCGTGAACGCACGCGCTACCGATAAGGCTATGGGTTGAAAGTCCATCTCGTGGATGCGTTCGAAAAATTCTGGCGGAAGTACCGGTATCCTCTCCGGCATGTAGAGTCCGTTATCCGGGGCGAGACCCTGTAAAACCGCGTCCTTCAGCGAGGCAGTGAGGGCTCTGTTATGCGTGCTGTAGTATTTCATGGTGTCAAGACGATCGCCCCTTTCAAGTTGATAGGGGAAACAAATACCTCGCTGTTCAGGTGAATCCGGGCAAACTCATCGCTGATCGTCTGGCCGACCTGACGTGCGACCGTCAGGTCTGCTGACAAGGCAAAGATGGTCGGACCTGATCCTGAAATGCCAGACCCCAGCGCGCCGCTCTCACGAGCTTTCTCTTTGATGTGGTCAAAACCGGGTATCAGCAAGGACCGGATCGGCTCTGCGATAACATCCTTAAGCGAACGGCTGATCAGTCCATAGTCAGACTTCATCAGACCGGCAACCAGTCCTGCGATATTTCCCCACTGCGTCACAGCATCCTTCAGCGAAATATTCATCCGCAGCACCTGCCTTGAGTCCTGTGTATTTAACTCCAGATGAGGATGAATCAGTGTACAATAAAGCTCCGGTGTAGGGATGTCTACGACATCAAGCGGATCATAACCGCGAATGAGAACGAATCCACCGAGTAACGCCGGGGCTACATTATCCGCATGCGCCGACCCGCATGCGATCCGCTCGGCTTCCATCGCGAACGGAAGGAGTTCCTTCTTTTCGAAAGGATCACCCATCAGCCGATTGATAGCAACCAGCGCCGCGACCGAGCTGGCCGCGCTCGATCCCATGCCGCTTCCGAGTGGAAGGTTCTTCTTCAGAACGATATCAACTCCCTGATCACTGCCAATCGTACGCAGGAACTCCAGCACAGCAACCCCTGCCGTGTTCCGCTCCGGTTCGAGTGGCAATCGCCCATCGTCCCCTTCTATCTTATTTATGCGCACTCCTGGCGTCTCGCTGAGAGTGAGTATCACCTCATCTCCCGGATGCTCGACAGCGAATCCGAATACGTCGAATCCGCACGAGACGTTCGCTACAGTAGCCGGTGCAAATGCTCGAATGCTTTTCATATCAGCGTGCATAATGGCCAATCCTAATGATATCCGCAAACACACCCGCCGCTGTTACCTCCGCCCCCGCACCGGGCCCGCGTATGACCATCGGACGGTCGTTATAACGTTCAGTTGTCAAGAGAATAATGTTGTCGCTCCCCGACAACGAATAGAACGGGTGTTGCTCGTTCACAGTGTCGAGACGCACATCAACTTTACCATCCCGGAGCACTGCCATATAACGCAGCTTCTCCTTCCGGGCCGATGCGTCCGCCCGGAGTTGCTCGAAAGCATTGTCGTGCTTTTCGAGCGCAGCCAAGAAATCGTCGACTGATTTCGCGTCTCGGCAGTCTTCCGGGACGAGGTTCTGGATCCCTATATCTCCGAGTTCGAGCGATAGTCCAGCCTCCCGAGAAAGAATGAGAATTTTCCGAGCGACATCCATTCCACTCAAATCATCGCGCGGGTCCGGCTCGGTGTAACCCTTCATCTTTGCTTCCGCGACGACTTCACTGAACTTTTTGCCCTCGGCGAAAGAGCTAAAGATATAATTCAGCGTTCCGCTTAACACGCCTTCGATACTGATCACTTTGTCGCCACTGAGCAACAAGTCGTTCAGTGTATTGATAACCGGCAGGCCGGCGCCAACGTTCGTCTCGTAAAAGAAACGCACACCGCGACGAAACCCGATGGAGCGCAGGAGTTGATATTTCTCATATGCGCCAGAGTTCGCCTTCTTATTCGGTGTAACGATTGAAATGCTTGCTTCCAGGATCGCTGCGTAATGATCGGTCACCTCTTCACTGGAAGTACAGTCGACAAAAATGCTGTTAGGCTTATTCAGAGTACTCATCCGATCGACAAACACACTCATGTCCATCGGTTCTCCGTGCCGTTTCATGGCATCAATGCACGTATCCAGTGCCAGGGCATCTTCCGAGAATAACATCTTCGTGCTGTTGGCAACCGCCACTACATTGACCTCGAGCAGGTTCTCACTGGCAAGTTTATCGAACTGCTCCTGCATCATACGAATGAGCGTGTTTCCGATCAGACCTGTCCCCACAAGGTAAATATTGATCAGCTTGCGATCCGAAAGGAAGAAAGCTTCATGAAGCGCATTCAGCGCCTTTGCGATATCAGACTGACGAACAACCGCCGAGATATTGCGTTCGGACGAGCCTTGAGCAATAGCCATTACGTTAATACCATTCCTACCCAGCCCTCCGAACATCCGTCCGCTTGTTCCAGGGCTGTGCTTCATCCCGTCGCCGACAACGGCGACGATAGAAAGTTCATTCTCAACCTGCACCTCATCGATCTCTTCGTTTCGTATCTCATGTATAAACTCGCGTTCAATCGCCTGCTTGGCACGACGTGCATTGTGGCCCTCGATCGCGATACAAATGGAATGTTCTGACGAAGCCTGGCTGATCAGGATAACGTTAATATGATCGCGGGCAAGTGTTGCAAATAGTCTCATGGAAACACCGACAACACCGAGTAATCCGCTGCCCTGAATATTCAACAGCGACACATCGTTCATAGACGATATTCCTTTGATCAATTTACCGTTGGTCGAATGAGCATGAATGAGCGTACCCCTGAATTCGGGATTGAATGTATTCTTGATCCATATAGGGATCTTGTTGACCATCGCCGGTTGCATGGTAGCGGGGAAGATCACCTTCGCACCGAAGTGTGAAAGCTCCATCGCCTCCTCGTAGCTCATCTCCGGCACGGTGAATGCCTTCTTCACGAATCGCGGGTCGGCAGTCATCATGCCATCGACATCCGTCCATATCTCGAGCGCTTCCGTCTGCAAGGCTGCCGCAAAGATCGCCGCAGTATAGTCTGAGCCGCTTCTTCCGAGCGTTGTCGTCTCTCCGCTTTCAGCGGAGCCGATGAATCCGGTGATGACCTGGAGAGGCCGACGCTCTGAAAAATGAGCTGCGACCTGGGCGTTCGTTACATCGAAATCAACTTTGGCATAGCCGAAGTTGTTGTCCGTGCGGATTACTTTCCGGGCATCCAGATAGGCAGCTGCCATACCTCGGTCTTTGATCGCTTCCGAAATGATAAAAGCCGAAAGTTGTTCTCCGAAGCTCATGATATAGTCAAGCGTCCGCAGGGTGCGCTCTTTCACGAGAAAGACCCCTTGCAGGACATCGTCCAACTCGTTCATCCTTATCTTGACCTGCGCAAGAATACCGCTTTGCTTCTGCACACCGATCAATTCTCTAACTGCCTTGAGGTGACGGGTGGCGAGATCGTCAACGCGTTGCTTGTACGTCATATCACCGCTGAGTGCGAGCGTGCTGATCGCAATAAGTTCGTCCGTGACTCCACCAAAAGCCGAAAAAATGACAGCGATATCATCTTGGGGATACGACTTGATGATCTCAATTACCGATTTAATGCGTGCCGGAGTTGCAACCGAGCTACCTCCGAATTTCAGGACCTTCATTGATTGTGTTGTTGTGAATTGTTATCTACCACTTGATTGTTTCTCGAAATTTCAGGCGCGGCATTTCCTGGAAATGGACACGAAGTTGCCTGATGGGAATAATTGCATCACACGGGTCACCCCGTAATGATGGTGGTAGTGGTGGTAATGACGGATGAAATACAGACACGACCAACCCGGAGGGTTGCGTTCGATGAAAGGCGATTCATGTGTGCTGTTTTCATAATTGCGGACCGAATTAATGAAATCATTGAGTTGTTTCCAAAGTATTTTTTCTGATTTTTGTAACAACCCGTAAAAAAGTGAGTCGCAAACGTTGGCAATTGTGTTTTTCGAAACTTCTGTCAGCGAGGATGCCGATGACGACACGCAGAAAATAAGATGAGAAAAAAGAAATCGCCGCGCGAGTCATTCGTCAGTATGACCGAACTTGTTCTTCCGAATGACACGAACACGCTCAACAACCTTATGGGCGGACGCCTGATGCATTGGATGGATATCGTGTCGGCAATCTCCGCGCAAAGACATTCGAACTGCACAGTGGTCACCGCGTCGGTCGATAACATTTCATTCCGGCATCCGATCAGACTTGGCAACGTTGTCACTTTAAAAGCAAGCGTCACCCGCGCGTTTAAGACGTCGATGGAAGTTACCATACACGTCGAGGCGGAAGATATTCCCTCGGGGAAAAAACTCGATAGCAACAGCGCATATTTCACGTTCGTAGCACTCGATCAGGAGGGTAACCGCGTAGAGGTCCCGGAGATTATACCGGAGACGCACGAGGAGATAGCGCTGTACGAAAGTGCACTCCAACGCAGGCAACTCCGGTTGATACTGGCGAACCGGATGAAGCCAAGCGATGCGACAGAGCTCAGGTCATTTTTCGATACCAAACCGTAACGCCGTGGATGCTGCTGTACTTCCATATCTCTTTCGGGACGAACTCTATCAATTCGGATCGCCACTCGTAGTTGTACTTGCCCGCGAATGGAATGCGTATTCCGACGAGGACCACCGGGTGCTAGCCAGGTTGTTGAAGGCGGTCGAAGTCGGTAGCGATGCTGCTACCATTCTGACCCTCCCATCGGTCCAGGCGGAAGAACTAACCGTGTATTCCCCTACCCGCGTGCTGGTCTTCGGAAGTGAAATGGCTACCGATATCCCCTTCTGCCAGGAGATTGACATCCACGGTTTTCGGTTGATGCGCGCAGTCGACCTGCCTGCACTTGACGAGGCCAGGAAAAAGGAGCTTTGGGCAGCGCTTAGACCGATGTTCGGAATAAAATAAACCGGGCCGCGAATTTAGTGCAATAAGTTCCCGTTCACGGATGACGGGCTTTGGGTGTTCTGCTACTTATTCTATCTTTGCGCAAATTTTTAAACCATCCGCACTAATAACCGGGTGGTTTTTTTACCGTAAAACGGACTCCTAACTACTGTAAAATATGGACAACATTGCGTATCTCATTCCTGCATGCGGGGCCGTCGGCCTGATCGTTATGGCAATCAAATCAGCCTGGGTCTCAAAGCAGGATGCCGGTGATGCAAAAATGCAGGAACTTGCCGGGTACATTGCCCGGGGCGCGATGGCTTTTCTAAAGGCCGAATGGAAGATCCTTGCCTACTTTGCTGTCATCTCTGCGATACTGCTGGGATGGTCTGGTACGATGGTCGCCGAATCTCACCCATTGATTGCGGTGTCGTTTCTGATTGGTGCGGTGTTATCTGCCTTCGCAGGTTATGTCGGGATGCGCATCGCGACCAAGGCCAATGTCAGAACTACACAAGCTGCCCGGAGCAGCCTCTCGAAAGCGTTGAAGGTTTCCTTCACCGGCGGGTCCGTCATGGGTATCGGCGTAGCCGGTATTGCGGTACTTGGACTAGGTAGTCTTTTCATTGCACTTTATTATTATTTCGTACCGGAAGGAGCTACGATGGATGGCCTCGAAATGAGGCGCGCCATCGAAGTACTTGCGGGATTTTCGCTCGGCGCAGAATCCATTGCCCTGTTCGCCCGGGTTGGCGGCGGCATCTACACCAAGGCTGCCGACGTCGGCGCCGATCTCGTGGGGAAAGTCGAAGCGGGTATCCCGGAAGACGATGTCAGAAACCCGGCGACTATCGCTGATAACGTCGGGGATAACGTCGGAGACGTCGCGGGAATGGGCGCGGATTTGTTTGGCTCCTATGTTGCCACCATCCTGGCAACCATGGTGTTGGGGCAGGAAATCAACTCCTCGGCGGATAACTTCGGCGGGCTTTCACCTGTACTTCTTCCAATGCTCATCGCGGGAATCGGGCTGATCTTCTCGATCGTCGGCACCTGGTTTGTCCGGATCAAGAACGAGACCGATAGCGTCCAGGGTGCCCTGAACATCGGCAACTGGTCTTCGATTATCCTGACCGCCATCGCATCGTATTTCCTCGTGATCTGGCTACTTCCCGAAACACTTGTACACCGGGGCGTAGCATTTACCTCGATGGATGTCTTTATCGCGATTATCATCGGTCTTATCGTCGGGGCGCTGATGAGCATGATCACCGAATACTATACGGCAATGGGCAAACGCCCCGTGCTTTCAATCATCAAGCAATCCGGGACAGGACATGCTACTAACATCATCGGCGGTCTGTCTGTCGGTATGGAGTCGACGGTATTCCCGATCCTTGTTCTGGCAGGCGGTATCATTGCATCCTATTCATTCGCCGGGTTATACGGTGTTGCTATTGCGGCGTCCGGTATGATGGCAACAACTGCCATGCAATTGGCAATCGACGCCTTCGGACCCATTGCAGATAACGCAGGGGGTATTGCCGAAATGAGCCAGCTTCCCGAAGAAGTCCGGCATCGTACAGATAATCTCGATGCAGTCGGAAACACTACAGCAGCCACCGGCAAGGGATTCGCCATTGCCTCCGCAGCGCTGACATCGCTGGCTCTGTTCGCCGCTTTCGTCGGTGTGGCCGGCATCTCGGCAATCGATATATACAAGGCCCCTGTCCTCGCCGGCTTGTTCGTCGGTGGTATGATTCCTTTCATCTTCTCATCACTTGCCATTGCCGCCGTCGGACGTGCAGCGATGGATATGGTCAATGAAGTCCGGCGCCAATTCCGTGAGATTCCCGGTATCATGGAATACAAAGCCAAGCCGGAATACGAAAAATGCGTCGCCATTTCAACAAAGGCCTCCCTGCGTGAGATGGTTGCTCCTGGCGCCATCGCGTTGCTCACCCCTGCCGTCGTCGGATTCACGTTCGGGCCGGAAGTGTTGGGCGGACTTCTCGCAGGCATTACCGTGTCAGGTGTATTGATGGGTATTTTCCAATCCAATGCCGGAGGAGCCTGGGACAACGCCAAGAAGTCGTTCGAGAAAGGTGTTGAGATCGAGGGACAGATGTATTACAAGAAGTCCGAGCCTCACAAGGCATCGGTAACCGGAGATACCGTTGGCGACCCGTTCAAGGATACCTCGGGCCCGTCGATGAACATCCTGATCAAGTTGACTTCCATTGTGGCGCTGATCATTGCACCCCACATCTCTGAAACGCCGCATGAGTCGGCGCATAAGCAGGATGTACCGGTGGAGGTCGTCTCGACGGATCTCAACGAAGATCGCTAGGCAATACCAACTTAACGTATAAAGACCCCGGAATATACCGGGGTTTTTCTATTTTTGAGAGGCCTGTGGTCCCTGTCGGTGCGAAATACCAACTGGATACAGTGTTTGCAGGGTAAAACAGCCGTGCAAAGGCCGGATATCAGCTCAAAGTGAGTATTATTAGGCCCTGGAACGAGCATTGAAAGCGGCAACAAGTAATCCCGGAAACATTCCCGGCGCCGGTGCAAATACCCGAAGAGTTGTGATCGTAACGGGGGCGATAGAAGGCAAGAAAAACGGAACTTAGGCCGAATTCAGACGAATGACGGATACCGTCGACAAAGAACCGAATATCGACAAAACTGAGAGGTTACAAAGCCACGTTGCAATGGTATACAGGACAAGCTCTAGCATGAATGAGAAGGAGATCTTTGAAAGGATCCAAGGCGGTGATGAAAAGGCGCTGGAGTTGTTGTACAAGAAATACTACCGGATGATGACCAAACTGGTCATCACGAACAGTGGAACCGAAGACGAGGCTCGAGATGTTTACCAGGATGCTCTGATCGTATTCTGGCAAAAGGCCCGGTCTGGCAAGCTGGTATTGACTTCAAAGATCAGCACATACATATACAGTATCTGCCAGAACCTTTGGAGAAAGGAGCTTGATCGCAAGAAAAGGCTTTCAAACGAAGAAAAGGATGCCCACGTCTCCATTGACATGGAGACCGCGGAAAAGGAGAAGATTATTGCCCAGTGCATGAATCAACTAGGTGAGACGTGCAAGAAGGTTTTGACGTACTACTATTTCGAAGACATGTCCATGCAGGACATCGCTGAAAAGCTCGGCTTCGCAAATACCGATACCGCCAAGACGAAGAAATACAAGTGCAAGAAAAAGCTCGATGACCTGGTTAAATCCCAGTATTCTGAGCAGGACTTTTTAGATTGAAAAAAATGGCAGCCGAACGCGACTTTGAACTTCTC
Source organism: uncultured Roseivirgaceae bacterium (assembly GCA_964438975.1). Taxonomy (GTDB): domain Bacteria; phylum Bacteroidota; class Bacteroidia; order Cytophagales; family Cyclobacteriaceae; genus Chryseosolibacter. The sequence goes on along the minus strand of CAYTMU010000015.1, from coordinate 39,655 downwards.
GATGACTACCTCGCTGACCGCATGGCGGAGGGGGACCGCTCCACATTTGAGGAGAAGCTAACTGCAGACGCTGATCTGCAACAAGAGTATGTTATTCAGAAGGATCTGATTGAGGGCATCAAACGTGCACGAGTCGCCGAACTGAAGGCAATGCTGAACAAAGTACCGGTGCCATCAGGCAATGCGGGAAATGCGCTGGGCCTTAAGGTCGCCTTGGGAACAGCTGCCGCGGTTCTGATTGTCGCCGCTGCGTATTGGCTTACCCGCGAGCAGGCCAATGAGGCACTGACGCCAAAGCAATCCATTCATATTGAGGAACCCGCACCGGTCGAGCAACCGGCGGAACCAGCGCTCAAATCTCAGGATTTCGACGCCGCTAAACCGCCGATCTCCGCATCCCCGCAGGAAGAGGTCCCTCAGCAAGAAAGAGCCCCGGTGGATTCTGACAAAAATCAAACGTCCGCTGGCACCGAACACAGCAAACCGTCACTGGCAAAGAGGCCGGGCGCACTATCAGCTCCCGCTGTACCGGATAACCCCGCATCTGCCGCCGGGATTGAGGTGAAAGCCGACGATAGCCGCTACTCTTTCCATTATCAGTATCACGATGGAAAGGTATTGTTATACGGGCCTTTCCAGAAAGACTCCTGCGACCTTGTGGATATAGTAACGGAGGGCAAACGCCTGACATTTTTGTCTTATGGCGACCAGTTCTACCCGCTGCAGAAGGGTGACGAGGAAATCAAGCCCCTGGTGTCGGTAAAGGATACTGAGATCCTGAAGAAACTCAGCAACAATCAACAGAGATAGAAATTTGACTAGCAAGGCAAAAGCCCTGTCAGGAGTCTGGCAGGGCTTTTTCTTTTCCCGGTACGCGGACATCCTGGATCACCGGACGTGTTCGCGTTTTTTTTCTAAATTTGCTCCTTTAGGAACCATGCAAAATAGCACACGGAAGAAAAACCTCGGCGGCTACCCAGCTACAGGCGTTGTGATTAGCATAACGCTGGCGCTGTTTGTCGTCGGTCTCTTCGGTATTCTGCTGATGTACTCAGGGCAACTGGAGAAGCAGGTTCGTCAGAATATCCGGATGCAAGTGTACCTGAAATCCGGCGTATCAGAAGCCCAGCGACTTGAAATCCGAAACAAACTCCTGGCGCTCGAATACGTTTCCCAGGATAGCGATGAAGCCGTGACGTTCGTATCCCGCGAGGATGCGGCTCGTACATTCATTGAGCAGACTGGTGAGGACTTTACCAGCTTCCTCGGTGAAAATCCACTGCGCGATGCGTATCTCCTCGCCATTAGCCCTTCGTTTCACAGTCGTGAACAAATGGAGTCTATTAAGACAGAGATCCAGAAGATGAATGGTGTCTACCAGGTGTTCTATGTTCAGGGAGTGATCGAAGCGGTGAACGAGAACGTTACCAAAGTCGCCATGGTATTGGCGGGCCTTATCATCATCCTGCTCATCACAGTGGCGTTATTGATCAACAACACCTTGCGAATCGCACTTTTCTCACAGCGATTCCTGATCCGGAGTATGCAACTGGTCGGCGCGAAAAGGTGGTTTATCCAAAAGCCGTTTCTGTTGCGATCGGCGGGATATGGACTCCTCAGTGGTATCATCGCTTCGGGCATCATCTGGCTCGTCTCCGATTATGCGCAGCGGAAAGTCGTCGACCTCAGGATCCTGCATGATCAGGACCAGTTCAACCTATTGGTTATTTCACTGCTGATTGTCGGTGTGGTTATCGCCGTGATCAGCACTTTTTTCTCCATCCGGAAATATCTTAGAATGTCTCTGGAAGATTTGTATTGAACGACTTAAAAAGATATGAACAAACTCCCCTTTGGCAAGAAAAATTATCAGTGGATGATTATCGGCATTGTTATCCTGATCGCCGGCTTCATTATCATGGCCCTGGAAAAGGCTCCGCACGGATTTGGCTTCCTGGGTCTTACCCTGGGCCCCGTAATCGTGATGGCCGGATTCATCGTCGAGATCTATGCCATCCTCCATCGCCCGTCCGGTAAGTAGTTTTACTGCACGAGTGTTAAGCCTTACCCTCCTGGACCGACATGTCAATCATTGAAGCGATCATTCTCGCCATCATCGAAGGAATCACCGAGTTTCTCCCTGTATCCTCTACCGGCCATATGATCATCGGCTCTTCCCTGATGGGAATTGCGGACGATCCCTTTACGAAGATGTTCACGGTAGCGATCCAGTTCGGCGCTATCCTCTCCGTTGTAGTCCTGTATTGGAAGCGGTTCTTTCAATCGTGGAGTTTCTATTTCAAAATACTTCTCGGATTCATCCCCGCCGTTGTGTTCGGCCTCCTGCTCAAGGATACAATTGATGCTATGCTGGAGCGTGTCGACGTAGTTGGCTATACATTGCTCCTGGGTGGCATCTTCTTTTTGTTCGTCGATCGGATCTTTCGCACAGAACACCTTTCAGAAAATGAAGTGACCTACCCCAAAGCATTCAAGATCGGATTCTTCCAGGTGATCGCCATGATACCCGGGGTGTCGAGATCCGCAGCTACGATCATCGGTGGCCTTTCGCAGGGACTGACAAAGAAAACCGCAGCTGAATTCTCCTTCTTTCTCGCGGTACCTACCATGTTTGGCGCTACGCTGTTATCAATGTTTGAGTTTTATCGCGGTGGCGGGATGTTCGGGCAGGATGAGATAACGGCGCTGATCGTCGGAAACATCGTTGCGTTCCTCGTAGCAATGGCCGCCATCAAGACCTTTATCACCTTCCTCACCCGTCACGGATTCAAAATATTCGGCTATTACCGAATCGTCGTCGGCAGTGCTATCCTTGTACTCTATTATTTGGGTATCGAGCTATCCGTTATCTAATGACGGCTACTGAAGACACCGGGCGTCTATTACTGGTCGACAAACCGTATGAATGGACATCGTTCGACGTCGTCAACAAACTACGCTACAAGCTTCGCATCAAGAAGATCGGGCATGCGGGTACGCTGGATCCTTTGGCAACAGGACTGCTGATTATCTGCGCGGGCAAGATGACCAAGCGCATCGAAGAGTTCATGGGTCTCGAAAAAGAATACACGGGCACCTTTGTCCTGGGTAAGACGACCCCCTCGCACGACCTGGAAACAGAGATCCAGGAAGGAGGCGAAATTTCAGGATTGACATCCGCGAACTTACGCGATGCGGCCGGATCGCTTACCGGGAATATTAGCCAGCTCCCACCGCTTCATTCCGCCATAAAGGTCGGCGGAAAACGCGCATATCAATTCGCGAGAAAAGGCCAGGCCGTCGAACTAAAGCACCGCGATGTAGAAGTGCGCGAATTCGAAATCACCAGCGTTGACCTGCCGGAAGTAACTTTCCGCATTGTGTGTTCAAAAGGAACTTATATTCGCAGCATCGCGCGGGATTTCGGCGAAGCTTTGGGCGTCGGTGCTTATCTCTCCGAGCTTCGCCGCGTCCGGATCGGCGACTTCAGGATCGAAGACGCCAGTAGCATTGATGACATAACTCCGTAAACGGCGCATGAGAATTTACCACGGCATCGATGACTTTACCCATTTGCAGTACGCAGTGGTCACCAGTGGAACCTTTGACGGCGTTCACGTGGGCCACCGAAAAATATTCTCGCGCGTGCGCGAGATCGCGGCGCGAAACAATGGACAAACCGTGGTTATCACCTTCTGGCCCCATCCACGCATGGTGCTCCACCCCGAAGATGACAGTCTAAAACTCCTCAATACATTTGAAGAGAAGGCGGACCTTTTGAAGGACCAGGGTATCCAGCACCTGATACGTATTCCGTTCACTCGTGAATTCTCCCAGCTCACGTCCGAACAATTCATTCAGGATATCCTCGTCAAGACAATCGGTACTCGAAAGCTTGTGATCGGCTACGATCATCACTTCGGAAAAAATCGCGAAGGCACTTTTGAACAGTTGAAGGCCAATGGGCCACGGTACGGCTTCGACGTCGAGGAGATTCCCCGGCAGGAAGTCGACAATGTTGCCGTTAGTTCGACAAAGATCCGCAAGGCACTGGAAGAGGGCGATATCGACACGGCCAGCGATTGTCTCGGCCAACCCTACCGCATCACCGGAAGAGTCGTGACCGGCAGTCGCATCGGCCATACCATTGGCTATCCCACTGCCAATATTGAGGTCGAGTCGAAGTACAAACTGATTCCTATAGATGGGATCTACGCGGTCAACGTCACGCATGGACAAGCCGTCTACGGCGGGATGTTGTACATCGGCTACCGTCCTACCCTGAAAGGCATCAAGCGTAGCATTGAAGTGAACATCTTTGATTTCGATCAGGATATTTACGGAGAAACCCTCATCGTGCATTTCCGCAAATATCTGCGCGGGGACCTCACGTTCGACGGTCTCGAGCCTATGCGACTTCAATTGGCGCAGGATAAAGAAGATGCCCTTGCCGCATTGAAGGCCTGAGAAGCCCCGGTTCCAGCTGAACCGCCGGCTTCGGCATCGGAACAGTTTTATTCCCTAACTTTGTGAAGAACCAATCCGTGGCGGCCCCCGCCCGGCGCTTCACACTATGATCAACAAAGTCGTAAAAAACGCTGACGCGGCCATATCGGATATTCCCGACAACTGCACGATCATGATGGGCGGGTTTGGCCTCTGTGGTATTCCTGAGAACTGTATCAGAGCTCTTCTCACAAAAGGTGTCGGGGGGTTGACCTTTATTTCCAATAACGCAGGCGTTGACGATTTCGGAATCGGCCTGCTACTTCAGACCCGACAAGTCAGAAAAATGATCGCTTCATACGTCGGTGAGAACGCGGAGTTCGAACGACAACTCCTCGCGGGCGAACTGGAAGTGGAACTTATCCCGCAGGGAACACTCGCGGAGCGTATACGGGCGGGAGGAGCCGGGATTCCAGCCTTCTTTACGCCTGCCGGATTCGGAACGGAAGTAGCTGAGGGAAAGGAAGTGCGCGAATTTGATGGAAAGAAGTATCTGATGGAGCACTGGCTGAAGGCTGACTATTCGATCGTCAAAGCATGGAAGGGAGACTCTACGGGCAATCTCGTGTATCGCGGAACAGCCCGGAATTTCAACCCGATGATGGCCGCTGCCGGAAAGGTTACCATCGCAGAGGTTGAGGAACTGGTGGAACCTGGCGAACTGAACCCTAATGAGATCCACACCCCTGGTATTTACGTACAGCGGATCTTCCAGGGAAATGACTATGAAAAAAGGATCGAGCAACGCACCACGCGAGGGAAGTGATGACGGACAATTCCAACCCATAGCCGCATGTTAGATAAAACAGGTATCGCAAAAAGGATCGCCCGGGAAGTTGAAGACGGGATGTATATCAATCTGGGTATCGGCATTCCCACGCTGGTTGCCAATTATATCCCGAACCACCTGAACGTTGTTCTTCAGTCGGAAAACGGGCTCCTGGGCATCGGGCCATTTCCAATTGAAGACGAAATCGACGCGGATCTTATCAACGCAGGAAAACAAACCATTACCATGATGCGCGGATCCGCCCTGTTCAATTCCGCTGAAAGTTTTGGTATGATCCGCGGAGGTCATATCCACCTGACCATCCTCGGCGCGATGGAAGTATCGGAAACCGGAGACATTGCAAACTGGAAAGTCCCCGGCAAGATGGTAAAGGGCATGGGCGGAGCAATGGACCTTGTCTCATCAGCTGAGAATATCATCGTCGCGATGCAACATTGCAGCAAAGACGGCGCATCAAAACTGCTTCCCACATGTACTCTTCCACTCACCGGCATAAACTGTGTAAAGAAAATCGTGAGCGACATGGCAGTGATCGACATACTTCCCGGAAGGGGATTCAAACTTGTTGAACGCGCACCCGGTGTGACCGTGGAACAGATCCGAAATGCAACCGCAGGTCGGCTCGTCGTCGAAGGCGATATCCCGGAAATGGTCGTTTAGCACCGGGGCTCTAATTCAAGACATCCTTAAACAATTATGAAAAAATCGAACATCAACTTTACCGTCCATCTGGACGAACAAAACATTCCGGAAAAGATCTATTGGGATGCATCAGAAAAGCCCGACCCCGGGCTGACCGAGACAAAGTCGATCAGTATCGCCTTGTGGGATCATCAGCAAAAGAACACCCTTCGAATTGACCTGTGGTCAAAGGACATGCCCATCGACGAAATGAAGCGGTTTTACATCGACTGCATCGGGGGGATCGCTCAGAGTATCCTTAGTTCGACAGGTGATGAAGTCATGGCTAACGAGACCAATGCACTTTGCGAACGATTAGTCGAGCATCTGAAGAATGAAAACGGATAGGCTAGCGCAAACGTTTTTTTAGCCTGAATTCCTGGTTTTTGCTTCTTTTTTCGTATTTTTAGTCAGTACCTGATAGCAATTGTATGCGTCAGTAACAACTAAACAATCGATATGAACAGACTCTACAGGCACGCGGGGTTATCGATAGCACTGAGCTTTCTGATGACCTCGTTTTGTTTTGGACAGACTACCCTTTCCGGAACAGTGAAAGACGGCAGTGGCGAGACACTCGCAGGTGTGAACATTCGGATCAAGGGCCTCGTCGTCGGAACGATCTCTGACGTACAGGGAAACTACAGTCTCACGGTCAACCAGGCCCCACCCTTCACACTTATTTTTTCCTTCATTGGATTCGCCACACAGGAAATCGAGATAACAGGCCAGAGTTCAACGGACCTCGACGTCGTTCTGGTCGAACAGACGATCATGGGAGATGAGATCGTCGTAGCAGCGTCCCGCGTGGAAGAAAGTATCCTTCAGTCACCTGTGACGGTGGAGAAAATCGATTTGCTGGCGATCCAGCAGACAGCTGCACCGGAGTTCTACGACGCACTCGCCAACGTCAAGGGCGTCCAGATGACTTCGAGCAGTCTGAACTTCCCGCAGGTTAACACGCGGGGATTCGCCACCATCAGCAACGTGAGGTTCGTGCAGATGATTGATGGTATCGATACGCAGGCTCCTCTGCTGAATTTTCCCACCGGAAACATCGTAGGCATCGGTGAACTCGACATCGAAAGTATGGAATTACTTCCGGGCACAGCCTCCGCGCTATACGGCCCGAATGCATTTAATGGCGTTCTGCTCATGAACAGCAAAAGCCCGTTCGAGTTTCAGGGACTTAGCGCACAGCTAAAAGGAGGAATAACCTCATCCGATGCGCAAGGTAAGTCCTATCCGATGTATAACGTCGGTCTCCGTTACGCCAGAGCATATAACAACAAGTTTGCCTTCAAGGTGAACTTCTCCATGCTTCGCGCAGAAGACTGGCGGTCGAACGACTACGCTACAGACGTGAACCGGCCGGAATCAACTGGCACGCTTGTAGGACAACCGAACTTTGATGGTGTGAACCTTTACGGAGATGAAACCCGCATCAACTTCACCGTACCCGTTCCCAGTATTGGTCCCTTTGACCTTCGAAGGACAGGATGGCGGGAAGAAGACCTGATCGACAGTTACCCTGCCGAGAGCATGAAGGGTGACGTAGCATTACATTACCGACCCACAGAGAAACTGGAAGTACTTTACAACTATCGCTTCGGCGGGGGAAGTTCCGTTTACCAGGGTTCTCAGAAATACGCATTGCGTGATTTCACCCAACAATTCCATAAGGTTGAATTGAAATCAAGCAATTTTTTCGTGCGCGGCTACGTGACTGCGACGGATGCCGGCGACTCATACAACATGGCTGCCCTCGGAGGACTAGTCAACGAAAGGATCAGTCCGACTGCAGCACAGTGGGCTCCCACGTACGGCCAGACGTTTGTACTAGCAATGCAAGGCTATGTCCCGGGGGTGCCGGCCGCAAACGAATATGCTGCGCATCAGGCAGCGAGGGCCCAGGCGGACGCCGGACGACCGGACGTCAACTCAGCCGAATTCCGCCAACTGGTGAACGCAGTGCGCAACGATTACTTTCAACGGACTCCTGCTGGTGCGAAGTTCATCGATAATTCCAAGCTCTACCATGGCGAGTTCAATTACAACTTCGCCGAGAAGATCAGCTTTGCGGAAGTTCAGGTCGGAGGGAATGTCCGAAGGTATTCTCTCTTCTCGGAAGGAACTATATTCAATGAGGCGCCGGAAGACGGCACCAATTTCGAGCGCATCAACATCGACGAGTTCGGTATATATACCCAATTATCAAAGACGATTGCCGACGCGTTAAAACTAACAGGATCGCTGCGTTACGACAAGAACACAAACTTCGACGGCCGGATCACGCCGCGAATATCTGCTGTCTACACGTTCCTCGATAACCATAATATCCGGGGTTCATTCCAGACCGGTTTCCGCAACCCGGATACCCAGGCCCAGTACATCTACTTCCCCGCGGGCGCGAACATCCTGCTCGGCAGCTCGCGTGATAACGCCGAGCGCTACGGCCTGCACGAGGGTGGTGCTTATACACTGGCTTCTTACAACGATTTTCTCGCCTCCGGCGGTTCTCTTGCTTCGGGTACACCTCAAGGCGCGCCGACTACAATACTTCGCGAAGTCAATATTCCCTACATCAAACCGGAGCAATTACGAGCTTTTGAACTCGGTTATAAAGCGATCTTTGGAACAAAGCTATTCCTGGATGTCAGCGGTTATTACACGGCGTACAAGGATTTCATCGGCAGCGAACACTTCGTTCTCAAAGAACCGACAACACATCACGGCAATGTCGTTCCAGCCGGCACGATCTATACACCTTATCTTAATGCCAGCGAAGACGTAACATCCCTTGGCGTAGGAGTCGGGTTCACGTATAACCTACCGCGAAACTTTGCCGTGAACGGATCCTATTCATATGCAACCTTCGACGACAACGCAGACGAAGACAGTCAGTTCCGGGCAGGGTTCAACACGCCCGAGAACAAGTTCAACATCGGGATCGGCAACCGTAAACTCACTCAGAACCTCGGCTTTAACGTCAACTTCAGATGGCAGCAGGAGTTCCTCTGGCAGTCCGACTTCGGTGAATGGAATGTCCCGGCGTTTGGCCTGCTCGACGCACAAGTAAGTTACAAGGTTCCGTCGATCAAGACGGTCATCAAACTGGGCGGCACCAACATCGCAGGCCCGGATTACAGAACGAACCTCGGAGGTCCGTTCGTTGGCCAGCAATACTACCTCTCGCTGACATTTGATGAATTCCTTAATTAAGAAGACCATGAAGAAACTGACATATCTCTTTTGCACGGTCACTTTCATGATTGCGACCGTGTCCTGTGAACAGGAGTTAGTAGATAACTCGGCTAGCCCCTGTCCTTCCGACGACCCTTCGATCATTTGTCCGGAAGCACCTGCACCAGCGTGCCCCGACGGCGCTTCTCCGGGAGATGCCGACTTCTCGAAGTTTGTCGCAATTGGCACCTCGTTTACCGCCGGGTTCCAGGCGGGCGCTTTGTTTAACGAAGGACAAAGCAACTCGCTTCCGAAAATGCTGGCCGACCGCTTTGCGTGTGTCGGCGGCGGGGCCTTCAATCAACCGAACATCAACTCGGTGAACGGCTACAATATCTTTGTCTCACCCAACCCGGCAGGACAGACAGTGCTGGGTAGATTCAAATTGCAGGGAACACCGCCGCAACCTGCTCCTGTAGTTTCTACTGACGCGCTGCCGGATCCTCAGGCCAATCCTGGATTCATGTACACCGGGTCAGCCGGTGCAGTACCGGTGACACAACTCAACAATTTCGCTGTGCCTGCCATGTTCATGGGTCAGGCATTTCTATCAGAAACCGGTGACTGGACACTCGGTGCTCAAGCGCACCCGCTGTTCAATCCCTTCTACGGGAGATTTGCCTCCACGCCTGGTACCTCAAAGCTGATCGAGGATGCAGCCTCATCAGTTGCCAACGGCGGAACGTTTGTACTGATGTGGTTGGGAATGGATGACGCGTTGTTACACGCAGCATACGGTGGCGACGAAACGCGGGCTCCGCTGACGGACCTCAATGCTTTCAAAGCACAATTCAGCGGCGCAGTTGATGCTATCTTCCTTGCGGCTAACGACGATGCCAGAGGGGTACTAGCCAACTTCCCGAATCCGTTCGCTATGCCACACTTCACTGCCGTGCCCTGGAATGCCATTCCGCTTGACGCCGGGACTGCTGCGACGCTGACGGCAAACCTGGCAAACAACTACAATGACTTCCTCGACATCATGGCTGCCAACCAAATCATCACGGCGGAGGAAGCCGCTCTTCGCAAGCTGAGCTACTCAGCGGGCCAGAACGCGATCCTTCTCAACGATGAGGGTCTGGAAGACTTATCTCCGTACATGACTGGTCCAGCGGAAGCACTCCTCCCGTACGCACTCGCACGTCAGACGAAATCAACTGACATCATACCGTTGTCGACCGCAACCGTGCTGGGGAGTGTACTGGGGCCGAATCAGATTGTGGGAATCACTGTTCCCGTAGGAGACCAATACGTGCTGACGCCCGAAGAGTCGGGCGCTATCATGACAAGCCTCGACGAGTTTAATACGTATATCGAGACCGTAGCGAATGACGCCAAGTACTCCGGACGACTGGCGTTTGCCAACGTGAGCACTGCATTGAACGCCCTGACCTCTGCTCAGGGTGGCATCGTGGATGGACTCATGATTACGCCAAATATCAATCCACCCACTGGTATCTACTCTGAGGATGGGCTTCATCCTAACAGCCGGGGATATGCCTTCCTGGCGAATGTCTTCATTGACGCCATCAATGCGAAATTCGGTTCAACGGTACCAAAAGCCAATCTTCAGAACTACGCAGCAACGGGATTGCCTATCAATCCTTGAATGTTGTAAAAAGGCAGGATCACAACGGCCACGAAGGACCACAACGAAACAAAACTTTGTGCCCTTCGTGGTCCTTCGTGCGCTTAGTGATCCTGTATTAAATATATCCGGCCACGCGGTAGGCACCCATACCTACCCACTCTCTTACAAGCTTGTGCCAGGAAATAAGCGCAACCAGCTTCGGGACCACGAAAGCATCCGGGTAATACGCGCCGGGATGCGCGTAGAAGTCGGTCGTGAAAACATCCAGTGGCAGCCCCACCTTCACAAAACACGCCCGTGACCGGCGCATGTGAAACGCGGAAGTGATCAGAAGACACTCTCCCGGCAAATATCCTTTTTCATCCAGCAAACTCTTTACCGCCACAGCAGACTCATGCGTATTTCGACTTTGGTTCTCAACCATTATTGCACTATCGGGAACACCCATCACCAACATTACCTTTCTGAAATGATCAGCTTCGCGTTCCCCAATATCCACCACGCGTCCACTACCTCCGCTTACCAGTATGCGATCAATCAGGCCGAGCTTGTACAATTGCACGGTATGAACCACACGGTCGGCACCTCTTCCGAAATACCCCCTGTCATCTGGTTTGAGTTGCGTGATCATGGTGCCCGTCAACACAACTCCAAGACGGTAAGATCGCATGTCCTGGTACGCCACCGGATCGATCTCCCAGCGCTTCATCAATTCGTTAGCTATGAACTCATTCGAAAAAATAAAAAAGAGCAACATACCCATCCAGAACGTCCGCTTGCGCCATTTCGTTGACTTGAGAAGCCCGGAGAGCAACAAACAAACGAAAACAAGGGTGAGCGGCATCACCAGAAAACTCAGAATTTTCGACAGAATGAAGAACATGATATCCGGCTGCGTCAAATGATTATTTCATTTCTATGCGATCGCCAACACGACCAATCCCCTTGAGGATATTGCGCAACACATCGTAATACAGTGTTAGTGAAAGAATAAGAGTCATCATCCAGACGACTGTCATATTGAAGTAATAGGTATCAAGATCTGTATTCATGAAATGCTTTGCCGGCATGTAAAACTGTGCGTCAAAGTCGACGAGATGATCGGGTTCCGGCGCCTTGTAGATCGGAAATATCTTCTGGATCAGTTGGCCGTCACTCTCGACAATGCGGTGAGTCTCGCCCAGGTTCTTGACAAGCTCCGACACGGCTTCGTTGTGGTAGTCATTGCGAAGCTGGTCAAACTCACGGCGTTTTTCGGGCGTATCGGTCATCCGGGAAACTTTCTCCTCTTTAGCTTTGTCCGCGGTATTGAACCGGTTCACATAGTAGCTGTTCAACTTCGCGAGAAAACCGGTTGTCTCATCATACAATGTCGAGTCAAAGTGTGTCAGCTCCAGGTTCTTCACCTGAGGGAACTTGTCCTCGCCGAGTTTACTCAACTCTTCCTCAATACTATTGCGAACGACGAGTAGATTGCGATCTACCTGCACCGCGGTAGCAGAATCTGCTGAATGATACCGGTTCAGGGCAAATTGTAATTTCGTGCGCAGTTCCGGTATCAGGTATATCTTTTTGAAGTCGGCCTCGGCCATCACTTGATCATAGGGGAAGAACTCGCGTTCAAACCTATTGTCCTTGAATTGCGTGACCATAGCTGCCTCGAACGCCCAGCGCGAAGCCATCAGATCGCCAACCAGAGGAACCGTTTCGGTGTTTCCGATCCGGGGATTGAGTTTGTCAAACTTTACCACCACACCGCTGAGGATTAGTTGAGGGATCAGCAACAGAGGAATCAGGATATAGATGGTGACGGCGGAGTTAAAGGATGATGAAATATTGAGGCCGAGCAGGTTCGCAAAGCAAGAGGTACTGAACAGGATGAACCAGTGTTGAAAGAGCATTCCCTGAATTTCAAGGATAGCGTTTCCAACGAGCACAAAGCTAGCGGTCTGCAATGCCGAAAGCGTGAACAGTATTCCGATCTTGGAAAGAATGTAACTACTCCGGCTAAGGTTCAGGAACTTTTCACGCTTGAGAATCTTCCGATCGCGGATGATCTCCTCCGCGCTTACCGTCAACCCCATAAAAAGAGCGACGATAACGCTCATAAAGAAATACGCCGGAAGATTTGGGTTCTTACTGAAAACGTATTCTCCTTCCCCCGTCGCGTCCGTACTGTAATACTTGACTATGAACGCGAGTATGAATGCCAGGAGGGGTGCCTCAAGCAAGTTGATAACCAGGTATTGTCGGTTGTGCAGCTTCGCCTGAACATCCCGCATAGCGAAAAGCACCATTTGCTTTGCCCGGCCCGGGATACTTAGTGTCGAATGTGGAACAGTAGTCACACGACGTACCGGTGGAGTTCGGTGGAACTTCCGGAAAGTCTCATTCCACTGCTCCGCCGGAATTTTTCGCTCATTGGTAAAGTGTCCGTATTCGTTGATGACCTTACTTTCAATAATATTGAATATCTGCTCGGGATTTACATTGCCACACTGGTAGCACTCCCCTTCGTCACTGTTTATGAGATTGATCCGACGTTTAAAATACGTCACCGCATCGACGGGGTTTCCGTAGTAGATCTGATATCCGCCGGTATCCAGAATGAGCAGCTTGTCGAACATCTTGAAAATGTCCGACGAAGGTTGATGGATCACCGCAAAGACCAGTTTTCCTTTCAGCGAAAGTTCTTTCAACAAGTCTATAATATTCTCCGAGTCTCGTGATGAAAGACCGCTTGTTGGTTCGTCACAAAACAGGACAGCAGGCTCGCGCAGGAGCTCCAGTCCGATATTGAGGCGTTTGCGCTGTCCGCCGCTGATCGTTTTGCGTAACGGAGAGCCTACCTTCAAATCCCGGATCTCAGCTAACCCGAGATCCTCCAATACGCGTAACACGAGTGCGTCGATCTCTTCCTCCGCCCGATCGCTGAAACACAGTTTCGCGGCGTAGTACAAATTTTGATAGACCGTGAGATCCTCGATCAGCAGATCGTCCTGCGGAACAAAACCAATCACACCCTTGATGCGGTGAGGTTCCTTGTGCAGGTCGATACCATTGATCAGCACTTGTCCTTCCGACGGTTGTTCCGACCCATTGAGAACATGGAGCAAAGTGGACTTACCGGCCCCACTCGCGCCCATCAAGGCGATCAGCTTTCCGGACTCTTCCGCAAGGTTGACGTTGCGCAATCCCAGTTTGCCGTTTTTGAAATGGTAGCTGATATTAGACGCCTCAAATGTTGTCGGGCTCGCCTCGCTGACCTTTTTGAATTCGTTTTGTATCTCGCCGTAGTAAACCGGATCATCCTTATCCCACCGCAACAAGCTACCCACAGCCAACACATTAACCTTCCGCGGCTTTACCGGCACGCCGTTCAGGTAGACATCCGAGGAACCGATATACTTCAGAAAATAGATCCCCTGCTCCTCCGCGTGGAGTACGGCAATAAGTCCGTCGAGATGTTGACGGGAGAAATGCTTTGCGCGCGCAAAAGATTTCCGCGCAGAGCCGTCGACGATGAGCATATCGTCGTGGTCGAGATCCTGGGCCGTATGGCCGAGCACGAACGTCTCGATCGAATCGATTCGCGCCTGACTGATCTTGAAACTCTCGCCGATCGCGTTAACAAGCTCCTTCTCCGTGTCGGATATGTGCCCATCCGCCTGGATAATACTGAAAAGCTCTAGAATGATGATCGTCTTCTGCTTCTGCGTTAATTCGGGGTTGATCTCCTGGCAGAGCTGGCGCGTTCTCTCCACATCACTCACCGAAGTCTGCGGGACACTGGTGATCTCATCGAAAAAACTGAGATACCCTTCGACGGCCGAGTGGCTTAAATGCTCCTGAAGAAACACCCTGATCTGATCACGTTCCTGCCGGGTTACATCTCCTTGTTTGGCAACGACAGCAAATAATCGCAAAATAGCCCTCAGTAGTGGTTCACTCATAAGCAAGCAGGAATAGGCTTTTAAAGATAGTGAAAGAAAAAGTTCCAAATAAAAAAAAGGACTGGCATTTGATTGCCAGTCCTTCTGAAACGGGAAGAAATCACAACTAACCCGTTATCCGCTTGCGAATTTTCTCAACGATACTGGTAATGCCTTCAAGGTTTTTGTCACTGAGTACGAGGTCAGCGCGGTTATTCTTGATCTGCTCCTCGATATTCAGATTCTGGTAGGTTTGTTCAAGCGCCTTAAAGTCATCGCGAATCCCCGCGACAGTCTCCGTTTGTTCAGAGTTCTCCAACATCTTCACCATCTCAGATACGGACCCCTTTTGCTCCAGCACAACCCGCATAAGAGGCGTCAGTACCAGGTTCCGGTTATCTTCAGGCAGAATATTCTTGGGATAGGATTTGATCAGGCCAGTAGCGATGTAGAGACCTTCGATAAAGCTTCCTGCTACCACCAGCGATGAAAGTTTGTTGCGGCTATCATCTTTCAGATAATTCTGGCTCTGCTTGATGGTCTTATCCAGTAGCGTCGTCAGGGAATCCTTGTTAGATATATTCTTCTCAAACTTTTCCAGCAACGCAACGTCAAATGTACCGATGAGGCCCAGGTCATCCGACAATGTCTTACATGCCGCCAGGTAGTCGATCGCTTCCTGAGTCTTGTCATAGGAAGTCAGGTACCCGATATCCGCCGCATACACACCGAGGTTAAGTGCTGCCCTGTCATTCTGTGCCGTGTATTGATCGACCTTATCGCGACCGTTGACAAGGCTTTGGTTAAACTCAGCACCGGTTGCCTGAAGCATGTATGGTATCTCGGACGGAGGAGGAATGTTGTACGCCACTTCTTCAATCTGATGTTTCAGTGATTCGCTGGCCTCGTCAAACTCACGGGAGTTCTGGTCCTTATCACCGCCCGACTGGGAGCAGGATGCCAGAACCATCATGACCGTGGCTATTGCTAACACATACGTAGGTCGCTGTAATTTCATATTAAATTTATTTTGATAGTTAGTTATTTCTTTTGACGGCCGGAAGCGATGGCCCACCCGTTGCATGGACCGCGCCTGAAAAAGAGTACATCATTCTTGCTTATAGAAGATTCAATTTTAACACATTTTTCAGTCCCGAAAAACCGGCGCGCGCATATTTTTCCATCTGAATGTCCAATTTAATCGCTTTTTTCCGTAAGTTTGAAGAGACCCTAACCCTATATTGAAATGGTGGACAAAGCCATGCTCATCGACGACAGCGAGATCGATCTTTTTATCCATCGCCGTTTTCTTGAGTTGTGTAATTTTTCAAAGGAACTCGTCGCCTATCGTTCTGCTGAAAGTGCGCTCAGCTGGCTAAAAAATCTCAACGGGGACGCGCCTCCAAATGTGATTTTCCTCGATCTGAACATGCCGGTTGTTGACGGTTTCCTTTTCCTGAACCTCTTTTCAAGCCTGCCGGAAAAAATACGGGAGCATTCCCGGATTGTCGTGCTCACCAGTTCCGGAAGCGCAGCCGACCGGGAACAAGTACTCCTTCACAGGAATGTGATCAAGATGATCACCAAGCCGATCAAGCAGGCGGATATCGAGGCGATTCGACCCCTGATCCAGAATTAACCGTCCAGACGTGTACAATTCCGGGCATCCCGTCGATTCCGCGGATGACTTCAAAGCTGTTTCCCGATTCACAGGAATACTTAATTTTGCCCTTCAATTTTGAAACTTAATAATGAGCGAATACAGCAAGGAAGAGATCAAACGGATTGAGGAAAAATGGCGCAGCGAGTGGGTGAAGCGCGACGTCTACAAGGTGTCGGCATCAGAGAAGCCGAAATACTATGTGCTGGATATGTTCCCCTACCCCTCCGGAGCGGGCCTCCACGTCGGTCACCCGCTGGGTTATATCGCTTCCGATATAGTCGCCCGGTACAAGCGGCTCAAGGGCTTCAACGTACTGCACCCGATGGGGTTCGATGCCTTCGGATTACCCGCCGAACAGTACGCCATAGAGCACGGTATTCACCCTGCAAAATCGACTGATCAGAACATCCGGAACTTCGTACGGCAAATGTCCAAGATCGGATTCTCCTATGATTGGAGCCGGGAGATCCGTACTTGTGACCCTTCTTACTACAAGTGGACCCAATGGATCTTTCTTCAGATCTTCGGCAGCTGGTACAATCGAAAAAAGGATAAAGCGGAGCGGATAGAAGAGTTGATAAAAATCTTCGAATCGGCGGGAAACGCCGAGTATCCTTTCCCAAATATCAAATACAAACTTCCCGACACCGACAGAGCTGTTTTTTCAGCTGACGAATGGCGAACGTTCGATGAAAAATTGCGCCAGGATATCCTGATGCAGTACCGGTTAGCTTACCTGGCATTTACGGATGTGAACTGGTGTGAAGCTTTGGGGACAGTACTGGCAAACGACGAGGTGATCAACGGCGTGAGCTACCGAGGCGGATTTCCCGTTGTGAAGCGACAGATGCGCCAGTGGAGCCTCCGGATCACCGAGTACGCGGATCGGTTGCTCCAAGGTCTGGAGCATGTGGACTACAGCGAGTCGATGAAGGATATCCAGCGCAACTGGATCGGCAAGAGCACCGGCGCGCGCGTGCGCTTCGAAGTCAGAAGTGAACGGTCCGTCGTGAAGGAGATGGTTGTATTCACCACCCGGCCTGATACCATTTTCGGAGTCGACTTCATGGTCGTTGCACCCGAGCACGAGATGGTAAAGGACATCACCAGTAACGCGCAACAGGCCGATGTCGACAGCTATTTATCGTACGTGGAAAGCCGGTCGGAAATCGACCGAATGGCCGAAGTGAAAAAGATAACAGGGGCCTTCACCGGCGCCTACGCCATCAATCCGTTCAACAACCGGGAGATTCCGATTTGGATCAGTGAATACGTTCTGGCTGGATACGGAACCGGCGCCATCATGGGTGTGCCCTGTGGCGACGAACGTGATCACAAATTCGCGAGACACTTCAACCTGCCAATAACCAACATCATCGGCGTACACTACAACGGCGAGGAAGCAAACCCGACATACGAGGCTACGCTGGAGAATTCCGGATTCCTAGACGGCCTGGTGATGCGCGAAGCGATCAATGTTGTTGTCGGGAAGTTGGAAGAACTCGGAGTCGGACAACGCCAGGTGAACTACAAGATGCGGGACGCGGGCTGGAGCCGTCAGCGCTATTGGGGCGAGCCGTTCCCGGTTGTATACCGGAATGACATCCCCTACGCAATGGCGGAAGAGGACTTGCCTCTTGAACTCCCCGACTCAAATGATTTCCGCCCCTCCGGCACTGGCGAGGGTCCGCTGGCGAATCTTACGGAATGGGTGAATTTCGGCAATGACAAACGGCGCGATACCAACACCATGCCGACACACGCCGGCGCCGCATGGTACTTTCTGCGATTTACCGACCCGCACAACGAAAAGGCATTTGCCAGCAGGGAAGCGCTCGACTACTGGGGGCAGGTAGACGTGTATATCGGGGGCTCTGAACACGCCGTTGCACACTTGCTGTACGCGCGGCTATGGGTGAAGATCCTGCACGATCTTGGCTATTTGGGATTTGAAGAGCCCTTCCGCAAACTGATCAATCAAGGCAAGATCACCGGCGACTCACGCTTCGTCTATCGGATACGTGGTACTAACAAGTTTGTATCCGCTGGACTCAAAGACCAGTATGAGACCGATCCGCTTCACGTCGATATCACGCTGGTGAATGGTCTCGAACTCAACCGCGAAGCATTCACCCAGTGGAAGCCCGACTTCGCCAACGCGGAGTTCATCCTCGAAGATGGAAAGTATATCTGCGGGGCAGCGATCGAAAAGATGAGCAAATCGTATTTCAACGTCGTCAACCCTGATGACATCATCGACAGCTACGGTGCAGATACTTTGCGGATGTACGAAATGTTCCTCGGTCCGCTCGAGGCATCAAAGCCCTGGAATACGAACGGGATCGACGGCGTATTCAAATTCTTACGCCGGTTCTGGAATCTCTTTCACCAGCGCAACGGCAGCTTCCACGTCTCCGACGCGGAGCCGACGCCAGATGAACTAAAGATCCTTCATCGCACGCTAAAGAAGATCGAGCAAGACATTGACTCCTTCTCTTTTAACACAAGCGTCAGTGAATTCATGATCTGCGTCAATGAGTTAACATCGCTCAAAACCGACAAGCGTGCAGTGCTCGAACCGCTCGTCATCGCGTTGGCGCCATTCGCGCCTCACATAGCCGAAGAACTATGGGGGCTTCTCGGACATCAACAGACGATATTTGACGCCGTCTTTCCCGATGTGAATGAGGAATACCTGAAAGAAAATGTCTTCGAGTATCCGATATCCATAAACGGCAAAGTCAGAGCAAAAATGAAGTTCGCGCTCGAGATGCCAAAAGAAGACGTTGAAAAAACAGTCCTGGCTTCGGATATTGTACAAAAATGGCTCGACGGT
This sequence comes from uncultured Roseivirgaceae bacterium, assembly GCA_964438975.1. Classification (GTDB taxonomy): domain Bacteria; phylum Bacteroidota; class Bacteroidia; order Cytophagales; family Cyclobacteriaceae; genus Chryseosolibacter. The sequence goes on along the minus strand of CAYTMU010000015.1, from coordinate 20,413 downwards.
AAAGCTCCGAGAAAGGTTATTGTCGTGCATGGACGGATCGTTAACGTAGTATTGTGATCATCCACGGCGGACCGTGGGCTGTCGACTGTAGACCTTGGACCTAAGCCAAACAACTATGCGCTATACAAAAATCACCAGCCTCGGTCACTACGTGCCGGAGAAGATCATCACGAACGACTACCTGTCGACAGTGATGGATACGAATCACGAATGGATCGTCGAGCGGACCGGTATTGAAGAACGCCGGTGGATCGATCCCGCGAAGGACACTGTGGCAAACATGGCGGCGACGGCAACACGCATGGCCCTCGGGCGTGCGGGGCTCACGGAAAGTGATATTGATTTTATCATACTGGCGACAATCACACCTGATTACTTCTTTCCCGGCTCAGGTGTGTTGCTCGGACGCGAATTAGGACTGGAAGGAGTACCGGCACTCGACATCCGGAACGCCTGCTCAGGATTCATTTATGCCCTCTCCGTTGCCGATCAGTTCATCAAGACCGGGATGTACAAGACTATACTGGTGGTAGGCGCTGAGATACAATCAACTGCCCTCGATATATCAACAAACGGCAGAAACACGGCCGTGATCTTTGGCGACGGCGCAGGCGCAGCGATCGTTCAGCCATCGAATAAGCCTGGTGTTCTCTCAACACACCTCCATGCCGACGGCAGGTACGCCGAAGATCTGTATATCAAAGATCCCGGCAGCAGTCGTCCGAATGAGGAACGTCAGCCTGATAAGATCACCGACACATCGAGCTTCAAGGTTGTTATGAACGGCAACCAGGTCTTTAAGCACGCAGTGGTAAAGTTCATGGAAGTAATTGCAGAGGCACTGAAAGCTAATGACCTGACCAAAGAGGATATCAATCTCCTGGTGCCTCATCAAGCCAACCTGCGCATCAGTCAGTATATACAGGGAAAACTCGGATTGTCTGACGATCAGGTGTACAATAACATCATGCGGTATGGCAATACGACCGCGGCGTCCATACCGATCGCGATGAGCGAGGCCTGGGCGGAAGGGAAAATCAGAGAAAATGACTTAATTTGTCTCGCCGCATTTGGCAGTGGTTTCACGTGGGCCTCTGCACTTATCCGGTGGTAAAAAAACCGCATGAAGACAACGAACTACAATCCAAGTTCTCTTGAAGTGGATTTTGCGAACGCCCTGCAGATCCTTCAAGATCAGATCCAGGAACACCTCCTCAATAACAAGATCACGCATGTTGAGAATCACCTGGGCAAAGACAACCCGATGGTAAAGTTCACCCTTGTCGACACCGACGGCGACCCGCATGAGATCGTCGTGCGCATCGTTCAGATACCGGACAAATTCTAATCCCAGGGGCGACATGTCTATACTGATCGTCCTACTCTGCATCGGCATTCTTGTCCTGCTCATCACCCGGTTCAAAGTCAACGCGTTTCTCGCCTTTCTTATCATCTCCGTTCTCGCGGGCTTGCTCCTCGGCATCGACCCTGCCCGGCTGACCGGCTCGATTCAAAAAGGGATCGGCGACATGCTGGGTTCTCTGGTGATCGTCATCGTTGCCGGTGCCATGCTCGGGAAACTCGTTGCGGAGAGCGGTGGCGCCCAACGTATCGCTTCGGGCATGATGTCGCTGTTTGGCGAACGGTACATTCAGTGGGCACTCGTCGCAACAGGTTTCATCATCGGCATACCGCTGTTCTACAATGTGGGATTCGTACTTGTGGTTCCGCTGATCTTCTCAGTGGTATACCGCTTCAAGTTACCCGCGGTCTATATCGGGCTTCCCATGCTTGCCTCCCTTTCGGTAACACATGGATTCCTGCCACCCCACCCCTCCCCGACCTATCTCGTCGCACAGTTCGGGGCTGACATGGGACAAACGCTTCTCTATGGAATCGCGGTAGCAATCCCGACCGTCGTCATCGCGGGGCCGCTGTTTGCGCGAACCCTGCGCAACATTCACACCAAACTTCCCGATACGTTCCGGCCAAGTGAGGTCGAAGAAAGTAAACTTCCAGGGTTGTTCAACAGTGTTGTCTCCGCGTTACTTCCCGTGATCCTGCTGGCGACGACTACTTTGCTTGACCCGTATGTTCCGAAAGAGGGACGTGCCGGGAAAATATTCGTATTCCTCAGCGACCCGGACATGGTACTCCTGATCTCACTCGCGATCGCTACCTGGACACTCGGACTGCGCATGGGGACGAGCATCCAAAGGATCATGGACATTTACGGCGATGCGGTAAAAGACATTGCGATGATCCTGCTGATCATGAGTGGAGCGGGAGCGCTTAAGCAGATCCTCATCGACAGCGGCGTAAGCCAGGAGATCGGCACCATGCTGATGGGTATGGATGTACATCCGCTTTTGCTGGGGTGGTTTATCGCGTGTGTCATCCGCGTCTGCGTCGGGTCAGCTACCGTTGCGGGTCTCACCGCTGCCGGGATCATCATGCCGCTCATGTCATCTGGCGGTGTCAATCCGAACCTCATGGTGCTCGCGATCGGCGCCGGAAGCCTGATGTTTTCCCATGTCAACGACGGGGGATTCTGGCTCTTTAAAGAATACTTCAACCTGAGTATTAAAGATACGCTCCGTTCCTGGTCGCTGATGGAAACAATCGTGGCGATCGTGGGGATCATCGGTGTGATGATCTTGAATTCATTCATTTCCTGAACGTATAGACATGACTGCGGAAGAACGCTTCGCCAAACTCGGACTTACACTGCCGCCGGCACCAAAGCCGGCCGGTGTCTATAAACCCATACTGCGCGTCGATAACCTGATATACGTGTCGGGGCATGGACCCGTGCGGGAAGATGGTTCACTGATCACGGGAAAAGTCGGTCAGAACATTGACCCGGACGAAGGAAAGATCGCGGCGCAACAAGTCGGACTGACCATTCTTGCCACACTCAAGGCGCAACTCGGAAGTCTCGACCACATCGGACGTGTGGTAAAGGTCTTGGGAATGGTCAATAGTACGCCGGACTTCGGGCAGCATCCTTACGTTATCAATGGATGCAGCGAATTGTTCGCGCGGATATGGGGTGAAGACAACGGGGTGGGTGTGCGTAGTGCGGTCGGCATGGGCTCATTGCCAGGAAACATCGCCGTAGAAATCGAAGCAATATTCGAATTAACACGCGATGACTGACGAGTATACTCTTTCAAATATTTCAAAGCTTGACACGCCCGCATTGGTCATATACAAAGAGCGTGTTGTAAATAACATTGCGACAGCAGTAGCAATGATCGGCGACCCGGCGCATCTAAGACCGCATGTCAAAACCAATAAGTGCCCGGACGTAATTCGCCTGATGCTCCAGGCCGGGATCGGCAAATTCAAATGTGCTACTATCGCCGAAGCCGAGATGCTGGCCCGCGCCAACGCAAAGGATATATTACTCGCCTACCAGCCAGTGGGTCCGAAAGTGAAGCGATTCCTTGAACTACAGGCGCGATTCCCTGAGATATTGTTTTCGTGCCTCGTAGACAATGAGTTATCACTTAGTGAGCTCTCGAGCGAAGCATGGTTACATCGATCCAAAGCCAGAGTATTCATCGACCTCAACGTAGGCATGAACCGCAGCGGCGTCGCACCGGGAGAGAACGCCATGGCGGTATTCATGGAAGCCCTCACGAATGAAGAAATTGTGTTTGTCGGACTTCACGCCTACGACGGACACATCGGTGACGCCGACTTTGCTGAACGCACCAGGAAATGCGATGAAGCATTTGCTGGAGTCCTGAAGATGAAACACGCGATAACGGAATCTACCGGGATAGATCCCGTCGTTGTCGCGGGAGGAACACCTACATTCCCCATTCACGCCAAACGAAAGGATGTGGAGACAAGTCCGGGGACTTTTGTTTTCTGGGATAAGGGGTACCAGCAACTTCTCACCGAACAAGCATTCGAGTTCGCTGCCCTGGTCGTAACCCGCGTCATCAGCGTACCCAGCGCAACTACTCTGTGCCTGGATCTCGGTCATAAGTCAATCGCTTCGGAGAACCCATTGACGAATCGCGTATACCTGCTCAACGGACCCGGTCTTACGCCGATCGGCCACAGCGAAGAGCATATGGTCTGGGAGAGCGCGACACCACATGGCTACCTGCCCGGACATGTTTTCTACGGAGTACCGCATCACATTTGTCCCACTGTTGCGTTATATGACGAAGCGGCGATCAGCACAGAGAACACACTTGTCGATACCTGGCCGATCCTGTCGAGGAAGAGACGACTTACTGTCTGATAACAGTCAGACAGCAATAAACAAACATCTATGTTGTTAGTAGACGCACATCTGGACCTCAGCATGAATGCGATGGAATGGAATCGCGATCTTCGAAGAACGATCGACGATATCCGGAATCGCGAAAATGGGATGACCGACAAACCCGACCGGGGAAATTCAACCGTGTGTTTCCCAGAGCTTCGCCGGGGCAACATCGCGATCGTCGTCGCCACCCAGATCGCGCGTTATGTGGCACCGGGCAACCCGCTACCGGGCTGGAATTCCCCCGAGCAAGCATGGGCGCAGACCCAGGCGCAACTCGCATGGTACCGGGCCATGGAAGACGATGGTGAACTCGTGCAATTGACATCCTGGCCCGACATCGAACAACATCTGCAACGGTGGGAAACGACCACCGCGGAAAAGAAGCCGATCGGCTATATCCTCAGTCTCGAGGGTGCTGACTCCATTGTGACGTTGCATCACCTCGAACGGGCGTATGAATACGGATTGCGAGCGCTCGGCCCCGCCCATTACGGTCCGGGCAGATATGCACAAGGCACCGACGCCACCGGCTTCATGGGATCCAGCGGTCGCGCACTGTTGAAAGAAATGGAGAAATTGAACATCATTCTCGATGCCACACATCTCTGCGACGACAGTTTCTGGGAGGCCATGGATCATTTCACAGGTCCTGTCTGGGCAAGTCATAATAATTGCAGGACGCTGGTCAATCATAACCGGCAATTCAGTGACGACCAGATAAAAGAACTCATCACCAGGGGTGCTGTGATCGGTGGCGTGCTGGATGCGTGGATGATAGTTCCAGACTGGAAGCGCGGGCTTTCAGACCCGCGACAGATGAATTGCAATCTGAACGCATTGATAGACCACATGGACCACATCTGCCAGATCGCCGGCAACGCTCTTCACATCGGCATCGGCTCCGACCTCGACGGCGCATTCGGGAAGGAGCAGAATCCCTATGATGTCGACACCATCGCCGACCTGCAAAAGATACCCGCATTGCTGAAGAAGCGAGGGTACACCGAGGAGGATGTAGTCAATATATCTCACGGCAACTGGCTGCGATTTCTCCAGCGTGCCCTTTAGTTGGTCCACGGTCCACGGTCGACGGTCCACAGTCTGAGACAACAGTCGACGGTCCACAGTCGAGGACAGTGTGTGGACTGTGGACCATTTTCACTATCTTCATCCTGATGAAAAAGAGAATTATCGTCCTAATGTGTGTGATCGGAGCGACTGTAGGACTGTCGTTCACTAATCCGGCCGATCGGTACTTCGAGATCGCCAAGAATCTCGACATTTTCGCGACGCTCTTTAAAGAGGTGAATGCGCTATACGTGGACGAAGTCAATCCAAACAAGCTTATCCGCACGGGGATAGACGCGATGCTTGCATCGCTCGATCCGTATACGAACTACATTCCTGAAGACGAAGTTGAAGATTACCGTACGATGAATACCGGACAATACGGGGGCATCGGAGCGGTTACGCGCGAGATCGATGGTCGCACGGTAGTGACCATGATAATCGAAGGCTTCGGAGCGCAGAAAGGCGGACTCCGCATCAGCGATGAGATCATCAGGATCGATGGAGTGGACCTCAGCAAGCTCTCACGGGAAGAGGCCAGCCAGTTGATGAAAGGGCAAGTAGGCACCACTGTAAATCTCACAATAAAGCGGTACGGTGCAGATAAACCTCTCGAGCTTCAATTCCGTCGCGAGAAGGTAAAGGTCAACAACGTTCCATTCTATGGAATGATCGGCAACGACATTGCGTACATTCACCTGTCCGACTTCACTCCTGACGCGGGCAAGGAAGTGAGAGGCGCGTTGACTGACCTGATCGCGAAGGGTGCCAAAGGCGTTGTCCTCGATCTTCGGAACAACCCCGGAGGACTGCTGATCGAGGCTGTCAACATCACCAATCTTTTTATCCCTAAGGGAAAGCTCGTGGTCAGCACCCAAGGGAAGATCCCTGAGAACAACCTTAAATATGAAACACTCAACAACCCCTTGAACACCGAAATTCCGATAGCGGTCCTGATCAACCGCGGAAGCGCGTCAGCTTCCGAGATCGTCGCCGGAACACTTCAGGACTACGATCGCGGTGTCATCATCGGCGAGAAGTCATTTGGAAAGGGATTGGTACAGGTAAGCCGCCCACTCTCCTACAACTCGCAACTCAAGGTGACAACCGCCAAATATTACACGCCTGCGGGAAGGTGTATCCAGGTTCTCGACTATAGCCATCGCCGGGAAGATGGCAGTGTGCTTTCAATTCCTGATTCGATCAAGCAGGCGTTTAAGACCACCCATGGCCGGACTGTCTACGACGGCGGAGGTGTCGACCCCGACATCAAGATCGAGAATATCGACGCACACCCGTTGACCCAGGTCCTGGTCGAAAAAGGTCTGATCTTCGATTATGTCACGGAGTGGGTGCACCGGCACCCCGCACCCGTCAATCCGCGTGAGTTCACGTTGAGCGAGGCGGACTACCAGCACTTCCTCGCCTGGATGAAGAATAAGGACTACTCCTACAAATCCTATATCGAGTACGGATTGCAGCAGCTTGCCGAAGAGGCGAAGAAAGAAAAATACTACGAGGGACTAAAAGGCCAGCTTGATCAGATGACCGCGAAGCTGAACGACAGCAAGAAGAACGAGTTGATCACTTATAAAGATCAGATCAAGCGCATGCTGCAACAGGAGATCGTCGCGCGCCACCACCTCGACCGCGGCCGGATTGAATCCGCCTTCGAGCACGACGACGAAGTCAAATCAGCGATCGAGATACTGCACAGCGACGAGAAATACCGTAAGATTCTGAATACCGGAAACTAATGCAGTAGCACGAAGGTCACGATGGCTTTTAGATTTCGTTGTGTGCTTTGTGGTTCTTCGTGG